>JAFDWK010000100.1:0-1523 GCA_018268515.1 Actinomycetota bacterium
CCCCACCCTCATAGGGTCTGACCCCGACTCTTGCGAGGTTCGGTCGGGCCGGTCCGTGGTCCTGGTTCAAGTGGGCTTCCGCCGCGACGCCGATGTGCGCGACAGCACGACTCGTGCCGGCTTGTTGTGCCCGAAGTCGGTGCGGAACGCCCCGGGGACGGGGATGCGACGCGCGCAGATGGCGCGGTCCCATCGCGGCTCGCGGCCCGGTGCGCACGTCGCGGCCGAAGAAGGCTCAACTCGCGGCGAGGCGCGTGCGCTCGGCCTGCACGTCGTAGTCGGCGATGGGCCACTGCGGGTCGATGTCCTCGAGAGCGGCGAGCAGCAGCTCCTGCACGGCGAGGCGCGCGTACCACTTGCGGTTCGCCGGGATCACGTACCAGGGCGCGACGTCGGTCGAGGTGCGCTCGAACACCGTGTCGTACGCGGCCATGTAGTCGTCCCAGAGCAGGCGCTCGTCGGTGTCGCCCGGGTTGAACTTCCAGTGCTTCTCCGGCCGGTCAAGGCGTTCCAGCAGGCGCTGCTTCTGCTCGTCGCGGGAGATGTTCAGCATGACCTTGACGATGCGGGTGCCGGAGTCCGCCACGCGCTTCTCGAAGTCGACGATCGCCCCGTAGCGGCGCTCGATCTCCTCGGCGGGCGCGAGGGAGCGCACGCGGCCGATGAGGACGTCCTCGTAATGCGAACGGTCGAACACGCCGATCTTGCCTTCTGCGGGGAGCCGCTTCTCGATGCGCCACAGGAAGTCGTGCTGCCGCTCCTCGGCGGTCGGCGCCTTGAACGCCGCCAGTTCGACGCCCTGCGGATCCACGCCGCCGACGACATGACGGACGATCCCGCCCTTGCCGGCCGAGTCCATCGCCTGCAGCACGAGCAGCACGCTGGACTGCGCCTCCCCCACCGCCGAGCGCGCGAACAGCCGCTCCTGCAGATCGCCGAGCGCGGCGAGCCCCGCGGCCAGCGACTCGGCGCCGTCCGCCTTATCCCCCCGGTACCCGGGTGTGGAGTCGGGGTCGACCCCGGCCAGCCCGGCGGAGGTGACGCGGAGGACTTCGGCGGCCGGTGCGGTCCACCCGGCGGAGTGCTGGCTCATGACCCCATATTGTGGCACCGCCGACGCACGCCGGCCGAGGGCGCTCCGGCGGGGCGCACGAGTTCAGCGCGCCAGCGGCACTTCGATCAGCTGTGGCCCCGCGACGTCGGCCGCGAGCGCCTGTTCCAGGCCGGCTCGGGTCGACGCGAGAGTGTGAGTCCAGCCGTAGGCGGCCGCGAGCGGGGCCAGGGCGACCGACTGCGGCGTGTAGAAGGCGCGGTCCAGGTCGGCCGAGGCAGCCGTACCGGCCACCTCGAGCCCGTCGAAGATCGTGCCGCCGCCGTCGTTGCCCACGATCACCTGGATCCGCGGCGCCGGTTCATCGGCGGGCAGCAGCAGGGATCCGACGTCGTGCAGGAGGGACAGGTCGCCGAGCAGCACCCGGGTGACGCCGCCGGTCGGGGTCGCACCGGCCGGACCGTCCGGGCCG
>JAFDWK010000100.1:1607-20367 GCA_018268515.1 Actinomycetota bacterium
CGATGCCGATGCCGGTGGCGATCGTGCCGTCGATCCCGGCGAGGCCGCGGTTGGCGTGCACGCGCACGTCCTTGCCGTCGAGGATCTGGTCCGCCACGCGGACGATCCGTGAGGATCCGAACAGCAGCCGGTCGTAGGATCCGGTCGCCGTCCAGACGGCCTGGACGAGCGCGGCGCGGTCGAGCGCGTCGCTGTCGAGCGCGGCGGAATCGAGCAGGCCGCCGGCGAGCCTGGCGGGGTCGGCTGCGGCGTTCGCCCCCGGATCGCCGGCATCGGCACCCGCCGCAGAGCGGGCAGCCACGGGATCCGGCCCGTGGGCAGCGGAGGCGCCGGAGGCCTCCGGACGCGTCCACGCGGCCAGCCAGTCGGCGTCCTCGTCCGGGCGGGGAGACGCGCCCGCTTCCACCTCGACCCCGCGCGCGTCGACAGCCGCGCCGGACAGGTTCAGCCGCTCCCCGCCGCGGCGCACCGCGATGACCTCGAGGTCGGTGCGGCGCAGCAGTGCCGCGACCTCGCGGCTGAGCGTCGGGTGCCCGCACACGATCACGCGCTCGATCCGGTCGGCGAGCGCGGCGTCGCGCAGGCGCGCCCGGTAGGCGGGCACGAGCCGCTCCCCGAACCGGGCGCCGCTGACCACCTCGGCGACGAGCGGCCAGCCGCCCTCCACGGCGATCCGCGCGGCATCGGGCCCCGCGTCGGCCCCCGCCACGACCAGGGTGCGCGGGCCGCGGGCGAGCGGCAGCGGCACAGCGGCGGGCGGCGCCGGAGCGGGGCCGGGATCAGCGACGAGCGGATCCGGCATCGCCCCGGACAGCGGCTCGCGCGCGGGCAGGTTCAGGTGCACCGGCCCGGCGACGCCGTCGAGCCCCTCGCCGGCGGCACCGAGGGCGACCGCCACGGCATCGGCGGCCAGCGCCTCGAACACCGCCGGATCCGCGTCGCCCGGCACCGGCGCGTCGACGCTGGACCGCGCCCAGGGACGGTACAGACCGGGCTGAGCAGTGGCCTGGTTCGCGCCGACGCCGCGCAGTTCGGGCGGACGGTCGGCGGTGAGCAGGATCAGCGGCACTCCGGCGTGGAACGCCTCCATGGCCGCGGGCAGATAGCCGGCCGCCGCGGTGCCCGAGGTGCAGACCACGGCAGCGGGGACGCCCGATTCACGGCCCAGGCCGAGCGCGGTGAAGCCGGCGACGCGCTCATCGATCCGCACGTGCACGCGCACCGCCCCGGAGCGGGCGAGGGCGACCGCGGCGAGCGCGAGCGCCTGCGAGCGCGACCCCGGCGAGAGCACGATGTCGCGCACGCCGTGTGCGACGAGGGCGGTCAGCAGGCGCACGGCGGCGTCGGTCGCGGGCGAATCCCCGGGCGCGCCGGCGGGCGAATCCCCGGGCGCGCCGGCGGGCGAATCGCCAGGCACGCCGACGGGCGAATCCCCAGGCGCCCCGACGGGCGGATCCGCAGGCGCCCCGACTGGTGCCGTCACGGGCGCGGGCCGGGCGTGTCGGTGTCGCCGCGCTCGTCGAGCCGGGCGAGCTCGTCCTGCAGTTCGCGGATCAGCCGCTCCTGCTCGGCCGCGCTGATCTGCTTCGCGGGCGGCGCATCGTCCAGCGTCAGATACTGCTCCTGTTCGGCAGTGCGTCCGCGCCTGGTCCGTCCGATCCCGAACCAGAGCAGCCCGCCGATGACCGGGATCACGACCACGATCGCGATCCAGACGCCCTTGGGCACGCCCCGGTGCCGGCTCGCCGGCTGCGCGATGCAGTCGACGACGCTGAACACCCAGAAGACCGCGGCCAGGAAGCCGCCGATCACAAGGAAACGTGCCACGGTTCCAGTGTAGGCGCGCGGCGGCCACCGGGACCCTGCGCGACCACGGCGACCGCCGGGCCCGCGCGACCGCCGGGCCCGCGCGACCGCAGTGACCGCCGGGACCCTGCGCGACCGGCGCGGTCCCGGCACTCCACGGTGGCCTCGAAGGCCGGGCCTCCGCGTTCGCGCCCAGCCTCCGGGCACGCGGGTTCTCCCGGCATCCGACAGGCTGGACTCGCGCCATCGGCATAGGTCCCTCACAGCGCGTGCCGAAACCGTCCTCTTAGACTGGACCCGTGAAACTTCCTCCCCTGCTCGTGTACTCGGTGCTGCGCCTGCTGGCGTTCCTCGTACCGCTGGGGATCCTGTGGTTCTTCTTCCCCATCTTCCGGGAGTTCTGGTGGCTGGCGGCGCTGTTCGCCGCTCTCATCGGCATCAGCATCTCGCTGCTGTTCCTGCGCAACCCGCTCTCCGACGCGTCTCGCGTGATCTACGCCAAGCGCTCCGAGAAGCCCAGATCCGCCCCCTCCGACGAGGACATCGAGGACGCCGAGGACGACGGCACCGGATCGCGCAACGCCGCTTGACGCGAGGTGCGGGGCATCCCGCGGGATGCTCCTGCGGACGTCAGCTGCGGTCGAACGTCACGTGCACGACGCCGCTCTCGGCGACCTCGCTGGTGACCGTGCAGTCGGCTTCGAGCCCGCGCAGGTCGGCCCACAGGTTCTGCCCGCGGCCGAGCAGGATCGGCGTGATGCCGACGTGCAGCCGGTCGACGAGCCCCGCGGCGAGGAAGGAGCGCACGGTGTCGACCCCGCCGCCGATGCGCACATCCGCTCCCCCTGCCGCATCGATCGCGAGGCTCAGTGCCTCCTCGGGCGTCGCGTCGATGAAACGGAACTCCGTGCCGTTCTCGAAGCTGATCGGCTCCCGCGCCGTGCCGTGCGTGAGCACGAACACGGGGTAGTGGAACGGCGGCTCGTCGCCCCACCAGCCCCGCCAGTCGGGGTCGTCGGGGAACTCGTGCAGCCCGAACATGCCGGCGCCCATGATCTCGGCACCGATGTTCTCGAAGTACGCGGCGCCGTAGCGGTCGTCGACGCCGGTGCTGCCGCCGGACGGATCGCCCAGCACGCGCTCGCGGAAGGTCCGTGTGCCCGTGTAGGCCGCGACGAGCCGGCCCCAGTCCTCGCCGAACGGATTCTCCGGCGTCTGATCGGTGGTCGACGCATAGCCGTCGAGGGAGATGTTGAGGTCGACGCGAACGGCCATGAGGGATTCTTCCTGTCGGTGATGCGGAACGGATGTCGGTGATGCGGAACGGCTGTCGGCGATGCGCGGAGCGGCTGTCGGCGATGCGGGGCCTGCCATCGGCGGTGTCGGGGCGGCGATCAGCTGCGATGTGGATTCGAGTCCTTGCCGTCGAGCCAGAGCGTATCGCTCGCGTCGCGGTGCACGCCATCGGTTCCGACGTGCTTCGCGCTGATGGTGGTGCCCTTCGTGATCACGTGCACGAAGGCCATGCCGTGACCGCGACCGAGGTCGTACTCGGTCTTCAGCCACTCGAGGATCGGCGTCGCTCTGGTGTGAGGGCCGAAGCCCTGAGCGGCCGCGAGGTCGACGATCTGGCGGGGCGTCAGCCCGGTCTTGGTCTCGACCGCGTCGAGGTATGCCTGGAACGACATGCGTTTCTCCTTGTCGGGTGCGGTGTGGATCCCGCGGTCAGCCGACCACGGTCTGGATGATGACGGCCGAGGCGTGGATCCCGATGAGCCGCATTCTGCCGGATCCGATGTTCTCGAACCGATGGGGCACGAAGGCGGGTCCCGTGACGGTGTCGCCCGCGGTCGCGATGAGGGTGCGCTCGCCGACGGTGAACGCGACGTCGCCCTCCAGCACGACCCAGGTCTCGGGGTAGGGGTGCCAGTGCAGCAGGGAGCCCTGCCCCGGCTGGTTGTCGACGAAGAAGTAGGAGACGGAGGCACCGTGATCGGCGCCTTCGAAGCGCCGTCCGTTCCCGGTGCCGAGGCGGATCTCCTCGGGAGCGACGACGGCGACCTCAGGGGTGATGATGTTCATGGTCCGGTCCTCTCTGCGGTGTGCTCCCACTCTCGCGGGCCCGGTTCGCGCACCGTAGAGTTTCGATGTGGATCGAAACATGGAGGGCGTCGAGTGGGAGCACCATCGCGTCGACTTCCAGCTCGGTCCCGGCGACATCCAGGCCGTGCGGTTCGGGATCTCGCCGGGCCATGAGCTCGCGCACGCCGTGCGGGTGCTGCTGCGGCCCGAGCAGTATCCGCTCGCATGGGGCTGGCTCAAGGACGTGCGCGGCAGGCTCCCCCGCGACGCCTTCGGCCTGCTCGCGCAGGTGATCGGCGCCGACGGCTACCTGCCCGATTTCCTCACCGCGACCGCCCGCTGGGACCTGACGCCCGAGGAGGAGCTCGCCGCCCTCCGCGCCGCGCCGATGGCCGGCATGCGCGTGGATCTCGGCAAGATGGTGGTTCGCTCCTCCGGTCGGCGACAGGAGGCCCTGCGCCGGATGCAGGAGTATCCGCTCCGGGCGCGTTCGGTCATCGCCGATGCCTGGGCCGAGGTCTGGGAGAGCGCGATGGCCCCGGTCTGGCCGCAGCTCGAACGGATCCTGCGCGCCGACGTCGCGGTGCGCTCGCGCACGGTGGCGACCGAGGGGCTCGCGACGATGGCGTCGGGGATCCACCCGTGGGTGAGCTGGGGCGACGGCTCGGTGCGGGTGCGGCTACGGCGGCACAGCGAGGACGTGGACTGCCGCGGCAGCGGGCTCGTGCTCGTGCCGTCGGTGATGTCGTCGTGGAGCTGCATGGTGATCACCGAGCCGCCCGCGCAGCCGACGCTGTTCTACCCGGCGCAGGGGGTGACCGCGGGGTGGGCGCAGGACACCGCCGACCAGGTGCGCGCGCTCGAGGTCCTGGTGGGTCCCGCGCGGGCCGGGATCCTGCTCGCCGCGCACGTGCCCCGGACGACGTCGCGCGTGGCGGAGGAGGCGGGGATCGCCGCATCCACCGCCTCCCACCACCTCACGGTGCTGCGCGACGCGGGCCTGATCGTGAGCACGCGCGACGGGGCGCGGATGATGCACCTGCGCAGTCCGCTGGGCGAGGCCCTGGTCGGCGCCGCCCTCTGACCTCCGGGGGCGTCGGGCGCCCTTCGTCTCGCTGCGCTCGCTCAGGGACCGGTCCATGGAGCGGTCCCTGAGCGAGGAGCGCAGCGACGAGACGAAGGGCGCCCCGTTCGCCTGCGGCCGGTCCTGAGCCCGTCGAAGGGCGCTCAACGACCCCGGTCGAGTACGAGGAGCTCCTGGGTGGCGCGGGTCATCGAGACATACCGGTCGACGGCGCCCTCGATCCCCGCACCGAAGGATTCCGGATCCACGAGCACGACGAGGTCGAACTCGAGTCCCTTCGCGGTCACTGGAGTCCGCAACCGCACGCGCGGATCCCCCGCGCCGTCGATGCCGGGGAACGGCCGGTCATCGCCGATCACGCAGACGATGCCGTCCTCGTGCGCCGCGAGCCAGTCGGCGAGCAAGCGGTCGCGCTCCGCGATCCCCGCGTGACGCACCGGGATCCCGCTCGCTCGCACCGAGACCGGCACGTTCGCGTCGGGCAGGGCGGCGCGGATCACGGGTTCGGCCGCGGCCATGATCTCCTCCGGCGTGCGGTAGTTGATGCGCAGGGACGCCTGCACGATCCGGCGCAGGCCCACCCGCTCGAGACGCTCGGTCCAGCTCTCACCGAAGCCGTGCCGGGCCTGCGCGCGGTCGCCGACGATGGTGAGGCTCTGCGACGGCACCCGACGCAGCAGCATCGCCCACTCCGCGTCACTGAGCTCCTGCGCCTCGTCGACGATCACGTGCGCGAACGGCCCGGCGAGCGCATCGGGGTCGAGCCGCGGCAGGGCGGCCTCGTCCTGGAGCATCTCGCGTACGCCCGCGCTGTCCTCGCCGAAGAAGAAGCCGGTGATCGCGCTCTCCTTGTCGTCGTCCGCGGCGAGCATCTCATCGATGACCCGCTCTCGCTGCTCGCGCTCCTCGGCGGTCACGGCCTCCTGACGCCGCCGCTGCCGCGAGCCCTCCGGGTCCCCGATCAGTGCGCGGGCCGCGTCCAGCAGGGGCAGATCCTGCCGCGTCCACGCCCGCGGATCCTCCCGCCGCAACGCCGCCCGCTCGTCATCCGCGAGCCACGGCGCGCAGATCCGCAGGTACGCGGGTGCCGACCAGAGATCGGCGACGACCCCGGCCGGGTCCAGCACCGGCCAGGCGGCCACGAAGGCGCGCTGCAGCTCGCTGTTCTGCCGCAGCGCCCGGTCGAGCTGCCGCGGCGGCACGTCCTCGTCGGCGGTGCCCTCGACGAGCGCGCCGATCAGGGCGTCCCACACGACATCCCTCGCGTCGTTGTGCGGCGTGCCCGGCTCCGGCGCGTCGAACGCCTCGATCCACGCTGCGGGCTCCACGATCACCTCGCGCCACGGCGTCTCCACGAGCAGCGGCTCGGTCGGCGCGTGCTCGTGATAGCGCACCGCCGCGGTCACCGCGTCGAGCAGCCGCCGCCCGGACTTCAGGGTGCGCACGCGCGGATCCGTCTCCTCCGCCATGCGATCACCGGCCCGTCCCTCGGGGACGAGATCCGACAGCGTGCACACGCGCACGCTGTCCTCGCCGAGGCTGGGCAGCACGTCCTCGATGTAGGCGAGGTAGGGCTGGTGCGGGCCGACGAACAGGATCCCGCCGTGGCTGAGCCGCTGCTCGGCGTGCATCAGGTAGGCCGCGCGGTGCAGCGCGACCACCGTCTTGCCCGTGCCCGGTCCCCCGTCCACCACGAGCGGTGCCCGCGACGAAGCTCGGATGATGGCGTCCTGGTCGGCCTGGATCGTGCTCAGCACATCGCGCATCCGCGGCGAGCGCGAGGCGCCGAGGCTGGCGATGAACGCGGACTGGTCGTCGAGCGCGGCTGCGCCGTCGAGTCCCTCCGGGTCGAACACCTCGTCCCAGTAGTCGGTGATGCGGCGGGACGCCCAGCGGTAGCGGCGGCGGCTGCGCAGACCCTGCGGATCCGCATGGGTGGCCGCGAAGAACGGCTCGGCCGCCGGGGCGCGCCAGTCGACGAGCAGGCGCCGTCCGTCCCGGTCACTCAGGCCGATGCGGCCGACGTAGACGGGCTCGCCGGCGGCGCCGCCGGCGCCCGCGTCCGTCTCCCCGCCGGCGTCTCCCGCCCCGGCCTCCGGGCCGGCACCCGCACCGGCATCCGCATCCGCACCTGTGCCCGCACCTGCGCCCGCATCCGCACCTGCACCCGCACCCGCACCCGCACCCGCACCCGCACCCGCGACGACCATGCGCCCGAGGCACAGGTCGACTCCGAACCGGCGCAGCAGCTGCAGCCGCGACGTCGACCGGTGGATCTCGAGATCGCGATCGAGGGCCTCCTGTCCGGGGCGGGCATGGACGGCGCGGAGGACGATGAGACGTTCCTCGAGCGCGGCGATCTCCTCGGCGAGGCGGTCTCGGACCGCGAGCAGATGCGCCTCGTCGACCGCGATGAGAGCAGGATCCGCCTTGCGCACGAGGGCGGGCGGCAGGGCGAAGACGGATGTCGGCCGAAGCGCGCGCGGCGGGGCCGTGTCGAAGACGGATTCAGGGGTGGATTCAGGGCGCACGGATCCTCCGGTTCCGGGGCGGAACCACATAGTCTGCCCCCGCAGGGGGGCCTTGCCGCAAGCCCCATCCCCGCCGTTAGAATGGAAGTGCAGGGAGCGATCCGAGGATCCGCTCCCTTCGTCGTTCCCGGGGATCGCGACACCGTGCCGGGATAGCATCGACAGTGCTCTGCGCCGCGTCGGCGGTCGCGCACCCGCCTCGGAAGGATCCTCATGTCCCACGCCGCCTCCGTTCGCACGCACGTCGAGGATCTCGCGGACTTCGTCGCCGCCTCGCCGTCCAGCTACCACGCGGCGGAGGAGGTCGCCCGGCGCCTGGAGGAGCAGGGTTTCACCCGGCTCGACGAGACCGAGGCCTGGCCCGCACAGGCCGGCGGCCGCTTCGTGATCGTGCGGGACGGCGCCGCCATCGCGTGGGTCGTGCCCGCGGGCGCCACGGCCACCACGCCCGTGCACGTGCTCGGCGCGCACACGGATTCCCCCGGCTTCAAGCTCAAGCCCCGCCCGACCACGGGGTCGCGGGGCTGGCTGCAGGCCGCGGTCGAGGTGTACGGCGGGCCGCTGCTGAACTCGTGGCTCGACCGCGAGCTGCGCCTGGCCGGACGGCTCGCGCTCGCCGACGGCAGGGTCGTGCTCGCCGCGACCGGGCCCCTGCTGCGACTGCCGCAGCTCGCGATCCACCTCGACCGCGGCGTGAACAACGGCCTCGCGCTCGACAAGCAGACCGAGACGCAGCCGGTGTGGGGCCTGGGCGACCCCGACGAGGCCGACCTGCTCGCCGAGCTCGCCGACGCCGCGGGGGTGGATCCGCGCGAGATCCGCGGCTTCGACACCGTCGTGGCCGACAGCGCCCGCGGCGCCGTGTTCGGCAAGGACGACGTGTTCTTCGCGAGCGGTCGCCTGGACGACCTCGCCTCGGTGCACGCCGGCGTGGTCGCGCTCGGCGAGGTCGCGGCCCACGGCGACCCCGGCGCGATCGCCGTGCTCGCCGCGTTCGACCACGAGGAGCTCGGATCCGGTTCCCGCTCCGGCGCCGCCGGCCCGATCCTGGAGGACGTGCTCGAGCGCGTCTACGCGGGCCTCGGCGCCGACGCCGTCGACGTGCATCGCGCGTATGCGGCGTCGTGGTGCCTGTCCAGCGACGTCGGCCACTCCGTGCACCCGAACTACGCCGGCAGGCACGATCCGGTCGTGCAGCCGGTGCTCGGATCCGGTCCGATCCTGAAGATCAACGCCAACCAGCGCTACGCCACGGATGCCGTGGGCGCCGCCGCCTGGCATCGCTGGTGCGACGCCGCCGGTGTGGTGACCCAGGAGTTCGTCTCGAACAACGACGTGCCGTGCGGATCCACGATCGGCCCGATCACCGCCGCCCGCCTCGGGATCCGCACCGTGGACGTCGGGATCCCGATCCTGTCGATGCACTCGGCGCGCGAGCTCGCCGGAGTGACCGACCTGCACGATCTGGCCGCGGTCGCGAGGGCGTTCTTCGCCGGCTGACCCCGGATCCGATCGGTGCCGCCGCTCGCCGACGACCTCCACTCGCTCAGAGCCCGCACGAGCGTCGGGGATGGAAAACGTCTCTCCCGCCAGCGGGCTGGCGGTGTTTTCCATCCCCGGCGAGCAGGCCGCCACGTCGGGGATGGAAAACGCCGCCGAGAACGCTCTCACCGCAGCGAAAACCGTCCCCAGCGGGCGCCGCCACGCGTCGCCCGTGCCTCCTCAGCGCATCGTGTCCAGGATCCCGACGAGGTTCTCGAACGTGGTCAGCGGGTTGAGGATCGCGAACCGCGTGTTCGTGCGGCCCGCGTGCGAGCTCGGCACGACCAGCGCGCGCTGCGACTGCAGCAGCTCGTCGGACCAGCGGTCGTAGTCGGCGCGTTCCCAGCCCTCGCGCTCGAACACGACGACCGACAGTTGCGGATCCCGCACCAGCCGCAGCTCCGGCCGCGACGCGATCTCCTCGGCGATGCGACGGGTGAGCGCCAGCGTGGCCGAGACCGCGGCACGGTAGGCGTCGACGCCGTAGGTCGCGAGGGAGAACCACAGCGGCAGGCCGCGCGGGCGCCGGGTGAGCTGGATCGAGTAGTCCGAAGGACTGAACTCGGAGGTGTCCGTGAGCGTGTCCAGGTACTCCGCGTGCTGGGTGTGCGCCAGGCGCCCGTCCTCGGGGTCGCGGTAGAGCAGCGCGCAGCAGTCGAACGGCGCGAACAGCCACTTGTGCGGATCCACGATGAGCGAGTCGCTCCGCTCGACGCCGGCGAACCAGCCGCGCGCCTCGGGCGCGAGCATCGCGGTGAGCCCATAGGCGCCGTCGACGTGCAGCCAGAAATCGAACTCGTCCTTCAGCGCGGCGATCCCGGCGATGTCGTCGACGATGCCGAAGTTCGTGGATCCGGCCGTGGCGACCACCGCGAAGGCCGCCTCACCGTGCTCTTCGAGCGCCTCGCGCACCGCGTCGGCGCGCAGCCGTCCGTCCGGGCCCGCGGGAACAGCGACCACGTCGACGTCCATGATCTTCGCGGCGGACTTGTTCGAGGAGTGCGCCTCGATGCTGCACACCAGCTTCCACCGCGCGGGGCGGGGCCGGCCGGCCGCGTCGAGTCGGCGCGCCGCCCGGTCGCGGGCTGCGGCGAGCGCGGACAGGTTGCCGATCGTGCCGCCCTGCACGAACACGCCGCCGGCGGTCTCGGGCAGCCCGAACTCCGACGCCAGCCACGCGAGCACCTCGTTCTCGGCGTGCACGGCGCCGGCGCCCTCGAGCCAGCTGCCGCCGTAGAGGCCGGAGGCGGAGACCACGAGGTCGAACGCGATCGATGCGACCGTGGGGGCGGTCGGGATGAACGACAGGTACGCGGGGTGGCTGGTGGTGAGGCTCGCCGGGGCGAGGATGTGCTCGAACACGCTCAGCGCGCGCTGCGCGCCGAGGCCCTGATCGGTGATGGTCGCGCCGACCATGCGCCGCAGCTCCGCTTCGGGCTGCGGTTTGTCCAGCGGCACATCGGTGGCGAGCATCCGGCGGCGGGAGTAGTCGAGCACGGCGTCGACGATCGCGGCGGATTCGGGCGAGGCGGCATGCATGCGCGCGGCGTCCATGAAGGATCCTTCCGACCCGGAAGCCTACGGGCGCCCGGCGGCGAGCAGAACGCCGCGCCGGATCAACGGGTCGGCGATATCGTACCCCGCACATTCCCGTCCTGCCCAGACTGTTTCGAGGAGCGATGCTCGTCGCCTCCGCCCCGCAAGCAGGACGAGCATCGCTCCCCGAAACCCTGCGGGATCCGCCCGCCGAAGCATGGGGGATCCGCCCGCCGAAGCATGGGGGGATCCGCCCGGGAAAGCACAGGGGATCCGCCCGGAGCGCCTCGCGTCCTGCCAGGATGAAGCCATGTCCGCTGACACCAAGGCCGGATCCGCGTCTCTCATCGAACGCAACGGCATCGAGATCATCCCCGAGTCCGAGCGCACCGCGCGTCCCCGCGACCTGTTCTGGCCGTGGTTCGCGGCGAACGTGTCGGTGTTCGGCATGTCCTACGGCTCGTTCTTGTTCGGGTTCGGGATCTCGCTCTGGCAGGCGACGGTCGTGGCCGTCATCGGCATCGTGGTGTCGTTCGCGCTGTGCGGGCTCATCGCGATCGCCGGCAAGCGCGGATCCGCGCCGACCATGGTGCTCTCCCGCGCCGCCTTCGGCGTGCAGGGGCAGAAGATCCCCGGCATCGTCTCCTGGCTGACCTCGATCGGCTGGGAGACGTCGCTCACGATCACCGCCGTGCTCGCCACGACGACCGTGCTGCACACCCTGGGCTGGGTCGGCGCCGACGGCGACGTCGCCGTGCACCTCATCGCGACGGTGCTGGTCGCGGCGCTCATCGTGGGCGCCTCGGTGCTCGGCTATCACACGATCATGAAGCTGCAGTCGGTGCTCACCTGGCTGACCGGGGCGTTCACGATCCTGTTCCTGGTGCTCACGGTGAACAGCATCGACTGGACCAAGGCGTTCGCGCACCCCGACGGCACGCTCGCGCAGACGATCGGCGCGCTGGTCATGGTGATGACCGGCTTCGGCCTCGGCTGGATCAACATCGCCGCCGACTGGTCGCGCTACCAGAAGCGCACCGCCTCCGACGCGCAGATCGTCACCTGGAACACGATCGGCGGATCCGTCGCCCCCGTCGTGCTCGTCTTCTTCGGTCTGCTGCTGGCGGGGTCGAACGACAAGCTCAGCGCCGCGGTCGGCGCCGACCCGATCGGCGCGCTCGCGACCCTGCTGCCGACGTGGGCACTGTTCCCGTTCCTCATCGTCGCGATCCTCACGCTGGTCTCGGGCGCGGTGCTCGGCATCTACTCCTCCGGCCTCACGCTGCTGAGCATGGGCATCCGGATCCCCCGTCCCGCGGCCGCGGCCGTCGACGGCGTCATCCTCACGATCGGCACGATCGTGGTCGTGTTCTTCGCGCAGAACTTCATCGGACCGTTCCAGTCCTTCCTGATCACGCTGGGCGTGCCGATGGCGGCCTGGGCCGGGATCCTGATCGCCGACATCCTGCGCCGGAAGAAGGACTACGACGAGGAGGCGCTCTTCGACGCGCGCGGACGCTACGGCGCGTGGGACCTCGTCGCGATCGGCACGCTCGTCGTCGCGTCGATCATCGGCTGGGGCTTCGTGATCAACACCTTCGCCGACGCCGCACCGTGGAACAACTGGCAGGGCTATTTCCTCGGCCTCATCGGCGGCAAGGACGGCGAGTGGGCCTACGCGAACCTGGGCGTGTTCTTCGCGCTCGTGCTCGGCTTCGTGGTGACCTGGTTCGCCCGCGCCGGGAGGATCCGCCGTCAGGAGCAGGCATGACGGAGCGACCCGAGGCGGGCCTGTCCGCTAACCGGGCCGCCCCGCCCCGGAACAGGGCGCCGGCTCCGGAAGGCCCGTGGCTCGTCGTGATCGACCCGCAGAACATCTTCGCCGCGCCGGATTCGCCCTGGGGTTCCCCGATGTACCCCGCCGCGTTCGCGAACATCCGCCGCCTCGCCGAGGCCGCGGCGGGCCGGGTGCTCGTCACTCGCTGGCTGCCGACCGCCGACCGGCGCACCTCGTGGGGCGACTACTTCGCGGCCTGGCCGTTCGCGGACAAGCCCGCGGACGACCCGCTCTACGATCTCGTGCCGGAGGCGCGGGACCTGTCTCCGCATCCGACGCTCGATGCGCCCACGTTCGGCAAGTGGGGCGCGATCGAACGGTTCCTGCCCTTCGACAGGCTCAGGGCACGGTCGAAGGGCGTCGGATCCGCCCCCGTCGTGCTCACCGGGGTCTCGACGGACTGCTGCGTGATCTCGACCGCGCTGGCCGGCGCCGACGCGGGCGCCCGCATCACGATCGCCGCCGACGCCTGCGCGGGTTCGGATCCGGCGAACCACGCCGCCGCGCTCCAGGTCATGTCGCTCTATCCGCCCCAGCTCACCGTCACCGACACGGAAGCCGCGCTCCCCCTCCTGCAGAACCCCGCGTCCTGACCCCGCACGCATCGACCGCACGGTTGACCGCGCGCATCGACCGCACGCATGTCGATCGCGCGCATTGACCGCACGCATGTCGATCGCGCGCATTGACCGCACGCATTTGACCGCGAGACTCCATCTGGGCGACGAGACTGCAGCAAAACAGCGCAGTCTCGTCGCCCAGTTGAAGTCTCGCGGAGGAAGAGGGGGCCCGGGACGGGGCTGCGGCACTCGGCCCGACGGCACCCACCCGGGCGGCACCCACCCGTGCGGCACCCACGCCGGCACCCACCCGGGCGGCACCCACCCGTACGGCACCCACCCGGGCGGCACCCACCCGTGCGGCACTCAGCCCCACGGCACCCGCCCCCGCGGCGCTCAGCCCAGGACGGCGGCGACCGTGCGGCGGGCGAGGGCGGCGCGGTCCTCCGGGGCCCACTTCACGAGCGAGTGCGCATTCATCCCGTCCACGGTCGCCAGCAGCAGCCACGCCGCGCCCTCGGCGCGCTCCACGGAGATCTCCTCCGCCGTGACGCCCTCGGCGACGATCCGCTCGAGGTCCTGCTGCCAGAGGTCCATCTCGTGCCGCACCCGCGCGGCGAGCTCATCGTTGCGCGCGCCGGCGGCCCACGCCTGCACCCAGACCAGCGTCACGTCGTCGCGAGCGCCGTCGAGCAGGGTCTCCACGACGCGCGTGATCCGCGCCCGAAGACCCGTGCCGGTGCGGCCGACGGCGACGACCTCCTCGCGCTCCGCCCCGACGATCGCGCCGAACACCTCGGCGACGAACGCATCCATGCTCGGGCGGTAGTGCGTGACGAGCGCCGGGGTCACCCCGGCCGCCGCGGCGACCGTGCGCACCGTGAGCGCGGCGATCCCGCCCTGCCGCGCGAGCGCGACGGCGGCGTCCAGGATCGCCTTCTCGCGCTGCTCCGGCGGCATCCGCTTCGGGCGAGGGGTTGACGGGGTGCTCATGGGGCTATACCGTATCGCTCATTGGTCACTTGTTCAATAAGACCGATGACCCCGATCCGAGGAGCACCGATGCCCTGGCAGATGCCCAGCGAGACTGCCCCGCACGACCGCGTGTGGATGGCCTTCCCCGCCGAGGGCGAGACCCTCGGCGACACCGACGCGCTGCGCGAAGAGGGCTACGCCACGTGGACCGCGGTGGCCCACGCCGTCTCCGCGTTCACCCCGGTGACGATCCTCGTGGATCCGAGCGAGCTCACGCGCGCCCGGCGCATGCTGTCGTCCGACGTCACGATCCTCGAGGCGCCGGTGGACGAGTTCTGGATGCGCGACTCCGGCCCGACCTTCGTGGTCGACCCGGAGCGTCCCGGCACCCTCGGCACCGTGGACTGGGTGTTCAACGGCTGGGGCGCCCCCGAGTGGGCACGCTGGCACGACGCCGCGCAGCACGCGCGCATCATCGCCGCCGAGACCGGGGCCGAGCTCATCAGCTCGACGCTGGTGAACGAGGGCGGCGGCATCCACGTCGACGGCGAGGGCACCGTGCTGCTCACCGAGACTGTGCAGCTCGACCCGCGCCGCAACCCCTACCTCGACCGGGCGCGCGTCGAGGCCGAGATGCTCCGCACGATCGGCGCGACCACCGCGGTGTGGCTGCCTCGCGGCCTCACCCGCGACTACGACGAGTTCGGCACCAACGGTCACGTCGACATCGTCGCCGCGATCCCCTCCCCCGGCCGGATCCTCCTGCACGCGCAGCGGGATCCCGCTCACCCGGACTTCGAGGTGTCCGCCGCACTGCGCGCCCACCTGGCCGCGCAGACCGACGCGGCGGGCCGCACGTTCGAGATCGTGGATCTGCCGGCTCCGTCCGCGCTGCGCGACGAGGAGGGCTTCGTGGACTGGAGCTATGTGAACCACCTCGTGACGAACGACGGTGTCATCGCCTGCGGATTCGGCGACGACACCGCGGATGCGCGGGCCCGCGACATCCTCGCGGAGGCATACCCCGGCCGCCGGGTGGTGACCGTCGATGCCCGCCCGCTGTTCGACCGCGGCGGCGGGATCCACTGCATCACCCAGCAGCAGCCCTCCCTCACGGCCGGTCGCTGAGCCGACACCGCTGCGAGCGGAGCGACACGAAACACCCCACCAGCCCCCGGTCGTCGAGCGAGCCCCGCCGCAGACGATGCGACACGAAACACCCCGGATCCACCCTCCCCCGAAGGACTGACCATGTTCGACGTCGTCGAGACCCCCATCGCCCGGCTGCGTGACGCGCTCGAGGCCGGCGAGACCACGGCCGTCGAGCTCGTCGACGCGTATCTCGCCCGCATCGACGCGTACGACGGACCCGAGACCGGGACGGCGCTGAACGCGGTCGTGGTGCGCAACCCCTTGGCGCGCGCGGAGGCCGCGGCGTCCGATGCCCGGCGCGCCCGCGGCGCTGTGCTCGGCCCGCTCGACGGCATCCCGTACACGGCGAAGGACAGCTACCTCGTGCGCGGGCTCACGGCGGCGGCGGGCTCCCCGGCGTTCGCCGCGCTCGTCGCGCAGCGCAACGCGTTCACGATCGAGCGCCTCCGCGCAGGCGGGGCGATCTGCCTCGGCCTCACGAACATGCCGCCGATGGCCAACGGCGGCATGCAGCGCGGCGTCTACGGCCGTGCGGAGAGCCCCTACAACGCCGACTTCCTCACCGCGCCCTTCGCCTCCGGATCCTCGAACGGATCCGGCACCGCGACCGCGGCGAGCTTCGGGGCGTTCGGCCTGGGCGAGGAGACGTGGTCGAGCGGGCGCGGCCCCGCGACCAACAACGCGCTGTGCGCCTACACGCCCTCGCGCGGGGTGATCTCGGTGCGCGGCAACTGGCCGCTCGTGCCGACCATGGATGTCGTCGTACCGCACGCGCGCACCATGGCCGACCTGCTCGAGATCCTCGACGTGATCGTCGCCGACGACGCCGACACCCGTGGCGACTTCTGGCGCGCCCAGCCGTGGATCGCTCTCCCTGCCTCATCGTCCGTCCGCCCCGACGCCTATCCCGCGCTCGCCGACGGCGCGGCCGCGGCGCTGGCGGGGAAGCGGATCGGGATCCCGCGCATGTACATCAACGCCGACCCCGACGCCGGCACGGCCGAGCACCCCGGCATCGGCGGCCCCACCGGCCAGCGCATCGAGACCCGGGCGTCGATCATCGCGCGCTGGGAGCAGGCACGGGCGGATCTGGAACGCGCGGGCGCCGAGGTCGTCGAGGTCGACTTCCCGATCGTGACCAACTACGAGGGCGACCGCCCCGGCGCCCCCACGATCGCCACGCGAGGCCTCGTGACACCGGAGTACCTGCACCACGAGATCGTGGACCTGTCGGCCTGGGGCTGGCAGGACTTCCTGGACGCGAACGGGGATCCGCAGCTGCACAGCCTCGCCGACGTCGACGGTGCGAGGATCTTCCCGCACCCGGCCGGCGCTCTGCCCGACCGCTACACCGGTTTCGACGACGACATCGCCGAATACCCGGACTGGGTGCGGCAGCATCCCGACGCGACGATCGCCTCGATCCCCGAGCTCGAGGCGGGCCTCGCCGGCCTGGAGGAGACCCGCCGGATCGACCTGGAGCAGTGGATGGACGGGCTCGGACTCGACGCCGTCGCCTTCCCCGCGGTCGCCGACGTGGGGCCCGCGGACATGGACGTGAGCCCCGCCTCCGCAGACCTGGGCTGGCGCAACGGCACCTGGATCGCGAACGGCAACCTTCCGATGCGTCACCTCGGCATCCCGAGCGTGACGGTGCCGATGGGCCTCATGGCCGACATCGGCATGCCGATCGGGCTCACCTTCATCGGCCGCGCCTATGACGACAGCGCCCTGCTGCGGATCGGCGCAGGCTTCGAGGCCATCGGCGCGGAAGGCGACCGCCGTACAGCGCCCCCGCGCACGCCCCGGCTCTGAACCCGACCGGCCGCTTCCCGCGAGGTCGCGATCGGGTGGCGGCCGGTGGCCACGCCGCGCACCGCGCGGTTATCGTGGGCGGATGGATCTCGCCGCACCCGGCACTCTCGCCGCCCTGGTCTCCACCGTGCGCCGGGAGCAGCGGGGCGTCCTGGCGACCACCGCCGATGACGGCGCGCCCGAAGCGGCGCTCGTCGGCATCGCCGTGCTGGATGACGGCACGCTCATCGTGAATGCGCCCGTCGCCGCGCGCAAGGTCGCTCACCTCCGGCGGGACCCGCGAGTGGCGCTCGTCCTCGGCGCCGGTCCGGTGCGCAGCCTGCAGGTCGAAGGCGTCGCAGAGGTTCTCGAGGGCGATGACCGGATCCGGCTCGGTGCGGCCTACGATGCGCAGTATCCCGGCTCGCGGTCCCTCGCGGACGGCTTCGTCGTGATCGGGATCCGACCGAGGTGGATCAGGGACTACGACGTCGAACGCGAGCCGCGCGCGATCGAAACGACACTCTCGCCGATCTGAGCCGCTCGGAGCCTTCGTCCTGCGCCACCGCTCACTGCTCCATACGCGGCCACGCACCTCGCACCAGTCGTCGCTCCATGCGCGGCCACGCTCCTCGCACCGGCCCCGCGCCGTCGGGGCGGATCCGCGGCGCCGACTGTTTCGGTACATTTCACCGGCGTTACCGCCTGCGACACGCCCGGACGTAGCCTGATCGAACCGATCCTGTGAGGAGACCACCGTGACCACGCCCCGCATCCACCTTTCGCCCCTTCCGGTGCGTGAGGCGGCGGCGTGCATGTGCGACCACGGCGACGTCTGCTCCTCTTTCGCTCCCGGCCACGCGCTGCACCTCATCCAGGCGCGGCTCGCCGCCGCGACGACCGCCGGCTGGGCCGACGCGCTCGTGACCGACGTCGACCGCGCGGCCGGCATCATCGTGGTCACCACGCTCGAGGGCGAGGCGCTCTCGCTGTGGAACGCCGGAGGCGCCGCGCTCGAGGTCGAGCCGGGACAGCCCGTCGCCGTGCACACCCGATGGGACGTGCTCGCGATCGGCGCCCTGCGCTACAACATCGCCCGCGGCTGACCCGCGCCAGCCCTCGGCACCGAGACACCGCCAATCCCCAGGCACGCGCCCGGAGCCCTCCCACCGGACGGCTTCGAGGGACCCGCTCGGGTGCGTCCGCCCCGGGTCCTGGAGCGCCTCGGTCCTGTTCGGCCCGGTGAGACCCCAGGCGTCCTGGTCCTGACCGAGCGCAGCAGCGAGCGCGACGAGTCGGAAGCACCCTAGAACCGCACGCGGACGGAGCGCGGCACCCTCGCTGGGGCGCCGCGCTCCGTCCGCCGTCGCTACGCCTCGAGCTCTCGCAGGAACCCCTGCACGTGCTGCTGCAGTCGCAGGATCCGCTGCGCGCGGGCCGCCTCGCGGTCGTACCCCTCGTAGGCGAGCGGGGGCAGCCTCCGCACGTTCTCGGAGCAGCCGAAACCGGAGCAGATCAGCACGCCCAGCGTGTTGCCGTTGCGGCCGGACGCGCCCGCCTTGCGCGCCGCGAAGAACTGCACGTCGTTGCGCAGGGTGACGTCCTCGCACCACGAGCACTGGGCGCGGGCCAGCGTGCGCTGCTCGGTCTGCTGCAGCAGCACCGAGACGGGGGCGCCGTCGTCGCGCTGGGCCACGACGTAGGCGCGCCGCGGCATCTTCGGATCGGACCAACCCAGATAGTCCAGGAGCGAGAAGTCGATCTCGCCGAACGCGGGTGGAAGGGTGAGGGAGGACGCCTCCTTGCGGGAGGCGTTGCGGAAGGAAGCGCGGATGGCGCGCTCGTCGATGGGAAGCATGTC
>JAFDWK010000100.1:20395-21242 GCA_018268515.1 Actinomycetota bacterium
AGGATGCCCCGCGGAATACCCACGCGGCGCGACGATCACGCCGGCGGGAGAACCCCACCGGCAGGAGCGTCAGCCTCTGTCACCGGCGCGGAACGCGCCGGTGACCTCCCTCGGCACCGAACCGGTGCCCCGTACAACGAGCATGCTTCGATCCTAGGCCACCCTGGTGGAGGCGGCGTGGCAGCGGTGCGCCGCTCAGGCCGGCATCATCGAATCGCGCATCGCCATGCAGGCGTCCATGCAGGCCTTGCAGGCGGCCGCGCACATGCGGCACACCTCGCTGTGCGCCTCATGCTTCATGCACATGTCCATGCAGAGCTGGCACATCGCCATGCAGGCGTCGAGCATCGACATCATCACGGCGGGTGACATCCCCTGCATGCGCATCATCGACCGCATCATCGTGTTGCACATGTCCGCACAGTTCATGCACGCCGGAGAGCAGTCCATCAGCTGCGTGGAACAGACCGTGCACGCCTGCTCGCACGCCGAACACGCGTCCATGCAGGCCTGCATCAGCGCCATGTCCATCGCCTCCATACCGGGCATCATGTCCATGCTCTTCATCGAGTCCATCATCATCGCGTCCATCGCGAGCTCCTTCGTCCACCGGGGAAGGCGGGCGAACGGCCCGTCTGACGCCAGAGTAGACCTGCCGCGCCGTCACGTCGATGGGCAAACATCCGAGGTAGCGTCAACGAACGGTCCCGCAGCAGGACAGCCCCCGGGCACGCGAATCCCGCCGCGCAGCGGCGGAGGTCGCGGGCCCGGGTGCGCGAAAAAGGCCGCCCCGAGGGGCGGCCTTGAAACGAAGATGCTTCGCAAATGCAGAAAGGCCACCCTGCGT
>JAFDWK010000101.1 GCA_018268515.1 Actinomycetota bacterium
CACCGGCAGCCCGTTCTGCGTGTACCGCAGCTCGGGGTCGGCGGTGAGGTTCCCCACCACGGTGATGACGGTCTCGCCGGCCATGATCCTTAGACCTTCGCGGCCTTGGGCTTGCGAGCGGCCTTCTCCTCGGCGCGCTTGGCCTCGGCAGCGACCATCGCCTGCGCCTCTTCGGCACGTAGAACCTTGGTGCGGAACACGAGCTCCGACAGGTTCAGCTGGCGGTCGAGCTCGTTGGTGGCCTCGCTCGTCGCGGTGAAGTTCACGACGGCGTAGATGCCCTCGGTCTTCTTGTTGATCTCGTAGGCGAAACGACGCTTGCCCCAGATGTCGACCTTGTCAATCGAGCCACCATCAGCGGTGATGACCTTCAGGAACTTGTCGAGGTTGGGGGCAACCTGGCGCTCGTCCAGCTCGGGGGTCAGAATGACCATGAGCTCGTACTGGTGCGTCACTTACCCACCTCCTTCGGACTAGAACGGCTTCCGGGACTTTCCCGGAAGCAGGAGGGTGTGTAGCACGTGCCGGGGCGTAGATGTACCCAGGCAACCGCTACAGCTTAGCGGATCCGCCTGAATGCGCCGAATCGGCGCGGGATCCGGTCCGCACGCATCCGGGACGACGCGCTCACGGGATCCTCGGTAGCGTGACCGGCATGGATCAGGTCGACATCGGATGGGAGCCGGCGCGCGACGCGAACCGGCAGAACTGGGATGAGCGCGCCGCGCTGCACGTCGAGGCGTACGGGCTCGACGCCTTCGACGATCCCGCGCACCTCTCCGACGTCGCGCGCACAGACGCGGCCGCGCTCGCCCCGTTCCTGGCGCACGGGCTCGACGGGCTCGACGTCTGCCACCTGCAGTGCCACATCGGCACCGACACGCTCTCGCTCGCCCGGCTCGGAGCCCGCGTCACCGGCGTCGATTTCTCCCGGCCGGCGCTCGACGCGGTGGCCGCCCTCGCCGCACGCCTGGGCCTTTCGGCCACCTGGGTGCAGACCGACGTGCTCGACGCCCGCGCGGCCGTCTCCGGCGACTTCGACCTGGTCTACACGAGCATCGGCACCATCACCTGGCTCCACGACCTCGACCGATGGGCGGCCCAGATCGCCGGCCTGCTGCGCCCCGGCGGACTGTTCTACATCCGCGACGGTCACCCCGTGCTCTCCTCCCTCGACGAGACGCGGGACGAGCCGGTGCTGCGCTATCCGTACTTCGGCGACGGGTCGGCCCAGGCGTGGGACGAGGCCGGCACCTACGTCGGCGACGGCACCGTCGCCCATACCCGCACCTACGAGTGGCCGCATCCGATCTCGGAGGTCATGAACGCGCTCATCGCCACCGGGCTGCGCATCCTGCGGATGGAGGAGGGGCGCACCCTGCCGTGGCGGTTCTCGCCGCGGATGCTCGAGGTCGACGGCGGCTTCGCCTGGCCGGAGGCCGAGCGCGACCTGGTGCCGTGCACGTTCACGATCATCGCGGCGAAGGACTGACGCCGGTGGCTCCGGACGCTCTCGCGGGTCAACCTGGCGGCATGCGCTGGGAGGATGACGTCGAGGTCGGCAGCTGGATCCGGGAGCGTCTGGATCCGGGATTCGCGACGATGCACGGCGTCGTGCCGCGGGGGTTCGAGGCCTATGCGCGGATCTTCCATCCCGCGTCGGTGCGGAGTGTGCCGAGCGGGCGGGTGCCCACCCATGACGAGCTGCGGGCGATGTCGGAGGACGAGGAGGAGCGGATCCTGTCCGGTCTCCGGGACGACGACATCACCTGGGCGGACACCGCCGCGGCCTTCGGCACCGTGCTGCACCCGCTCGCGCAGTGGAACCGGCTGGTGCGCACGCCCGCCGGCGAGGACTGGCGCCGCCGCCGGGCGCCGGACGGACGCGAGTTCTCCGGCCCGATCGAGGGCGACCTGCCGCCCGGGGTCCTGGCGCGGGTCGCCGCGCACCTGGTGGCGCACACCACGACACCGGAAGACGGCGTCGCCGGCGTCTGGGCCGGCTGGGGCGGGCTGCTCGGCGGGTTCGGGTCGACCGCGCGCGTGTTCCTGAGCGCGACCGACGACGCCGCGGCCGCGCACGCCGCGATGCTCGCGGAGAGCATCCACGATCCGTTCAACAACCCGTACCAGAAGGCGGTGTGGCAGGACGGGATCCTGCCCCGCGAGATCTCCGAGGGCGCGCATCTCGAACTCCCGATGCGCGAGCACCTGCTGTTCTCCGCGCCGCCGCGCGCATTCGCGGATCCGGACTGGGTGGCCTTCGTCCCGTGGCGCGACCCTTCGACGGGCTCAGGGACCGGGCACGAGGAGCGCGGCGCCGCCCCGATGGCCCAGCACCCGAGCCTGATCTGGCCGGCGGATCGCGCCTGGATCCTGGTCAGCGAGATCGACTTCGACTCGACGGTCGTGGCCGGATCCGCCGCGCTGGTGGCGGACCTGTGCGCCGACGAGCGGATCGAAGCCCTGCCGATCCCCGAGGGCGCGAACCTGCAGTGGGACGCCGATGAGCTGAACCGCTGACGCGATCGATGCGGCCGGAGACCGGCGTGCATCGAGCTTCGCCGATCGCTCGGAAACGGCGTCGCGCGGTTAGCGTGGACGGGTGAGCACCCCGCACCCCGGCACCTCCGTGCCGTTCGACGCCCGCGCGCTGACCGAGCCCGTCGACCGGGCGCGCTTCGCCGCATGGTCCCGCGAGGCCCGGGCGAGTGGCCAGGGGCCCCGGGTGGGACAGATCGTGCTCTTCATCGTGATCATCCTGTTCATCGCCGTCATCGGCTTCGGCGTGTTCGGCGTCGTCCTGACGGCCGCGCTCGGCTCCTCCGGCGGCGTCGTGCTGCCGCTGCTGCTGCTGGTCGTGATCGGACTCGCCGTGTGGGCCGGGATCGCCTGGTGGCACCGGCAGCTCGTGCGGGGCTACCGCCTCGCCGGATTCGCGAACGCCAACGCCATGACCTACCTGCCGGAGCTGAAGGATCCGCAGCTGCCGGGCATGCTGTTCGACCTCGGCCATTCCCGGGTCGCGACGGATCTGGTGCGCGGATCGGCGCCGCGCTTCGTCGAGTTCGCGAACTTCCGGTTCACGACGGGCTCGGGCAAGGAGAGCCAGACCCACGACTGGGGCTACATCGCGATCAGGCTCGACGTGCCGCTGCCGAACATCGTGCTGGACGCGCAGGCCAACAACGGCTTCTTCGGATCCAACCTGCCCGCCTCCTACGCCGCGCACCAGCGGCTGTCGCTCGAGGGCGACTTCGACAAGTATTTCGCGCTGTACTGCCCGGCCGGCTACGAGCGCGACGCGCTGTATCTGTTCACCCCCGACATCATGGCCCGGTTCATGGACAGCGCCTCCGCATTCGACGTCGAGATCGTCGACGACTGGCTGTTCCTGTACGCGCAGAACCGGAAGGTGTCGACCCTGGATCCGGCCGTGTGGGCGCAGATGTTCGGCGCCGTCGGCGCGGTGCTCACCAAGCTGCAGCAATGGGCGCGCTGGCGGGACGAGCGGCTGCGCGCGGCAGCCCCGGGCGATGCCGGCACGTCTGCGGCCTCCGTGCCCGCACCGGTTGCCCCCGCCTTCTTCGCCGGAGGTGCCTTCGCCGCGCCGACGCCCGGCGATCCCGCCTCGCCGTGGTCGCCCCCGCCCGGCGTCGCGCCCGGCGGGCGCCGGCTCAAGCGCTCGTTCCCGTGGGTGTCGGTGCTGGTGTTCGCCGCGGTCGCCGTGGGCTGGTTCGCGTTCCGCCTGGTGTTCGGGCACTGACGCGATCCGGGAGACGTCCGGTCGCGTGCACACAGATCCGGACCCAGCGCGCTCGAATCCCCGCGAAGATGGAAAACGTCGTTCGCAACGCCCTCGGAGCGACGAGATCCATCTTGACGTTCGGGAGATCGACGGCTGGAGATGGAAAACGTCGCTGCGAGACCAGTCGCAGCGACGTTTTCCATCTTGCTCCCGAGGGCCCGCTACCCGACGCGCGGGGGCACGCGCCCACGAGGCGGGTCAGGCCCGGCGGCGCACCGCCTGCCAGAGCGCGCGGCGCTCGGCCTGTTCCACCGGATCCGGCACCGGAAGCGCGGCGAGCAGCTCCTTCGTGTAGGTGTTCGCCGGATCGTTCAGCACCTGTGCGGTCGTGCCCTGCTCCTGGATCCGGCCCTGCTGCAGCACGATGATCCGATCGGAGACGGCATCGATCACGGCGAGGTCGTGGCTGATGAACAGCGACGCGAAGCCGAGTTCGGCCTGCAGCTGCACGAACAGCTCGAGCACCTTCGCCTGCACCGACACGTCGAGCGCGCTGGTGGGCTCGTCCGCGATGAGCAGCTTCGGATCCAGTGCCAGTGCCCGGGCGAGCGAGGCGCGCTGGCGCTGTCCGCCGCTCAGCTCATGCGGGAACCGGTCGCCGAAGTTCGTCGGCAGCCGCACCGCGTCGAGCAGCTCGTCCACGCGCGCGCGGGCTGCGGCGACACTCGACGCCTTGCCGTGCACGACGAGCGGCTCGGCGATGCACTCCGCGATCGACAGCAGCGGGTTGAAGCTCGTCGCCGGATCCTGGAACACGAACCCGATCTCGGGGCGCAGCGGCGAGAGCTGGCGTGTCTTGACGCCGTTCATCTCCTGGCCGAGCACGCGCAGCGATCCGCCGACGACCGTGGTGAGTCCGACGACGGCGCGACCGATCGTGGTCTTCCCGGATCCGGATTCTCCGACCAGGCCGACGACCTCGCCGGGGCCGACGTGGAAGTCGACGCCCTTGACCGCGACGACGCCACCGCGGCCGAAGCGGCCCGGGTAGCCGATCTCGCACGCGCGGGCCACGATGAGGCTGCCCTCGGGGGCCTGCGGAGCGATCACCTCCGGGGTCGTTGAGCGAGCGAAGCGAGACGAAACGCCGCCACCTGCAGGAGACCGCGTTTCGTCTCGGTCGCCTGCGGCGTCCTCGCTCAACGTCCCCAGGGTTGTGGCCCCGAGCGCCGACTTGCCCTGGCCGACGTGCGGGACGGCGGCGAGCAGCTCACGGGTGTACTCCTGCTGCGGGTTCGCGAAGAGCTCGCGCACCGGGGCCTGCTCGACGATGTCGCCGCGCAGCATCACCACGACGCGGTCGGCGAGGTCGGCGACGACGCCCATGTTGTGCGTGATCAGCACGATGGTCGCCCCGAACTCGTCGCGGCAGGCGCGCAGCAGTTCGAGGATCTCGGCCTGCACCGTCACGTCGAGGGCCGTGGTCGGCTCGTCGGCGATGATGAGTCCCGCGTTCAGCACCAGCGCCATCGCGATCACGATGCGCTGTTTCTGCCCGCCGGAGAACTGGTGCGGGAAGTCGTCCACGCGGCGATCCGGATCCGGGATCCCCACCTTGCGGAGGATGTCGACCGCCTTGGCCTTGGCCTCCTTCTTGGAGAGTCTGCCCTCGTGATGCGCGCGCAGACCCTCGGCGATCTGCCAGCCCACGGTGTAGACGGGGTTCAGCGCCGTGGAGGGCTCCTGGAACACCATCGCCGCATCGCGCCCGCGCATCGCCCGCAGCTTCGCCGGGGAGGCGTGCACGACGTCGGTCTCGCCGCCACGGCCGCGCACGATGACCGCACCCGACATGGTCGCGGTCTCGGGTAGCAGGCCGAGCAGCGCGTTGGCGGTGACGGTCTTGCCGGATCCGGATTCGCCGACGATCGCGAGCACCTCGCCCGCGTGGGCGGAGACGTCGATGCCCTTGACCGCGTCGACGGGCGCGTCGTCCGTCGCGAAACGCACCTTCAGATCGCGGATCTCCGCCACGGGCGCAAGGCCGGGGTTCTCGGTCGTGCCGGTCATGCCGCACCTCCCGCGCGACGGCGGGTGCGCAGTCGCGGATCGCTCAGGTCGTTGAGGCTCTCGCCGACGAGGGTGATGCCGAGCACCACCAGCACGATCGCGAGGCCGGGGAAGATCGATGTCCACCAGATGCCGCTGGTGACGTCGGCGATCGATCGGTTCAGGTCGTAGCCCCATTCGGCGGCCGAGGTCGCCTCGATGCCGAAGCCGAGGAAGCCGAGGCCGGCGAGGGTCAGCAGCGCCTCCGAGGCGTTCAGGGTGATCACCACCGGCAGCGAGCGGGTCGAGTTGCGCAGCACGTGGCGGATCAGGATCCGTCCGATCGGCACGCCGATCACCTTCGCCGACTCGACGAACGGCTCGGCGCGCACCCGCACCACCTCGGCCCGGATCACCCGGAAGTACTGCGGCACGAACACCACCGTGATCGACAGGGCGGTGGCCATGATGCCGTTGAACAGTCCGGACTTACCGTGGCCGATCACGATCGTCAGCACGATCGCGAGCAGCAGCGACGGGAACGCGTAGATCGCGTCGGCGATCACGACGAGCGTGCGGTCGAACCAGCCGCCGAAGTAGCCGGCCACGAGCCCGAGCGCGATGCCGACGAAGATCGAGCAGGCGATCGCGGCGAGGATCACCAGCAGGGCGGTCTGGGATCCCCAGATCACCCGGGAGAAGACGTCGAAGCCGCTGACCGTGGTGCCGAGGATGTTGGTGGCGTTCGGCGGCTGCTGCGTGCCGAACTTCACGCCGTCCACGGCCTGCTGCGCCCACGAGTACGGGGCGATCAGGGGCGCGAAGATCGCGATGAGCACGAAGACGCCGGTGATGACGAGGCCGGTGACGAGCATGCCGCGCTGCAGGCCCACGCTCTGGCGCAGCTGCGAGACGACGGGCAGGCGCTCCCGCAGGCGCCGCTTGCGGGGAGCCTGCGCGGCGAGCGCCTCCGTCTTCGGCGTCGGAAGATCCCGCTCGATCACCGGATCGGGTGTGTTGTCGACGGACATGTCAGTACCTCACCCTCGGGTCGATCATGGCGGCGACGATGTCGACGATGAAGTTGGTGACCGCGACGATCACGGCGATCATCACGACGATGCCCTGCACGGCCACGAAGTCGCGGGCCTTCAGATACTCGCTGAGCATGAAGCCGATGCCCTTCCACTCGAAGGTGGTCTCGGTGAGGATCGCACCGGCGAGCAGCATCGCGATCTGCAATCCCATCACGGTGATGATCGGGATGAGCGCGGGGCGGAACGCGTGCTTGGTGACCAGGCGGTACTCGCTCACGCCGCGGGAGCGGCCGGAGGTGACGTACTGCTGGCCGAGCGTGCCGATCACGTTCGTGCGGATCAGCCGGAGGAACACGCCTGCGGTGAGCATGCCGAGCGCGAGGGCGGGCAGGATCGCGTGCCACAGCACGTCGAGGATCGCGGGGCCGTTGCCGAGGCGGATCGCGTCGAGCAGGTAGATCCCGGTGGGGGTGCTCACACCGCTCATCAGCAGCTCGGTCTGGGTGCTCGCGCGTCCGGAGACCGGCATCCAGCCCAGCCACACCGAGAAGACGAGCTTCAGCAGCAGTCCGACGAAGAAGATCGGGGTGGCGTAGGCGAGGATCGCCATGATCCGCAGCGAGGCGTCCTGCCACTTGTCGCGGCGGTGCGCGGCCACGAGGCCGAGCGGGATGGACACCGCGAACGCGACGATGAGCGCGTAGATCGCGAGCTCGAGGGTCGCGGATCCGTAGGTCAGCAGCACCGTGGTGACCTTCTGGCCATCCGTGATCGTGGTGCCGAAGTCGCCGTGCAGAATGTTGCCGAGGTACTCGAAGTACTGGATGAGCACGGGCCGGTCGTAGCCGGCCTGGTGCACGCGCGCGGCGAGCTGATCGGGAGGAAGGCGGCCGCCGAGGGCCGCGGTGATGGGGTCGCCGGTGACCCGCATCAGGAAGAAGACCAGGGTGATCAGGATGAAGACGGTGGGGATGATCAGCACGAGGCGGATCAGGATGTAGCGCCACAGTCCCCCTCCGGAGGACTTCGGGCGCGTCGCCGCGGGATCGGCGGCGAGGGCATCAACGGCCATGGAGAACCTTCGTGAGGGTGGAGCGGATCCGGTCGCGTCGCCGCGAACCGGATTCGGGCGGATCCGGGCCCCGACGAGCGCTGAGCCCGTCGAGGCACGGGTTCCGGATCTCTGCCCGGGACAGGACGGGGCACCGTCGCGCGTGCGGCGGTGCCCCGTCTTCCGGTGGTGCTACTTCGTCAGCGGCGCGTAGCGGAACTTGAACGACGCGTCGAGCGTGGTGCCGTTGACACCGCTGCCGACGACGGCAACCTGCTTGCCCTGCAGCAGCGGGAGCGTGGACAGGTCCTTCGCGACCATGTCCTGCACCTGCGCGAGGTCGGCCATGCGCTTGTCCTTGTCGGTCTCCGTCTGCGACTTCACGATGAGGTCGTTGACCGCGGTGTTGTCGTAGTGGTTCTTCAGGAAGTTGTCCGTGGTGAAGAACGGCGACAGGTAGTTGTCGGCCTCGGAGTAGTCCGGGAACCAGCCCAGCTGGTAGGCCGGGTACACGTCGGCGGTGCGGTCCTTGGAGTACTGCGTCCACTCCGTGCTCTGCAGGTTGACGGCGAACAGGCCGCCCTGCTCCAGCTGCGCCTTGTAGGCCGCGTACTCATCACCCGAGGAGGGGCCGTAGTGGTCGCCGTTGTACTGCAGGTTCAGCGCGACCGGGGTGGTGACGCCCGCGTCGGCGAGCACCTTCTTCGCCTTGTCCAGCGAGGGCCCGCCGTTGCCGTCGCCGTACATCGACTTCAGCGGCGTCGTGGCACCGGCCATGCCGTCCGCGACGAACGAGTACAGCGGGCTGTAGGTGTCCTTGTAGACGTCCTTCGCCACCGCCGCGCGGTCGATGAGGTCGGCCGCCGCCTGGCGCACGGCCTGAGCCTTGGCCGGGTCGGCCTCGGGGGTCGTCGCGCCGTAGGGCATCGTGTTGAAGTTGAAGACGATGTAGCGGATCTCGCCACCGGGTCCCTCGACGAGCTTGACCTTCTTGTTCTTCGCGAGGTCGGCAGTGTCGGTGGCCGACAGGCTGCGGAAGGCCACGTCGATGTCGCCGTTGCCGACCGCGAGCTTCAGGTTCGAGGCGTCGGCGTAGTACTTGACGTTGACGCCGGAGTTGGCGGCCTTGCCCAGCTCGCCCTGGTAGCCGTCGTACGGCTTGTAGGAGATGAGCTGGTTCTTCTTGTAGTCGGTGATCTCGTACTGACCGGCGAAGGCCTTGCCCTTGACGATGGTGTCGTCGTCGGTGACCTTGTCGGCCGAGAAGACCTTCTCGTCGACGATGGGAGCGGCCGGGCTGGAGAGGATCAGCGGCCAGATCTGGTCGTTGCCGTTCTTCAGCGTGAACACGACCGTGGTGGGATCCGGTGCCGCCGTGCTCGCCAGGTTGCCGAGCAGGGTCGCCGGGCCGTTGGGGTCGTTGATCTTGACCATGCGGTCGAAGGAGAACTTCACCGAGGCGGAGGTGAGCGCGTCGCCGTTGGCGAACTTCAGGCCCTTCTTGAGCTTCACCGTGTACTCGGTCGGCGAGGTGAACTCCGCCGACTCGGCGATGTCGGGGGTGACCTCCGCCGTGCCGTACTTGCTGTTCATCAGGAACGGGTAGATCTGGTTCATCACCGCGAACGAGCCGTTGTCGTAGGAGCCGGCCGGGTCGAGGAACGTGATCTTGTCGGTCGTGCCGACGGTGATCGTGCTGCCGGAGGATCCGCCCTTGTCACCGCCTCCGCCCGTGCTGCTCGTGGCGCAGCCCGCGAGGACGAGGGCTGTCGCGCTGAGCGCGCCGATGGCGAAGCCGAGACGGCCTCGAGTGCTGTGGAATGACATATACACCTCTGTATCGGTTCCGTGGCCGCAGTGAAGCAGCGGCCGCAACATCCATGGCCGTCGGGGTTCACGGCGCACGGGACACCCGATTGTAGACACGGCTCGGCGTTCGGCGGGAGATCTGTCGCCGAGACGTGACCTGTCCCGGAGATCTTCCTGGTGCCGCAGGGTCGCCGGATCAGGTCAGCGCGAAGTGCTCCAGCTCGGCCTGATCGAGCATCCGCGAGCGGGTCAGGAACCGCTTGCCGGTCGGCGATTCGACGCTGAAACCGGATCCGCGTCCGTCCACCACGTCGATCGTGAGGTGCGTGTACTTCCAGTATTCGAACTGCGACTCGGACATGTAGACCGGCACGGTGTCGTCGAGGCCGATGTCGAGATCGCCCAGCAGCACGTCGCCGGATCCGGTCAGGAACATCCCCACCGGATAGCACATGGGCGCGGAGCCGTCGCAGCAGCCGCCGGACTGGTGGAACATCAGGGGACCGTGCTGCGCGGTGAGCGCACGCAGCAGCGCCGCCGCCTCCTGCGAGACGTCGACGCGGTGGAATTCGGGCATCGCCCGCTCCTCTCGTGGTGCCGGGCGGGCGCCTGGGGAAGCGCCCGCCCGTTCTCCTCTTCTGGGGATCTTGTTCCGAGGATCTGATCCGCTGCGGATCAGCTGGCTCTGCCAGATGACAGACTATGAGATGCGAAATTCGAGGCCTTGCCGAGACTTTCGCATCAGAAGAAGCCCATCGGCCCCTCGGCGTAGGAGACGAGGAGGTTCTTCGTCTGCTGGTAGTGGTCGAGCATCATCTTGTGGTTCTCGCGGCCGACGCCCGACTGCTTGTACCCGCCGAACGCGGCGTGCGCCGGGTACTGGTGGTACGTGTTCGTCCAGACGCGGCCCGCCTCGATCGCCCGGCCGGCGCGGTACGCGGTGTCGCCGCTGCGGCTCCACACTCCCGCGCCGAGGCCGTAGAGCGTGTCGTTCGCGATGGAGATCGCGTCGTCGAAGTCGGCGAAGCTGGTCACCGACAGCACCGGGCCGAAGATCTCCTCCTGGAAGATCCGCATGTCGTTGGTGCCCTCGAACACGGTCGGCGCGACGTAGTAGCCCTCGCTGAGGTCGCCGCCGAGGTCGACCCGCTCGCCGCCGGTGAGCAGCTTCGCGCCGCCCTGCTTCCCGATGTCGATGTAGCTGAGGATCTTCTCGAGCTGGTCGTTCGACGCCTGAGCGCCGATCATCGTGGTGAGATCCAGCGGGTTGCCCTGCACGACCTTCTTCACACGCTCCAGGCCGTCGGAGAGGAAGCCGTCGTAGATCGAGCGCTGGATGAGTGCACGCGACGGGCAGGTGCACACCTCGCCCTGGTTCAGCGCGAACATCGTGAAGCCCTCGAGCGCCTTGTCGTAGAACGGGTCGTTCTTCGATGCGACGTCCTCGAAGAAGACGTTCGGGCTCTTGCCGCCGAGCTCGAGCGTGACCGGGATGAGGTTCTGCGAGGCGTACTGCATGATCAGGCGCCCGGTGGTGGTCTCGCCCGTGAAGGCGACCTTGCGGATCCGCTTGTGCGACGCGAGCGGCGCGCCCGCCTCGATGCCGAAGCCGTTGACGATGTTCACGACACCGGCCGGCAGCAGATCGCCGATGATCTCGAACAGGAACAGGATCGACGCCGGGGTCTGCTCGGCCGGCTTGATCACGACGCAGTTGCCCGCGGCGAGCGCCGGGGCGAGCTTCCACGTGGCCATCAGGATCGGGAAGTTCCACGGGATGATCTGGCCGACCACGCCGAGCGGCTCGTGGAAGTGGTATGCGACGGTGTTCTCGTCGAGCTGGCTGATCCCGCCCTCCTGTGCGCGCAGCACACCGGCGAAGTAGCGGAAGTGGTCGACGGCGAGCGGGATGTCGGCGGCGAGCGTCTCGCGCACCGGCTTGCCGTTCTCCCAGGTCTCGGCGATCGCGATGATCTCGAGGTTCTGCTCGATGCGGTCGGCGATGCGGTTCAGGATGTTGGCGCGCTCGGTGGGGCTGGTCTTGCCCCAGCTCTCGAACGCCTTCCAGGCGACGTCGACCGCCCGGTCGACGTCCTCGCTGGTGCCGCGGGCGATCTCCGTGAACGGCTTGCCGTTGACCGGGCTGATGTTCTCGAAGTACTGGCCCTTGATCGGATCGACGAACTCGCCGCCGATGTAGTGCCCGTAGCGCGGGCGGTAGTTCGCGAGCGCTCCGGGCTGGCCCGGCGCCGCGTAGGCGGTCGACACGCTCTCCTCGATGATGGTCATCGCGTCTCCTTCGACGATCCGCGGCTCCGATGCCGCGCGGGTTGATGTGTGCCTCGACGGTAGGCCCGCGCACGTTGCACCCCCGTGCGTCACGTTGCAACGGGTTGCGCCGTGCGCTTTTGGGGCGGCGCAGCTCGCGCAGCACTTCGCGTCCGGATCCCGAGATCCCGGCGCGAAGACCGATGCCTACTTCGACCCTGCAGGGCAAGACCTCACCGGGCTGCTCCTCACGGCCGCGATGGGCAACCGTCCCATCACAGACGTCTACACATGGCTCACGCAGCCAACAAGCAGCGCGGCGGCATCTACGGCACGGCGCAGCAAATGGCGGCGTGCCCCACGAACCGGAAGATCGCCGAGTGGATCATCCCGTCGCCCGGGCGCCAGGAGTTCCACCCCGAGCTGTTCGTGCGCAGCACGGAAACGTTGTACTCGCTGAGCCGTGAGGGGCGCGGATCCGCGGGGCCGATCATCACCGCGCTCACCGTGGCGATCGTCGACGCCGCCGAGACGCTGGCCGCGCGATCGCCACGCGGACGCCTCACAGTGCCGCTGGTCCTCATCCTCGACGAGGCCGCGAACGTGTGCCGGTGGAAGGATCTCCCCGACCTGTACTCGCACTACGGCTCCAATGGCATCTGCATGGTGACCGTGTTGCAGAGCTGGTCGCAGGGCGTCGACGTGTGGGGCCAGTCCGGGATGAACAAGCGGGCCCGTGACTGCCCCCCGACTCACGGTCAACCGGACCGGGAGAGCGGATCAAGTGGAGGAATCGAGTACGACATCGAAGCTGGCGAGCACGAGCAGCTGATTCGCGGCCCTCGACGAGGAGATCGCAGTCACGGACGCCTCCCTCGAACAGATCAACGAGCAGGCCGCATGGAGCGCAGACGAGGACCGCTCGGATCTGGAGGATGAGGGGATTGGTTTTCGCTGCGGTCTGCCTCGTTCACTGGTCGTTCACCTTGGATCGCGCTCCCTGCGTTTTGTGTGTGTGTACTCTTGGTTTTCGCTGGGTGTGCCGTCGGAGTGGATGGCCCTGATTCGTGGGGGACTGTGTGGTTCGCTGGGCTCGTCTGACGCTTGTTTCTGTGGTCGCGGTGTTGTCGCTGGTGGTGGGGGTGGTCTTCGCGGATCCTGCCATCGCGGTGTCGGTCGTCTCGGGGGCGACTCGGCCGATGACGGATCCGACGGCGGGTGACGATGTGACGGATCGTGCAACGCTTCCGGTGGGGCGAGCACCGTCGGTCGATCCGCAGGTGCCGGAGGGCGAGTCGGGCCCTGCTGAGTCGCTGCCTGCACCGGTCGCCGAAGACGTCACGACGGCGCCGCCCGCTGCTGACGCTCCGGACACGAACGTGCCGATCGATACGTCGGGCTTGAAGGTGCTGGCGCGCTCTGAGACGACCACCACGTTCGAGGGCGCGGATGGCGCGCGTGTGCAGCAGATCTCGTCTTCGCCGATCAATGTGAAGAACGCGGACGGCTCCTGGGGGCGATCAACACCTCTCTGGAAGAGGTGAATGGTTCCTGGAAGGTCAAGAACCACCCGTTGTCCCCGAAGTTCGGCAAGGGCGCCGACAAGAATGACGCGGTCTCGGTGTCGCGTGACGGGCACGAGGTGTCTTTCTCGCTGATCGGGGCCGGTGCGGGAAGGTCGGAGACGCCGTTCTGGTTCTGGGACGACCACGAGAAGTTCGCGTTCCGTGGCGTCGGTGACGGGCAGGATCTCGAGTATCGGATCGAGTCCGGTGAGGTCAAGGAGTCGCTGGTCCTGGCGAAGGCCCCGGGCAAGGGCAAGAACTCGTGGTCGTGGCGTCTGGACGCGGGGGATCTGACCCCGCAGGTGATCGAGGAGACGAACGCTGTCGAGCTCGTGGACGCGGCGGGCGAGGTCGTGATGCTGATCCCGAGCCCGGTCGCTTTCGATTCCGCACCGCAGACGGATAAGTCGGGTCCGTCGGTCAGTGCCCTGAAGGTGAAGGTGTCGGCTTCGGGGAAGGGTGTCTGGAAGTACACGGTGACGGCGGATGAGTCGTGGCTTCGTGCGAAGTCGCGGGTGTTCCCGGTGCGGATCGATCCGACGTTCCAGTCGCCGGCGGCGAATGGGTGGGCGTACAAGTCGGACGGGTCGACATTCACGGGTGTGACATATGTCGGGAACACGGGGGAGTCGCCGCAGCGGACATGGCGATCGATCTTCTCCATGAACTACGGGGCGATCCCGGGGAGCTTCATCGCAGGTGCGCAGATCGGTGTCGGGTTCTTCAGCGGCAACGGGACATCGAATGTGATGAATGGAACGGTCCGGCATGCGAACTGTCTGGGCTATTCCTGCCTGGGTACCTATGTCGCCGACTACAGCTTGGGGACCGGCTGGGCGCCGACCACGGGTGCTGGTGTCGCCCAGCGTCTGGTGGATCGTTTCAAGGTGGGGGATCTGCCTGCGTGGATGGTGACCGGTGATGAGGGAGCTGGCTACAGCTTTAAGGCTGCGGACGTGCAGATGGCCATCACGTACTGGCCCTTCGCCACGGTGAGCCAGGGGTCGGGGTCGCCGGCAGCGAACGCGACTGGCGTGTCGGTCACGCCGACGTTGACCGCGTCGGCGACGAATCCTGGCAGCACGGCGCAGCGGTATGCGTTCGAGGTGTCGACCACGGCAGACATGGAGAATGTGGTGGCGACGTCGGGGTGGCAGACGGGGACGTCGTGGACGGTTCCGGAGGGGCTGCTGAATGCGGGGACGCCGTATTACTGGCGGGCGAAGGTGTACGACTACGACCACCAGGGCTGGTACGGGCAGGACACGGTGCGTAGTTCGTCGACGCGTCAGTTCACGACGAATCAGGTTCCGTTGCCGGATGCGGGGTCGGCGTCTCCGGGTACGGAGGTGGGGTTGCCGCAGGTGGTGACGACATGACGCCGGAGCTGGTGGTGGGGGCGGTGACGGATACCGATGCGGTGAATGACGGGAAGCCGATCCGGTACCGGTTCAAGATCGCGACGGGGGCGGATGCGAAGACCGGTGCGATCGCGGTGTCGAAGTGGCTGGACGCGGGAGCGGACGGGAAGGCCCGCTGGGCGGTGCCGCCGGGCCAGTTGCAGGACGGCGGGATCTATTCGTGGCTGGTCCAGACGTGGGACGGTAAGGACAAGAACACGTTCAACACGTGGAAGAAGTCGTTCAAGGTGGATCTGAGGCTCGGATCCACCGGGCCGTCGCCGTTCGAGACCGCGGGCCCGGTGTCGGTGAATCTCGCGAACAGGAACGCGAACCTCTCGTTCGTGTCGCCGACGGTGCAGACGCTGGGTGGGCCGATGGGGATGTCGTTCACGTACAACAGTCAGGAGGTGAAAGACGCGAACCGGGGCCTGGTCGGTGAGTACTTCGATGGGCGGGTGAACGGGGCTGCGCCATCGACGCGGGATGGGATGTCGTTCGATGGCAAGACGCCGTTGTTCGTGCGGACGGACCCGTCGGTGAACTTCAACTGGGACCTGGGTGCTCCCGCAGAGTCGGTGCCTGAGGACTATTTCCTGGCCCGCTGGTCGGGGTTTGTGACGTTGCCGGCACAGTACGCGGGTCAGCAGGTGCAGATCGGGGTGCAGCAGGATGATGGCGCCCGGGTGTGGGTGAACAACGAGAAGGTCGTCGATAACTGGCAGAACGCGGCGCCGACGACGACGTGGGGGCCGGCGCGCACGTACGGGGGCGGTGCGGTGCCGTTCCGGTTCGAGTACTACGACTGGCAGTACACGGCGATCGCGCAGGTGTGGATCAAGGTCGGCTCCGACCAGTTCGTGATCCCTTCCGACTGGTTCACGAAGAAGGTGCAGGTGCTGCCGGCGGGCTGGTCGGCGTCGACGCCGATCGCGGGGGTGTCGGCGGCGTGGGTGTCGGCGACGGTGACGGATTCCGCGGTGATTCTCACGGATACCTCGGGTAAGACGCACACGTATGCGCGGGCGGGGAAGGGCGGGTTCACGCCCCCGTCGGGTGAATACGGCACGGTGTCGTTGGACAGTACGGGGCTGGTGGTGTTCACCGATGAGGACGGCACGGTGTACCAGTTCTCGAAGGAAGGCAAGGTCGCGTCGGCGACGGCGGTCGCGGTTGGGCAGAAGCCGGCCGCACCGTTCCCGGTGCTGGACTCCCGGGGCGTGACGACGCAGATCAACGACCCCGTCTCGAAAGACGGGTCCGCATACACGCGGTCGATTCAGTTCACGTATCAGGATGCGGCCCAGACGGTGTGTCCGCAGGGCACCGGTACCGGGTATGGCAAGGCGCCGGCCGACATGCTGTGCAAGATCGCCTACCCCGATGGCGCGACCTCGATTCTCCTGTACAACACGGTGGGGCTGCTCGCGTCGATCACTGACCCGGGTGCCGCGGTGTCGTCGTTCGGGTATGACACGGTCGGGCAGCTCACCGAGATCCGTGACGCGACCGCGAACGACGCGATCACCGCGGGGCTGGCCGCGTCTGATGCGTCGAAGACGCAGATCGCGTACACGAACGGGAAAGTCACCCAGGTGACGCTCCCGGCCCCGGATGGCACCACGGCGGGCGAGCGGCCGTCGAAGTCGTTCACGTACGTCGACGGCGGCAAGACCACGGTGCAGGTTGCCGGGCTGACCGGCGATACGAAAACGGCACTGTTCGATGGGGCGTGGCGACAGACGCAGGTCTCGTCAGCGATGGGCGTGACCAGCACGCAGACATGGGACCCGGTGAAGGATTTGGTGCTGTCCACTACGGACAGCACCGGCTTGGTGGCGACCACCATCTACGACCCGAACACCGATCGGGCGACGGACACGTACGGTCCGGCACCGGCGGCATGTTTCGGCACGGATAGGCGAACGATCGCGAGTCCGGAATCGGTGGGCGGGTGCGGGATCCTCCCCGCGCACGCCAGCACGACCTACGATGGCGGCATGAACGGCCTGCAGGCCACGTACTACCCGAACAAGACCCTCGCCGGGAAGCCGACACTGTTCAGCCTCGGCATCCTCGGTGCGACCGGCGGTGCGGTCGACCGCAACTGGGGCAGCGCCGCGCCGGGCGGGTCATTGCCGGCGGACGGCTGGTCGTTGCGGCTGACTGGTCTAATCACGTTCCCGACCGCGGGCACCTACACACTGCAGGGCAACAGTGACGACGGCATCCGGGTGTGGTTGAACGACGTGATCGCCCTGGACAGGTGGGTCAGCCAGGGAGCCACGGACACGACCGGGCAACCGTTCACGGTCACCGCCGGGGAGACCCGCCGCATCCGCGTCGAGTACTTCGACGACGCATCGGTTGCGTCCCTCCAACTGCGGTGGAAGGCCCCAGGCTCGAGCTCATTCGTGACGATCCCCGGGGTGCAGTTCCGCCCCGACTACGCTCTCGTGACGGGCAAGACCGCCGACGATTCGACCGCGGTGGCAGGCGCGGCCGCTCCGTCAGCGACGGCGACGGCCGCGTACGAGAACCCCTGGCTCGGGCAGGCAACCTCGGCGACGGTCGACCCGGCGGGGCTCGCACTGACCACGAAGACGAGCTTCGAACAGCCCGGCGCGACCGGGTGGCTGCGCAGGCTCACCCGCACTCTGCCCGGTGCGACCGTCACGGGCGCCCCAACGGCGGCCGCGACGACGACCGCCTACTACGGCGACCTCGAGGCGGCGCCCGCGGTGTGCGGGATCCCTGCGGGGACGAAGCAGTACGGGTTGACGAAGAAGGTCACCGGCCCGACGCCCGCGGCAGGTGGTGCAGTGACGACCGAGTATGCGTACGACACGTGGGGGCGCACCGTCGGCACCAAAACGTCGGGCGACACGAACTGGTCCTGCGTCACCTACGACGCCAGGGGTCGGGTGACGCAGACGGTCACGAACGGTGTCGCGAGCATGGCGACGAAGACGGTGACGACCGCGTACACACCCCAGACGGGAGGCCTCAAGGTAGTAGTCGGCGGAGTGACGGTTGCCGGGTCCCCGAACGGGTCGACGATCACCACGACCACCGACCTCCTCGGCCGGGCCACCAGCTACACGGATGTGTGGGGCACCGTCACGACACCGACCTACGAGGCCCTCACGGGACGGATGCTGAAAGTCACCACCACCCCGGCTGGCGGGACCGCGTCGGTCACGGAGAACACCTATGACCTCGACGGCAAGGTGAAAACTGTGACCGTTGATGGTCAGGTGCAGGCGACCGTCACCTACGACGCAGTGCAGCGCCTGGCGTCGGTGGTGTATCCGGATGAGTCGGCGTTGACGAGCGTGAACCGCGATGCTGCCGGACGGACGGTCGGGAACGTCTGGTCTGTCGCGGGTGAGACAGTGTCGGATCAGGTGGTCCGGTCCCAGTCGGGGCGGATTGTGTCGCACACCTCCACCCGGGGCAGCCTGACCAACGCCTCGACGTTCGGATACGACCCGGCGGGGCGTCTCGTCGCCGCGACCATCCCTGGCCACAAGCTGACCTACGGGTTCGGTACCGCGTCCGGGTGCGCGGCGAATGCGGAGGCGGGGAAGTCGGGCAACCGCACCAGTCTCCGGGATGAATGGACCGCACCGGACGCTTCCACGGCATCGGTGTCGACAGCGGCGTACTGCTACGACTGGGCCGACCGGCTCCAATCCTCCACCGTGACCGGCGCCCCCGCGGGGGCGACGACCGTCGCCGACGGTCTGGCTGCCTCGGACATCGTCTACGACGCGCATGGGAACACGACCAAGCTCGCGGACATGACTTTCGTCTACGACGCGTCGAACCAACACGTCGGCACAACATACGCCGACGGCACCACCGTCACGATCGTCCGTGACGCGACCGGACGGGTCGCGTCACGGACGATGGATCCCACCGGGGCGAACCCGGCGGTGACGACGAAATACCTGTACGCAGGGTCGGGAGATGCCGCCTGGGGGCAGCTATCCGGCCCGACCATGACAACCAGCACGACCCTGCCCGGTGGCCTCAGCCGCACGGTTGTCGGTGCCACGGTGACGTGGTCGTTCCCCGACCTCCTCGGCCACGGGCTCATCACCCGCACCGACACCACGACGGGCATCATGCTGATGTGGGACCCGTTCGGGCAACCCATCGACCCCACTACCTACGCGCTCGGCACGAGTGCGACGGATGACACCGGACAGGTCGCCGGGAACTCGCAGTGGCATCAGGGGGCGCTGAAAATCGCTGAGTCGACGGGATCGACGCTGGTGATTGAGATGGGTGCACGCCTCTACGTCCCCGCCCTCGGACGGTTCCTGCAAGTCGACCCCATCGAAGGCGGCGTCGACAACGACTACGTCTGGCCCACCGACCCTATCGGCAAAAGCGACCTAACTGGGCGGGACTGGTGGGAGGACGCCGCCAAGACCCTCACCACGAACAGCACTGCACAATTCCTGTTGGGGGCCTGCGGATTCGTGCCTGGGCTCTCGTACGCGTGCGCCGTTGTGGAAGCATGGGCGTATTTCAGGACAGGTGATGCGGCAATGGGGTGGGTTACCATTGGCGCCGGAGCACTCGGTTATGGAGCTGGCGCTGCGCTGAAGGTGGGTGTAAAAGCGGCGGCTGCCGGCGCCGCACTTGCTTCGGAAGCTGTAGCTAAGGCGACAACTCGGAAAGCCATCAAGAGTGTAGTTAATGATGTTCAGACCAGCTACCTTCGTCGAACAGAAGTCGTCAGAGGAGCAGTAGAGAACATGGTCAGCGTCACTACAACAACTACATACTCATACTATCGCCCTGCACCAACACCTGCCGTCTCGTATGCGAGTTCTGGTTGGACTAGGGTTGGACGTTATGGTTCATTCTGATCCAGAAGATCATGGACACTCCGAGCTCCGAAGAATGCACGAAAAAGAAGCAGCCAACAGGACCCTCCTTTGGATAGGTGTCGCCCCGCGGGTCATGGCGACTCTCGTGGCAGCACTTTGTACGACCCTGTCTATCGCCAGCATCGGAACCAGCAGTTGGTACGTTTGCATAATCTTTGGGCTGCCATCCCTTGTCGCGCTGGGGCTATCTTGCCGAGTTCGGGCGCGAATAGTCGACGACGCCCTATCCGTGCGCGGATATGTCCGCACTCAGACCTTCCCTCTAAATGGACTTGATTCTGTTAGCGTTGGCGAATACAGCGGCGCATGGGCACTCGGTAGGTCAATGAGGATATGGGGAATTGTTCAGCTTGAGGTCTGGCCGGTATCTTCCATGACTTCGAGAGAGCTCCCGGCTACAGCATGCCCCAAGAGACGAGCAGAACGGATCGTCGCTACCATGAATGAGTACATCAGTGAGATCCGACCTCCGGGAAATGACGAGCGCCCGTAGGACGCCCCTCGACGCGAGTCAACCTTTATTTACGATGGCAGACGCTAATTGCATAGCACAGACCGGATTGACGTGGCCTGCCAGATCCACGTCACCGGACCGGACCCAGAGTGCCGATCAGCTCCTCCCCCCGGCAGAGCCAGGTCGAACCACTGCCTGGATGGCTTCTGCATCTCACGCCAGTGCGACACCGGCACGATCGCCCGGTCGGGCAGCGGCCCGCGCCTGGCTTCCAGCCGCTCGGAGCGGGTGTTGATCGAGGGGAACTTCGACGGACGCCCGTCGACGAGGTAGCCCCACCATGCGAGTTCGAGCTACGTCGATGACCGGATGACCGGGTTCAGGTTCTTCGTGAGTCGCCCGGTCGGCTGCAGAACGGTGCCGGCGTTGCCCTGCGCCCATGTGCGCAGCTGCTCAAGCAGCTGCGCGTCGGCGAACGCGCGATAGGCGGTGTCATCGTAGGGGGCGGCGAGCCCGTAGGAGGCGCACATGTGAGCGAGCGTAATCCCCGGCGCCGACGCGGTGATGCTCCTAGGAAAACGGTCAGGTCGTGCGTGCGGGTAGTGGGGACGCACGCGGTCGTGTACGCGCGCACGTCGGCCCGGGCGACGCCGGGCGG
>JAFDWK010000102.1:0-14949 GCA_018268515.1 Actinomycetota bacterium
CCCCAACACGGACATCGCCGAAGCCAACGCACGCGCGGCGCTCGACGCTCTCGGGCTCGGGGGCGTCGCCGTCGAGCTGGTGACGATCCACACCGAGGCCGAAGCGGCAAGCCTCGGGTTCGGAGGATCGCCCACGCTCCTGGCCGACGGCGTCGACCTATTCCCGACATCTCCTGTACAGGCACTTGCGTGCCGCGTCTACACAACGGAGAACGGGTTCGCTGGGGCACCAACCACGTCCCAGATCGAACGGGCGATCCGAGCATTGCCCGAGCAGGCGTAACCGGCGGACACGATCATCACCTGGTCAACATGGAGCCCACCAAGCCGTGGTGCGAATACTGCCTCCCGAAATACTGCTCTCCACCGACAACACGGACGAGCTGATCCAGGAGTTCGTCGCGGCTGGCGGCCGTGCGCAGGACTGGGCGGGCAGCTACTCGATCGCACCGACTCAGTCGGCGCCGATCGTCCGTGAGCGCCTCGAAGGCGAGGTCGTCGACCGGCAGATCGAGCTGGCACGGTGGGACTGGGACAGGCCCGCCAGCCGGCCGACGGTCCCGATCATCAACGCCCGGATGGAGAAGCTGCCCGAACGGTTCTGGGTCGGAGCGTTCAGCCGCGCCCGGTGCATCGTGCCGATGCTCGGCTACTACGAGTGGACCGGGGAGAAGGGCTCGAAGACGCCGCACTGGATCCACAGCGACGAGCTGCTCGCCGCTGCAGGGCTGACCTGGACGGCCGACGTCGCCGGCGAACGGCGCCGGGTCTTCGTCGTCGTCACCCGAGAAGCACGCGATGCGTCAGGTGAGATCCACGACAGGATGCCCGCATTCCTCACCCGCGACCTCTGGGATGCCTGGCTGGACCCGCAGCCGCTCACCGTCGACGGCGACACCGCGGCGTCGAAACGGACCCGGCTGCAGCTGCTCGACGAGCTCGAGGCATCCTCCTCGGCCGTCGCGACGACGATCCGCACGCATGTCGTCGACCGGAAGGTGAACAACGTGCGCACCGCGGACCCGTCGGATCCGACACTCATCCAAGCGGTCTAGTCTTCAGGGTTGTACTCCTCCGACCCGTCTTTCTCCGTGTCGTACCACGCTTTGAGGCGGGTGAATCGGCCCCAATCCGGGTGATCACGGTGGGAGTCGAAATAGGCTCCGAGCTCGGTGAACTGGTACTTCATCGGCCACTCGTGCAGGTAGTGGGTCCAGCTCTCTGCGAGCTGCACCCACGCGGCGGCCGCGGTCGCGCGCGCGATGTCCAAGTCTCGTCGAGCTTGCTCCACAGAGACCCCAGGGAACAGGCCCCGCGCCGCCGCATCGGGCGTTCGCCAGAGCCGATGAGTTCCGGACTCGGCCTCACCAAGGAAACGCAGCACCGTGTGCGCGACGACGAGCGAGGGGCCATAGGCATCGGCGGGGTCGTAGACCATTCCCCACATCGTGAACGACTGGATGGGGCTCAGGTTGCCTGATCTGACCGCTTTCCTGTGCAGCTGGATTCGCCATCCCTTTCCGACGATCGCCTCGAGGGAGCAGCGGATCGTCGGGGTCACCATGAACCAGCCGCCGGCATCCACCGTGAGATCGGCGAGAGCCGCTCGTTCGTCTTCGTCCTCGATCTCGTCGCAGTCGGCTGCCGCCACCTGCGGCGGCACGTTGATCGACCAGACGTCATAGATGTCCCGGAATGCCTTCTCGATGTGCAGACCGTTGAGCCTGCGCTCGTCCTCGCACGGGTAGATCTCGTAAGTGATGGACATCGCACACCTCTCGTCGCGTGGAGAGTACCGCGCCGAGATGCCGGAGAGCGGATGAGATCCGGAGGGTCTGCGATCGGCGTATCGAGCTATTCGAGAGAGGGTGAGGGCGCGTCGCCTGAACCGAGGAACGATGGCGGGAGATTCCACACCCTCAGCATCTTTTCGTCGATGCGCCGCGGCACGGTCTTCGATCCATCTCGTTCGAGGGATATCCATCCAGCTACTTCGAGAGCTCGACTGATCTGGGTCGGCGTCTCCTGCAGCCCTGCTTCCGCGAGCAGTTGCCGAGCGACGGCCGGCACGATGTACAGCCTGCCGCTCTTCTGCCGTCCGAGATCCACCGCGCCATCTGACGACGGTGCGAGAACAGCACGGCCCTCTGCCACGGCAGATCTCAGTAAGCTCCGGATGACCTCGGCCAGCTCCTTCGCCGGGTTGTTGGGATCGTCTTCGGTGATGTACTCGACCATCGCCCCTAGGAACTCCGCCGGCAAGTCCCACACGCGAGTCAGCTTCCCGTCGATGCGACGCAACACAGTCCATGCCCCATCCGGAGCCCGCTTGATCCACCCCTCAACCGCCAGGGAGCGGCTGAAGACTCCCGCACTCGCCGTCGTGTGCCCCGTGGCGAGCACAAGCTCACGAGCAGGCTGCGGGAGGACATGCAAGCGATCTCCGGAGACCCGACCGAGGTCGATCACATCTGAGCTTCCGGGCACCATCCGCGCTCGCCGCGTTGCCAGAGCGTCGCGCATCAGGTCTCTCAGCATCATCACGAGCGCGGGGTCAGTCGGGTGCTTCCGCCGGTGGATCCGCCGGACCGAATCTGCTTGGGCGGCAGGGGTCCACCTGCCGCCGGCGAGTGGGGCGGGGAGGCCTTCGTCGATCATGAAGGCGCTCAGGATCTCCTGTCCGATGCGCGCTGCACTCTCCGGCGTATGGTCGTCGTCCTCCCACGAGCTGAAGAAGTCGGAGTCGGCAGCCCGGTGATCATCGACCCACCGGCCGATTGCAGTCGCCAGCTCGAGACGCGCGTCCCGCCCGCGATCCATCGCTTCCCACCGGTGGTAGGGCACATCGGTTTGCAGATTGACCTCGAGGAACGGCTCGGCAAGGTTTCCGGGGAGAGGAGCGTCTCCGGTGATGACTACCAGCCGGATCCGGTCGGCGACATCGGGGATAAGCGCGGGGGACTGCGAAGCAGCCATCGCGGCGATGATCTTGCGGAAGTAGCGGCCATGATCGGAACTCGCCGGTTCGCTCGGATGCGTGCCGGTGAGCAGGATGGGATCCGGGCCGGCATACGCCTGACCTCGCTCGTACCCGGCCACGGTGTCACTGCGGTCGCGGGATCGGCCTGCCAGCTCCGTGAGAGCTCGTGCGAAGGCGTCGACGTAGTCGAGGGCTCTCACGTCCGGCTCGGCGGGGAGGTAGACCATTGCTGGGAAGGGGCGCCACCAGGAGTACACCGCGGCGCCAAGGAGCTGCAGGTGGTCCTCGGTCTGAGGGATGGAGCCCAGCGCACGGCGCACCAGATCGACAGTCTTGGTCACGATTGCTCCTCTCGGGGTTGATACGACCTGAGATGTCCGAAGCCAGGGATGCACGTATCACCCTCTTTCCCCAGGTTAGCAACACTTTCCGGCTTTGGATACTGATTTATGAAACTAGTTAAGTGATCCGAGTGAAACAGCAGCTCGTATCAGAACGAATAATCCTCTGATCTGGGATTTAGACGACGTGATCCGAGTGATCCGAGTGATCCGCAAAAGACCTTCATGTAGACCCTTTTTGCCCCATCGCGATCTGGTGCTGAAAAAATCTCCTCGGCGCGTGTCCGATCTGGCGACATCCGAGCACCTATGGAGGTCATGGGCACTTGGATGGACTTGCGACGCGCCGGGGCAGACTTCTATCTGTATCTGTCACAGGTACGTGCTATACATGAGCCATGGTCGAACAGAAGAAGCCCGGTCACCGCGACCGCGGCAGGCGGCGGCAGCTCATGTCGCGCGTTCCTGACGATCAGTACGCGGTGTACGAAGCCGAAGCTCACAAGCTCGGTATCCCCATCGGCTCATACGCCACGATGGAGCTCGCGAAGCTGCACAAGCTTCCCATCCCGCAGTACATCCTCGACGAACTCAAGCGCGCGAAGGAGCGCCGTGAGGCCGAGGCTCGTGAAGCTGCTCGCGACCAGATCGCGGGTCTCGACTCTCTTGAAGGAGGCCGGCCTTTGGCACGCAGCGCCTAGAACGAGGAAAGTCTCCCGGTCGGCAAACCGAGAGACTTTCGAAGAGTGTGGTTCGAACCTTGCTGTCCAGGCGTCGGGTTCGAGGTTTTGAGTTAGCGACCTTGGCGGGTCGGTGTGCGCATCCCTTGAGAGGAGGAGCGTCTTCATGCTAGCGCAGTTTCGTCTTTTTTGCGATCAACGCGGCCTAGTGCCATGCTCCGTCCCCTCTCGCGCACCGCGCGAGGGCGGACGCTCATGAGCCTGATCTCGACCCCTGAATCCGCCCGCAGCGCGTTCGATCGCGTCTGGGATGCTCTCGACGTCAACGGCTACAAGCCGGAGTCTCGCCGTGGCGATCAGTTCATGGCGCTGTGCCCCGTGCACGGCGACACCCACCGCTCTCTGTCGGTGAAGAACGACCGCGCCAACGAGAAGGTGCTGCTGAACTGCTTCACCTGCCACGCCGACGTCCGGGAGATCACTGCGGCGATCGGTCTGGGCGTCAAGGACCTGTTCGACTCCCCGCTGCCGGAGCGCACCGAGGGTCAGCCCCGCCGCAAGTCGAAGGTGCGGTTCACCGCGGCGCCGAAGCTCCCGCCCCGGCTGACCAACAAGTCGACGGCCGACGTCGACAAGTTCAAGGGCGCGAAGTGGGAGCGGGTCACGACCTACCCGTACTTCAACGCCGAGGGCACGCTCGTCGAGGAGGTCATCCGCGAGACGGCCACCGTCGACGGCGAGACCCGCAAGCGGTTCAAGCAGCGGTTCCTCGGCCCGAACGGCCGCATGGTCGCGAAGAAGCCCGAGGACTTCGTGTCGGTTCTGTACCGGCACCCCGAAGTGCTGCAGGCGATCGAGGCCGGCACCCGCGTCTGGCTGCTCGAGGGCGAGAAGGACGTCGAGAACGCGGAGAAGGCCGGTCTCGTCGCGACCACGAACGCGCAGGGCTCCGGATCCTTCCCCCGCGAGCTCGCCGAGATCTTCCAGGGCGCCGACGTCGCCGTGGTCGCTGACCGCGACGTCGCCGGCTACTCCCGGGCCGCCGAGCTGCACAAGCTGCTCGGCGGAGTCGGCGCCACCGTCACCCTGTACCGGCCGGCCGTCGACGACGACAAGGCCGACCTGACCGACCACCTCGAGGCCGGCTACACCGTCGACCAGCTCGAGCAGCTCACCCCGAATTCAGCGCAGCTGCTCGCCATGCTCGGCGAGCTCCGCAAGATGCTCACCGGCGAGGGCCGCAGCGACACCGTCCAGGTCTGCCGTGACGAGATCGACGCGCAGCTGGCATCCGGTGCTGACTCCCTCGAGGTGCAGCGCAACGTCGAGCTGTGGGCGGGGGAGTCCGTTCGCCGTGTCGCGAAGATGCGGGACCACCTCGAGCACACCCTCGCCATGGTGCCGGCGTCGACGCCGCTCGAGCGCGGCGCTGTCCACGACGCACGCGGTGTGATCCAGGAGGCTGTCGCCATCGCCCGCGGCGCTCACGAGATCGCCGAGCTGCCGATCCCCGACTCGATCGCCGCGTCAGTCGTCCCGCTGCAGCGCGGCTCCTCAGACGACGGCGACAGCGAACCGCCGGTGTTCGACGGCAACCAGTTCTTCCCCGGTGACGACGGCACGGCGAACGAGGGCACCCGGTTCGCTGTGCGCCTCGGGCAGACCGTGCAGATCAAGGTCGAGCGCGACGGCGAAGACTTCCGCAACCGGTACATCCGCGTCTTCGACGGCTGGGGCGAGGTCCTCGCCGCCAGCTACGAGGACTCCGGCCACGAGACCCGCGCCACCCCGCCGACCACCGAGATCACGGTGCACTTCCACCGCTGGGTGCGCGACCCCGAGACCGGCAAGCCGCAGCGCGACAAGGCCGGCAACATCCAGATCGAGGACGCCGTTGTCGTCTGGGACGAGGACCAGATCCGCGACGGCTCCTGGGCGAACTCGCTGCCGTGGCTCGGCATGCTCGAGTCGACGTCCCGCCGCGGCAAGGACCTGTTCTGGGATGCCCTCTACGGCGCCCGGCCGACACCGGCGCAGCGCACCAAGGTCTACACCGGCACCGGGTGGCGCGAGAGCGACCTCGGCCCGTACTTCGTGCACGCCGGCGGCGCGATCACCGCTGAGGGATCCGTCGACGCACCCACCCGCCTCACCGGCGGCCTGCAGCGCATCCACCTCCCCGAGCCGACCACCGAAGCCGCGACGCTGCGCCAGGCCTGGCAGGAGTCGACGGAGATCCTCAAGATGCTCCCGGCCCGCGTGATCGCCCCGCTGCTCGGCCTGGTCTGGCAGTCGCCGTTCGTCCCCGTCCCGCTGATCACCTACGTGTACGGAGCACCCGGCGCCGGCAAGAGCTCCTGCGCCCGCCAGGCCATGCACTACCTCGCCCCGGGCCTAAACCAGGAGAACAGCGAGTCCCCGAAGACGATCCTGTCGGCCACCGGCGCCGGCGACTCCGCGATCGCCATGACCCGCATCCTTGCCAACGCCCGCCACGTCGCCGTCCTCGCCGACGACTTCGTCGACACCGACGTGCGCAAGGCCGTCGCCAAGTTCGACTTCCTCGTCCGCGCCGTCTTCGACCGCGAAGGCCGCAAGGTCGGCGGACAGCGCGGCGGCGTGCGGGAAGCCCCGCCGATCGACGCCTCAGTCATCGCGACCGGACAGATCGGCCTCAACGGATCCGCCCTGCAGCGCACGTTCTCGATCGGCCTCAACCCCGGCGAGATCAAGAATGTCGACGAGACCTTCGAGCTCCTCGAGCAGAAGACACTCCGAGACCAGCGCGCACTGCTGGGCGCCTCCCTGATCCGCTGGCTCGCCAAGCACCGCGACGCGCTGCGCACCCACTACTTCGAAGGACCGCAGGACGCCACCCACACCAAGGCGCAGCTCTCCAAGGTCTGGCGCGAGCGCACCGCACCGCTCCCGCACGACCCCGGCGCCAAGGGCCGGATGAAGGATGCCGCGGTGAACGCTGACCACGGCATCCGCCTCATGCTGCGCATGCTCGTCGAGGTCGGCGCTCTCACTCAGGCCGAGGCCACCGACTTCCACACCTGGGCCGACAAGGGAATCTGGGACGCCCTCGTGCGACAGGAGGGCGGCGCCAGCAACCCCGGCGTCATGGCCATCGAGCTGCTCCGCGAAGCACTCGCCGCGGGTTCGGCGCACCTGGTCACCACGAGCGGCGACATCCCCGACGACGCCGAGCAGCTGGGCTGGACGCAGCGCGGCCGTCCGCCGCAGGACACCTGGTCACCGAACGGCGTGCGTATCGGTGCGATCAAGGACAACGGCGACGGAGAGCCGCGGCTCTACCTGCACCCGCGCGTGATGATCGAGACGATCACCCGCGTCGCCGCCGGCACCGGCGAGCCGATCACCGACACCGTCCACACCATCGGCTCGAGCTTCATCGCCCACGGGTGGATGAAGGCCGACAAGGGCGGAAACCAGACCCTCGGCCGCCGCGTCGAGGGACGCTTCACCCGTGTCTGGGACATCCCGCTCAGCGTGCTCACCGGCGACAACGGATCCGGCATCGACACCCCGGAAGGCGACGACCACACGCCGCCGACCCCGCTCGACGACGGCAGCGCCCCCGCGCTCTTCGACGTTCCACCGGCAGCGCCGACCGCTCCCGCTGCCCCCGCGCCTGAGCAGCCCGCTCCGGCCGCAGAGGAGCCCGCTCCGGCGCCGGAAGCGGCTCCCGCGGCCCAGGCACACACGGCGGCGGCTCCGGCCGCTCAGAAGCCTGCAGCGCGCCGCACCGCGGCGGGCGAGTTCGCCGCGGCCGCCGCGGTGCTGGACACCGATGGACTGTGGCTGCCGGACGGGACGCTGGTCCCGCTCGAGCGGCCGATCGAGCACCTCGGCAACATCGCCGAGCTCGTCGCGCAGCTGCGCCTGGGCACGAAAAACCAGTGGAAGAACGAGGCCGGCCAGATCTACGCCACGGCGGATGCCGCCCGCGCGCTCGGGATCCCCGTCGACGAGCTGCCCTCGCCCGAGCGACGTCTCGGCTCGATCCTCCACGACCTCACCGTCGACCACCCCCTCGTCCTGGGCGCGCGTGAGGCCGGCTACGAGGTCGGCGGGCAGGACAACGCGCTCAGCGCGACCACCCGCATCTGGAAGCCGGGCGAGAGCCGGCTGCAGGCCCGGTTCGTGATCATCCCCGCGCTGCGCGACGACTTCCAGCACCTCATCGGCGACAACCCGACCCCGGCCGTCCTCGCGCACCGCCTCGACCTGTTCGCCAGTGCCCTGCAGACCCCGTATGCGGTGAACGCCTCCACGACCGGCCAGGACCTCATGTTCCACCTGGCGCCCTCGAAGGAGGAGCGCACCGCCCGGTTCACGCCGCACAAGCCCGTCGAGCCCGCGACGATCCCGACGCTCGAGATGGACATCAACTGGCACCGGCAGCCGACCGAGGAAGAGCTGCAGCACCGCTGGGTGCACGCCTACGACCGTGGCGGCAGCTACCTCGCCGGCGTCAGCGGCTGCGAGCTCGGCATCGGGGAGCCGTCCTATCACCCGAACGGCGTCGCCTTCGACCGCAAGGTGCCCGGCTACTGGAAGGTCAACCTCCCCGAGCGCGCCGAGTGGCTCGTGCCCAACCCGCTCGACCCGATCAACCGCGACAAGAGCCTCGCCGGCCTCGAGTCATGGGTCTCGACCCCGACGCTCGAGCTCGCGATCGAGTGGGGCTACGACTTCGAGATCCTCGAGGCGTGGACGTGGGAGAACCACACCCGCCTGCTGGACACCTGGTACGAGCGGATCCGCAACGCCCGCACCGAGCTCGACACCGCCGACCCGGATGCGCAGGCGGCCCGCGATCTCCTCAAGGAGGTCTACGTCCGCAGCCTCGGGCTGATGGCCAGCTTCGAGCACCACGAGGGCAAGCCCGGCTTCGCCCCCGAGCGCTACCACGCGATCCAGGCCCGCGCCCGGGCGAACATCCTCCGCCGCGTCAAGAAGATCGGCGACGAGACCGGCCGTTGGCCCGTCGCGATCACCCGCGACACCGTCCTGTACACGTCGCCGCTGACCGACCCGGACAAGGCCTGGCCGGGCGACGAGCGCAACTACGGCCGCGGCCTCGGCCAGTTCAAGTACGAGGGTTCGGCCGACCTACAGGAGCACCTGCCGTTCCTCACCGGCAAGGGCCGCTACGAGGGCAAGTCCCACCTCATCGAGCTCATCTGATCCACGAAGGGAGTAGACCATGGCAACCGACGACGACGCACTGAAGCAGCGCAACACGCTTTTCCAGGCGATCAGCTGGCTCGGCTCTGAGTCCGAGCCGTCGACCCCAGGGACCGGGGGAGCCGAGGCATCCGACGTCGCCAAGCACCTGCGCACGCTCTACTCGACGACCCGCACGGTCACCACGCCGGGCGGCGTCAAGAAATCCGTCACGAAGATCTCCACCGCCGAGGCCGCGAAGGCGCTCGGCGTCAGCCAGCGCACGGTGCAGCGGTGGCTGAAGGGCGTCCACAACCCCAAACAGACCGTGATGAACACCCTCAAGAAGAAGGCCCGCCAGGCCGTCACCACCAAGCGCGGCCGCCAGCAGATGGTGCGCCGAGCTCGCGCGAACCAGCGCATCCCGATGGGCGGCGTGAAGGTATCCGTCACCGGCACGCAGGGACCGCGCGACTACTCCCGCGATCGCACCATCCAGCAGAAGCTCACGCCGGAGGAGTACGAGAACTTCCGCAGCGCCTGGGCGATGGGCGGCGACGTCGCCGCCCGCGAGTACCTTGAGGCCGTCCTCAGCGAGAAGTACGTCGACGACTGGAAGATCGGCAAGATCTCCGGGATGAGCATGAACGGCATCGACGCCGGCGACGACCGCAGCGACCCCCGCGCCTCCCGCTGACCCCCGAACTTCCGAACTTACAGAGTAGAGAGGATCCACGAATGACCACCGTCACCGCAGACCCGGCGCACGAGCTGTTCGCGGCCATCGGTCGCGAGATCGACGTCCACGACGACACCGCCGTGCGCGAGCTGCTCTTCGGCGAGCTGCAGCTGCCGCAGACGCCGGCGACCGCCGCCGGCCCGTCCCTCGCGATCGCCGATCTGCGCGAGCTCCACCACGAGACCTTCAACGCCCTCCTGGGCACGATCATCACGCTCCGAGAGAGGAGGTGAATCGCATGACCGTCACCGTCTACACCAAGCCTTCCTGCGTCCAGTGCAACGCGACCTACCGCGCGCTGGATGCCAAGAGCATCGACTACGAGATCCACGACCTGTCCGAGGATCCCGCAGCGCTCGAGAAGGTCAAGGCCCTCGGCTACCTGCAGGCGCCCGTCGTCATCACGGACGAGGACCACTGGGCGGGCTTCCGCCCCGACAAGATCGACGAGCTCGCAGCCCGTCTCACGTGAGCTGCAGCTCACAGGGGAGAGCCCCGGTCCGGATTCACTCCGGCCGGGGCTCTTTCTTCTTCCGGGGCTTGGTCACCGGGATCTTCACCTGCGGGTGATCTCGCAGCCACTCGAGCGTCGGCCGCGGCGCCGGCGCCAGCCAGGCCTGGGTGCGGCCGCGGCTCATCCGCCCCGAGGGGACCATCACTCGGTAGGGGCCGACCGCCTCGAGCAGCTCACCCTTGGCGACCTGGGCGCGGAACCTGTTGCGGAACTCGACCTCTTCGAGGACCTCGCCGCCGTCGGCGCGCAGCCGCCGGCTCATCTCGCCGCTGTCCGGGTTGGTCAGCCGCACCACGAGGACACCACGGTCGCGCAGCTGCACCACGGTGAGCAGGTGCGGCCGCAGCCAGCCGTCCCGCTTCCAGGCGTCGCTGATCGGTGCGCCGCGGCCGGCGATGTCCCACAGCGCCTCACGGGCGAACAGCAGCTCACGCCGCTCACGCTCGAGCACCGCCGTCTCGGGAGCCACGAGAGCCGCGACCTGGTCGCGACGCCGCTCCGGGATGCCGTTGCGGACCCAGCGGCGCACCGTCGACGGGCTGACGCCGAGCTCCTTCGCCGCCACGTTGGCATCCAGCCGTGTACGGCGCCCGAAGGCGCCCAGAGCGTTCGCGAGCACGCTCGCAAGCTGTCGGTCCGCCCAGGGGTCCGGGGTCGTCTCATCGGTCACGAGGAGCCTCCGATCGGCGCACCACGACCCGTGCAGGGCGGCGCCGGAACATGCGGACGATCGTGACGATCGCCACAACCAGGATGCCCACACCGCTCGTCGCGACCAGGATGATCGCGAGGATCGGCCATCCGCGCATGCCGACGATCGCCACGAGGACGATGACGCACACGGCGATGGCCACGAGCGGGATGAGCGGGGACATCAGCGACGGATCCCCGTGAGCTCGTCGAACGTCGTGCCGAGCCGCTTCGCGAAACGCTCGAGCTCGACCTCACGCCACGTCGTCTTGCCGGAGAAGCGCTGACGCAGCGCATTGTCGGAGATCTCCGCCAACGACACGAACTCCGCGAACGTGCCGGCAGCGCGGATCCGCCGCTCGATCTCCTCGTTCACCTCAGCCGGCAACTTGTACCGCTTGCTGCCCACCGCCGGCGGGCGGCCGCTGCGGCCGGCGGACTTCACCCCGCGCTGGTCGACGTACTTCTGCATCACCTGCCGGTCCCAGCCGGGAGAGCGCATCGAAGGCGGGGTGATCGGCTTCGGGAAGCTCGGGTCCGTGCGCGCCGCCTTCATCACACCGGGCACGGAGATCTTCATCATGTCGGCGATCTCCGCATAGCCGACGATCTCTGTCTTCGCCATCATCACTCCTAGTTTTAGGCGGTTTACATGCACCAATATAGGGCATCCGTCCGACACCCGCACTAGAATCGGCTCAACACACGGGAGACACTAGTTTTTGCGTCGTGAGTGTGACTAATATAGGGATCGTCAAGTCACCTAACCCACGGGAGTAGAGCACATGTCTTCCCTCACCACCCTCCTCGCCTCGACAGAGACCGACGGACCACGCATCTTCGACGCCATCAGCGGGATCGCCTCGTCGATGACCACCATCTTTTCCTTCGCCGCGATCTTCTTCGGCGCGGTCTTCTGCATCATGGGCGTCACCAGGCTGATGCGCACCGCCGGCACCGAGTACAGCTCGGGGTGGGGCCACATCGGCGCCGGCGTGGTCGTCATGGCCACCGCCGCGTTCCTGCCGTGGATCCTCGGCTCCTTCGACCAGGTCGCGGAGACGGATCCCACCCCGAGCACAAAGCCATCGTCGACGACCTCGCCAGAACCCACATCGACCGCTGCGCCGACGACCGCTCCCGAGACCGTGCAGGAACCCGCCGACCTCACCTGGCTGCTCGTCGTCCTCGGCATCATCGGCGCCCTGATCCTCGCCGCCGTACTGATCTGGATCCTCATCGCCGCCACCGGCCGCGCTCGCCGCAGCATCCGCGCCGCCCGCAAGGAAGCCGAAGTGGAGCGTGCCGGCCGGGAGCGGACCGCCACGGCCTGGCAGGCCTTCCACGATCGCCACAACGAGCTGCTGCGCAAGATCGTGCACTCCGAGACCGACTGGGACTCGCTGTTCTTCCTGCCGGCGCTCACCGACCCGAACGTCCCACAGACCTACGCGATGCTGCGGGCCATGCGGGCCGCCGGCACGCAGCGCGACACGGCCGGCGAGCTGCCCGCGAATCTGCCCCTAGACGTCGATCTGACCACGCTCCCGTACCCCAGGGCTGTCGAGGCCTTCGCGGTCGCCTGGGACGCAGCAGAGCGCAATGCACGCCGTCTCGGGCAGAAGGGTGTGCCCCACGCCGAGCGCAAGCTCATCAAGGAGATCCGCACACTCCTCGACATGGCAGAGAACGCGGCCGCATCATCGACTGAGCGCAGCCTCGCGTACCGCCGCGCGCAGAAGCTCATCGAGAGCCTCGAGACCGTCCACGTCCCCGAGAAGGCGATCGCGCAGCTCGAGGAGCGCCAGCAGCTCATGATCACCGCGAACTGACCAACGGAGCCGAGCACATGAGTCCTCAGACACACCCTCAGCCCGAGACGGGCAGCATCGAGCGCGCGAGGGCGGCTGTAGCGGCCCTCGCCGGCAACGTGACCCACCGGCCCACCGACCACGAAATCGAGCTCTCAGAGGCGCTCACAGCGCTCCTCGCCGACCACGAGGCACTGCTGGGCGATGTCCAGGAGAGGTGCGCCGTGGCATTCGACCGCGGCGTCGACGCGGAGCTCGAGGCGGCCATGCACCCGGACCCCGCTGCGGGCTACAAGTTCCCATCGAACCCCTACCGGCAGGAGCAGCCATGAGCGTCACCGAATCAGAGCCGGTCACGGTCGGCATCACCGTCCCGTCGATCGCCCCGCAGGATCTCCTCGAGCGTGTCACCGCCATGGCCGACGATCTCGCCGCCGCCGGCATCAGCGTCGAGCTCGACGTAATCCGCACTCCCGCGCCTTCTGACGGCACCGGCCGGTCGGGCATGACCTAATACGAGCCTGACCCCGTCGCAGGAGGCCTGGTGCATGTCCTGTCTGACCGATCCGGCCGGTGTCGACCCCACTGGATCGGAAGGGCATCACCAGCATGACAGAGCACCACCACCGGGTCGGCGGAATCGACTCCCACAAAGACAGCATCCACGCTGCGGTCATCGACGAGGTCGGGCATCACGTCGCTGATCGTGAGTTCCCGACCACGCAAGCCGGCTACCGTCGGGCGGTCGCGTGGCTCATCGAGCACGGTCCTTTGACGGCTGTCGGGGTCGAGGGGACCTCGAGCTACGGCGTCGGCATCACCGCGGCCATCGCCGCGGCTGGCATCCGGGTGGTGGAAGTCAACCGCACCAGGCCAGCCGAGCGGCGACGGCAGGGGAAGACAGACCGGCTCGACGCCTACCGCGCCGCACGGTCGGTGCAGTCGGGTGAAGCCAGCACCGATCCGAAAAGCGCCACGATCGAGCCACTGCGTCACTGAACGTGGCCCGCCGTTCGGCGGTCAAAGCTCAGCAAGTCGCTTTCCGGCAGATCGGCGCAGTGCTGGTCAACGCCCCCGCCCATCTCCGGGATCGTTACCGGAACCTGAGCGACGCAAAGCTGATCGCCGCGCTTGCTGCCGTCCGGCCAGAACAACACACCGATCCCGGCCTGGCCGATATCCTCCACTCCCTGCGTTCACTGGCGCGCCGCTACCGCGCGCTCGGAGAAGAGATCACTGACATCGAAGCTCGCATGAGAGCACGCGTGACCGCAGCCAACCCCGCCCTCATAGCCGTCAAAGGAGTCGGTCCCGTCGTTGGCGCGCAACTGCTGATCACCGCCGGGGACAACCCCGACCGGCTCAGATCCTCCGCGTCCTTCGCCGCGCTCTGCGGCACCGCCCCGATCCCGGTCAGCTCCGGCCGCACCGACCGACACCGACTCTCCCGAGGCGGAGACCGGCAAGCCAACGCCGCGCTGCACCACATCGTGAAAGTCCGACTCTCCTGCGATCCCGCCACCCGCGCCTACCGCGACGCGCATCTCGCGAAGGGATGGACGATCAAAGCCGTGTTCCGCGCTCTCAAACGCGCTGTCGCACGCGAGATCTTCCAGGCACTCACCGGGAACTGCGTCGTGCCCGACTACAGCGACCTACGTCCCGCACGCCGGGCCAAGAACCTCACCCTGACTGCTGCAGCCAACCACCTCGGCGTCTGGCCCGCCCGAGTCGGCGAACTCGAACTTGGACGACGACCCAACGACGAACTCGCCACCCGCTACCGCGAATGGCTCACAGCCGCTTGACACGCAATAGGAGCATCAGACCCTCAGCCCGAGACCGGCAGCGCCGAGCGCGCGAGGGCCGCTGTAGCCGCCCTCGCCGGCAACGTGACCCATCGGCCCACGGACCATGAAATCGAGCTCTCAGAGGCGCTCACAGCGCTCCTCGCCGACCACGAGGCGCTGCTGAGCGATGTCCAGGAGAGGTGCGCCG
>JAFDWK010000102.1:15091-15821 GCA_018268515.1 Actinomycetota bacterium
CGGCATCAGCGTCGAGCTCGACGTCATCCGCACCTGCCGCAGCTGCGGATGCACGGACGACAGCGCTTGCTTCCTCGGCTGCACATGGGTCAGCGAGACCGAGGACCTCTGCTCGAGCTGCGCGCCCGCCTCGAGCACGCCGGCGGCCGACCATGGCTGAGACCGCCGGCGGATGGGGCAACGAACCCGGCGGCGGCGAGCTCTGGCGCCTCATCGGCGATGCCTTCGGGCGCGCAGCGGCCGCAGACCCGCCGCGGCCGCCAGATCCGGAGATCTACCCTCACCCCATCCGAGTCGACGGCCCCGCCCACTCCTGGATCTGGGACGGCGATGACCCCCGAATCGAATGCGCCGGATGCAAGGAACTCAGGGACGCCCACAACGGCCACGTCCTCCGGCCCGGCCAAGCCTGAAACACACGTCCCCGATCGCCCCGGCTCTCACCACCGAGAGACCGGGGCGATCTGCTGCTCCCTCCCTGACGAGGGGCGGGGGGAGCCCGGGGGGAGGCGCGCAGCGCCCGGGGCCGATCGACCGATGCGGGCCAGCCCGGCGAGGGGCGGGCCCGGCACCGAGCCCGGGGAGCGATGGCCCCGGCCAACCGGGGCGCGCAGCGACCCGGCCGCGGGGCGGGACTGGACCGCCACGAGAAGAGCAACCACGAGAGGGCCGGCGGCCTGCCGCCGGTGGCTATGGGTCGAGCGCGCAGCGCTGAGACCGGCTTAGCCGG
>JAFDWK010000103.1 GCA_018268515.1 Actinomycetota bacterium
GACCGCTGCGCGACCGCAAGGTGCGCGTCGCGGACCGCCTGCAACCGGATGATCCCCGCCTCAGTCGCCTGAAGACTCGACGCCAACGTCGCCAGCACCGCGACCGGATGCACCGGGTCCACCCCCGGGGCCGGTACCGTGCCGGTCGAGTTCGTCATACCCCCATCCTGCTCGGGGCCACCGACATTCCCGACCCGGAAAGACGCAGATCAGATCCTGAAATATCACGATCTGGTCACGAGTCGGATCCGCGTGAGAACCGGCCCGGAATCGCTCGGGCGAATGCCCCCGAGTCTGCGTGGCGGAGACCTCAAGAGTGTCGACTCGGAAGGAGGAGGCGGGGGCGAGCCGCCCTTCGTCTCGCTGTGCTCGCTCAGGGGCCGGGGGGCTCGGCCGAGGGATCGAGGACCTTCGCCTCGATCGCTCGGGCACTGGAACCAGCCGCGCGGGCACGGGAACAAATCGCGGGCACGGGAACCGCCACTCGGTGACCGAATCGGCTGCGCAAAGAGCAGAGTGGGGCGCGAGGTGCCCGGCTCAGCCGCGCAGCGACCGGATGACCTGAGCGGTGCGCAGGGCGGCGTCGGCCGCCTCCGCGCCCTTGTCCTCGGTGGAGCCCTCGAGGCCCGCACGGTCGAGACCCTGCTGCTCGTCGTCCAGCGTCAGCACGCCGAAGCCGACGGGCTTGCCCGCATCCAGCGCGACCCGGGTGAGGCCGTCGGTGGTCGCCGCCGAGACGTACTCGAAGTGCGGGGTGCCGCCGCGGATGATCACGCCGAGCGCGACCACCGCGTCGGCGCCGCCGGCGAACGCCGCCTGCGCCGCGACCGCGAGCTCGAACGAGCCGGGCACGCGCACCAGACGGTGGTTCGCCCCGGTGGACTCGAGCACGCGCTGCGCACCCGCGATGAGGCCGTTCGTGATCGTCTCGTGCCAGGTGCCGGCGACGATCACGACGTTCAGGCCGCTCGCATCGAATCCGCTGGTCTTGGGTGCTCCTGCGCCGCTCATGCGTCGTCCCGTCCGTTCTCCGCGCCGTTCGCCGCCAGAGCCGCGGCGAGGTCGGACTCGCCGATGATGTGGCCCATGCGGTCGCGCTTGGTCTCGAGGTACTGGTGGTTGTTGGGGCCGACGCCGACGATCAGCGGCACCTGCTCGATGACATCGAGTCCGAGCTCGCGCAGCTGCGCGACCTTGTCGGTGTTGTTGGTCAGCAGGCGCACCTTCTTCACACCGAGGTCGGTGAGGATCCCGGCCGCCGCCGCGTAGTCGCGGGCATCGGCGGGCAGGCCCAGCGCGAGGTTGGCGTCGACGGTGTCGAGCCCCTCCTCCTGCAGCGCGTACGCGCGCAGCTTGTTGATCAGTCCGATGCCGCGTCCCTCGTGGCCGCGCATGTAGATGACGATGCCGCCGTCCTGCTCGATCGCGTCCAGAGCCGCCTCGAGCTGCGGGCCGCACTCGCACTTGAGGGATCCGAACGCCTCGCCGGTCAGGCACTCGGAGTGCACGCGCACCAGTGCGGTCTCGCCGGGCTCGCCGGAGACGACCGCGATGTGGTCGGTGCCGGTGATGCGGTCCTTGTAGGCGAGGAAACGGAACGTCCCGTGCTCGGTCGGCACGGTGGCATCGGCGCGCAGGCTCACCCTGCGCCGCGTGTTGCTCGCGACGCAGTCGGCCTCATCCCGCGGGTCCACCTCGTTGAGGTGCGCGATGAGCTGCTCGATCGTGATCACCGGGATCCCGTCGCGCGCGCCGAGCTCCTGCAGGCCGGGCAGGCGCATCATGCTGCCGTCCTCCGCCACGACCTCGGCGATGGCGCCGACCGGACGCAGGCCCGCGAGACGCATCAGCTCGACGGCCGCCTCGGTGTGACCGCCGCGCTCGCGCACACCGCCGTCGACCGCCCGCAACGGCAGCACGTGCCCCGGGCGGATGAGGTCCGACGGCGTGGACGCGGCGTCGGCGAGCACGTTCAGCGTGCGGGCGCGGTCGGCGGCGCTGATGCCCGTGGTGACGCCCGAGGCCGCGTCGACGCTGATCGTGTAGGCGGTGCCCCTGGCGTCCTCGTTGGTCTCCACCATCGGCGGCAGGTTCAGCGCATCGGCGATCTCGGCGGGCATCGGCGCGCACAGATACCCGGAGGTCCAGCGCACCGTCCAGGCGATCCACTCGGGTGTCGCGAGCTCGGCCGACAGGATGACATCGCCCTCGTTCTCGCGGTTCTCATCGTCCGCGACGAGCACGGGACGACCGGCGCGGAGAGAGTCCAGCGCCTCTTCGATGGTGGAAAGGCTCATCGGGAGCCTCCTTCCGGTGTGGCGGCGCGATCGGCGCCGGCGCCTGCGGCCAGGTCTTCGGTGGAGTCCGCGGCACGGAAGGCGAGCAGGCGCTCGACGTGCCGGGCGAGGATGTCGGTCTCGAGGTTCACCCGGTCGCCGGCCGCGCGGGATCCGAGAGTGGTGGCGGCGAGGGTCTCCGGGATCAGCGACACCTCGAACCAGGCGGCGGGGGCGGCCGGCTCGCTGACCGCGCTCACCGTCAGCGACGTGCCGTCGACGGAGATGGATCCCTTGTCCACGACGAGCGGGGCGAGATCGTGCGGCAGCGAGATGCGCAGCACGCTCCACTGGGCGCCGGGGCGCACCTGAAGCACCTCGCCGACCCCGTCGACATGGCCCTGCACGATGTGGCCGCCGAGGCGCGCACCGACGGGCATCGCCTTCTCGATGTTCACGCGCGTGCCGACGGCGGCGCCGCCGATCGCGGCCACGTCGAGGGTCTGCTTCATGACGTCGGTGTCGAACGTGTCGGCGGTGGATCCGACCACGGTCAGGCACACGCCGCTCACGGCGATCGACTCGCCGTGCACGGCGTCGGACGCGGCCTTCGGGGCGCGCACGGTGAGCCGCCAGCCGTCGCCGGCGGGCGAGATCGCGGTGATCTCACCGATCTCCTCGATGATTCCGGTGAACATCAGGCTTCTCCTTCGTTCCGGGATGTCTTCTCGTCTGCGGGCGCCGGGACGGCGCTCGTCGATGTCGCGATACTCGTCGGGCGGGCGATCACCAGCATGTCGACGCCGAGCGGCTGCCATGCGTCGACGACGAGACGCGCGGCGTCGCCGATCGACGCCACGCCGATGTCGGTGAGCGCGAGCTTCGGTCCGCCGATCAGCACAGGGGCCACGTACGTCAGAACCTCGTCAGCGAGCCCCGCTGCGAGGAACGCGCTGGCCAGGGTCGGGCCGCCCTCGATGAACACGCGCTGGATGCCGCGGTCGCGGAGATCGGCGAGGACCTCGGCGAGGTCGTGCTCGGCGTAGAACAGCGGTTCGCGCGGGTGGCGGCGCACCGCCGCATCGGCCGGGGTCTCCCGGGCGCCGATCACCACGGGGACCGGCTGGTGGGCGAACAGCGCGTCGCCGTCCCGGGCCGTGAGGGCGGGGTCGTCGGCCAGGACCGTGCCGGTGCCGACCACGATCGCGTCGGCCGCGGCGCGGCGCTGGTGCACATCGGCTCGGGCGGTGGGACCGGTGATCCACTGACTTGATCCGTCTGCCGCAGCGGCGCGTCCGTCCAGGCTCTGCGCCCACTTCACCGTCACCTGGGGGCGGCCGAGGCGCTGCACCATCAGCCAGTCATGGATCAGCGCCTGCGCGGCCGCGGCCTGCTCACCGGAGACGACGTCGACCCCGGCGGCGCGCATCCGCCCGGCGCCCCCGCCGGAGACCGCGCCCGGATCGTCCAGCGCATAGACCACGCGCACGACGCCGGCATCGATGAGGGCCTGGGCGCATGGGCCGGTGCGACCGGTGTGGTTGCAGGGTTCGAGGGTGACCACCGCGGTCGTGCCGCGGAGCTGCTCCGCGGTCAGCTTCGAGAGCGCATCGACCTCGGCGTGCGGGGTGCCGGCGCCGCGATGCCAGCCTTCGGCGAGCACGTCGCCCGCGGGGGAGAGGATCACGGCGCCGACCTGCGGGTTGAGCCCTCGGGGCCCGCGGCGCGCGATCTCGAGCGCGTGCGTCATCGCCGCCCGCTCCACCGCTGTCGCCGTCATGTCGCCTTCTTCGTCCTGGTCCAGCTCGGCGGGGTCGGGCGCACGTCGATCGTGCGTGCTGCCTCTCATCCGGACTCGCGAGCCTTCGCTCGCATCACCGTCGGTCCCGGAATTCCACCGGATCGGCCGGGGATCGCTGTCGGATCCTCGGTTCGCGGACTGTCACCGCCGGTTCGGATTCTCACCGACCCCGGAGCACGTTGTGTTGCTCTCAGCTTAGTCAACGCGCGGATGCCGGTTTCATTCCGCTGGATGGTTCCGTGACGCCTCATGTCGGATGCGGGTCACTTCAGCAGCCGGGACAGCCGCCGGTCCGCGAGCACCTTGCCGCCGGTCTGGCAGGTCGGGCAGTACTCCAGCGACCGGTCGGCGAAGAACACGCTGCGCACCGTGTCCCCGCACACCGGACACGGCTCGCC
>JAFDWK010000104.1 GCA_018268515.1 Actinomycetota bacterium
TACCCGAAGCCCCGGCTAAACAGAACGCATAGCCCGCGGCGAGCAGCTTCTCCGGGGCGACCCATCGGCTCTTCAGGATCAGCTCGGTCTCGGTGCGGATCCCGATCGCGCCGAGCTCGAGCATCCAGCGCGGCTGCGGCAGCCCGAACGGCACGCCCAGGGCGCCCCGGATCGTCGCCATGAGCGTGCGGTTGTCGCTCGTCTCCGGCGACACGGCGTTCACCGGGCCCTCCAGCTCGGGGTGCTGCTCGAGGAAGGCGATGATCCCCGCCACGTCGTCCAGATGCACCCAGCTGAACCGCTGCCGCCCGCCCCGGGCGCGGAAGTCGTGCGCGGTGCCCGCCTCGCGCCGGGCGCGGCCGACCGGCCAGCGCCCGTCGTACTGCGTGCCGCCGAGCCCGAACCGGGCGAGGGTGCGCAGGGTGCCCAGTACGCCGCCGTCGCCGAGCACGATCGCGGTGCGCAGCGCCACCCGGCGCGTACTCGGAAGGTCGCCCGTGAACAGCTCCCGCTCCCATGCCTTCGCGACCTCGACCGAGAAGCCGGTGCCGAGCTCACCGGTCGATTCGGTCTGCGCGCGATCCTCCGCGTGCCGGTAGATCGTGGCGGTGGACGAGTTCACCCACAGTGCCGGCGGCACCGCCGCCCGCTCGATCGCGGTGCGCAGGGCGGCCGTGGTCTCCTCGCGCGAACGGAAGATCTCGGCCCGGTTCTCCGGTGTGTAGCGGCAGTTCACGCTCTTGCCGGCGAGCCCGACGACGAGCGCCGCGCCGTCGACCGCCGCGTCGATCCCGGCCTGGTCGCCCCAGGTCAGCTCGGCGCCGCGGCGCGAGATCGTGACGACCTCGCGCCCCGCGGCACGCCAGCGCCGCGCGAGGTCCTGGCCGATGAACCCGGTGGATCCGCCGAGCACCACCCGGCCCCGCGGGGCCTCATGGTGTGCGTTCTCGTTCATGCGTCCTCCTCGATCCGGTAGCGGAACGTTCCGCGGTACTCGTGGATGCGACCGAGCAGCGGCACATCCACGGTGAGCGCCACCCGCTGCGCTCCGGTCGCGTCGTCGATGCTCTCGCGCAGACGGATCCGCGGGGCGACGCAGCGCGGGAACCGGATCCGGATACCGCCCAGCCGCATGCCGACTCCCGTGCTGCGCAGTTCCAGCGCGCCATCGGCGGCTGTCACGGCGAAGGCCGCCGCGAGCATGGCGGGTCGGCCCAGCCGATCGACGATGCGACCGTGCGTCAGCGGCTGCACGTGATCGCGCATGACCCACGTCCCGCCGGGGAGATGCAGCTCGCGCTCGGAGTCTCTGCCGTCGCCGTCGCGATTGCGCACGGTGAACGGCACCTGCTCGGCCCACCCCGCATACACCGCGCCGCGCCGCTGCAGTGCGCGCAGCAGCGGCGCCAGCAGCGTGCGCGTCACCCGGTTGCGGCAGCCGACGTGCTCGAAGACGCCGGTGCCGATGCCCACCCGTCCGGCGGGGATCGTCTGGAAGTACGCGCGCAGGGGAGGATGCAGCTCGCCCATGCGATCGCCGAGTGCGACTGCATAGGGGGAGAGCGGATCCGAGGTCATGTCGACAGATTATCGAACATGTTCAATAATGCAAAGATAGATGAAGTAGATGAATCTGCGTAGCATGGATGCATGAGAACGATCACTGTGGCCGAGCTCCGGCAGAATCCCACGGCGGCGCTCGCGGCCGTCGAATCGGGGGAGAGCTATGACGTCACGCGGCATCGCCGGGTGATCGCCCGTCTTGTGCCGGCGGTCGCCGATCCTGTGATCATCGTGCCTCCCCGGGTCGACGGGGGCAGCGCGCTCGCCGCACGTCCGAGAGCGCATACCCACTCCCGGCAGGACACGGATGCGCTGCTGAGCGAGATGTCGTCCGACTGGTGACCACGTACTATCTCGACACCTCGATCACCGTGCATGCGCTGCGTGGCACTCCGGAGGCAGAGGCGTGGTTCGACCGGATGACCGCCGATGACGACGCGCGTCTCGTGTCGTCGCGCATCCTGCAGACCGAGCTCACGCGTGTGCTCCGGCGCGACGGGCAGCCCGTCCTGGAGCGCGGCGTGATCCTCGACCACGTGGGTCTCGTCCCGGTGTCGGAGACGATTCTGGCCGCTGCCGAGGCCATCGCCGAGCATGTGAAGACACTCGACGCGATCCATCTCGCGACCGCACTGCTCCTCGGCACCCACGCGGTCGTGGTTTCGCACGACACGCAGATCCTGCGAGTCGTCGCCGCGCTGGGCTTGTCCGGCATCGACCCGCTCGAGCAGGGGTGAGGCTCAGGCATCCTTCAGGCGCACGAGGCGCTCGTGCCCGGTCTCCTCGAGCTCGGCGATGTCGGCGCGGGACTTCAGGAACGCGTTGAAGGAGCGGTAACCGAGCGCCTTCTCGCTGAACGAGGGATCCATGCGGCGCATCTGGGTCTTCACGGCCGAGCTGTGCAGCCACTCGTCGCCGTCGCTCTTGTCGTGACCCAGGCGCAGTGCGCGCACGAGGATGGCGGTCGCCTGCTCCTGCTCCGTGGTGGTGGGCTCGTCCTTCTCCGCGACGGCGCGCGACTGCTTGCGCGCCCCCTGCGGCTGCTTGGCGGTCGCCTTCTTCGGTGCGGCCTCGACGGCCGGTACGGGCGCCGAGGCGCGCTCCACGCCGGGCAGGGAATCGTAGGCCTCGAACTCGTCGCAGGCCGCGGCGAGCGACTTCGCCGTGGACCCTGCGACGCCGACGCCGATCACGTAGCGGCCCAGGCGCTTGCAGCGCTGGGCGAGCGGCACGTAATCGCTGTCGCCGGCGACGATCACCACGTGGGTGAGGTCGGGGAGGCGGAACATGTCCTCCACGGCGTCGACAGCGAGACGGATGTCGGCGCCGTTCTTCGCATATGCGGCGGCGGGGAACAGCTGCACCAGATCGACGGCGCGGGCCACGAGCTGGGAGCGGTACTCGGCGTTCACGGGTGACGACCAGTCCGCATACGCGCGAGTCAGCACCAGGGTGCCGAACGACGAGGCGTAGTCGATGATCGCGCCCACGTCGATCATCGCGGCCTTGAGCCGCTCCACCACCTCGGCGTCGTCGGGGCTCTCCTGGATCCGCTGCCGGTCCTTGCTGTAGGCGTTGCGCCCGTGCACCCGGTCGTACCAGGAGATGACGATGTTGTCGAAGTCGAGATAGACGGCGACGCGGCTGTCCTGCGGCTCGGCCATGGGGCTCCTTCGGTTCGGAGGTCGTCGGCGGATCAGTCGTTCTCGCCCGGGTATCGGACGCCGATCTGGTCGCGGATCCGGTCGAGCAGGGCCATGATCTCGACGCTCTCGGCCACCGGCAGCAGGTCGCTGTCCGGCGCGGTGCCGCGTTCGGCGGCCTCGGCGACGTACCGCTCGGCCGCGAGCGCCTGATACTGCATGCCGCGGCCGCCGCCGCGTCCGTGCGAGGTGGTGCGCCCGTCGTACTCCTCGAGCACGGTGCCGTCGGCGGCGATGACGCGGAAGGTCGTGGGGGAGTACCAGACCCGGTCGAGCTCGATGCGCGCCGCGGTGCCCAGCACGACGGCCGTATTGGGGCCTGCCGCGCGCGAGGACGAGAGCGTCGTGGAGATCGCTCCGCCGGCATGCGTCATGATCGTCGCGACCTCGGCGTCCGCACCCGTGTCGATGAGGCGTCCGGTCGCCTGCACGGTCACCGGTGCGCCGAGCACGTCGTGCACGAACGAGATCGGGTAGATCCCGAGATCCAGCAGCGCGCCGCCGCCGAGCTCGAGCGCGTTCAGGCGGTGGGCGGGATCCGTCGGCAGCGACTGCGTGTGGTCGGCGGAGACCGTGCGGATCTCGCCGAGGGTGCCGGCGGCGATGATCTCGCGCAGGCGGATCATGTGCGGCAGATACCGGGTCCACATCGCCTCCATGACGAGCAGGCCCTTCTCGCGCCCGAGGTCGGCGAGACTCTGCGCCTCGGCGCGGTTGAGCGTGAACGCCTTCTCGACGAGCACGTGCTTGCCGTGCTCGAGCGCGAGGCGGGCGTCGGCGTGATGCATCGGGTGCGGGGTGGCCACATAGACGATGTCGATGCCGGGATCCGCCACGAGCTGCTCGTAGGAGCCGTGCGCCCGGGCGATGCCGAAGCGCGCGGCGAACGCGTCGGCCGATTCCTGCGAGCGGGATCCGACCGCGGCGAGATCGAGGCCCGCGGTGCGCAGGTCGGCGGCGAAGGCGGCGGCGATGCCGCCCGTGGCGAGGATGCCCCAGCGCAACGCTGGTTGAGGACGGTGGCCGGTCATGGTCTCCAGCGTAGGGCCATCCGGTCCGGCGCCGCAGATCCTCGGATGCGGTCCGTGCCTCTCCGGCGCTGGGTTGGCATGATGGGGACCATGCCGGATCTGATCACCTCCGCCGAGCTCCGTCGGCTCCTCGAGTCGCACGCCGACATCCGGATCCTCGACGTGCGCTACCGCCTCGGCTTCACCGACGGGCACGAGAACTACCTCGCCGGGCATATCCCCGGTGCGGTGTTCGCCGACCTCGAGGGGGACCTGGCCGGCCACGGCGCGCCCTCGGACGGACGGCACCCGCTGCCCGCGGACGAAGAGCTCGAACAGGCCGCGCGCCGGTGGGGGATCCGGCAGGGGCAGATGGTCGTCGTGTACGACGATGCGCGCTCGCTGCCGGCCTCCCGCGCCTGGTGGGCGCTGCGTCGTGCCGGCGTGACGGACGTGCGGGTGCTGGACGGCGGGCTCGGCGCCTGGCGCGCGCTCGGCGCCGCGATCGAGAAGGGCGAGATCATGCCTGCGGTCGGGGATGTCGTGCTGGGCCGGCCGGGATCCGTCGATGTGCTCGATGCGGATCAGGTCGCCGGCTGGGGCGGCGTGCTGCTGGACGCCCGCGCTCCCGAGCGCTTCCGTGGCGAGAGCGAGCCGATCGACCCCGTCGCCGGGCACATCCCGGGCGCCCGCAACCTGCCGATCGCCGACGTCCTCACCGCCGACGGCCGCTTCCGCGGCCCGTCCGCGATCGTCGCCGCGTTCGAGGCGGTCGGCGCAGGCGAGGAGGTGCCGATCGCGGCGTATTGCGGATCGGGGGTGACCGCGGCGCAGCTCGCGCTCGCCGGCGCCCTCATCGGCCGCGAGGTGACCGTGTATCCGGGATCGTGGAGCGCGTGGTCGAACACGCCGGGCCGCCCGGTCGAGACCGGGCCCGTTCCCGCGGAGGCGGATCCGCTCGAGGATTGAGCCCGGGCGGAGGTCAGAGCGCCTCGATGACCTCGCGGAGCACGTCGGGGTCGTACCAGGCGATCTCGCCGCCGGCGAGCGCGTGGTAGCGCTCGTGCCCCTTGCCGAGGATCACCACGGTGTCCTCGGGGCGCGCCATCCGCACGGCGGCGGCCATCGCCTCGCGGCGATCCGCGATCTCGGTGATCTCGACGACACTGGACCGCGCGCCGTCGATGAGCGAGGCACGGATCTCGGCGGGGTCGTCGTCGTAGGGGTTGTCGTCGGTGATGACCAGCACATCGGCGAACATCGCGGCGAAGCGGCCCATCATACGGCGCTTGGCGGCGTCGCGGTGGCCGTTCGCGCCGAGCACCGCGATGAGGCGTCCCTCGGGCGTCGTGGTCCGGATCGCCCGCAGGGCGGCATTGATCGCCTCGGGCTTGTGCGCGGAGTCGACGATGGCGGTGAACGGCTGGCCGAAGTCGAACCGCTGCAGGCGCCCCTCGACGCTCGGCAGCGCGGCGATCCCGGGTGCGAGGTCGGCGAGCTCCCGGCCCGTCTCGGCGAGCGCGGCGACGGCGGCCAGGATGTTGTTCACGTTGAAGGCGCCGGTCAGCTGCGTCGTGAACCGCACGCGCTCGCCGCCGGGGGAGCGGACCGTGAAGGACGATCCGTCGGCCCGCAGTTCGACGTCCTCGGCGCGCCAGTCGGCGGATGCGGATCCGCTCGCCGATGTGGTGCGCACGGGCACGGTGGCCCGGGCGGCCATCATGCGGCCCCAGTGCGAATCGATGTCGACGATGCCGATCTTGGCATGCGCGGGCGTCAGCAGCAGCGCCTTGGCGGCGAAGTAGTCGGCCTGCGTCGGGTGGTAGTCGCGGTGGTCGTGACCCAGGTTCAGGAAGATCCCCGCGTCGAACGCGAAGCCGTCCACGCGGCCGAGGGTCAGGGCGTGGCTGGACGCCTCGACCGCGACCGTGCCGAGCTTCTGCTCGCGCATGACGGCGAACAGGGCCTGCAGCTCCGGGGCCTCCGGGGTCGTCAGCACGGGCGGGAAGAAGTCATCGCCCACGGTGGTGCCGATGGATCCGATCGTGCCGGACTGCGACATGCCGGCAGCCGCGGCCACGTAGAACGCGGTGGTGGTCTTGCCCTGCGTGCCGGTGATCCCGATCGACGTCATCGACGCCACCGGGTCGCGGTACAGGAACGCGGAGGCGGGGCCTGCGGCGAGGCGCGGATCCTCGACGACGACCGTCGGCACGTCCGAGGGCACGAGGGCGGCCCCCTCGGCATCGGTGAGCACGGCGGTCGCCCCGGCCTCCACGGCCTTCGCGGCGAAGCGGGCGCCATGCGAATTCACCCCGCGGATCCCGAGGAACAGGTCGCCGGGGCGGACGTGATCGGTGCCCAGGGCGACGCCGGTGAACGCCACGTCGGCGTGGTCGGGGACCGCGACGTCGAGGCGCGCCGCGAGGTCGCCGAGCGTGGCGCGGAAGGTCTCGACGGGGCGGGAATCCAGGCGCGGGGCGGGGTACTGCGAGGCGGAGGGCATGACCGTCCGAGTCTACCGGGCCCTTCGTCTCGCCTTCGGCTCGCTCAGGGACCGGATCAAGCAGGGACCGGATCAAGGTCACTGCGCGCGCATGAACTCCTCGGCCGCGCGCACCTGCTCATCGCTCGGACGGATCCCCGTGTACAGCACGAACTGCTCGAGCGCCTGCAGGGTCGCGACCTCGGCGCCCGTGATCACGGTCTTGCCCGCGTCACGGCCCGCACGCACGAGCGGCGTCTCGGCGGGGAGGACCACGACGTCGAAGACCACGGAGGCGGCGTCGATCGCCGCGGGCGGGAAGGACAGGGCCTCGGCCTCGGCGCCACCGGCCATGCCGATCGGTGTCACGTTCACGAGCACGTCCGCCGTGCGCTCCGCCACGTCCGCGGCCCAGGCGAAGCCGTACAGTCCGGCGAGCGCCCGGCCGGCCTCCTCATTGCGGGCCACGATCGTCACGTCCGTGAGGCCCGCGTCGCGGAACGCGGCCGCCGTCGCCTTGGCCATCCCGCCGGATCCGCGCAGCAGCACAGACGGGCCCGGTCCCTGAGCTTGTCGAAGGGCCAGTCCGTGCCGCGCGATGAGCTGCGCGATCGCCGAGTAGTCGGTGTTGTATGCGGTGAGCACGCCGTCGTCGTTCACGATCGTGTTGACCGAGTCGATCGAGGTGGCCGACGGATCCATCCGGTCGACGAGCGCGATCACGTCCTCCTTGTACGGCATCGAGATCGCGCAGCCGCGGATCCCGAGACCCCGCACTCCGGCGATCGCCTGGGCGAGATCCGTCGGGGCGAAGGCCTTGTAGATCCAGTTCAGTCCGAGCGCCTCGTAGAGGTGGTTGTGGAACCGGGTGCCGTTGTTGCTCGGGCGCGCGGACAGCGAGATGCACAGGGTCATGTCTTTGTTCAGGATCGGCACTCGAACACGCTATCCCTCTCGGAGCCGAGCGAGCACTCTTGCCGGGTCGTCGCACTGCCCCGTTGCGTGCGCTCAGACGGCGGCGAGCTCCGGGTCGACGACCGCGGCGGCGCCCTCTGCGGCGGCGCCCTCCGCGACCGCGAGGGCGAGCGCCTGTTCGAGGTCGGCGAGGATATCGGCCGGATCCTCGATGCCGATCGACAGCCGCACCGTGGTCGCGCCGATCCCGGCGGCGGCGCGCTGCGCGGCGTTCAGGTGCGAATGGGTCATCGACGCGGGGTGCGCGACGAGCGACCGGGCGTCGCCGATGTTCGCGACGAGGCGCACGACCCGCAGCGCGTCCACGAACCGCTCCACGCGGTCCTGGTCCCGGGCCTCGTCGCCGGTGGCGGCGAGGTCGATCGAGAACACCGCCGGCACGCCGTTCGGCAGGTAGCGCGCGGCGAGGCCGTGCCACGGGTTGCCGATCAGGCCCGGGTGGTGCACCGCGGCGACCGCGGGGTTCTCGGCGAGGGCCTCGGCGATCGCCTGGGCGGATGCGCTCTGGCGGGCGACGCGCAGGTCGAGCGTCTCGATGCCCTGCAGGATCTGGTGCGCGTTGAACGGCGACAGCGAGGGGCCGAGGTCGTGCACGTACTTGGCCTTCACGAGCACCGCGAACGCGAAGCCCTGCCCGAACCGCTCCCAGAGCGACTGCGGCCCGAACCGGTCGTGCTGGGCGGTGAACTGCGGCCAGCGTCCCGGATCCGCTCCGAAGTCGAAGGATCCGAGGTCGACCGCGACACCGCCGAGAGAGCCGCCATGGCCGCTCAGGTACTTCGTCGCCGAGTGCACGACGAAGTCGGCGCCGTGCTCGCCGGGACGCTGCAGGTAGGGCGTGGTCACCGTGCTGTCGATGACGAGCGGGACGCCGGCGGCGTGCGCGATGTCGGCGACCGTGCGCGTGTCGAGCACCTGCGCGACCGGGTTCGCGACCGACTCGGCGAAGAAGAGGCGGGTGCGCGCGGTCACGGCGGCGCGCCAGGCATCCGGATCGTCCTGGTCGACGAAGGTCACCGTGATGCCGAAGTCGTCGAGCGTGTCCTGCAGCAGATCGACCGTGCCGCCGTAGAGCCGGTCGGCCGCGACCACGTGCCCGCCGCGGCCCGCGAGCGCGAGGATCGTGACGGCGACCGCGGCCTGGCCGCTCGCGACGGCGACCGCGGAGACGCCGCCCTCGAGCGCCGTGACGCGCTCCTCGAGCAGCTGCTGGGTGGGGCTCGCATTGCGGCTGTAGATGTTGCCGGCGCGGCGCAGGGCGAACAGGTCGCGCGCCTCGGCGAGGCTCTGGAACTCGTAGGCGGCGGACTGGTACAGCGGCGGCACGGCGGTGTTCTGCGGCGTGCCGGCGACGTATGCCGCCTGCACCTGCTTCGTCGCGAAACGGGTGTCGGGGGCGGAGGCGGCGGGATCGGTCACGGATCCATCCTCCGGTGCGCGGCGCCGGATCCGCCGGGATGTTTCCGACTGTTGCGGATCCGGCGGGTCAGGGCACCAGCACGATCTTGCCGCGGGCGGCGCGCGCCTCGATCAGGCGGTGGGCCTCGGCGGCCTCTTCGAGCGGCAGCTCCGGGCCGAACTCGATCGAGAAGCGGCCCTCGGCGATGAGCCCGAGCGCGGCGGGCACGGCCTCGGCGCGCCAGGCGAGCTCCTGCTCCGTGAGCGGGATGGGGCTGCCGCCGCTGAACGCGCGGATGCCGAGCGCCGCCGCGTCGGGGCCGCGCACGATCGTGGCGATCCGGTCGTGGTCGGCGACGAGGGCGAGGGAGGCGGCGATGGCCTCGTCTGTGCCTGCGCCGTCGAGGGCGACCGTGATCTCCCGGCCGTCCGCGGCGTCGCGGATCCGCTGCTCCAGGCCCTCCCCGTAGACGACCGGGATCGCGCCCAGCTCACGCAGGCTCTCCTGCGAGGCCGCGCCGCCGGTGGCGATGACGTCGGCGCCCCAGGCGACGGCGAACTGGATCGCGGCCTGGCCCACGGCGCCCGATCCCGCGTGCAGGAGCAGCAGGTCGCCGGATCCGACTCCGAGCGAGAGCAGCGACTGGTAGGCCGTGCCGGCGGGGATCGCGAGCGCGGCGCCCTGCGCGGCGGTGACCGTGTCGGGCATCACCGAGAGGTGTGCGGCCGGCACCGCGAGGGCGGTCGCGTAGGTGCCCCGGGTGTCGCGGATGGCGACGCGATCGCCGACCTCCACGGTGTCGACACCGGCTCCGATCGAGGTCACCACGCCCGCGCCGTCGAAGCCCTGGTGGCGGGGCTCGGTGATCGGGGGCAGCGGGCGGAAGCCGCTGCGCTGCTTGACGTCGATCGGGTTGACGCCGGCCGCCTCGATGCGCACCACGACCTCGCCGGCGGCGGGGACCGGATCCGGCACCTCCACGAGGGTGAGGACCTCGGGTCCGCCGATCTCGGTCTGCACGATCGCCTGAGCCATGGCTCCAGGCTACGACGGGTCGAAGGCCCGGGCGTCGCATCAGCGCTCGGCGAGGGCCTTCACGATCCGCTGCGGCGACACCGGCTGCGCGGTGCCCAGTCGCTGGGCGAACAGGCTCACGCGATACTCCTCGAGCAGCCAGCGCACCTCGACGAGGCGGGATCCGGCACCGCGGGGGAGAGGGATCGCGCCGCCCGCATCGGCGTACTGCTGTGCCATGCGCTCATACTCGCTCTGCCGGGTGCGGTCCTTGCCCGGGGCGTCGGCCAGAGTCCGCAGCCGCTCCAGGATCCCGTCCAGGTACCGAGGGTAGTGCGCGAGCCGGTCCGCACCGGCGGCCGAGATGAAGCGGTTCGGCAGGAGCCCCGCGAGCTGACCGCGGATGTCGTTCAGCGGCCCCAGCAGCGCGAGCGAGTTCTGGCCCTTCATCGCTCGCTCGACCTCGCGGGCCTTGGCGAGGATCTTCGCCACCAGGGACACGAGCGCGAACAGCTCGTCCACCACGATCGCGGAGACGCCGTCGCGCACGCGGGCGAACTCGGTCTCCGAGCGCACGATCCCCGCGGTCGCGGAGCCCGTCGAAGGATCGGTCAGCCGGTCGATCGAGGCCCGCGCGACGGCGGTGCGCGCGTCCTCGATGAGCTCGGCCACGTTCGGGTACGGGGAGGCGGCGAGCGCGAGCTTCTCGGGGCTCGTCAGATGCTGCTGCACGTACGACGCGGGGGAGGGGATCCCGAGCAGCACCAGCCGGAGCACGCCGTCGCGGGTCGCCGAGAGTGCGGCATCGGCGGTCGCCTCGACCCGCAGCGAGACGGACGCTCCCTGGTCGACGAGCGCGGGATAGCCGCGCACCACACCGCCGGCCACCCGGGTGTCCAGCACCTCGGGAAGCTCGCCGAGGTCCCAGGTGGTGATGCCGTCGCGCTGGGCGACGGCGGGCGCAGCGGTGGCCGCCGCCACCGCCGCAGCGCCGCGACCTCGCCCGGGGCGCCCAGGTTCCGGACCGCGCTCGATCGAGCGGGCGACGCTGGCCCGCGAGCGGTCGGCGAGCTCGCGCTGCAGCAGCGTGAGATCCCGCCCGGATCCGACCACGCGCCCGCGCTCGTCGACCGCGCGGAAGTTCATCCGCAGGTGTGCGGGCACGCGCTCCAGCTCGAAGTCCGCGGCCGACATGGGCTGGTTCGCGAGGGGCTGGATGAGCCGGGCGAGCGCTTCGCGCAGGCTCCGTCCCGGCAGGCCCTGATGCGCCTCCGGCCCCTCGGCGGCCAGCGCCGCGCCGAAGGTCGAGGCCCAGTCCGCGGCGGGCACCACGTGCCGGCGGATCGCCTTCGGCAGGGCGCGCAGCAGCGCGGTCACGAGCTCTGCGCGCAGCCCCGGCACCTGCCAGTCGAACCCGGCGTCCTGCACCTGCTGCAGCAGGGCGAGCGGGATCACGACGCTCACGCCGTCCTCGGCCGCGCCCGGCTCGAAGCGGTAGGCGAGACCGAGCACCTGATCCGCCTGCGTCCAGCGGGTGGGGAAGTCCTGCTGATCCGCGCGCTCGTCGTCGTCGATCAGGTCCGCTTCGCGCATCACCAGCAGCTTCGGCGTGGTGGCGAGGGCGTCTCGCCACCACGCCTCGAAGGAGCGCACGTCGAAGACGTCGTTCGGGATGCGCTGATCGTAGAACCGGAACACGGCCTCGTCGCCGACGAGGATGTCGCGGCGGCGCTCGCGCTCCTCGAGCTTCTCCAGACGGCGGCGCAGCTCGGCGTTGCTGCGCCAGAACGCGGAGACGCGCTTGTCGATCCGGCCCGGGTCCCACTCGCCCTCGACGAGCGCATGCCGCAGGAAGAGCTCGCGCGCGGCGGGGCGGTCGATGCGGGCGAACTGCACCCGCCGTCGCGCCACGATCTCGACGCCGAACAGCGTGACCTTCTCGAACGCGACCGCGGCCCCCGACTCCTTCGACCAGTGCGGCTCGGAGATCTGCCGCTTGGCGAGGTCTCCCGCGAGCGCCTCCGCCCAGGCCGGGTCGATCGCGGCGGCCGTGCGCGCGAACGTGCGCGAGGTCTCCACGATCTCCGCCGCCATGACGGCGCGCGGCGCCTTCTTGCGGAGGGAGCTGCCGGGGAAGAGCGAGAACCGGATCCCGCGGGCGCCACGGTACTCGGCGGCGCGGCGCTTCGGATCCTTCTGTCCGCCCTTCGCCGGCGGGCCCTTGGTCAGGTTGCGCTCGTCGAGGATCCCGATGTGACTGAGCAGCCCGGCGAGCAGAGCACGATGCACCGCATCCGGATCCGCGGCCTCCGTCGAGACGTCACGGCCGGTCTTCACGAGCGTGCGCAGCTGCCGGTGCACGTCGAACCATTCACGCACCCGCACGTAGTTCAGGTGCTCGGCGCGGCAGAGTCGGCGGAACGCGCTGGATCCGAGCTCCTTCTGCTGTTCGCGCAGGTGGTTCCAGAGATTCAGGATCGAGAGGAAGTCGCTGGTCGGATCCGCGAACCGCGCGTGCATCCGCTCGGCCTCGTCGCGCACGCCCTGAGGGGCGTCGGCGGAGGGACGCTCGCGCACATCCTGGATCGACAACCCGGCGACGATCGCGAGCACGGGGGCGACGATGCCCGTGCGCGCCGCTTCCACGAGCATGCGGGCGAAGCGCGGGTCGATCGGCATCCGCGCGATGTCGCGCCCGATCCGGGTGAGGCGGGGGGCCTCCTCCGCGCGGGACCCCGAGCCCTTCGACGGCACCTGCACCGCACCGAGCTCGACCAGCAGGTCGAGGGCGGAGCGCACGTCGCGGGATTCCGGGGGCGTGAGGAACGGGAACTCGGCGATGTCGCCGAAGCCCAGGCTGAGCATCTGCAGCACGACCGCGGCGAGCGAGGTGCGCAGGATCTCGGGCTCGGTGAACTCGGGGCGCTTGTCGAAGTCGTCCTCGCCGTAGAGGCGGATCGCGATGCCGGCGCTCGTGCGGCCGGCGCGGCCGGAGCGCTGGTTCGCGGACGCCTGCGACACCGCCTCGATCGGCAGCTGCTGCACCTTGGAACGGCTGCTGTAGCGCGAGATGCGGGCCGTGCCCGTGTCGATCACGTACTTGATGCCGGGGACGGTGAGGCTCGTCTCGGCGACGTTCGTCGCGAGGATCACCCGGCGCCGCAGCCCCGCCACGGTCGACGGCTCGAACACCCGATGCTGCTCGGCGGCGGAGAGGCGCCCGTACAGCGGCAGCACCTCGACCGGCGCGGTCTGCGAACGATAGGCGCCGCGGATCGCGTCGGCGGCGTCGCGGATCTCCGCCTCGCCCGGCAGGAACACCAGCACGTCGCCGCGCTCGGAGCGGTCGAGCTCGCGCAGCGCGGTCACGATCGCCGAGACCTCGTCCTCGGGCTCGGACTTCGCACCCCCGGCGGCCTTCGCGGATCCGGCTTCAGCCTCCTCGTCCACGAGGGGCCGGTACCGGATCTCGACGGGATAGGTCCGCCCCGACACCTCGATCACCGGGGCGGGCTCGCCGTCGGTCCCTGAGCCTGTCGAAGGGTCCGAGAAATGCTTCGCGAAGCTGTGCGGGTCGATCGTCGCCGAGGTGATCACGACCTTGAGATCGGGGCGTTCGGGCAGGATCCGATGCAGGTAGCCCAGGAGGAAGTCGACGTTGAGGGAGCGCTCATGCGCCTCGTCGATGATGATGGCGTCGTAGCGGCGCAGCAGCCGGTCGCGATGGATCTCGTTGAGCAGGATGCCGTCGGTCATCAGGGCGATCCGGGTCTCGTCCGAGACCTGGTCGGTGAAGCGCACCTTGTACCCGACGAGACCGCCGAGCGGCACCCGCAGCTCCTCCGCGATGCGCTCGGCGATCGTGCGCGCGGCGAGGCGTCGCGGCTGGGTGTGCGCGATGCGCTCCCGGCCGAGTTCGAGCAGGATCTTCGGAAGCTGGGTGGTCTTTCCGGATCCGGTCGCGCCCGCGACGACGACGACCTGATGGTCGCGGATGGCCGCGGCGATCTCGTCGCGCGCGGCACTGACCGGGAGTTCCGGCGGATAGGAGATCACGGGCGCAGACATAGCCCTCCAGCTTATCGCGCCGGGTCCCCGTCCCGCCCGCCGTCGTCGCCGGGACCTAGGCTGGACGCATGACGATCCCCGGAATCCTGCTCAACGACGGCCACACGATCCCCCAGCTCGGCTACGGCGTCTTCAAGGTCGATCCGGCCGACACCGAGCGCACGGTCAGCGAGGCCCTGGAGATCGGGTACCGCCACATCGACACGGCCGCGATCTACGGCAACGAAGCGGGTGTCGGCGCGGCGATCGCGAAGAGCGGCATCCCGCGGGACGAGCTGTTCGTGACCACCAAGCTGTGGAACGACCGCCACGACGGCGACGCGCCAGACGCCGCGATCGCGGAGAGCCTGGAGAAGCTGGGCCTGGACCACGTCGACCTGTACCTCGTGCACTGGCCGACCCCCGCCAAGGACAACTACGTGCACGCGTGGGAGAAGGTCGTCGCCATCCGCGACCGGGGCCTCGCGCGTTCCGCCGGCGTCTCGAACTTCCTCGTGCCGCACCTCGAGCGCATCGTGGCCGAGACCGGTGTCGTCCCCGCGGTCGACCAGATCGAGCTGCACCCGGCCTATCAGCAGCGCGACGTCGCCTCCTGGGCGCGCGACCACGACGTGAAGATCGAGGCGTGGGGTCCGCTCGGCCAGGGCAAGTACGACCTGTTCGGGATCCCGGCCGTCGCAGACGCCGCCGCCGCGCACGGCAAGACCCCGGCGCAGGTCGTGCTGCGCTGGCACCTGCAGAAGGGCAACATCGTCTTCCCGAAGTCGGTGCGCGCCGAGCGCCTGCGGGAGAACCTCGACGTGTTCGACTTCGCGCTGAGCGACATCGAGTTCGCCGCGATCTCGGCGCTCGACCCGGGCGACGGATCCGGCCGCGTCGCCTCGCACCCGGACGAGGTCAACTGACGGTTCCCGCGACCACGGGATGCCGGCCGGCGTAGCGTGAGGCCATGAGCAACCGCCTCGCCGGCACCGGCAGCCCCTACCTGCGCGCGCACGCCGACAACCCCGTGGATTGGTATCCCTGGGGCGAGGAGGCGTTCGCGGAGGCTGCGCGCCGCGACGTGCCGGTCATGATCTCGATCGGGTACTCCACCTGCCACTGGTGCCATGTCATGGCCCGCGAGTCGTTCCAGGATCCGGTCACGGCCGAAGCGCTGAACCGCGGATTCGTGTCGATCAAGGTCGACCGGGAGGAGCATCCGGAGGTCGACGCCGCGTATATGGCCGCGGCCTCGGCGTTCACACCGGATCTGGGCTGGCCGCTGACCGTGTTCGCCACACCGTCCGGGCGGGCTTTCCACGCGGGCACGTACTTCCCGCCCGTGGCCAGGGGACAGATGCCGGCGTTCGGCACCGTGCTCGCGGCCGTCCGCGAGGCCTGGATCGACCGTCGCACGGAGGTCGAGGAGCAGGCCGGCGCGGTCGCGGAGGCCCTGGAGTCCTCGGCGACGGCGGATCCCTCGCCGCTGCCGGATGAGGCGGCGCTCGCCGCGGCCGCGGCGGAGATCGCCGGCCGCGAGGACCGGAGATACGGCGGCTTCGGCACGGCGCCGAAGTTCCCGGTCGCGACGACCCTGCGCTTCCTGCAGGCGGAGGGGCGCGCCGACGTCGTCGCGCGGGCCCTCGACGCGATGGCCGCGTCCGAACTCCGCGATGAGGACGGCGGCTTCTTCCGCTACGCCACGCATCAGGACTGGTCCGTGCCGCACTACGAGCGCATGCTCATCGACAACGCCCAGCTGCTCGACGTGGCGATCGATGCCGGGCGCGCGGACGTGGCCCGTGGCATCGCGCTCTTCCTGCTCACCGTGCTGCAGCGCCCGGAAGGCGGATTCGGCGCCGCGCAGGACTCCGAGTCCGTGATCGACGGACAGCGCAACGAGGGCGGCTACTACCGCCGCCCGGTGGCTGCGCGGGAGGGACTGCAGCCGCCGGCCGTGGACGGCAAGGTCGTCACGGGCTGGAACGGGCTCGCGATCGGCGCGCTCGCCCGCGCCGGCTCCGTCCTCGGCGAGCAGACCTGGATCGACGCGGCCGCGCGCGCCGCGGAGACCGTGCTGCGCGTGAACCGCGATGCGGCGGGGCGTCTCGTGCGCACGTCCCTGGACGGCGAGCCCTCCGCCGCCGTCGCGACGGATGCCGACCTCGGACTCCTCGCGGACGGCCTGTTCGCCGTCGCGCTGGCCACGGGCGATGCGCGCTGGGCGAACCGTGCGCTCGAGGTGCTCGCTGCGGAGGCGGACGCCGATCCGGTGCTCACCGCCTTCGCGATCCCCACGGCCGCAGACGGCGGCGACGGCGACCTTCCCTCCGGGTCGTCCGCGCGGGCGACCGCCGAACTCACCGCGTGGCGGCTCGGGGCGGGGGAGGAACATCGCGAGCGCGCCGCCTCCCTCGTCGCAGCCCGCGCGGGCCAGGCGTTGCGCCACCCGTTCGGATCCGGCGCGCTGCTGCGTGCCGCGGCGGGGCTCGCCCGCCCGCCACGGCAGATCGTCGCCGTGACCTTGGAACCGCGCGGACCGCTCGCGACCGCGGCGCGCGCCGCCGACGCCGACCTCACCGCGGTGCTGAACCCGCGGCAGGTGCGCGCCTTCGCCGATGCGGGCTTCGCGCTCTTCGAGGCGCGGGACGGCGTCGACGGGGTGGTGCACGACTGCCGGGGCTTCGTCTGCCTGCTACCGGTCGCGGATCCCGCGCTCGTCGCTGTCGCGCGCTGACGGCAAGATCGGCGACTGCTGTACATTCTGACCAGGCAGATCGCACGACAGGGCGGCAGACTGTGCGACATGCGCAGGCCTCGCTGATCCGTTTGTCCAGCGATCCCGGCCGCGGATACAGTGGCCGGATCCCCGGCGACGTCGCCGCTCCGGCCCTGCCGCCCGACGCGCCTCCCCGGCCAGAACGAACGCAGCAAGGACGCCTCGACGATGACCCTCCCTGTCACCACGCCCCCGGCCACCCCGCCGACCAACCCGCGCCTGCACGCGGTCCCCGCCTATAAGCAGGGGCGCTCCGCCCCGGTCGGCGCCTCGAAGCTCTCCTCGAACGAGTCCCCGCACCCGCCGCTGCCGTCGGTGGTGGCCGCGATCGCCGACCGGCTCGGATCGATCCACCGCTACCCGCAGATGGCGGCGCGCGAGATCATCGGCCGCCTCTCCGAGCGCTACGGCGTCGACCCCGCGCTCGTCACCGTCGGCGCCGGGTCCGTCGAGCTCGCCTCCCAGCTCATCCACGCGGTGGCGGGCACCGGCGACGAGGTCATGTTCGCCTGGCGCTCCTTCGAGGCCTACCCGTCGCTGGTGCGCATCGCGGGTGCGACGCCGGTCATGGTGCCGCTCGACGCCGAGCACCGGCACGACCTCGACGCGATGCTCGCAGCCATCACCGAGCGCACCCGCCTGATCTTCGTGTGCAACCCGAACAACCCCACGGGCACGGTCGTGGGTCCCGAGGAGCTCGAGCGCTTCGTGGCCGCGGTGCCGCGCGACGTGCTCGTCGTGATCGACGAGGCCTACGTGCACTTCGACGGCTCGCACTACTTCGCGGACACGCCCGGCGCGGCCGATCCGGAGCGCGGCGCGGGCCTCGAGCTGTTCCGCCGCTACCCGCACGTAGCCGTGCTGCACACGTTCTCCAAGGCCTACGGGCTCGCGGGCCTGCGGATCGGCTACGCGATCGCACCCGCCGCGATCGCCACGGCCCAGCGCAAGGTCGCCGTGCCCTTCGGCGTCACCGACCTGGCCCAGGCGGCCGCGGTCGCCTCCCTGGACGCCCAGGACGAGCTCGCCGTGCGCATCGCAGAGGTCACGGTGCAGCGCGACCACCTGCACGACGTGCTTGTCGACGCGGGCTGGCCCGCCGTGCCCTCCGAGGCCAACTTCGTCTGGGTTCCGGCGGGGGAGCGCTCCGTCGAGCTCGACGGCCTCCTGCACGACGGCGTCGTCGTCGCCCGAACCTTCCCGGGCGAAGGCGTGCGCATCTCCGCCGGATCCGCTGCGGACATCGACCGCGTCGCCGCGGCCCTCGCCGCCGGCACGACCCCGAGCTCCGCTCATCCCACCGCTGCCGTTCGCGAGGAGGCGACCGCATGACCACCGAAGTCCCGCTGACCACGACCACCACGAAGGGCCTGCACCCCGGGCTCACCCGCCGGCAGATCTCCATGATGGGGCTCGGCGGCGCGATCGGCGCCGGCCTCTTCGTCGGATCCGGTCAGGCGATCGGCATCGCCGGACCCGCCGTCATCGTGTCCTACCTCGTGGCGGGCACCATCGTCGTGCTGGTCATGGCGATGCTCGCCGAGATGGTGGCCGCGAACCCCTCGTCGGGTGCGTTCAGCTCCTACGCGCAGAAGGCCATGGGGCGCAGCGTCGGCAGCGCGGTCGGCTGGCTGTACTGGATCCAGCTCGTCGTCGTGATCGCCGCCGAGGCCACCGGAGCCGCTGGCATCGTCGCGCACCGCTTCCCCGGGCTGCCGGAATGGGCCTGGGTGCTGCTGTTCGTGCTCGCGCTCACGGTCGTGAACCTGCTCGGCGTACGCAACTACGGCCGGTTCGAGTTCTGGTTCGCCGCGATCAAGGTCGCTGCGATCATCGCGTTCCTCGTCGTCGGCGTGCTCGCGATCGTCGGCCTGATCCCCGGCACCCCTGCCGCCGGCGTCGGCAACCTCGTCGATCACGGCGGCTTCGCCCCCACCGGCATCGCCGGGATCGCGGGCGCTCTGCTGATCGTCGTCTTCGCGTTCGGCGGCACCGAGGTCGTCGCGATCGCCGCCGCCGAGTCGGACGACCCGTCGCGCAACATCAGCCGCATCGTGCGCCAGGTGATGGTGCGGATCCTGGTGTTCTACGTCGGATCCATCTTCGTGATCGTCGCCGTGCTGCCGTGGAATTCCAAGGAGGTGCTGGCAGGTCCCTTCTCGGCCGTGCTGGACACGCTGAAGGTGCCCGGTGTGGGGCTGGTGATGGATCTGATCGTCATCGTCGCGCTGCTGTCGGCCATGAACGCCAACATCTACGGCGCCTCGCGCATGGCGTTCTCGCTCGGCGAGCGCGGCCTCGCCCCGCTCGCGCTCACCCGCACCAGCGCCGCCGGCGTTCCCCGTGTCGCCGTGCTGAGCTCGGTCGCGTTCGGCTTCGTCACGGTGATCCTGAACTGGATCTGGCCCGAACAGGTGCTGCCCGCGCTGCTGAACGTGGTCGGATCCACGATCCTGGTCATGTGGGCCGCGACCGCGCTCGCGCAGTTCATCCTGCGCCGGCGCGCGGACGCTGCGGGGACCGTGCTCCCGGTGCGGATGGCGGGCTTCCCGTGGCTGTCGATCGTCACGCTCGTGCTGCTGGCCGCGGTGATCGTGCTCACGATGTTCGACGCCGGGGCGCGCACGCAGCTGCTGCTCACGATCGGGCTCACCGTGGTGCTCCTCGTCGTGGCGCGCCTCACCCGGGGCCTGGCCCGGCCCGGGGTGCTCAAGGACTCCGCCGACGAGGTGTTCCGGAGCTGACATGCGAAAGTCTCCGCAGGGCGTCGAATTTCGCCTGTTTCCGATCGTTCATCCGGCAGAGGCCGGCTGACATGCGCATCGATGCCCTCGACGCGGCCCTGATCCGGCTGCTCACGGACGCGCCGCAGCTGCCCGTGCTGGAATGCGCGCGGCGGCTCGGCGTGGCCCGCGGCACGGTCACCAGCCGTCTCGCGCGGCTGCACGAGAACGGTGTGATCGAGGGCATCGTGCCGCGCATCGACCCGCGTGGATTCGGATACGCGCTTACCGCGTTCTGCCAGGTGGAGATCGACCAGAAGGTCGGCCACGACGACGTCGCGGAGGCGCTGGCGTCGGCGATCCCCGAGGTCGTGGACATGTATACGGTCACCGGGGCGAGCGACATGCAGCTGCGCCTCGTCGCGCACAGCGCCGAGCAGCTGCAGGAGGTGCTCGACCGGATCGCCCTCGTGCCCGGCGTCGCCCGCACCGCGAGCTCGATCGCGATGCGCACGCACCTCAGCGGCCGGATGCTGCCGCTCGTGGAGCACGCCGCCCGGGGGTGAACAGCGGCGGCCGGTGCGGAGCGCTACTCGTCGTTCCCGGTCCAGCCCTTGTGGCGGAACCACCACCACATGAACCCTGCCGACAGCGCCATGGATCCGAGCCCGAGCAGGAAGAACACCCACGGGCCTGTGAGCACATGCGCGACCGACCAGTCGAAGTTCATGCCGAAGAAGTCGGTGAGGAAGATCAGCGGCAGGAAGATCGACGCGATGATCGCGAGCTGCTTGGACGTCTCGCCCTGCCGGTTCGCGACC
>JAFDWK010000105.1:0-5785 GCA_018268515.1 Actinomycetota bacterium
AACGTCGGCAAGCCGCAGGTGGCGTACCGCGAGACGATCAAGAAGTCCGTCGAGAAGCACGACTACACGCACAAGAAGCAGACCGGTGGTTCGGGTCAGTTCGCGAAGATCCAGTTCACCCTCGAGCCCCTCGAGGTGACCGCGGAGACGAGCTACGAGTTCGTCAACAGCGTCACCGGTGGCCGCATCCCGCGCGAGTACATCGAGCCGACCAATCAGGGCTTCCAGGACGCGATGGCGGCCGGCGCTCTGGCGGGCTACCCGATGGTGGGCGTCAAGGCGATCCTGCTCGACGGTGCCTCGCACGACGTCGACTCCTCGGAGATGGCGTTCAAGATCGCGGGCTCGATGGGCTTCAAGGAGGCCGTCAAGCGCGCGAACCCGGTGCTGCTCGAGCCGCTGATGGCCGTCGAGGTCCGTACTCCTGAGGAGTACATGGGCGACGTCATCGGCGACCTGAACTCGCGTCGTGGCCAGATCCAGTCGATGGAGGACGCCCAGGGCGTCAAGGTCGTGCGCGCGTCGGTCCCGCTGTCCGAGATGTTCGGCTACATCGGCGACCTGCGCTCGAAGACCTCGGGTCGCGCGGTCTACTCCATGGAGTTCGACAGCTACGCCGAGGTCCCGAAGGCCGTCGCCGACGAGATCATCCAGAAGACCAAGGGCGAGTAAGCCCTAGGAGCCTGTGAGGCTCGGTCCCTGAGCCTGTCGAAGGGCCGGGCCTCACAGGCACTCAGACAACTTCACATCGTCTCTCTACTAAACTGAGAATCACACCCGTAGGAAAGCGGTCACAATCCAGTGCCCGGTGCCCCCTACATGACGTCCTGAGGAGGACCCAGTGGCTAAGGCCAAGTTCGAGCGGACCAAGCCGCACGTGAACATCGGAACGATCGGTCACGTCGACCACGGCAAGACCACGCTCACCGCTGCGATCTCGAAGGTGCTCGCCGACAAGTTCCCGTCGGCCACCAACGTTCAGCGCGACTTCGCGTCGATCGACTCCGCTCCTGAGGAGCGTCAGCGCGGTATCACGATCAACATCTCGCACGTCGAGTACGAGACCCCGAAGCGTCACTACGCTCACGTCGACGCGCCCGGTCACGCCGACTACATCAAGAACATGATCACCGGTGCGGCCCAGATGGACGGCGCGATCCTCGTGGTCGCCGCGACCGACGGCCCGATGGCGCAGACCCGTGAGCACGTGCTGCTCGCCAAGCAGGTCGGCGTGCCGTACCTGCTGGTCGCCCTGAACAAGAGCGACATGGTCGACGACGAGGAGATCCTGGAGCTCGTCGAGCTCGAGGTCCGCGAGCTGCTCAGCTCGCAGGACTTCGACGGTGACAACGCTCCCGTCGTGCGCGTCTCGGGCCTGAAGGCTCTCGAGGGCGACGAGAAGTGGGTCAACTCCATCGTCGAGCTCATGGAGGCCGTCGACGAGTCCATCCCGGACCCGGTGCGCGACAAGGACAAGCCGTTCCTGATGCCGATCGAGGACGTCTTCACGATCACCGGTCGTGGCACGGTCGTCACCGGTCGCGCCGAGCGTGGCACCCTGGCGATCAACTCCGAGGTCGAGATCGTCGGCATCCGCCCGACGCAGAAGACCACGGTCACGGGTATCGAGATGTTCCACAAGCAGCTCGACGAGGCGTGGGCCGGCGAGAACTGCGGTCTTCTCCTCCGTGGCACCAAGCGCGAGGACGTCGAGCGCGGCCAGGTCGTGGTGAAGCCGGGTTCGATCACCCCGCACACCAACTTCGAGGGCACCGCGTACATCCTGTCCAAGGACGAGGGTGGCCGCCACAACCCCTTCTACACGAACTACCGCCCGCAGTTCTACTTCCGCACCACCGACGTCACCGGCGTCATCACGCTGCCCGAGGGCACCGAGATGGTCATGCCCGGTGACACCACCGACATGTCGGTCGAGCTGATCCAGCCGATCGCCATGGAGGAGGGCCTCGGCTTCGCGATCCGTGAGGGTGGCCGCACCGTCGGCGCCGGCACGGTGACCAAGGTCATCAAGTAAGCATCTGCTTCTCTGCAGAGGGGTCGAGCCTTCGGGCTCGGCCCCTCTGTCGTTCCCGGGGCTCGGCCAAACATCTCGGCGATGCGGGTCGGGGGTTCCGTTCGCGGACGGGGCCGGGCAGAATGGCGACGTGCGGGCCGACAGCCGGCCCGATCTACGGAGGGAACGCCATGGGTCTCGAAGACGCCATCAACGACGCGGTGAACAAGGGCAAGGAGTTCATCGAGCAGAACAAGGAGAAGATCGACCAGGTCCTGCACAGCGAGCAGGCGGAGGGCGTCAGCGACCAGATCCTCGATGGCGCGGCCGGCATTGCGAAGAAGGTCGCGCCCGGTGCCGCAGAGCAGATCGACGGCGTGCGCGACAACCTCGACAAGCAGGTCGGCAACCAGTGATCTCTGTCTGAGTTCTTCCGGAGGGCGGGGCGCCACTGCGCCCCGCCCTCCGTCGTGCTCGGGGACGGCCGGCACGCGCGTGGCGCATGAGCGTGCGGCGCGGGAGTGCGCAAGTTCGCAAGGGTGTGCGTGGAGCGTGAGGGGGGTTCGCGCGGGCGCGTGCATGGGGCGTGCGGGGTTTCGGGTTCGCGTGGGCGGGTTCGCGTGGGCGCAAGAGTGTGCGTGGTGCGGGTGCTCCGAAGTGCGGGCGGTTCCCCGGCGCTCGCTGGTCGCAGATTGCGGCCGTGTGGCGGGTTTGACAGCAATTCGCGACCAGCGAGCCGCATCCGCTTCGCACCTTCAGGCGTCGTGCTGATTCGCTCGCTGGTCGCAGATTGCGGCCGGGCGTCGGGTATGGCAACAATTCGCGACCAGCGAGCCGGATCCGCAGGACGGATCGCGATCAGGACCTCGAGGGTACCTGGAGCGCGAGACAGGTCAACGGGTCGGTCCGCGGGTCGGGGCCGCGGCCAATGCCGCGCGGATGGGCGTGCAGGTCAGCGAGCGGGTTCAGTGACGGCGGGGACGCCAACCTGCTTGCTGCAGGATCGTACGGACGCGGCGGGCCGGCTCGCCTGGGCGCCGCAGATGCTCAGCGGTGATCCGCACCACGCGCCACCCGGCGGCCGCGTAGGCCTGGTACTTCTCGATGTCCTTCGCCCAGCGCCGCGGATCCGTGCGGTGGTATTCGCTCTCATACTCGACCGCGACCTGGAACTCCGGATATGCCAGTTCGCTGCAGCCGAGGAAGACGCCCCGTGCGAAAACGTCGAAATCCAACTCCGGGGTGGGTAGCGCGGTGCCCGTCGTCAGTGCGATGCGCAGTTCGGTCTCCTTGGGCGACGCCGATCCGATACGGATGAGTGTACGGGCTTCTCGAAGCCTCACGATGCCGATCCGGCGCCCTGCTCGAATGACCGCGTCGAGGTCGTCGAATGTCGCCAACGGTGCCGCGGTCACTCGTCCGAATGGGCCGGGAATGCGCGGGATCCGCACGATCGCATCTCCGACGGCGACGAGTTCGTCGATGGGCAGGCGTTCGGCGAGCGATGCCCACGTGGCAGCCGGCGTGGCGATCGCGACACCGTCGACGTGCTGTACCGGCTCGAGTCTGGCGATGCTCTGGTGTCCACGGACCCGCGGTCCGCGCGGTGCACGCCCGGGAGCCGGCATCGCGGCTTCTACCTGAACCCGCTCCGAGGCGGGCAGCCGCGGGCTCCCGGCGAACCGGAAGGCGCGCGCCGGCAGGGGGATGCCGTGGCGGACGGCAGCCGTGGAATGGCTGAGGTGCGCGCCCTCCGGCAGCACGAGTGCATACGCATCGGACAGGAGCCGCACAGCGTCGGCCAGCGGATCCGCGAACGGATCCGGATCCGGGTCGCGGCCCAGGTCGAGCATGCTTGCGGTCGTCATGCGTACGCCATGGAAAGGGATGTGCAGATCCGTACTCCGCAGCCGCGACGGGGTGAGGCCAGCGGCGAGACCCTGAGCGCGGGTGAAGGAGTCACCAAGGTGGGCAGGGAGGGGATCCAGTTGTCGCATGCGGTCAAGGATGCTGCGCGCCCCTGCGCCTTGGCGCAGCGATCGCGCAAGCCGTGGATTTGTCCTCGGTATGCCCCGCTGTGGAGGACCAACGAGCGCGCACGCCCCGCCGCCCCGCTGAGTGCTCGCATACGCCAGCTGTCCGCCAGGTGCTACCGGTGCACGCCTGCACTGCCGTCCTGCTCGCTGGTCGCGAATTGCGGTCTCGTCGCGTCGTTCAGCGCATTCTGCGACCAGCGAGCAGATGGGGCGGGGTGAGCCCAGATCCGGATCTTCCTTCGCTCGCTGGTCGCATATTGCGGCCTCCTGATGTCGGACGTCGCAAAATGCGACCAGCGAGCGGAGAGGAAGAAGGGTGCGGGACGGCGGCTTCTACGCGCAAAGGCGGGCTCCACGCCGAGTCCAGCCTGGGGGCGCGCCGGGGGCGCGCGCAGCACCTGGGAGGGCATCAGCGGAGCACACCGCCCGGCAGCGTCCGGACGGGCGCCCGGCGTCAGGGGAGCGCGTCCGGACGGGCGCCCGGCGTCAGGGGAGCGCGTCGGGACGGGCGCCCGGCGTCAGGGGAGCGCGTCGGGACGGGCGGGCGCAGCAGGAGGTGCACTCTGCTCGAAGGCGGTACGGAGTGTCACACGGAGTGTCCGCGCACCGACACACGGAGCGTCCACGCACGGACCCCCGGACGCACACCCGGGGGCCGCACGGCAGGACACGCCGATGCGACACGCCCGAGTTTGCGACACGCCCGGGCTGCACGTAGACTATGGAGGTTCCACATTCCGGAGCGCGTCCCGACGCGCGCCGGATCACTGCCAGGGCAGTGCACAGACGGCGCCCTTCCACGGAGAGATCCACGGGAAGCGGACGCAGGGATCTGGGCCGCGGGCAGCAGAACAGACAACCGACACCTCCTCACCGAGGCCCCGTCATGTGCGGGGGTCGGCTTCCGCGGGTCGTCAGGCCCCGGGCTGACAGCAGAACAGTGGTGCGCCCCTTCGACAGGCTCAGGGACCGGATCTCAGGATCCGATTCCGGCGCGGATCCCCGGATCCGCGACACGGCCAGGAGGAGGAGTGCGAAGGCGCAGAACGCGCCGTCGCGCGTCCAATGCCCCCGGATCACCCGGTCCGGGCAGGTACGACGCTTAATGAGAGAGAGCAGACAATGGCGGGACAGAAGATCCGCATTCGCCTGAAGTCGTATGACCACGAGGTCATCGACACGTCGGCCCGCAAGATCGTCGACACCGTGACCCGTGCGGGCGCGACCGTCGTCGGCCCGGTGCCGCTTCCGACCGAGAAGAACGTCGTGTGCGTCATCCGGTCGCCCCATAAGTACAAGGACAGCCGCGAGCACTTCGAGATGCGCACCCACAAGCGTCTGATCGACATCGTCGACCCGACGCCGAAGGCCGTGGACTCGCTCATGCGTCTCGACCTTCCTGCTGACGTCAACATCGAGATCAAGCTGTAAGGGGATCACGATGGTCGACATCAACGCAAAGATTTCCAAGGGCCTGCTCGGCACCAAGCTCGGCATGACCCAGGTCTGGAACGAGAACGGCAAGCTGATCCCGGTCACCGTGATCGAGCTGGCCCCGAACGTGGTCACCCAGATCCGCACCCCCGAAAAGGATGGCTACAACGCCGTGCAGATCGCGGCCGGTCAGATCGACCCGCGCAAGGTCACGCAGCCCCTCGCCAAGCACTTCGAGGCCGCCGGGGTCACCCCGCGCCGCCACGTCACCGAGATCCGCACCGCGGACGCCGGCGACTAC
>JAFDWK010000105.1:5934-7075 GCA_018268515.1 Actinomycetota bacterium
TCGACCCCGAGCCGTGTCTTCAAGGGCATGCGCATGGCCGGTCGTATGGGTGGCGAGCGCGTGACCGTCCTCAACCTCACGGTGCACGCCGTCGACGCCGAGAAGGGTCTGCTGCTCGTCAAGGGCGCCGTCCCCGGCGCGCGCGGCCGCATCGTCTACGTCCGCAACGCAGTGAAGGGTGCCTGAGTCCCATGGCTGACACCACTCTGACGCTCGACGTGTTCGCCGGCGGCAAGAAGACCGGTACGGTCGACGCCCCCGCCGCGATCTTCGACGCCAAGACCAACGTTCCGCTGATCCACCAGGTCGTCGTCGCGCAGCTCGCCGCGGCACGCCAGGGCACCCACTCGACCAAGCGTCGTGGTGAGGTCTCCGGTGCCGGTCGCAAGCCCTTCAAGCAGAAGGGCACGGGTAACGCCCGTCAGGGCTCCATCCGCGCGCCGCACATGACCGGCGGTGGCATCGTCCACGGCCCGAAGCCGCGCGACTACTCGCAGCGCACCCCCAAGAAGATGATCGCCGCCGCCCTCGTGGGTGCGCTGAGCGACCGCTTCCGCGGTGAGCGCCTGCACGTCGTCGAGTCCTTCGGCATCGAGGGCAAGCCGTCCACCAAGACGGCCGCCGCCTACCTGAAGTCGCTCCCGGGCAAGAACCTCCTCGTGGTCATCGACCGCGAGGACGACCTCACCGCCCTGAGCGTCCGCAACCTGGCCGCCGTGCACGTGCTGTACGCCGACCAGCTCAACGCCTACGACGTGGTCAACTCCGACGACATCGTCTTCACCAAGGCGGCCTTCGACGCGTTCGTCGCGCTGAAGTCCGGCGCAACCGAGGAGGTCTCCGCATGAGCGACAACATCCTCGCCGCGGCTGCCAACAAGGACCCGCGCGACATCATCCTGAAGCCGGTCGTCTCCGAGAAGAGCTACGGCCTGATCGACGAGGGCAAGTACACCTTCCTGGTGGACCCCCGCGCCTCCAAGACCGAGATCAAGCTCGCCATCGAGAAGATCTTCGACGTCAAGGTCGCGAGCGTCAACACGATCAACCGCGTCGGCAAGGCCCGCCGCACCCGCTTCGGCACGGGCAAGCGCAAGGACACCAAGCGTGCCATCGTCGCCCTGAAGTCGGGCACCATCGAC
>JAFDWK010000106.1:0-6593 GCA_018268515.1 Actinomycetota bacterium
TTCAAGCCCCGCTCCTGCTACAGAATGAGACCCCCGGTTTTCCGGGGGTTTTGTCATTCCTGGCGGGCGCGGAGCGAGAGCAGCGGCGGAGGTTGTGTCGGTTGAGGCTGCGTGAACACAGCGCACTGGCCGGTCACGGACCCGCCGAGCTACTCTTTCAGCGCGGCGGGCAATAGCCCTCGAACCACTGGCACGCCGCAGTGGCGAGGCATCCGGTGTCGCGCTTGCGGAACGCCTGATGCTCGCCGGGGGGAGTGGAAGGATCCCGGCTCGACCGGCTTCACTGATCCAGCACGCGTTCGGGTGGTGGCGTCGGCGTCAACGGCTGCGACGGGATGACCGCTGCGGAAGGCCCGGTGGCAGATTCGAGCCCCACGTGCTGGATTGTCGCGAAGCCATAGCCGGCCGCCGGTGGCGCTGCTCGCGGACGCACAGACCTCGACACCATGAGGTCGCTGCTTCAAGCCCCGTTCCTGCTACCAAGTATCACGTTGATACACGCCGATTTCCGTGGAGTCGAGGACGTGTTTGGTGAACTCGTGGCGATCGAGGGGCGTCTCCGGTCGTGCTCATACCGTGATCCCTTCTCCCGTAGCCGTAGCCGTAGCCGCAGCGGGTGCGGCACGCCAGCGGACATCTGCCGCAGCAAACCACGTCCATCCCCGGGCGTCCCAAGCCGATGTCTGTGCTGCCAGCCGCGCCGCGTAGCCGTCCCAGGCAGTGATCCCCGGCGACGCCCAGGCCTTCTCCGCCAGTCCGCTGAGGCGTGGCAAGAGCATGAACTCGAGCTCGTCCTGCGTTGCGATCGTCTCGCACCAGATGGCCGCTTCCACGCCTGCGATCTGGTCGTCCGATGTCACGCCGGGGGTGTCGTCGGCGGGGTCCCACTCCACGACGTCACGCAGCGACATGGGCGGGTAGACGGGGAGACCGACACGGGTCCGCATCTCCTCCTGGGCCGGATCGGCTGAGGCTTCGGCGTGGGGCCGGTCGAAGTACAGGCGACTTGTCGGCGAGATGAGAAGCTTCGCGCCCGTGCCCAGCGCGCGGGGGATGTCGTGCTCCGCCTTGGTGAGCGACTCGGCGATGATCGGCAGGAACTCCGGAGGAACCATCGCCTGCAGAGCCTCGTTGTTCATCATGACTTCGTTCTCGCGGGTGTCGATCCAGTACTGTACGACATCGCCCTTACGCAGCGAGGCGCGGGCGATCTCCTGCCAGCCGATGGCGAGCCGCCCGCGAGCATGGACGAGCGCGGTGACCTGTTCGACGAACGCCGCATGTGCGTCATCCTTCATGCCGAATGCTTCATCACCGCCGACGTGCACATACGCGCTGTGCGGGAACTGTGCGATGACGGCATCCAGGACGTCCTCGACGAACGTCCACGTCCCTGGACGTTCAGGGTCGAGCGTGCCGATCGCGAAACCGGTCGCGGCATCACCGGATGTCGCGTCTATCGGTGCCAACTCCGGGTAGGCACGGAAGATCGCACCCGTGTGCCCCGGCATGTCGATCTCGGGCACGAGGGTGACGAAGCGAGCCGCTGCATATTCCGCGAGCCCCTGCATCTCGCTGATCGTGAAGTAGCCGCCCGGACGGTCCCCCAGCGCGCCCGCAGCGCCGATCGTGGTCAGCTCCGGCCTGCTCGGCACCTCGACGCGCCATCCTTGGTCATCGGTCAGGTGCAGGTGCAGCACGTTGAGCTTGTGCCGGGAGCACATGTCGATCACCCGGCGGACGGTCTCCGGGCCGTGGAATGTCCGCGCAACGTCGAATGACAGTCCGCGCCACGCGAAACGGGGGCCGTCGATGATGGTTGCCGCTGTGAGGGTCGCGCTGCCTGCCTCGGCCTCCGCGCTGATGAGCTGGCGCAGTGACGTCAGGCCGCGGTGAACTCCCTCGGGGGTGGCAGCCCACACGCGGATGCCGTCGTTGTCGATCCGGATGCCGTGACGTTCGTCTGCGTCCGTCTCGCCGTCGGCGCGGATCCCTCCCGCGGACGGCACCGTGTCGAGGTCGTCGGTCGCGAGCATGATCGTGATCGCCGGCGCCTCATCCGATGGCACGTTCGAGGACAAGTCGAAGGCGATGGACGCGTCCAATCGCACGTCCTCGATGAACAGGCCTGCGACCGCGGCGAGTTCTGCAGAAGCGACAACGGGCGTGCCGTCCCCGATGTCGAGGGACCCGTGATCCGGAACGTGGCGCGCAGGGGCGGGAATGAGGGGGACCATCTTTCTGGAAACTCCTATCGAACGGATCTGATCGGGATGATGCTCAGAGCACCGACGATCGCGAGCGCGACCCCGACAGGGAACAGAGCCGTGTAGCCGAAGACGACCACGATGGCACCCGCCAGGAACGGGCCGATCGTCTGCGGCAGCGTCGCCGCAATGTTCAGCACGCCAAGATCCTTTGCGAAGGTGTTCTCAGAGGGCAGCACCTGACTCATCAGCGCAGCATCGACAGCCATGTATGCTCCGAATCCAAGACTGCAGACCGCGGTGAAGATCATCATGCCGGTGAGTGTCGGCATGAGCAGCGGAGCGAGCATCGCCGCACCCATCAGGAGAGAGGCGCCGATGACGATCGGCTTTCGACGCCCCAGCTTGTCGGACAACGGGCCGGCGAAGGCCATCGAGACGATCACGGCGCCGAGGTTGATCGCCCCGAGGAGAGGGACCGCGGCGATCGCCCCCGTCCCGAGGCCGATGTAGTCCTGCAGGATGTAGAGGTTATAGCCGGTCACGACGAAATACCCGGTGAACAGCGTGATCCGGGCGGTGAACCCCCAGAAGAAGTCGGGGTATCGGCGCGGACTCACCCAGAAGGTCTTGAGGAACACCCGAAGCGAGAAAGGCTCGTTCACCCGGTCCTTCGACGGCGTGTCGCGACAGAAGATGACGAACAGCGCAACGACGGCGATCATCACCCCCGGGAGGATCAGGTAAGCAGCCTGGATGTGCGACGCCATGCTTGCGCCGAGCACCTGTCCGCCGAGGATGCCGACCATCATGCCCACCCCGGAGAGCGTCGAGAAGAGGCCGCGCACCGCCGAAGGCACGCGATCGGGAAGCAGGGCCGTCAACGGGCTGATGAGGAGGTTCAGGGTGATCTGCACGATCGTCCACGCCACCACCAACTGCACGATGCCGTTGGCGAAGCCCATGCCGAACAGCATGAGACCCGTCGCAAGCGCTCCGCCGAGGATCCAGGGGGTGCGGCGCCCGAAGCGACTTCGGGTGCGATCTGAGATGAGCCCGGCGATCGGGCTGACCACCATCGCCGCCAGGGCGCCGACTCCTGTGATGATCGCAAGGTTCGCCGCCTTGTTCTCAGGATCGAGGCCTTGAACCTGCAGCGGCAGGAGAACGCCGGGGACCGCGCCGACGACGATGTAGATCGCGAGGTTGACCGGCACGATGAAAGCGAACAACCGCCTCACCTGCAGTGAGAGCTGGGCCTTTGCCGATGACGTCGATGCCGGGGGCGCCACGGTCTCGGGGGATGGGTTCGACACTGAACGACCTTTCATCGAAGCTATCTAACACCTGTAAGATACGGGTTAGCGTATGTGTATCCTGGCGGGAACGCAAGGGGGAACCGTGGGACGACGACTGACACCTGCGGCTCGAAGGGCGGAGATCATCGAGACCACGCAGGCTGCGATTGCGAGCGAGGGTTATCGCACGCTCAGCCTGCGTGAGATCGCCCGCCGCTGCGGTCTATCCGCGCCGGGCCTGATGCACTACTTCCCCGACATGCCGACACTCCTCGCTGCCGTCCTGGACCATCGGGATGAAGTCGACTTCGCCGCGTTCTTCCCGGCTGATCGAGACGACGTCACACTGGCTGAGCTGATGGAGCGAGGGCGTGACTACTACGCCGGGCACCCCAGCGACACAGGGCGTTTCGATGCGCTCGAGTCGGAGGCTCTGGACCCGACTCATCCGGCCCACGACTACTTCACCAAGCGCAACGAGCGAACGATCGAGCGCATGCGGCCCCAGGTTGAGCGTGAGTTCGAGGATCCCGACGAAGTGCTGCGCATACTGGGTCTCGTCCTGGACGGACTCCGGATCAAACGACTGCGCGCCCCGGAAGTTCACCGTGACGATGATGATGCGGACTGGCGCGCGATGCTCTGGCTCCTCGATCGCCTCCCGCATCGTCGATCCGACGAGACTGCGGGGTAGGTCGCCTCGAGGGCGCGCGACGGTCCGGAGATGCGGGGGTGCGCGCCCGGGCGGGGGTCCCGCGCCGGTGCGCCGGTTCCTGCCCGATCGGCACGCAGTGCTCGCGGTCGTCGTCGCCGATCAGAAGCGCACGTATGCGGCGGAAGGATCCGATCCGGCTCGGGGCGCGCCCGCTGTCGGGGCCGCGCGCACAGCGCGCAGCCCCGACCGCGTGTCGCTCACGCCGTCTCGTCAGGACGCCTGCGGCAGGATCCGCAGCGCCACGAGCAGTCTGGTGAGCGCGCCCTCCCGGCGGGCTGGGATGTGGAAGTCCGGGTCGACGTCGATGAGCGGGTAGATCGCGGCACGACTGCGCGCGGTGGCGACGTGCTCGGGCCGGCGGTGGTCCTGGGTATCGGGGGTCTGGGGCATCATCGCCTCTTCTCTCATGCTATTCCGAATAGTGGAATTGATCTATCGAATAATGAAATCGTAGAATGATCCGGCTCGCGGGTCAAGGGTTTTCGGCCCGGATCCGCCGGATTATTGCGCCGGTTCCCAGCCAGTTGACAGGAAGCCGGTATTCTGGGCGGCGCAAAAGACCTGGGTGCGCCGGCCGGCGTGCGGGGGCCATCGGCCCCTCACCCTCGACCTGACAGAAAAGGCATTCGAAAATGACTGGTACTGCTGGAAAGGCGCTCGCCGAGGCGATCTCGACGTTCCTCTTCGTGTTCAGCATCATCGGCGCGATCAACAGCAAGAGCCCGCTGACACCGCTGGCGATCGGCCTCGCGCTGACGGTTCTCGTCTACGCCGCGGGTCACATCTCCGGTGCCCACCTCAACCCCGCCGTGTCCTTCGGTGCGCTGATCCGCGGCGCCATCGGCGTCACGGACTTCGTCGCGTACATCGTGGCGCAGTTCGTCGGCGGCGCGCTCGCCGCCCTCGCGAGCTTCGCCGTGTGGCCGGCGGCTGCCGAGCCCACCAAGATCGAGGTCGGCCCGGCCTTCCTGGTCGAGGCGCTGTTCACGCTCGCCCTGGTCTGGGTCGTGCTGAACGTCGCCACCTCGAAGGACAACGAGAACAACTCCTTCTACGGCCTGGCCATCGGCGGCACCGTGTTCGTGGGCGCCGTCGCGGTCGGCGGCATCTCGGGCGGTGGCTTCAACCCGGCCGTCGCGCTGGGTCTCTCGATCAGCGGCCAGTTCGCCTGGGGCAACCTGTGGCTGTACGTCCTGGCTCCGCTGGTCGGCGCCGCGATCGCCGCGGTCCTGTTCCGCGTGCTCAGCAGCGGCGACAAGGTGCTCAGCAGCGACGACGAGAAGGCCACGGTCGCTGCCTGACCGGCATACCCCTTCTGGATCGCCCCGTACTCACCCGAGTGCGGGGCGATCTGCTTCTCCGGAGCAGGCGCGGCGGATCCGGTCAGCGCGCGCGCAGGCCGTCGAAGATCACCCGGGTGACGTCGCCGGCGAGTTCTTCCGGCGTCAGCGAGGTGTGCGCGGGGCGGTACCACTCGATGATCGAGTTGATCATGCCGAACATGAGCCTCGTGGTGACGGTGGGGCGGATGTCGCGGCGCAGGGCGCCCTCGTGCTGCGCCTGCGCCACCAGGTGCGCGACGCGCTGGTCGAACACGCGGCGGCGTTCCAGGGCCGCCCGCTCGATCTCGCTGTTGCCGTGCACGCGCAGCAGCAGGGTCACCTGCGGCAGGCGGCCGGTGAGCACCTGCACCGCACCCTCGATCACGGTGACCAGTCGCACGGCGGCGGTGCCCGGAGCGGCGAGCGCGTTCTCGAGCACCGCCTCCAGCCCGCCGAGCGCGTCGTCGAGCGCAATCTCGAGGATCTCCTCCTTCGACGAGAAGTGGTGGTACAACGCGGCCTTGCTGAGCCCGAGCTCCGCGGCCAGCGCCGAGACGCTCGTGGCGTCGTAGCCCTGTTCGTTGAACAGGCGCACGGCGATCTCGAGCACCTGCGCCCGGTCGTAGCCGGGGCGCCCGCGGCGCGCCCGGGGGGCCGGGTCGGCGACGGCCGCGATCTCGGTGGCGCTGGTGGATCCGGTGCTCATTCGGATCATTCTCTCCCATCGGTCCCCGCGGGCGGACTTGCCCGGGTGGGATCCGTCTGTCATCCTTTTTACTGAACGATCGGTCGGGAAACAAGATCCGGGTTCCGATCGCAGTACCCGTCGACGACGACCCGGGAGGACGAGCATGTCGGAGGCCTACCTGATCGGCGGTGCGCGCACGCCGGTCGGACGCTACGGAGGCACCCTGGCCTCGGTCCGGTCCGACGATCTGGCGGCGCTCGTCATCCGTGAGGCCGCGCAGCGCGCGGGGGTTCCCGATGGCGCCGTCGACGAGGTGATCCTCGGATCCGCGAACCAGGCGGGGGAGGACAACCGCAACGTGGC
>JAFDWK010000106.1:6648-6977 GCA_018268515.1 Actinomycetota bacterium
GCCCTCGCGGCACAGGCGATCCGCGCGGGCGATGCGGATGTGATGATCGCGGGCGGCGTCGAGTCGATGACGCGCGCCCCCTGGGTGCAGGCGAAGCCCGAGCGGGCCTGGGCGAAGCCGGGCGCGGCGTTCGACACCTCGATCGGCTGGCGGTTCACCAACCCGCACCTGGCCGAACGCGACAAAGCCACGTTCTCGATGCCGGAGACGGCCGAGGAGGTCGCTCGTCTCGACGGCATCACACGCGAGGACGCCGACGCCTTCGCGCTGCGCAGCCACGAGCGGGCCATCGCCGCGATCGACGCCGGCCGCCTCGCCCCCGAGATCGT
>JAFDWK010000106.1:7075-8147 GCA_018268515.1 Actinomycetota bacterium
CGGCACGGGCTGACGCCGCGGGCGCGCATCGTGGCGTCGGCCTCGGCCGCGCTCGCCCCCGAGATCATGGGGCTCGGGCCGGTGCCGGCGACCGAGAAGGCGCTCGCGAAGGCGGGGCTCACCGTGGCCGACCTCGGCGCGGTCGAGCTGAACGAGGCCTTCGCGACGCAGTCGCTGGCCTCGATGCGCCGGCTCGGGCTCGACCCCGAGATCGTGAACGCCGACGGCGGCGCCATCGCGCTCGGCCACCCGCTCGGCTCGAGCGGCAGCCGGATCCTGATCACCCTGATCGGCCGGATGGAGCGGGAGGGCGCCCGCTACGGCCTCGCGACCATGTGCGTCGGCGTCGGGCAGGGCACCGCGATGATCGTGGAGCGGGTGTGATGGCCGACGCATCGACGGGCCGGCGGTTGCGCATCGAACGCACGGAGGACAGAATCACCGCGACCCTGGACCGGCCGGAGACTCGCAACGCGATCGATCAGGCCATGATCGACGAGCTGCACGCCCTGTGCGCGGAACTCGAGGAGGATCCGCGGATCCTGATCCTGATCGGATCCGGCGGGGTCTTCGCCTCCGGCGCCGACATCGCTCAGCTGCGCGAACGGCGTGCGCAGGATGCGAGGGCGGGCATCAACACGACGGCGTTCCAGCGCATCCGGGCGTTGCCCATGCCGGTGATCGCCGCGGTGGACGGCTACGCGCTCGGCGGCGGGGCCGAGCTCGCCTACGCCGCGGACATCCGCATCGGCACGCCGGCCACGCGCATCGGCAACCCGGAGACCGGGCTCGGCATCATCGCGGCGGCCGGGGCGACCTGGCGGCTGCCGCAGATCGTCGGGGAGGCGCGCGCCGCGGAGCTGCTGCTCACCGGACGCCAGCTGAGCGCGGCGGAGGCGCTCAGCTGGGGGCTGCTGTCGTCGCTGCACGAGAGCGACGATCTGCTCGCCGCGGCGCACGCGATCGCCGACCGCATCGCCCAGAACGACCCGCTCGCCACCCGGCACACCAAGACTGCCCTGCTCGCTCCGCCCGACCGGCACCCCAGGATCGAGCTGGATCTGCAGGCGGA
>JAFDWK010000107.1 GCA_018268515.1 Actinomycetota bacterium
ATTCGGGTCGTCTCGGTCATCGCCACTCGAGTCGTCTTGCCCACCGCATGCTCTGGGGCCTCCTGGTGGGGGCGCCTCGGAACTCGGAACAGGAGGGGGAACCGTCCGACGGCCTCGTGGGCGTGAAACGGTGCAGCCGTGGGCTGTTCCCGACCGGGCGGGTCGACGGAACGGCTGATGGAAGTGTTCGACGGAACCGGTCGACGGACCCGGCCGACGGCGGCGCAATAGGGTGGGAGGCGTGACGGACACGGCGATCCAGGGCAGCACGGCGCAGGAGATCGCCGACTCGATCCGCGCCCTGATCTCCTCCGGCGCACTCGCTGCGGGGGACGGGCTGCCCACGGTGCGGGGGCTCGCCGACCGGCTCGGAGTGAACCGCAACACGGTCGCATCGGCCTACCGGACGCTCGCCCGCGCCGGCGCCGTGGAGAGCCGGGGCCGCGGCGGCACCGTGGTCGCGGCGCCCGTGCGCACCGAGGAGGAGGGCTTCGCCCGCGAGACCGTGCTGCGCGACCTCGGCAGCGGCAACCCCGACCCCGACCTGCTCCCGCTGCCGGTGCTCGCCGAGGTCGATCTGCGTACGCCCGCGCTCTACGGCGATGCGCTCATCGACGAGGGACTGCGCACCTGGGCGACCGCGTGGCTGACCGAGGCGCAGCCGCGTGCGTTCGAGCTGTCGGTGACCTCGGGCGCGGTCGACGCCCTCGAGCGGCTGCTGGTCGCCTCGCTCGCGCACGGCGACGTGGTCGGCCTCGAGGATCCCTGCTTCCTCTCCAGCATCAACGTGGTCCGGCTCGGAGGGTACCGCCCCGTCGGAATTCCCCTCGATGAGGAGGGCATCACGGTCGCGGGCCTGCGCGCGGCGATCGAGGCGGGCGCCCGCACGGTCGTGTGCACCCCCCGCGCGCACAACCCGACCGGGATCAGCCTCAGCGCCGAGCGCGCAGCGGAGCTGCGGTCGGTGTTCGCCGAGGCGCCGCACGTGCTCATCATCGAGGACGACCACTACTCGCTGCTGTCGCGGCGGCCGTACCACTCGGTGATCCCGGAGGGGCACCCGCGCTGGGCGCTCGTGCGGTCGATGTCGAAGTTCCTGGGGCCCGATCTGCGGCTCGCCCTGCTGGCTTCGGATCCCGACACCGCCGCGCAGCTGCGCACCCGGCTCTCGCCCGGCAAGACCTGGGTGAGCCGGATCCTGCAGCGGGTCGCCGTCGGCATGCTCGACCACCCGGACACCCCCGCCGCGCTCGAGCGCGCGGCCGCGCACTACGCCGAACGCGGCGACGCCCTGCGCGCCCTGTTGCGCGAGCGCGCCATCACCGTGCGCGGGGACGACGGGCTGAACGTGTGGGTGGAGTGCGGCGTCGACGGCCGCGCGGTGTCCGAGGCGATGATGCGCCGCGGCTGGCTGGTGCGCACGGGCGGCGGGTTCCTGCTCGAGGCGGACGAGGCGGCGCCGCAGATCCGGCTCACCGCGCACACCCTCGACGATGCAGAGCTGCGCACCCTCGCGGACGACCTGCGCGCCGCGATCGCCGACGCCCGCCGGCGCTGACGCCCGCCGGTGCTGACGCCCGCCGGCGCTGACGGCGCGGCACCGGATCGGCCGCCACACCGCCGCCGATAGGATTCCGGGGTGGCGAACCGCAAGACCAAGAAGACCGCACCGGCCCCCGTGCGCACCTCGACCCACGGCAGGTCCGGCAACCCCGCCAAGCGCCCGGTCGAGCAACTGCCGCCGGTCACCGTGGGCGACTGGATCGGCGCCGCGCGCCCGCGCACGCTGCCGCTCGCGATCGCGCCGGTGCTGGTCGGCACCGGAGCCGCACGGCTGGGGGATCCGCAGTTCCACTGGGTCATCGCGCTCGCCTGCCTCGCCGTCGCCGTGTGCCTGCAGATCGGCGTGAACTTCACCAACGACTACAGCGACGGGGTGCGCGGCACGGACGCGCACCGGGTGGGCCCCGCGCGGCTCACCGCCTCGGGCCGGGTGAGCGCCAAGAGCGTGCTGTACACCGGGCTCGCGTTCTTCGCGCTCGCGGCGATCGCCGGCCTCGGCATCGTGATCCGCACCCAGCAGTGGTGGCTGATCGCGGTCGGCGCCGTCTGCATCATCGCCGCGTGGTTCTACACCGGCGGCAAGCGGCCCTATGGATACAACGCGCTGGGCGAGGTCTTCGTCTTCGTGTTCTTCGGGCTGGTCGCGACGCTCGGCACCACCTGGGTGCAGTCGCTGAAGCTGCCGCAGGAGGCATGGATCGGCGCGGTCGCGATCGGCCTGTTCGCCTGCGCGGTGCTGCTCGCCAACAACCTGCGCGACATCGACCAGGACCGCCGGGTCGGCAAGCGCACCCTGACGGTCGTGATCGGCAAGCGCGCCACGCAGATCCTCTACACGCTGTTCGTGATCCTGCCGTTCGCCGCCCTCGTGCTGCTCGCACTGTTCTACCCGGTCGCCTGGGTCGGACTGCTCGCCCTGCTGGCGTTCCTGCCGGCGCTGGTGATCGTGTGGGCCTATCGCACGCCCGCCGAGCTGGTGATCGCGCTGGCGCTCACCTCTCTCGGAACCCTGGTCTACGCCGGTGCGCTGCTCTGGGCGTTCATCTCGCCCACGGTGTGATGGCACCCATCGGAGGTCGCATACACCTCCCGCCCACCCGGTGCATAGAGTCTTTTCGTAAGATTCCGAGCATGCCCCTGAGTACGTCGCGCCCGCCCGCGCCCGCCGGCTCCCGCGGCGGCACCGGTCTCGGAGGCCGACGGGCCACGCGCTCCCGCATCGTCCGGACCACCGCCGCCGTCCTCGGCGTCGTGCTCGCCGGCGGCCTCGCCGCCTGCTCGAGCGACCCCGTCGCCGCCCAGTACCGCAACGGTGACAACAAGGGCTACATCGGCTCCGACGGCATGCGCGTGGAGGAGATCGCCCCCGCCGACCGCGCCAAGCCGGTGACCTTCGGCGGCACGCTGGAAAGCGGCAAGACCTTCGCCAGCACCTCGATCGCGGGCGATGTGACGGTCGTGAACTTCTGGTACGCCGCGTGCGGTCCCTGCCGGGTCGAGGCGAAGGACCTCGAGTCGGTCTGGCGGAAGTTCGACGGCAAGGGCGTCTCTTTCGTGGGCGTGAACACCTACGACCAGGCCGGCACCGCGACCGCGTTCAACGACAAGTACGGCGTCACCTACCCGAGCATCATCGACGTGAACACCGGCGACGCGAAGCTCGCCTTCGCCGAGGTCACCTCGATCCAGGCGACCCCGACCACGCTCGTCCTCGACAAGAAGGGGCGGGTCGCCGCGCGCGTGATCGGCCCGATCGGATCCGCGTCGATCCTGGAGACCCTGGTCCAGGACGCACTGGACGAGAAGGCATGAGCGTGAACGCAGCCCGCACGTCCGCCGCCACGGCGCTCCCCGTCCCGCGGAGGATCAAGGCGTGAACGTCGATGCGATCGTCGGATCCGGCGCCCTCTGGGCGGCGCTTCCGGTCGCCATGCTCGCGGGGCTGCTGTCGTTCCTCTCGCCCTGCGTGCTGCCGCTCGTGCCCGGCTACCTCGGCTTCGTCGGCGGCGCGGTGGGCGGATCCGCCCCCTCGCAGGACGGCACGACCAAGACCCCCACGCGCCGCCAGATGGTGCTCGGGGTGCTGCTGTTCATCCTCGGCTTCACGATCGTCTTCATCCTGATGGCGGTCGTCGGCGGCACGGCGGGGGTGTTCCTGCTGCGCTGGGGCGACCTGATCACCCGGATCCTCGGCGCGGTCATCATCCTCATGGGCCTCGTCTTCATCGGCGTCTTCGGCTTCGCCCAGCGCACCGTGCGGATGAACGTCTCGGGCCGCGCCGGTCTCATCGGAGCCCCGCTGCTCGGCATCGCGCTGGGCATCGGCTGGAGCCCGTGCCTGAGCCCGACGCTCTCGGCGATCGTCGCGCTGTCGGTGAACGTGGGAGATGTGAGCCGCGCGGTCTGGCTCGGCGTCGCCTACTCGCTGGGGCTCGGGATCCCGTTCCTGCTCGTCGCGCTCGGCTTCGGCTGGGCGACGCGCTCGCTGACCTTCCTGCGCAGCCACGTGCGCGCGGTCAACATCGTCGGAGGTGCACTGCTCATCGTGCTGGGACTGCTCATGGTGACCGGCGTCTGGAAGGCGATCATGTCGAGCATCGGGGCGGTGGTCGGCAGTGTCGAACTCCCGCTCTGACACCTCGGTCTCGGAGGCTCCCGACGGGCCCGACGGGCCCGACGCATCCGCGACCGTTCAGCAGGCCCCCGAGCCGAAAGCGGGCAAGGGCGGCTCCGAGAAGGCGCCCGGCGCCGACCGGTCGACGGATCCGCTGCGCCCCAGCGACCACATCGACGGCGACAGCCGCGGCGACGGCGTCGACTCCCCGAAGCTGAACGTCGTCGGCTGGCTGCGCTGGGGCTGGCGGCAGCTGACCAGCATGCGCACGGCGCTCGTGCTGCTGCTCATCCTCGCGATCGCCGCGATCCCGGGGTCGATCTTCCCGCAGCGCATGGCGGATCCGAACGGCGTCACGCAGTGGAAGGCGGACCACCCGGATCTGTTCCCGATCCTCGACGGGATGCAGCTGTTCGACGTCTACCTGTCGGCGTGGTTCTCCGCGATCTACCTGCTGCTGTTCCTGTCGCTGGTCGGCTGCGTGATCCCGCGGATCAAGCACCACCTCAAGGCGCTGCGGTCGCGCCCGCCGCGCACCCCGGTGCGCCTGGGCCGCCTCGACGACCATCGCGAGGCGGTGCGCACGGTCGCCGGATCCGATGCGAAGGCCGCCGCGGAGCACAGCATCGCCATCGCGGAGAAGCAGCTGCGCGCCCTGCGCTACCGTGTCGAGCGCTATGACGACAAGCGCGGCTTCTCGGTCTCGGCCGAGCGCGGTTACGCCCGCGAGACCGGCAACCTGCTGTTCCACCTCGCCCTGCTCGGGGTGCTCGTATCGGTCGGCGTGGGCGGCAGCTTCGCCTACACCGGACAGCGCGTGGTCGTGCAGGGCACGAGCTTCGTGAACACGCTGCTCGACTACTCGTCGATGAACCGGGGCCGCTTCGTCTCCGACGACGCCCTCGCGCCGTATCGGATGACGCTGGACTCCTTCGACGTCACCTATCAGCCGTTCGAGCAGGGCAGCCCGTCCTCGGGCATGGCCGGTGACTTCTCCGCGAACGTGACGGTCTCCGAGCCGGGGCAGAAGGAGCACAAGGACGAGGTGCGGGTGAACCATCCGCTCGGTATCGCGGGCGACCGCGTCTACCTGCTCGGCAACGGCTACGCGCCGACCATCACGGTGAAGAACGCCAAGGGCGACGTCGTCTTCCACGACTCGGTGCCGTTCCTGCCGCAGAACAACAGCACGATGATGTCGATCGGGATCGTCAAGGTCGCCGACGGTCTGCCCGAGCAGCTCGGGCTGCAGGGGTTCTTCTACCCGACCTCGGCGAAGCTGACCACGGGGGCGCTCACCTCGGTGTACCCGGACCTGATCAACCCCACCCTCACGCTGAACGTGTTCGCCGGCGACCTCGGCATCGATGACGGCACCCCGCGCTCGGTGTACGTGCTCGACACCGGGTCGATGAAGCAGCTGACCGGCGGCAAGACCGGCACGAAGTCGATCGAGCTGGCCCCGGGCGAGACCACCGCGCTGCCGAACGGCATGGGCACCATCACGTTCGACAACGAGGCGCCGAAGGGTGCGAAGGACTACACGCAGTCCGTCAAGCGCTACGTCTCGCTGCAGATCCACCACGACCCCTCCGAGCAGTGGGTGCTGGTGTTCGCCGCGCTCGCCCTTCTCGGTCTCGTGCTCGCGCTGTTCGTGCCGCGCCGGCGCATGTGGGTCAAGGCGACTGTCGTCGACGGAGCCGTGCACCTGGAGTACGCGGGGCTCGCCCGAGGCGAGGATCCGACCCTCGCCGCGGCCGTGGAGGACCTGCGCGACGGGCATGCGCGCCTGCTCGACGCGGACGGCGCGACCGCGGCGATCGCGGAGCCGGATCGGGCACCCGAGACGGGCTCGGATACCGAGACGGGGCCGGATGCCGAGGCGGATCCCGAGGCCGCCACCCCCGACATCTCAGAGCCCGATGACAGCGGACGCACCGACAAGCGCGGCGACCGATAGCGGAAGTAGGCTGACAGCATGAATTTCGACTCCCTGTCGATCCTGATGATCTGGACCGCGGTCGCGATCTACGCGGCGGCCTTCATCGCATACGCGTTCGACCTCGCCAAGCGCTCCCAGGTCGCCGTCGATGCGAAGGTCGTCGTGCCGGAGCGCGAGCTCGTCGGCGCGGCCGTGGGCGGATCCGCGGCGTCGTCCGGTCGCGTCGCGGGCGCCGGCTCGAAGGCGGAGACGGGCGCAGCGGCGGGTGCGGGAGCCCCGAAACGGTTCGTCATGGCGCGGATCGGCACGTCGCTGACCGTGCTCGGCTTCCTGTTCCACCTCGCAGGCGAGGTGCTGCGCGGCATCGCCGCCGGCCGGGTGCCGTGGTCGAACATGTACGAGTTCTCGATGACGGGAACACTGCTGATCATCGCGGTGTACATCGCGGTGAACATCTGGTTCGACCTGAAGTACCTGGGCACCTTCATCGTGGGACTGGTCGTGGTGCTGCTCGGCGGCGCCGCCACCGGCTTCTACGTCGAGGTCGTGCCGCTGGCCGACCCGCTCAAGAGCGTGTGGCTGGTGATCCACGTGTTCGTGGCGTCGCTGGGCACAGCGTTCTTCGCGCTCGCCTTCGCGCTCAGCGTGTTCCAGCTCATGCAGGCGCGCCGCGAGGCGAAGGTGCTCGCCGAGGCGCCCAAGACCGGTCCGCGCTTCCTCGCCACGCTGCCGTCGTCGGAGCGCCTGGAGGGTCTCGCGTACCGGTTCGCGACCGTCGGCTTCATCTTCTGGACGTTCACCCTCATCGCCGGTTCCATCTGGGCCAACGATGCCTGGGGCCGCTATTGGGGCTTCGACACCAAGGAGACCTGGACGTTCATCATCTGGGTGCTCTACGCCGGCTACATCCACGCCCGTGCGACCCGCGGCTGGCGCGGATCCCGCTCGGCCTGGCTGTCGATCGTGGGCTTCGCCGCGGTGCTGTTCAACTTCACCATCGTGAACCTGTTCTTCAAGGGACTGCACGTCTACTCGGGCTTGAGCTGAGCTGCTCGACCTGACCCGACGAGAAACCAGATCCTGCACGGGACATCACTTCACACGTGGTGTCTCATGCAGGATCTGGTTTTTCGCGTGATCCGCAGGTATCGCAGAACGCGCGGATCCGGGTTATCGTCGCGGCATGTGCCGGAACATCCGCTGCCTCCACAATTTCGAGCCGCCGACGAGCGATGACGAGGTGCGCGAGGCCGCGCTCCAGTTCGTCCGCAAGGTGAGCGGATCCACGCACCCGTCGCGCGCCAACACCCCCGCTTTCGAGCAGGCGATCGACGAGATCGCGCAGGCGACCCGGCGGATGCTCGATCAGCTCGTCACGAACGCCCCGCCGAAGAGTCGCGAGGCCGAGGCCATCAAGGGGCGCCAGCGCCACGAGAAGCGCATGGAGCGCGAGGTCAGGATCCGCACCGCGACGCCCTGATCCCGGACGCGCGCCCTCCCGCCCCGTCGCGGAGCGAAGACAGGCGCGGCCCCGGGGGAGGTGGGGCCGCGCCTGTCGGTTCTGCGCTCAGGCGGCCGGCGCGAGCACCGCCCGGGCCGAGGTCGTGCGACGTACGGTCACGGCCAGGGTGGTCGCGAGCAGGGCGAGCAGTGCCCAGACGACCAGCGCGGCGATGGCGGATCCGACCCCGTCGCCGCCCAGCAGGGCGGTCGCCGCGGGGGAGGTGGGCAGGAGCCCGGCGATCGTCGCGAGCCATCCCGGCAGCGTCGAGATGATTCCTGCACCGAGCGCGGCCACGCCGACGACCGCGGCGATCCAGCGGCCGATGCCGCCGAGCACGGCCACCAGAGCCTGGTTCACGGCGGCGAACGCGACGCCAGCGAGCACGGCGACGCCCGCGAAGCCCCACCACCGCGACGGATCGTACTTCGCGACGATCTCGACGACGATCGCCACCAGCAGCCCCTGTGCGGCGCCGATCGCCGCGGCCGGGGCGAACGCGCGCAGGGCGAGCGAGGCCGAAGCGCGGCGCGAGGTCAGCGCCCGCGCGGTGAACGCGCGCATCACCAGGAACGAGGCGAGTCCGCCGAACCAGAGCACGACCGCGGCGAGCAGCGGGATCGCCGTCGGGCCGAACATCCCGCTCGAGGTGTCGGCGGTCACCGGGTTCGCCACGACCTCCGCGAGGGACGACGCCTGTCCGTCGGTGCGCTGGGGCAGCGAGTCGGCCGCCTGGTGCAGCCCCGATGCCAGGCTGGTGGTGCCGGTCGCGAGCGATCCGACGCCGGTGCTGAGCTGGGTGGCGCCGTCGGCGAGCTGGGTCGCGCCGGACTGCAGTCCGGCGGCGCCGGTGGCGAGGTTGCCCGCTCCGGTCGCGCTCTGCGACGTGCCGTCGGCGAGCTGGCCGAGACCGGCGGAGAGCTGGTTGATGCCGTCGGCGGCGGTGCGGAGCTGGCCGGCGAGGGTGGAGCTGGCCTCGGTGTTGAACTGCGACAGCCCTGCCGCGGTCTGGGACGCAGCATCGGCCGCCTGCGCCGCTCCCGGCACGAGCTGCTTCTGGGCGCCCTGCACCGTCCCGGTGAGCGTTGCGCAGAACTCGGGTTGCGCCGCCGTGTCGCAGCTCTTGCTCAGTGCGGCGAGGCCGGTCACCAGACCGCTGACACCTTGACTCACCCCGGCCGTCGCCTGCTTCGTGCCGTTCACGCCGTCGAAGAGCTTCTGCGGAACGATCCCCTGCGCCTGCAGCGCGTCCGCCCCCTGGGCGAGCCCCGCCCCGGCCTGGTTCGCGCCGGTCTGCGCCGAGGTGATCCCCGACGCGATCGCGTCGAGGCCGGTGGAGAGCCGGGTCGCGCCGTCGGCGAGCTGCCCCGCGCCGTCGGCGAGCTTGGTCGCCCCGTCCGGGAGGGCGGCGGCTCCGGCGGCTGCGGACTTCGCACCGGTGGCGAGCTGGTCCGCGCCGGTGGCGACCTCGCCGAGCTTGTCGCCCAGGCTGCTGAAGCCGAGAAGCACGTTCTCGAGGGTGCTCTTGGAGATCTGGCTGCCCATGGTGGAGGCCGCGGTCGCCGCGATCTGGTTCGCGATGAGTCCGTCCGCGGCGCGCGCCTGCGGGGCGGTGGTCACCGAGATCGTCGCCTTCTCCGCCGTCTTCGCCGGGTCCTGCACAGCGCTGCCGCCCGAGACCGCGGCGGCCGAGAAGCCCTCGGGGATCCGCACGACGGCCTGATAGACGCCGTCCGCGAGGCCCTTCTTGGCGTCCTTCTCGTTCGAGATGACCCAGGTGAGGTTCTCGTCCTTCTTTCCGGTGCCGTCGACGAGGCCGGCGGAGAGCTGGCGTCCGAGCGGCGCGAGCTGCCCGTTGACCGTCACCGGCTTGTCGTCATTCACGATCGCCGCGGTCATGGTGTCCAGCCGCTGCGTGGGATCCTGCAGCGCGGCGACCAGCACACCGCCGAGGACGGCGGGCAGCAGGAGCACCCCGATCAGGGTGAGGGCCGTGATCGGCTTGTGCGAACGGGCGCGCTCGATCAGTGCGGACAGACGGTTGGTCATGCGGTCACCTCATCGAGGTCGGCGGTGGGTGCGGCAGAGTCGGAGGCGTCGGGGCCCTCGAGCGGATCCCGGTCCTCACCAGGGTCGGGGATCGGCACGCGGCGGTCCCGCTCCAGCGAGCGATGCGCGACATCGGGCCAGCCGGCCTCGGTCAGCAGGCGCGTCGCGGCGGACTGGTCGGCGGCGGTGGCCACCACGGCCAGCGTGCCGCATCGTGCGGCGCCCTGCAGCATGGCGACGGCCTGCTCGCTCTGGGCCAGGGTGAGGCGGTCGGCGCCGTCGATCACGACGAGCGTGGTGCGCCCGCGCAGGGCGTCGCGCAGTTCGCGCAGCGGATCCGCGGATCCGGAGTCGTCCACGATCACGCAGCCGACGTGCGCCCGCACCCAGGCGGCGCGCCCGGGCAGCAGGTGCCCCGCCACGCGCAGGCGGCCCTCGGCCGGAACGCGTGCGGCGAGCGCGAGCGCGACGGCGCGGCGCATGGCGTCATCGCGTCCGGTGAGCACGAGCGCGGATCCGGCGGGCATCCGCACGTCGAGACCGTCGACGGCGCCCGGGACGGTCAGGCCGTCCGCGGCGAGCACGGAGCCGTCGCCCGGCCAGTCCGCGAGATTCCGCTCGCGCTCGACCGCCTCGCCCTCGATGTCGACGCTCGGCAGGATCCGCTCCAGCCACGCCGGGATCTCCCAGGCGCGCTCGCCGAGGATCGCCATGAGCGCGGGGATCAGGGTCATCCGTACCAGGAACGCGTCGATCGCGATGCCGGCGGCGAGCCCCAGCGCGATCGGCTTGAGCGAGGAGTCGCCCTCGGGCACGAACGCCACGAACACGGCGAACATGATGAGACCTGCCGCGGTGACGACCTTGGCCGATCCGGCGAAGCCCCCGCGCACGGCGCGGAGCGCGGCGGCCCGCAGCTCGGCCCGGTCGGGACTGCGGGAACCCGCGTCGTGCACGTAGTCCTCGCGCATGCGCGAGACCAGGAAGACCTGGTAGTCCATCGCGAGACCGAACAGCACGCCCATCAGGATGATCGGCATGAAGCTGATGATCGGCCCCACCCGGGCGACGTGCAGGGCGTCGGCGAACCAGCCCCACTCGAAGACCGCGGAGACCACGCCGAACGCGGCCACGATCGAGAGCAGGTAGCCGAGAGCCGCCGTGACGGGCACCCAGATCGAGCGGAACACGATCGTCAGCAGCACGAGCGAGAGGCCGATCACGAAGATCCCGAACGGCAGCAGCGCGGCGCCGAGCTGGTCGGAGATGTCGATCGCGACGGCCGTGAACCCGGTGACCTTCACGTCGATCCCGAAGGTCTTCAGCCACTCGTCGTGGTGCGAACGCAGTTCGCGCACGAGGTCGGCGGTGGCCGGAGCGTCGGGCGCGGTCGTCGGGATCACCTGCACGATGCCGGTGTCGGCGGTCTGGTTCGGGGTGGCGAGCGCGATCTCGGCGACGCCGGGGAGCTTCGCGACGGCGTCGCCCAGATCGTTCATCAGGCCGACCGGATCCGTGGATGTGACGATCGTGCCGGTGAGGATGAGCGGGCCGTTGAATCCGGGGCCGAAGTGCTCGGCGGTGAGGTCGTAGTTCTCCCGGGCCTCGGATCCCTGCGGTTGCACACCGGAGTTCGGCAGCGCGAGCGCGAGGTTCGCGGCGGGGACGGCGACGACGCCGAGACCGAGGACGATCGCGAGGGCGACCAGGACGGGGTGCCGGGTGACGCCGCCCACCCAGCGCTGGGAGAACCGGCGACGCGGGGTCGCTTCGGACGCGCCCTTCCGCGGACGGCGCGGCTTCGCGGGGCGTCCGGCGACGCGGCCCTTGAGGAAGCCGAGGATGGCCGGGGTCAGCGTCACGGCGATGAGCACCGCGATCATGACGGCGACCGCCGCAGCGATCCCCATCGTGGTGAGGAACGGGATCCCGGCGAAGCCGAGCCCGATGAGCGCGATCAGCACCGTGATGCCGGCGAAGACCACCGCGGATCCGGCCGTGCCGGTGGCGCGAGCGGCGGACTCCTCCGGTTCGACGCCGGCGCGCACCTGATCCTGATGTCGCGCGACGATGAACAGGGCATAGTCGATGCCGACCGCGAGTCCGAGCATCAGGGCGAGCAGGGGCGTGGTCGAGGAGACCGACACGAACGCGGTGGCGGCGAAGATCGCGGCCATCGACACCCCCACGCCGAGCACAGCCGTGAGCAGCGGCATGCCCGCCACGACGAACGAGCGGAACGTCACGATCAGCACGAGCAGCGCGATCACGAGGCCGATGCCCTCGGTGATCGAGATCGCCGGGATCGACATCGAGAAGAGGTCGCCGCCGATGACTGCGCGGGAGCCCTGCGGCAGCTCCTTCTGGAGGTCGCTCACCGCGGTGCGCAGCGTGTCCTTGGTGGCGGTGGTCACAGAGGAGGCCTGACCGGCGAACTGCAGGCGCACGATCGCCGCCGAATGATCGTCGGAGACCATGCCGGTGACATGCTCGTCCCAGGGGCTCGTGGCGGCGAGCACGCCGTCGATCTTCCCGAGGTCGGTCACGGTCCGCTCGATCGGCTTCTTGTACGCGGCGTCTGTGACGCTGTCGCCCGCGGCCGCGACGACGATGAACTGCGCGCTCGTGCCGCTCACCTGCGGGAAGGTGCGCTCGAGCTGCTCCAGGCCCGCCTGCGATTCCGTGCCGGGGATCGTGAAGCTGTTGTCCGTGCCCTTGCCGAGGGCGAGCGCGGCTCCGCCGGCGATGCCGAGCACCAGCAGCCAGGCCACGAGCACGCGCCAGGGGTGCCGGAACGACCAGCGTCCGAGTGAGGAGAGGAGTGTCGACACGGGGTTCCTCCGGAGAAGGTCAGGGTGAGTTCGATACACTCGTGTATTCGATACGTGCTTGTATCGTAAGACGACGAGGCGGGGCTAGTCTGTGCGCGGGATGTGAATCGCGGGCGCAGAGGCCCGCAGGAGGTGCGAATGACCGGCAGTGCGACCAGAAGCCGTGAGAACACACGCGCGCGCCTGCTCGAGGCGGCGGGGCTGGTGTTCGCCGAAGTCGGCCTGGACGGGGCCACCGTCGAGGCCGTGTGCGAGCGCGCGGGCTTCACCCGTGGCGCGTTCTACTCGAACTTCGAGTCGAAGGACGAGCTCTTCCTGGAGCTCGCCGGCGCGGTGTCCGTGGAGCGGCTCGCGGCCGTGCGCGCGCGGGTGGCCGAGCTGAACGAGGCCGGCGCCCTCGCCCAGGACTGCGACGCCACGACGCTCGTGCGACAGGTGATGGACACCGGCAGCGACGATCGTCTCGGTGTCATGCTGCTCAGCGAGATCCGCCTCAAGGCGTTGCGCGACCACGCCTGGGGCAAGGCGTACGTCGCCCAGGAAGAGGAGATGCTCTCGGGGATCGCCCGCGTCATCGACGACATCGTGGCGGGTGGTGCGATGTCGCTGCGGGTCGAGTCCGTCGTTGCGGCGCGGATGCTGCTCATCGTCTGGGAGGGCGCCACGGTGCGCGGTGCGATGGCCGGGCAGGATGACGAGGAGCTGCGCCGCACCGGCAGTGCCGAGCTCGGCCGGCTGGTGTCGCTGCTGCTGGGCTGACGTCTGCGCGCCGAGCGCCGTCGCGTTCGAGGAGCGAAGCCGGTCCGGAGAACCGGCCGCAGAGAGCAGACGTGGCTCCTCGAGGCGGGGAGGTCAGCGCGCCGCGAGAACCGCGTGGCAGCGCGTCAGGCGCTCCCGCCACCACTGCCGGCGGTCGGCCGGCGCCTCCAGTCGTGCGAGCGCGGCCGGATCCGGGGTCACCCGTGCAGGCGAGACGACGCCGCCGTGCGGGCGTGCGTCGGCCACGTCGTCGGCGAACAGCGACGCGGTGCCCAGCCCGCAGTCGTGGTCGAGCACCGGCAGGGCCGCGGCGAGGGCGGCGCCGAGCGACAGGCCGACGGCGGTGTCCAGCGCGCTCGAGACGACCACGGGCAGCCCCGCCTCGGCGACGATCCGCAGCGCCCGCTCGACGCCGCCGAGCGGCTGCGCCTTGATGACCAGCAGATCCGCGGCGCCCGCGCGGGCGACGGCGAGCGGATCGGTCGCCTTGCGCACGCTCTCATCCGCCGCGATCGGGATGTCGAGATAGCGGATCCGCTCGCGCAGCTCGACGAGCTCGCCGACCGTCGCGCACGGCTGCTCCGCGTACTCCAGGTCATAGGGGGCGAGGGCGTGAATCGCGCGCTCGGCCTCGTCGACGTTCCAGCCGGCGTTCGCATCGATGCGGATCCGGCCCTCCGGTCCCATCTCCGCGCGCACGGCGCGCACCCGGGCGATATCGTCGGCGAGGCTCTGCCCGGCCTCGGCGACCTTGACCTTCGCCGTGCGACAGCCGTCGAAGCGCGCGAGCACGGCCGAGACCCGTTCCGCCGGCACGGCCGGGATCGTGGCGTTCACGCGGATCCCCTCGCGCACGGCGGCGGGACGGGGGTGCCAGGCGTCGGCGATCGCGGCGGCCAGCCAGGTCGATGCCTCGGCGTCGTCGTACTCGGTGAAGGGCGAGAACTCGGCCCAGCCCTCCGGCCCCTCGAACAGCAGCGCCTCGCGCACGTCCACGCCGCGGAACCGGGTGTGCATCGGCAGCGCGACCACCCGCGCGGTGTCGAGGATCTCGGCGAGCGGCGGGGCGGCAGCGGGGATCATGCCCCCATCATGCACCCGCGGGCGTGCCGGCGCGGGACGGGCGGCCGCCGGTGTGGGCTCCGCCGCTCCGCCCGTGACGATCAACACAGCATGCGACGATCCGCACACGAATCTTCCGGATCCGCGTGCTGATCGTCACAGGCTGTGCTGATCGTCGCAGTGCCGATCGTCACGGTGCCGATCGGTTCGGGGGGGCTCGGCCTGCGGATCCGACCCGCCTGCACGCTAGGCGAGTGCGACGAACAGGATCGTGCCATTGACGATAGTGTGCGACACACAATATAGTGACGAACGTGAATGAAGACGAGTTCGACGGACATCTGCAGGAGCTGCGGCGCGGCACGGTCGTGCTCGCGAGCCTGCGACTGCTGCGCGAGCCCGGGTACGGCTACGGCCTGCTCGAGCAGCTGAGCGCTGCCGGATTCCCGACCGACTCCAACACGCTCTACCCGCTGCTGCGACGCCTCGAGAAGCAGGGCTATCTCGTGAGCGAGTGGAACACCGAGGAGGCGCGGCCACGCAAGTTCTACCGCACCTCCGACGCCGGGCTCCGCCTGGCCGACACCCTGACCCGTGACGTCGCGGCCATCGCCGCCGCCACCGCCACCCTGACCGAAGGGGAACGCTGATCATGACCGCCACCGCATCCGCCTACGCCGACCGCTACCTCGCCGCGGTGGGCCGGGCCGTTCCGGCCTCCTCACGGGCCGAGATCCTCACCGAGCTCGAAGCGTCCATCGCCGAGCAGGTCGAGCCCCGTGTCGCCGAGGGGGAGGACCGGGACGCCGCCGAGCGCGAGGTCGTCGCCGGTCTCGGCGAGCCGATCGCCTACGCGTCCTCGCTCATCGACCGTCCGATGTGGGTCGTCGGCCCCCGCTACTACGCGGCCTGGTTGCGTCTGCTCCGGCTGCTGCTCTGGATCGTGCCGGTCTGCGCGGTGGGCGGGGTCCTGCTCGGCCAGCTCATCGCGCGTGCTTCCGCGGGGACGATCTTCGGCAGCGCCATCGCCGTGCTGATCCAGACGATCGTGCATGTGGGCTTCTGGACGACCCTGGTCTTCTTCGCGCTCGAACGCACCGGATCCACGGGCGACACGATCCTGGACTGGAACCCCGACCAGCTGCCGCAGCCCGCCGACGCCCGCTCCGGCCGCATGGACCTGATCGCCTCGCTCGTGTTCCTCGCGATCGCCGCCGGCGCGATCGTGTGGGATCGCGTCCTCGGGTTCTTCCCGACCGGCGGCGCCCCGATCCCCGTCCTCGCTCCGACGCCGTGGCCGTGGATCGTGCTCTTCGGCTTCATCGTCCTCGAGGCGACGTTCGCCATCGTGCTCTACGCCCGGCGGCGCTGGACGACGGCGCTCGCCGTGGTCAACACGGCGCTCGCGGTGGCGTTCGCCGCCGCGACCCTGACGCTGCTCGTCCGCGGCGAGCTCATCAACCCGTCGCTGCTCTCTTTCATCACGGAGGCGGGCGGCGAGGGCTTCGCGCAGGGCCAGCGGGCATCGGCCGCACAGGGCGGCGTCTTCGGAATACTCGGCGTTCTCCTGGGCTTCTGCCTCGTCGCGTTCCCCGCCTGGGACATCGCCGACGGCTGGCTCAAGCTCCGCCGGGTGCGGCGCGGCGGGGTTTCCTCCGTCGCCGCGGACGTCTGATCCGCCCGGCACTCGGAATAGGCTGGATCCGTGACTGACAAGCTCGTCTCCGACCTCTTCGACCCGGCTGAGTGGACGCTCGCGCCGGGCCTTGACCCGTCGAAGGGCCCCGCGGAGTACACCGACATCACGGCCCACGTCTCGAACGACGGACGGATCGCCCGTATCGCCTTCGACCGGCCCGAGGTGCGCAATGCCTTCCGCCCGCACACCGTCGACGAGCTGTACCGCGCTCTCGACGAAGCCCGTCAGGATCCGCGGATCGGCGTCGTGCTGCTCACCGGTAACGGCCCGAGCCCGAAGGACGGCGGGTGGGCGTTCTGCTCCGGCGGGGACCAGCGCATCCGCGGTCGCGACGGGTACAAGTACTCCGAGGACGAGACAGCGGTGCCGGCGGCGCAGCAGGCCAGGGCCGGCCGCCTGCACATCCTCGAGGTGCAGCGGCTCATCCGGTTCATGCCGAAGGTCGTCATCGCGGTCGTGCCCGGCTGGGCCGCCGGCGGCGGGCACTCGCTGCACGTGGTCTGCGACCTCACGATCGCGAGCGCGGAGCACGGCCGGTTCAAGCAGACCGATGCCGATGTCGGATCCTTCGACGCCGGATACGGATCCGCGTACATGGCCCGGCAGACCGGGCAGAAGTTCGCGCGGGAGGTGTTCTTCCTCGCGGAGGAGTACTCCGCCGAGCGTGCGATGCAGGCCGGCGCCGTGAACCGCGTCGTGCCGCACGCCGAGCTCGA
>JAFDWK010000108.1 GCA_018268515.1 Actinomycetota bacterium
CGAGCCCGGCGAGCAGATCGAGATCACCGAGCGCTGGCCGATCCACCGCAAGGCCCCGAACTTCGACCAGCTCGAGTCGAAGACCACCATGTTCGAGACCGGCATCAAGTCGATCGACCTGCTGACCCCGTACGTGCAGGGTGGCAAGATCGGCCTGTTCGGCGGCGCCGGCGTCGGCAAGACCGTCCTCATCCAGGAGATGATCCAGCGCGTCGCGCAGGACCACGGCGGTGTGTCGGTGTTCGCCGGTGTCGGCGAGCGCACCCGTGAGGGCAACGACCTCATCGGCGAGATGGAGGAGGCGGGCGTCTTCGACAAGACCGCCCTCGTCTTCGGCCAGATGGACGAGCCGCCGGGGACGCGTCTGCGCGTGGCGCTTTCCGCCCTGACCATGGCGGAGTACTTCCGTGATGTGCAGAAGCAGGACGTGCTGCTGTTCATCGACAACATCTTCCGTTTCACGCAGGCCGGATCCGAGGTCTCCACGCTGCTCGGCCGTATGCCGTCCGCGGTGGGTTACCAGCCGAACCTCGCCGACGAGATGGGTGTGCTCCAGGAGCGCATCACCTCGACGCGCGGTCACTCGATCACCTCGCTGCAGGCGATCTACGTGCCGGCCGACGACTACACNNGACCCGGCTCCGGCGACCACGTTCGCGCACCTCGACGCGACCACCGAGCTCTCGCGCGAGATCGCCTCGAAGGGTCTGTACCCGGCGATCGACCCGCTGACCTCGACCTCGCGGATCATGGACCCCCGCTACCTGGGCGAGGACCACTACCGCGTGGCCACCACGGTCAAGCAGATCCTGCAGAAGAACAAGGAGCTGCAGGAGATCATCGCGATCCTCGGTGTCGACGAGCTGTCCGAGGAGGACAAGATCGTCGTCGCCCGCGCCCGCCGCATCCAGCAGTTCCTGTCCCAGAACACCTACATGGCGAAGAAGTTCACCGGTGTCGAGGGCTCCACGGTGCCGCTGAAGGACACGATCGAGTCGTTCGACGCGATCTGCCGCGGTGACTTCGACCACGTCGCCGAGCAGGCGTTCTTCAACGTCGGCCCGATCTCTGACGTCGAGGAGAACTGGGCTCGGATCCAGAAGGAGAACGCCTGATCATGGCGCTGCATGTGAGCCTCGTCTCCGCCGACGCGGAGGTCTGGACCGGTGAGGCCAGCCTCGTCGTCGCGAAGACCGTCGAGGGCGAGCTGGGCTTCATGGCCGGACACGAGCCCGTGCTGGCGATCCTCGCCGAGGGGCAGGTCCGCATCACCCAGCTGGACGGCACCAAGGTGCTCGCGAGCGCCAAGGACGGCTTCGTGTCGATGGAGGGCGACGCCCTGACCATCGTCGCGGGCAACGCCGCGCTCGTCGCCTGATCCGCACCATCACGCACATCCGCCCCGGTTCCCCGCTCGACGCGGGGGCCGGGGCGGATGTCTGTCCGGGGAGTGACATGAAGATCCTGCTGCCGCCGTCGGAGACCAAGCGTCCCGGCGGCAAGAGGGGGCCCGCCGACCCCTCGTCGTGGGCGCTGCCGGGGCTGCTGCCGCAGCGAGCCCAGGTGCTCGAGGCGCTCGTCGCGCTGGCCGCGGATGCGGACGTGACACGGCGGGTGCTGGGCCTCAGCGAGAAGCAGCTCGCCGAGGCGCTGCACGACAACGCGTCGCTGCGCACCGCTGCGGTGATGCCCGCCGTCGACCGCTACACCGGCGTGCTCTTCGACGCGCTGGACGCCGCGACCCTCGACGGCTACGCGCGACGCTGGCTGGGGGCCCACGTGCTGGTGCACAGCGCGCCCTACGGTCCGGTCGGCGCGCTGGATCCCATCCCCTCCTACCGGCTGGGCGCCGCGGCCTCCGTGCCGGGGCTGCCCGGCCTGCGCCGGCTGTGGGCTGACGTCGTGTCCGCCGAGCTCGCCGCGGCGGAGCCGGACTTCGTGCTGGATCTGCGTTCCGAGGCGTACGTCGCGCTCGGGCCCGTCCCGGCAGAGGTCCCCTCGGCGCACGTGCGCGTGGTGACCGCACAGGGCAAGGCGCTGAACCACTTCAACAAGCACGCGAAGGGCGCGTTGGTGCGACGGCTGGCACAGGAGCGGCCGAAGGCCGGCTCCCGCCGCACGCTGCTGAACTGGGCGGCCTGTTCCGGTGTGCCGCTGCGCGAGACCGGGGAAACCGGAATATTGGAACTGGTCACGGATCAGCCGACGGCCCGCAGATAGTTCGTGAGTGCGGCACCGAGACACGGTAGGGTGATCGCGTCGAATGCCTCAGCTGTTTCTCAGCTGAGGCATCCTCGATGCGCATGCATCATCAACCTGTTCCGGAGGGACACACACATGAATGACTACGGATACGGTGACGCAGGCCTGTCCGCTGGGATGTTTCTCGTAACCAGCCTTGTCGAGATCGTGATCGCCTTGGGTGCGTACGCAATCTACGCATGGTTCCTGATGAAGATCTTCGAGAAGGCCGGCGTGCAGGGCAAATGGCGTGCCTGGGTGCCGGTCTACAACCAAATGACGTTCTACAAGCTGGGTGATCTCAGTCCCTGGTTGTTGCTCTACCTGGTCGGCGGTGCCATCATTGGCGCCATCATTCCGATCCTCGGGTGGTTCGTCGTGCTTCCGCTCGTGGCGATCGCTTCCCGCGTTCTGGATCTGCTCGCGGCGTGGCGTGTCGGGCTCAAGCTGCAGAAGAGCGCGGCCTGGGTGGTGCTCTACTTCTTCCTCCCGATCGTGTGGCTGGGTATCGCAGCCTTCGACAAGTCGCGCTGGAACCCGAACATCGCCCCCGCCTCGTGGGCCGGCAACGGCTTGTTCGGCGACCGCACGGTGTGGCAGGGCATCCCGGTGCAGCCGTCCGCCCAGGCCGCGGCCGGAGGCTACGGCGCCCCGCAGGGCTACCAGCCGCCCGCCGCTCAGGGCTACGCGCCGCCGGCCGCTCCGCAGCAGCCCGGCTACGGCCAGCCGCAGGCCCCGCAGTTCGGTCAGCCGGGCGCTCAGCCGCCGCAGGGCTTCCAGCCGCCGGCTCCGCAGGCGCCGCAGCCGACGTTCCAGCCCCCGGCCGCGGCTCCGGTCACGCCGCCGACCCCGCCGGCTCCGGCGCCGGACGCCCCGGTGACCCCGCCGGCGCCGCCGGCTCCGCCCGCGCCCCCGGCTCCGCCGGCCGCGGCCCCGGATGCCGCTCCCGACAGCGGCGAGCAGCCCCCGGCGTGACATTCGCCTGACGCCCGGACCCGGTCTTCCGATCGGTCACGGCAACAGGAAGCCCCGGTCTTCGGACCGGGGCTTCCCGCGTATCCGGACGGAGCAGTGGACGGCGCTTGATAGTTTTGAGGCATGAGCGCTGAACGTCGTGTCGGATCGTCCGGGCTCCTGGTCTCCGCGGTGGGGCTGGGTTGCAACAACTTCGGGCGGGCGGGCACCCCGACCGAGACGCTCCAGGGCACCAGGGCGGTGCTGGATGCGGCCATCGACCACGGCGTCACATTCCTCGACACGGCGGACATGTACGGCAAGGATCCCGGTCTCAGCGAGACCCTCATGGGCGAGGCGCTCGACGGCCGCCGCGATCGCGTGGTCCTGGCGACCAAGTTCGGATACGCCTCCGCGGACATGGGCTATGACTTCCCGGCGGGGCTCGGATCCCGCCGCTATGTGCGCAAGGCCGTCGAGGAGTCGCTGCGGCGGCTGCGGACCTCCTGGATCGACCTCTACCAGCTGCATTGGCCGGATCCGCTCACCCCGATCGAGGAGACCATGGACGCCCTCGACGAACTGGTCCGCGAGGGCAAGATCCGCTACTTCGGGCACTCCAACTTCGCCGGCTGGCAGATCGCGGAGGCCCAGCTGCGCGCCGTCCGCAGCGCGCGGTTCATCTCCGCGCAGAATCAGTATTCGCTGCTGTCCCGCGCCGCCGAGCGCGAGGTGCTGCCGGCCGTGAACCGGTTCGGGCTCGGCTTCTTCCCGTTCTTCCCGCTGCACAACGGACTGCTCACGGGGAAGTTCACCCGCGACGGCGGCCCCGCGCAGAGCCGGATCATGCGCACCCGTCCGCACCTCTGGGAGAACGCACCCTGGGACGCGCTGGACGCCTACCGGGCCTTCTGCGACGAGCGCGGCATCACCATGCTGGAGGCCACCTTCGGCTGGCTGCTGGCACAGCCCGGCGTCGCGTCCGTGATCGCCGGGGCCACCTCCGCGGAGCAGGTCGAGGCGAACGCCAGCGCGGGGGCCGCATGGACGCCGTCCGCCGAGGATGTCGCCGCGATCGACGCGCTGTTTCCGCTCCCCGCGGATCCGGCGCTCTGAGCCGCGTGTCGACGCCCGGGATCCAATACGATGTGTGAGATTTCAGCGGTCGTTCCGATCGCCCGAGGATGGGGAGGACCGCGATGAGCCAGGGTTCCACCGCCTATGCGCGCGAGATCGCGCTGGCGTCCGGCGACACGGTCGCGCTGACCTGGGCGGGCGCTACGGACACCGGCAGACGCCGGGAGAACAACCAGGACGCGTTCCTCGCGGAGTTCCCGTTGTTCGTCGTCGCAGACGGGATGGGCGGCCACGCGGGCGGCGAGATCGCGAGTCAGCGCACGATCGCCCGCCTGGAAGAGGCTGTCGCCGCCGGCGAGATCACGACGGCGACGATCGAGGGGGCCCTGGTCGCCGCTGTGCAGGACATCACCGCGCACCCGGACACCACCGACGAGGGGACCGGAACGACCCTGACCGGCGTGTTCTTCACGCTCGTCGACGACGATGCGCGCTGGATCTCGCTGAACATCGGCGATTCCCGCGTCTATCTGCTCCGCGACGGCGCACTCAGCCAGATCACCACGGACCACTCCGTGGTGCAGGAGCTGATCACCGCGGGCAGGCTCAGCCCCGAGGAGGCAGAGGGGCACCCCTACAGCAACGTGATCACGCGGGCCGTGGGTGTCAGCGAGGCGCTGCCCCCGGACTACCGCGAGTTCAGCGTGCAGGACGGCGACCGGTTCGTGATCTGCTCGGACGGACTCACCAAAGAGCTCACCGACTACGGGATCCAGCACTTCCTGGGTCTCAACCCCGCGCCCGACGCGGCGGTCGACGCGATGCTCTCGGCGGCGCTGGAGAACGGCGGCCGGGACAACGTGACCGTCGTCGTGGTGGATGCGCGCCGCGCCCCCTCCGACGTCGCGGCGGGTTCGTCCTCCACAGCGCCCATTCCGGTCGGATAGTGCACCGGTTGCGCTGAGCCCGCTCCGAGCGCGGTGCGAACGCGCTGGGATGGCGGTATGGATCCCGCCGAGACGATCGTCCTCCCGTCCGCCGCCGCAGCACCTCAGCGCGGATCGCTCCCGCTGCTCGCGGCGATCGTGCCCGTGGTCTCCGGAGTCGTGCTGTTCGCGATGACCGGGTCTCCGCTGTCGCTGTGCTTCGCGGCGCTCGGTCCGGTCATGATCCTCGGATCCTTCCTGGACGGGATCCGGCAGCGCCGCCGGGCGGCTCGGGCGGCACGCGCTCAGGAGACGCAGGCGTGGGCGCAGATCGAGGAGGCGGTCGCCGGACACGAGCAGGCGGAGCAGGCCCGACGCCGGCGCGCCCTGCCGGACATCGCCGCCTGCCTGTCCGATCCGCCCTTGCGCCGCGCGACGGTCGCCGGTGACGTCGAGGTCGCGGCGGGGCGCGGGGAGGGCTCGTCGCCGCTGCGATTCACCGGCGCCGGAGAGCGGGCCGAGGCCTTCCGCGCCGGTCATCGCACGATCTCCGCGGTCCCGGTCCCGGCGCGGCTGGCCGACGGCGTATGCGTGCGGGGCCCCGAACCGGTTGCGGCGTCCGTCGCCCGCGCGCTCGTGCTGCAGCTGTGCCTGCGGCATGCGAATGGCGCGATCCGGCTGGGCGGCGACGGGGTCGGCGTGCTCGGCCTGGACGGGCTGCCGCAGGCAGGTGCCGTGGGCCCAGGAGCCGAGATCGTGCACATCGGGGTCGAGCGGTTCGCACAGGCCGGGCCACGGCTGTGCATCGTCGGCCCCGGCACCACGCCTCCGGCCGGCTATCACGCCGTGCTCGACGTGACCGAGCCCGCCATGGCGCGGCTGCGCACCGCGGACGGCGTGCGGGACTGCGCTGCGGAGGGCATCTCGCGCGAACAGGCGGACGTCCTCGTGCGCGACCTCGCGGAGCAGGGGTCGGAGGCGGAGATCCCGGCAGCGGTGGCGCTGCGTGAGGTGCTCGCCGGTGACACGGTGAGGGGCGGAGCGCCCGGTGCGGGACGACACGGCGGCGGTGCGGGGGAGCACCTGCGGGCGGTCATCGGGCGGGATGGGGAGGGGACCGTCGGGCTCGACCTCGTCGCAGACGGACCGCACGCGCTGGTGACCGGGGTCACCGGAGCGGGCAAGAGCGAACTGCTGGTCACCTGGGTGGCCTCTCTCGCCGCGGCGCACTCCGCGGACGAGGTGAGCTTCGTGCTGGCCGATTTCAAGGGGGGAACGGCCTTCGAGCCGCTGCGTGTGCTTCCGCATGTCGCCGCGGTCATCACCGACCTGGACGGCTCCGGTGCCGAGCGCGGCGTGCGGAGCCTGCGCGCCGAGCTGCGACGCAGAGAGGGGCTGCTCGCGGAGATCGGCGCGCGCAGCATCGGCGAGGCGGGCGGGAGGCTCGGACGGCTGGTCATCGTCGTCGACGAGTTCGCCGCCCTGCTGCAGGAGCATCCGGATCTCGCCGCGGTGTTCACCGACATCGCGGCACGCGGCCGCGCCCTCGGCATGCATCTCGTGCTCGGCACGCAGCGGGCCACGGGCGTGATCCGAGACGCGCTCGCGACGAACTGCCCGCTGCGGGTGGCCCTGCGCGTCACGGATCCGGCCGACAGCCGCGCCATGATCGGAACCGACGCGGCGGCGGCGCTTCCCGGCGATGTCGGCGGGCGTGGCCTCGCCTACCTCCGGCGCCCGCAGGACGCGACACCCCGGGCGTTCCGCGTGGCGCGCACCGGGGTGGAGGATCTCGCGACGATCGTCGATCGCTGGAGGGGCGCTGCGCGTGCGCGAAGCCCGTGGCAGCCGGCGCTGCCCGCCCTGCTGCGGCGCGGGCAGCTTCAGCCCTGCGCGGCGGACCGGATCCTGCTCGGACTCGCCGATGAGCCGGAGCAGCAGCGGCAGAGCACCCGCACGATCCGGCTCGGCACCGACCGGGGCCTCACCGTGTTCGGCGGGCCGGGGTCCGGCAAGAGCACGGCACTGCGGTCCGCGGTCGAGCAGGTGACCGACGCGGTGCTGCTCGCCGGGGATCCGGAACGCGCCTGGTCGGTCATCGACGAGATCGCCGAGTCCCGGCGCCCGTTGCCGCCGCTGCTCGCGGTGGACGACGTGGATCGCCACCTGGCCGGCTTCCCGCTCGAGTACGCGTCCGCGTGGGCGGAGCGGCTGCAGCGGGTCATCCGGCTCGCCGGGGAGCGCGGCGGCGCCGTGCTGCTCAGCGCATCGCGATGCACGGGGCAGCTCTCGGCGATCGCCGACCTGCTGCCGGAGCGCGCGCTGCTGCGCACGGCGAGCCGCACCGAGCACCTCACCGCCGGGGGAGAGCCGAGCGCGTTCGACCCCGCCCGACCGACCGGGCGGGCGCGGATCGGCAGTGTCGAGGTGCAGCTCGCACTTCCCGAGAACGAGCAGGCCGCTCCCCACGCGGCGGAAGGCCGGGGCGGAAATGCGAGGACGTGCACGCCGCTCTGGGAGCCCCGTGCGGCGCTCGTCGGTGTGGTGAGCACGGCACCGGGACGCACCGCAGAGCAGCTGCGCGCCCGATTCGGTGCGGCCGCGGTGCAGGTGCTCGTCGAGGGAAGCCCGGCGACCGTGCCGGACGCCGCGGGCGGGGCGCTCGACGGGCACCGGCGGATCCGCACCGGTGCCATGGCCGAGGATTTCGCGGTGCTGATCGGCGATGCCGAGTCCTGGCAGCGTCAGTATGCGCTCTGGCAGCGTGTGCAGCGCAGCGGCGAGATCGTGGTGACCGCCGAGGCCGCCCGGGATCTGCGCCTGCTCGCGGGCGTGCGAGAGCTTCCGCCGTACGCGGTGCCGCACGCGGGGCGGGCCTGGGCCATCGATCCGGACGGACGGCCGGTCCGGGTGAGCCTGCCCGCCCCGCGGGACGACCTCAGTCCAGCAGCTCGTCCCGCGGGGTGAGGGGCAGATCGTGCGCGGTGGCCACCCCGGCGTTGGCGATCTTCCCGCCGGTCACGTTGAGGCCACCGGCCAGTGCGGCGTCGGCGCGCAGCGCCGCCTGCCAGCCGCGGCCCGCGATCTGACGCACATACGGCAGCGTCGCGTTGGTGAGCGCCGAGGTGGACGTGTTCGGCACGGCGCCGGGCATGTTCGCCACGCAGTAGAACACCGTGTCGTGCACGCGGAAGGTGGGGTCGTCGTGCGTGGTCGGATGGGTGTCCTCGAAGCAGCCGCCCTGGTCCACCGCGATGTCCACGAGCACACTGCCCGGGCGCATCTCGGCGACCATGTCGTTCGTGACGAGCTTCGGCGCCTTGGCCCCGGGGATCAGCACCGATCCGATGACCAGGTCCGAGTTCACCACGGCACGGCGCAGGTCGAGCGGGTTCGACGCCGCCGTCTTCACCCGGCCACCGAAGAAGTCGTCCAGGTAGCGCAGGCGCGTGATGTTGGTGTCGAAGATCGTGACGTCGGCGCCCATGCCTGCGGTGATGACAGCGGCGTTCGCGCCGGCGACGCCCCCGCCGATCACCGTGACCGTGGCAGGACGAGTGCCGGGGACCCCCGACATCAGCAGACCGAGGCCGCCGTGCGAGCGCATCAGGGTGTTGGCGCCGACCAGCGGGGCGAGGCGGCCCGCGACCTCGCTCATCGGAGCGAGCAGCGGCAGCGCGCCCGAGGCCAGCTGCACGGTCTCATAGGCGATCGCCGTCATTCCCGATGCGGCGAGCCGGTCGGTGAGCGCGCGGTCGGCGGCGAGGTGCAGATACGTGAACAGGACCAGGTCGCTGCGGAAGCGGTGGTACTCGGCGGCGATCGGCTCCTTCACCTTCAGCAGCAGCTCCGCGCGAGCCCACACCTCGTCGGCGTCGTCGAGCAGCGTCGCCCCGGCATCCCGGTAGTCGGCATCCGTCATCGAGGATCCGGCGCCGGCGCCGGACTGCACGAAGACCTCATGACCGGTCTGCGCGAGGTCGTGCACACCGGCGGGAGTGAGGGCGACGCGGAACTCGTTGTTCTTCACCTCGCTGGGGACGGAGATCCTCATCGTGGCTCCTTTCCTTCCCTGTCCGGCCTTCCGGCCCAGGGCTCGGCCCCTTCTGGGTGCTCTCAGATTCCCGTGCCCGCGCGGCCGGCCCCGACGTCGCTGCCGCCTCCGAAGACGGCGAGTGGAAGGGCCCA
>JAFDWK010000109.1:0-2541 GCA_018268515.1 Actinomycetota bacterium
GGGTGATGCCCGCACCTCTCGCGCCCGCGAGCGTCTCGTGCCATGCTCATCGCATGATGTCATCGAAGACGTCGTCACTCCGCGTCGTCGTGGTCTGCATCGCCGCAGCGGCCGCCCTCTCGGGCTGCTCCCCGGCGACCCCCTCCGCAGCCCCGCACAGCGACAAACCCGCCGCGGCGGCTCCGTCCCCGAGCGCCGCCCCGACGGTCGCCGCACCGCGCCTCCTCGACACGTCGAAGTTCGACGCGTGCACAGTGCTGACGCAGCCCGAGGCCGAGACGCTGATCGCCACCGCGCTGACCGCGCCGCTGAAGGTGTCCACCACGGACGTCGCGAGCTGCACCTACGCGGGCGACCCGAGCGGGCCGACCGCGCAGGTCGAGATCTATGTCGGATCCGGCGCGAAGGAGCAGCTCGACGTCGACCGGGACAAGCTCCAGCACGCCTTCACCCAGCCCGCCGGCATCGGCGATGAGGCCTGGGAGGAGGAAGGGATGATCTTCGCCCGCAGCGGCACCACCTGGGTCTCCATCCGGATCGTCACGCTCGACGACCCGACAGCCTTCGTCGCGCCGCTGCAGTCGGCGATGACGGTCGCCCTCAGCCGGCTGGCTTGAGATCGGCCAGGCTGTCTCTGCCTGCCGCCGCGCCTGAGCCCGACCGGGCGCGTCTCGGCCTTCGGGCGCGTCTCAGCCGCCCGGCGGCTCGCCGTCGCCCAGCGACAGCGGGCGCACCACGACCCGGCGACGGTCGCGCACCCACACCCGTCCGCTCTCGCGGTGCTGGGCGCGCGTGGTGAACCGGTACCGATAGGCGACGGCGCGCACCTGTGCCGGGCGCTGTCCCGCGAAGGGGTCGTGCCGCAGCAGCCGCAGCGTGGGCGCATCGGCCTCCAGCAGCCGCACGAGCAGCATCGCGAACCAGTCCTCCGACATCCGGCCCAGCGGCAGGAACCACATCAGCCAGTCCAGGCGCAGGTGGTACGGCGCGAACTGCCGGGGGATCCGATTCCGGTCGCCCGGCTTGCCCTTGAAGCCGTATTCCCGCCATTCGCCCGTGAGCGGATCCGGATCCGCATAGCGCAGCATCGTCCCCTCGATGACGATCTCGATCCGCTCCTTGGTGACCGTGCCGAAGGCGCCGTACGCGTTCGCGAGCTGCCAGCGGTTGAAGGAGGCGTTCATCGCCTGGCGACGGGAGAACAGGTTCCGCACCGCCGGCACCGAGAGCCAGACATAGAGCAGGCCCACCGCCGCGGTGACCGCGAACCAGGGCAGCGGCAGGCCGTCGATCGCGCCCGGCAGAGCGGTCACCGGGTGGTGCGGCGCTCCGAGGGGGATCCCGACTGCGGAGAACGCGAGCACGACGGTCGCCCCGTTCAGCCACGCGAAGTTGCCCGTGAGGACGAGCCAGAGCTGGGTCGCGATCACGACTCCCGCGCCGACGGCCCCGACGATCGCCGGCCAGGCCGCGGAGCCCGTCGCAGCGCCGGTCGCGGGGCCGGTCGCGGCGCGCGGGATCCACAGTCCGAGGATCGGCGCGAGCAGCAGCCAGGGAGCACCGAGCTGGGCGACGTGGTTGCCGATCACCTCGAGGCGGTGGAACCAGGCCGGCAGCAGGTGCGCCTGGCGACTGAGCGGCCCCGGCATGGGCTGGGTCTCGTGGTGGTACATCAGGGCGGTGAGGTCGCGCCACTCGCGCCCGCCGCGGATCTTGATCATGCCCGCGCCGAACTCGAGCCGGATCGCCAGCCACCAGAACAGCACGATGACCACGGTCGGCGGCGGCTGCGAGGCGGATCCGAGGAACGCGGCGAGGAACCCGGCCTCGAGCAGCAGCATCTCCCAGCCGAAGCCGTAGAAGGTCTGCCCGATCGACGAGATCGACATATACCCGAGCCACAGCAGCAGGAAGCACGCCATCGGCACCCACGGCGGTGCGAGCTGCGGCAGGCCCGCCACGAGCGCCGCCGACAGGACGATGCCCGCGATGCACAGGGCCACGAGCCGGCGATCCGTGTAGCGCACGCGCAGGAACAGCGTCGGTCGCAGGAGGCGGCGAGCGCGCGGGGAGGATCCGGCCCAGGCGAGGAGCTCCGGGGCCGGCAGCAGCCCGTGTTCGCCCAGTAGCGCGCGGAACTGGTTCAGCGTGCTGACGAAGGCGATCAGATACAGCGCCGCGATGCCCCGCTGCAGCACCTCACGCGCGAAGCCGAAGTCGACTGCCGCGAAGCCGTCCATACCCGAAGGCTACGCGCGGGCTCCCGATCCGAACAGGTGCCCGTCGCGCCGCACAGGCAGGTCGATCTCGCGGCGCCCCCTGACTGCTCGCTGGTCGCGAATTGTCGTCATCCGAGCGGAATGAGCGCAATACGCGACCAGCGAGCGGGGGTGGCGGGGCGTCCGCGATGTGCGCCGGACGTCAGAGCGCGGCCAGCAGGCTCTTCATCTCCGCGATCTCGGCGGTCTGCGCATCGATGATCGTGCTCGCGAGGGCGATCGCCAGGGGATCCGCGCCGTCCGCCTTCTCGGTGCGGGCCAT
>JAFDWK010000109.1:2600-4050 GCA_018268515.1 Actinomycetota bacterium
CCATGGATCCGGCCGAGGCGGACGGCACGCCCCAGTCGGCGAGCCAGCCGCGCATCTTCTCGATCTCCGGCGCCTGCGCGTCCTTGATCCGGGTCGCGAGGTCGATCACGCGCGGATCGACGCCGGTCTTGGCGAGGAGCGCGTCGCTCATGTCGATCGCCTGCTGATGGTGGCCGATCATCATGGTCGCGAACATCGCGTCGGCGCTGTTCGCGGATCCCTGGGACGTCCCGATCGCGGGGGCGGTCGCGCCGTGCGACATCCCGGGCATCCCGGAGTGGTCGGTCGTGGGCGCGCAGGCGGTGAGTGCGGCCCCGGCCAGGGCGATGGTCCCGATCGCGAGGGCGCGGTGGAGGGTACGGATGGTCATGTCGTTCTCTGCTTTCGTCGTCGATGACGCACACCGCCGGACGGCGGGCGCGTGGTCGTTCCGACGCGTCCGCCCGCCTTGCGGGTGCTGCGGGACGCGCCGGATCCGACTCATCTGCGACTGATGCAGAGCTCGGAGATGCTCGGCGGACGCGGATCCGCGGGATCGTTCGCCGGGGAGGCGACGACCGATGCGGCGAGCGCAGGACGGAGATCCTCGGCGGGCGGCCCCGGCAGCGCGGCGGGGGTGACCGGGGCGAGCACGCAGGCCTCGGCCATCGCGGCATGCCCGGCGCAGTCCGCGCACTCATGGCCGAGTCCGGCCGCTGCTGCGTGGGCCACCGTGGTCGCGAGCATGCCCGCCTCGGCCGCGAGCATGCCCGCATCGGCCGCGAGCACGGTCGCATCGGCAGCCATCCCCGACATCGCCACCCCGGCCATCGCCGCATGAGACGCCGGATCCGCGCCTGCGGCCGGGGATCCATGCCCGTCGAGCACGTGCATCCCGAGGAGTCCGGCGATCAGCGCCGCGACCAGGAGCAGGATCGCCCGCGACCGCGTCGACGACGCCCCCGCGGCTCGGATCCGATACCCCATGGGGGTACAGCATACCGGCCCCGGTCCGGGAAGGACCGAGGCCGGTATCAGCGGGCGATCGCTCAGCGGGGTTACTTCTTCACCCAGTCGAACTGATCGCCGTACTTCTTGATCCAGGCGTCGATCGCCTGGGGCTCCTTGCCCTCGCCGTACTGGTTGACGACCATGTCCTCGAGGGAGCCGTACTGCGCATCGTCGAGCGTGATCTTGCCGATCAGCTCTGCCACGTCGGTGTGCTTCCCGGCGAAGCCCTTCGCGCCGAGGAAGTGCAGCCCCTCCGGCTTGCCCATCGCACCCTTCGGATCCTTGAGGTCCTTCACGGGGAAGGCGCTGTTGGCCCAGAACGGCCGCCACAGGGTGACCGCGATGTCCTGCTTCTTCTCGGTCGCCGACTTCAGCTCGGTGAGCATCGCGGCGGTCGACGACGTGACCAGCTGGTACTCGCCGTTCAGGCCGTACGCCGGCATCATCTTCTCGGTCTGCG
>JAFDWK010000010.1:0-157791 GCA_018268515.1 Actinomycetota bacterium
CTGCGACTCCTGCGGCCACGTGACCACCCTGATGTTCGCGGCCGATGCGGAGCCGCCCTCCACCTGGGAGTGCCGCGCCTGCGGCGCCGACGCACGCCTCCAGGTCGACGGCAAGCCCGTCGAGATCGAGGACAACGGCGACAAGAGCGGACGCACGCACTGGGACATGCTCCTGGAGCGTCGCACCCGCGCGGAGCTCGAGGAGCTCCTGGAGGAGCGCCTCGCGTTCATCCGTGACCGCCGCGGCGCCGGTGAAGACCCGACCCGCGAGCGGATCGGCGCCTAAGCCCTACTCCGACGCCGCACCCGGATCCCGATGCCGGCCGCGGCGACCACGAGCAACCCGCCCCACAGCAGGACCTGCTCGAGCCAGGGCCCGATGAGCACACCCGCCGTCGCCCCGGTGCGAAGCTCGACGTCCTCGAGCAGCGCACCGGGGTGATCCTCGTTCAGCGAAGCCTGCGTGGAGCCGTCGGCGCGGATCACCTGACTGGTGCCGACCGTGGAGATGTTCACCACCGAGCGTCCGGTCTCCACCGCCCGCATGCGCGCGATGCCGAGCTGCTGCAGGTTCTCGACGGTGCCGCGGAAGTCGGCGTTGTTGGTCTGGAACACGAGCACCTGCGCACCGGAGTCGATGCCCTCGGCGATCAGATCGTCGTAGATCACGTCGAAGCAGATCGCGAGACCGACCGGGGTGTCCCCCACGCGGATCATGGGCGCATCGGATCCCGGCGTGTATTCGCGGCCGATCAGGCCGATGAGGTCGGGCACGATCGCGTTGTAGAACGCACGATCGGGCACGTACTCGCCGAACGGCACCGGGTGGCGCTTGGCATGGGTCTGCACATCCTCGCGGCGCAGCGCGCCGTGTGCGCCTTCCGGCCAGAGGAACGAGGTGTTGAAGAACAGGTCGCCCTTCTGCGTCGCCGCGTTCGCGAGGATCGGCGCACGCACGCCCGCGGCCACCTCGTCGAGACCGGTCGCGAGGGCGTCGTTCTGGAACGGATCGCCGTCGAGACCGCCCTCGGGCCAGACGAGCAGATCCATCCGCTTGCCGTACAGCGGTTCCGACGCCGCCGTCTGGGCGCGGATCACGGAGAACGGCTGACGCTCATCGAAGTAGCCGGTGGGCCCGTTGCCCTGCACGGCGCCGATGCGCATCGTGCCGTGCGCCGCGGTCGGAAAGGCCGGAAGGAACCCGAGCAGCGCCACGAGCACCGCGGGCAGCAAGACCAGCGCAGCGCGCGGTCGCCGCCCGCTCCGCCCGAGCTCGATGAGCACCGCCACCAGGAGCACCATCAGGAAGCCCAGGCCGCTGATCCCGGTCCAGCTCGTCACTCGCGCCGCCGCGGTGTCGGTCAGGGTGTAGGCGATGCGCGCCCAGGGGAACCCGCCATACGGCCAGTTGCCCAGGAACAGCTCCCGCCCGATCCAGAGGGCCGCGAGCACGATCGACAGCACGATCGCACGGAGGACGCCCGGACGGATCATCATCGGGATCCAGCGGTATGCGAGCGTCACCGGGATCAGCGCGAGCGCGGTCAGCGCCCCCTCGAACAGGCCGAGCGCGAGCCACGGAATCGGTCCGAGATAGCGTGCGGTCCACGACACCAGGACCAGGAAGAACACGGCACCGAACACGAAGCCCACCAGCAGGGCCGACCAGGTGCGGCGCCCGATCAGCGACAGCAGCAGCAGCGCCACGGCGGGGAAGGCCGCGATCCACACGGACGTCGCCGGGAAGGCCAGGTCGAGGAGCCCCGCGGCCGCGGCGGCGGCGATCAGGGCTCCCCAGAGCGGCAGGACCGCACGCGGCGGGGCGAACGTGGCGCGGGCCTCGGCCGGCGCATCGGTGCGGATCGCCACGATCACATCGAGGAGTAGGCGACGATGCCGCGGCGTACGCCGTCGAGGGCGGCACGTGCGGTGCGGGCGGTGTCGGCGTCCGGGGCGACGACGGACAGCTGATCGAGCAGATCGATGGTCTGCTTGGCCCAGCGCACGAAGTCACCGGCCGCCATGTCGGCGTCCTCGAGGACGGCGTCGAGCGCGCTTCCGCGTGCCCAGGCGTGCATGGCGCCGGCGAGGCCTGCCGAGGGCCGGTCGGATCCGGGCAGGCGATTGTCGTGCTCGAGATCGTCGAGCTCGGCCCACAGCTCCTGCGTGCGCTCCCAGGCGACGCGGAACCGCCCGCGCGGCAGATCCCGGGGATCGACGGACCCGTCATCGCGTCTCGGTTCGTAGACGAGTGCGCATGCCATCGCCGCCAGCGACGGCGCATCCAGCCCGTCCCACAGGCCGCGCCGGAGCGACTCGGCGACGAGCAGATCGCGCTCACCGTAGATGCGCTGCATGGTGCGACCGGCGTCGGTGAGGGTGAGCCTGTCCCCGTCGCCCTGCACGTACCCCACCTCGGTCAGCACGTCGAGCACCCGGTCGAAGACGCGGGCGACCGTGCCGGTGCGGTTCTCGATCTGGCGGCGGATGCGGTCCGTCTCGCGCTTGAGCTTCCAGTACCGCTCGGCCCAGCGCGCATGAGCCTCGCGATCGGGGCAGCGATGGCAGGCGTGGCGCTGCATGGCGCGGCGCAGCGACTCGATCTGGCGCAGCCGCTTGTCGCGCACCGCCCTGGGCGCCTGCTGATCGGCGCGGTTCTTCTTCTCCAGGTCGCTGAGCTCCCGCCGGATCCCGGAGTATTCGGTGAAGTCGCCGCGGTCGCAGGTCATCGACGAGAGGTAGCCCTCGAGCGAGGCCTCGGCCTCGCGGACCGTGCGCGCCAGGCCCACGACCGCGCGATCGGCTTGGAACTGCGCGAACGAGGACTCCAGGATCTCCCGGGAGCGATTGCGGCCGAAACGGTCGAGGAGGTTCACCGCCATGTTGTAGGTGGGGCGGAAGCTCGAGTTCAGCGGATAGGTGCGCCGTGATGCGAGCGCGGCGACCGCCTGCGGATCCATCCCCTCGGTCCACTGCACGACGGCGTGACCTTCGACGTCGATGCCGCGCCGGCCCGCCCGCCCGGTGAGCTGGGTGTACTCCCCTGACGTGATGGCGACGCGGGCCTCGCCGTTGAACTTCTCCATGCGCTCGAGCACCACCGTGCGCGCGGGCATGTTGATGCCGAGCGCGAGCGTCTCCGTGGCGAACACGACCTTGAGCAGGCGTCGCTGAAAGAGCTCCTCGACGACCTCCTTGAACGCCGGCAGCAGACCGGCGTGATGTGCGGCGACTCCGCGCTCCAGGTTGTCGAGCCAGTCCCAGTAGCCGAGCACGGCCAGATCCTCGTCGCGCAGCGTGCGCACCCGGTCCTCGACGATCGCACGGATCTCGTGCCGTTCCTCCGCCGTGGTCAGCCGCAGCCCGGAACGCCGCACCTGGGTGACCGCGGAGTCGCAGCCCACCCGGCTGAAGATGAAGAAGATCGCCGGCAGCAGGTTGGCGCGGTCGAGGAGGTCGACCACCTGCGGACGGTCGAGACGCTCGATCCGCCGCACGTTGGCGGAGCGCACGGGCCGCTTCCCGCCGCGCTGCGGCCGCCGCCCCTGGGCGCCCGCATGTCGCGCGCTGCGGTACTGCTGGGCATCACGGTTGCGCTCGTAGTTCGCGCCGCCGAAAGAGCGGATCCGCAGCAGCTCCTGGTTGACCTGGGCGGTGGCGATGCCGGCGCGATCGTCGAACAGCGGAAGCAGGTCGTCGCGCACGAGCACGTGCTGCTCCAGCGGGACGGGGCGGATCTCGGAGACGATGACCTCGGTGCCGCCGCGGACCGTGTCCAGCCAGTCGCCGAACTCCTCGGCGTTCGACACCGTGGCGCTGAGCGACACGAGCCGCACGGCCTGCGGCAGGTGGATGATCACCTCTTCCCACACGGCACCCCGGAACCGGTCCGCGAGGTAGTGGACCTCGTCCATGATCACGTAGCGGAGATCGTCGAGCGCGCGCGAATCCGCATAGATCATGTTCCGCAGCACTTCGGTGGTCATCACGACGATCCGGGCGGATCCGTTGATGTTGACGTCTCCGGTGAGCAGACCCACCTGATCGGCGCCGTACACGTCGACCAGTTCGCGGAACTTCTGGTTCGACAGCGCCTTCATCGGCGTGGTGTAGAACGCCTTGTCCGCGGGGGTCGACATCGCGAGGTGGATCGCGAACTCGCCCACGATCGTCTTGCCGGCGCCGGTGGGTGCGGCCACGAGCACGCTGCTGCCGCGCTCCAGGGCGTGACAGCCTTCCAGCTGGAACGGGTCCAGCTGGAAGCGCTGCATCGCGGCGAAGGCGGTGGTGGCGGGGTGCTCCTGAGCGGCGCGGGCGGCGGCATAGCGATCCGCCGGCGACGTCATACCGTGGACCCCTCGAGGAACTCCTGCTGGCGCTTGTGCTTGCGCTTGTCGAAGAGCAGCGACAGGCATGCCGCGGCGAAGTACAGCACGATCAGGATGCCGGCCAGCATCAGCATGCTCACCACATCCGCCGCGGGCGTCGCCAAGGCGGCGAACAGGCAGGCGATGAGGATCGCGACCCGCCAGGCCTTCAGGATCGCCCGCCCCGACATGATGCCGGCGAAGTTCAACGCCACCAGGAACACCGGGATGATGAAGGAGACGCCGATGACCAGCATCAGCTTGAACACGAAATCGTAGTAGTCCTGGGCGGCATAGAAGTTCACGCCCCCCTCAGGCGTGAAGCTCCACATGAGTTCCACGATGTGAGGCATGACCAGCACACCGACATAGCACCCGGCGAAGAAGAGAGGCACGGCCGACGCGACGAAGCCCACCGTGTAGCGGATCTCCTTCTTGGTGAGCCCCGGCATGATGAACGCCCAGACCTGCCAAAGCCACACGGGAGCGGCGATGAAGATGCCGATCGAGAACGCGATCCGCATTCTCATGTCGAACGCCGCGGTCACGGTCCCGAAGTTCAACGCCGCGTGACCGCGTTGCTTCGCGACGATCTGGATCGGCTCGGTGATGAACGCGATGACCGGGTCCGCAACGAGAAACGCGATCACCATGCCGACGATGAGCGCCGCCGCCGAGATGACGAGCCGCTTGCGCAACTCGACCAGGTGCCCCGCGAGGGGCATGGTGCTATCGCGACGGGGCTTTCGGCCCTTCGTCGCCGGTGACGCGTCGGTCACGCTCGTCAGCGCTGGGTACCGGCGTCGTGCGGCGGGTTGACGGCGGTGGTGTCGGCGGCGGTGTTCTGCACGGGGGTCGGCAGTGCGGTCGTGGCGGGCGCCTGCGTGGCGGCGGGAGTGGCGTCGGCGGCGTTGCCGGCCGCGTCCTCATCCTTCATCGCCTTCATCTCACCCTTGAAGACGCGAGCCGACTGGCCCATGCTCTTGGCGAGCGCGGGAAGCTTGGCCGCGCCGAACAGCAGCAGGATGACGGCGAGGATGATGACCAGATGCCATCCGTTGAGTCCGGCGAACATGATGATCTCCCTTGATGGTCGGGTGTTCCGCACAGTCTACCGTGACTGCGGGGTGGTTTGTTCGGAGTACAGCGCAAGAGCGGCGGATGCCCAGTCCCGTGCGGCGCAGCGCGCGGAAGCGGGCTCCAGGATCTCCACGGATCCGGCGAATCGGGTCGCCAGTCGCTTGAGGCTGAGCGGGTCTCCCACGTGCAGCGCCGCCGTCATGGTGCCGTCGTCGATCGTGACCTCGGCACGGCTCAGGTAGTCCCGCAGCAGTGGGGCGAGACGCTCCGGGAAGCGGATCACGGCCTCGCCGCGTTCGGTGTCGCCGGCGAAGAGCTCCGGCACGGGCTCGTCGCCGTGCGTGATGCCGATGTCGGTCAGCCGCGGCTCGCTGACCCGGTCGAGGTGGAACGTGCGCATGGCCCGGCGCAGATGACACCATCCCTGCAGATACCACTGCCCGTTCGTGATCAGCACGGTCACCGGGTCGACGGTGCGCGTGGTCGGCGCCGCATCCGGCGCGCGGTAGGTGAACGACACCGCGACGTGCTCGCGCAGCGCGCTCGCGACGACCGTGCGCACCTCGTCCACTGGGCCCGGCGCGACGATCACGTCGGCGGGAAGACCGGCGGCGCCCCTCGACAGCTTCGCGATGAGCCCCTGCACGACGCCGGAGGCGGCGACGCCGGGTACGGCGGACGCCAGCTGGAGTCCGGCGACGAGCGCCGCCGCCTCGCGCGCCGTGAACTTCGGCACCCTGCGCAGCCCCACGTCGTTGGTGATCTCGATGATGCCCTGCTCGTCCAGCAGGTCCCAGTTGATGTCGAACAGCTCCTGCGGCGCCTGCCAGTAGCCCTCGTCACCGGGCAGGCCGATGACCGTCAGCTTCTCGACCATGGCGCGCATCTGCGCTTCGGTCATGTCGAACTCCGCGGCCGCATCGGCCAGCGACACCTCGCCGCGCTCCAGCAGGTACGGGACGAGGGTGAGATATGCGCGGACCCGGTCGGAGCTGAGAAGGACCTTGCGCTGCGCCATCAGGCTCCGTCCTTCCCGTTCGACACCGCATGCGCGTCCGCCGCGGCGTGCAGCCGTGCGATCACCGCATCGCGGAGCACGAGGGGCTCGACCACGCGGACCTCGGGACCGTAGGACGCGAGCTCGTCGGCGAGGATGTTGAGATCGACGTACGGGACGTGGATGCCCTGCACGGCCGGCTTCGCGCGCCGCCCCAGCCGCAGGGCGGCCTCGGTGCCGGGCGTCACCTCCAGCAGCGCGGAGTGCGCGGCGGCGACGGCCTCCAGGCTCGCCAGCGCCCGCTCCCCCGCTCCTTCGCGCAGTTCGGCGGGGAAGGCATCGGTCGTGACCGCCACGTCCCCCACGATGCGGGTCAGCAGGAACATGCGGTCGCCCTCGGCGTCGACGTCCCGCCCGAAGACGTGCCAGCGCGCCTCGTACTCGACGAGGGCGAGCGGCTGCACGTGCCGCCGTCGCGGCGCCTGCTCTCCCGGCTTCAGATAGTCGAAGGCGACGGCGACGCTGCGCTCGATCGCGCCCTGCAGCGGGGCGAACGCGGCATCACGGGCGGTGATGCGCGGCGCGAAGCCGATGATCGGTTCGTCCACGTCGATGCCGAGCGCGCGGATCTTGCGCACCCCGGCCTGGGCATCGGCGGACAGCGACTCCTCGCTCCACACGCTACCGGCCAGACGCAGCACCGCGAGCTCCGCGGGCGTGAACTCGATATCGACCGGGAGGTCGTACTCCGCCTTCGGAATGCGGTAGCGCGCCTCGCGCAGATCGTTCGGATCGGCGTGGTCGCCGAGCGTCTCGATCGGGATGCCGAGGGTGCGCAGATCCTCCTTGTCCCTCTCGAACATCTTGTCGAGAGCATCGGAACGGCCCTGGGCGCGCTGGCGATAGCCGGACACGGAGGCGAGGATCTGCTGCTTGGTCAGGCCGATCTCCGTGGCCATGAGAGCCACGACGAGATTCGTCAGGCGCTCCTCCGCGGGGATCCGATCCGCCATCTACTGCCCCGTCGTCGAGGAGTTGTCGATGCCGAGGATGTCGACGACGATCGCCTGCGTGCCGTTGCCGTCCGTGCCGGTGCTCTTGCTCGCATCGGCGGGCGGGATGACCAGGAGCACCTGGGATCCGACCCGCTGGCCCTCGATCCCGGCGGCGCCGGAGATCACGGCGGACTGCGAGTCCCACGTGCTGTTGACGACCTTGCGGGTGTCCCAGTCGACGCTGGTGAACTGCACGCGGACGCCGTCGGTCTTCTTCACGACCGGGCCGTCACCGCGGATCAGGGTCTGCGTCACCTGGTTCGTCGGCTTCTTCGCGTCCGGGATGATGATCCCGGGACGGCCGTCGGGCGCGCGCACCACGGTCGGGAGGCCGAGCGCGTCGTTGTATTCGAGGGATCCCTCGGCGTGCGGCAGGAAGACCGTGCGCACGTCGACCACCGCGACGGACGCGCCCTGCGCGGCGGTCCCCGCGGGGAAGCCCACGAGCAGCCGGGATCCGGCGGTCGCGCACTGCAGCGCGGCGCCGAGTTGCTTCGACTGGGCGGCGAGGGTGTTCACATCCGCCACCGCGGTGGTGTGGTCGAAGCCGGTGGCGCCGATCTTCTCACCCGTGCGCGCGTCGTAGAGCGCGATGTCGGCGACGAACGGCTGGTTCTTCGCGGTGATCGCGGTCCCCTTGCCGACGATCAGGTCGTCGACACTCGACTTCTGCACCTTGGTCGGAAGCGACAGCTTCACCGACGGCTCCTTGCCGAAGTCGCCCTCGACCGTCACCGAATTGGTGAGCCCGGATGAGGTGGGCTGGGTCGGGCACGCCTGTCCGGCGAAGGACGGGCTCGCCGAGCAGCCCGCGAGGGCGAGGGCGGCGAGGCCGAGGGTGATCAGGGCAGCGGCAGTCTTACGCACGCGCTCCAGTCTAAGCGGACGGATCCTCGCTCCCGTGCGCTTCCGCCGTCGCGTCGCCGGAAGCGGCGAGGCGTGCGCCGCCCGCAGCGCGCTGCGCCTCGCGCACGCGCTTGCGCAGGTTCTTGTCGGTGATCTCGCGGTCGCCGACCGCGCCGGGCGTCCACAGCTCCACATCCACGTCGCCGTAGCTGGGCTTCTTCGCCGCGCGGCGCTTCACGTCGGGCGGGATCGCCCCGGGGGCGAGCCGACGCGCGGTGATCAGGAAGCCAGTGTGAGCGACCATGCGGTGATCGGGCCGCACCGCGAGACCTTCGACGTGCCAGCCGCGCACCATCGTCTCCGAGGATTCGGGCTCGGTGAACAGGCCGGTGCCGCGCACGTATTCCGCGACGCGGGAGAGCTGCGTGGCCGTCGCGATGTAGCAGAGCACGACGCCGCCGGGAGCCAGCGCCTCGGCCACCGCGTCGATGCACTCCCAGGGGGCGAGCATGTCCAGCACCACCCGGTCCACGGACCCCGCGGGGAACTCCGCGGCGAGCTGTTCCTGCAGATCGCCCACGACGATCCGCCACGTCTCGGGGAGCTCGCCGAGGAACGTCTCGACATTGGCGCCGGCGACCTCCGCGAAGTCCTCGCGGCGCTCGAAGGAGACCAGCCGCCCCTCCGGCCCGATCGCCCGCAGCAGGGACAGCGAGAGCGCTCCGGATCCGACGCCGGCCTCGACGACGACGGCGCCCGGGAAGATGTCGGCCTGCGTCAGGATCTGGGCCGCGTCCTTCGGGTAGACGATCGCGGCGCCGCGCGGCATCGACATCACGAAGTCGCGCAGCAGCGGGCGCAGTGCGAGGTATTCGTTGCCGGAGCTGTTGGCCACGACGGATCCGTCGGGCAGTCCGATCAGGTCGCGGTGGCGGAGCACCCCGTGGTGGGTGTGCAGCTCTCCGTCCTCGCGCAGCGTGACGGTGTGCATTCGCCCCTTGGGGCCGGTCAGCTGCACGCGGTCGCCTTCGCGGAACGGGCCGCGGGGTCGCTGCGCGCTCACAGGGCCGCCTCCGCGCGGACGGCGTGCGCGCGGGCGAACTCGGTCGCGAGATCGTCGACCCCGCGTCCGGCGAGGGTGTCCCAGATCGCGTCCGCATCCAGTCCGTCGAGGGCGACGATGTGCGGCACGCCGATCACCACAGCACGGGCGGACATCGCGGCCTGCAGTCCGGTGCGCGAGTCCTCCAGCGCCACGGTGTCGGCGATGTCGACGCCGAGCGCATCGGCCGCCTGCAGATACGGATCCGGGAACGGCTTGGGGCGCGCGACGTCGTCTCCGCCGATGATCACATCGAAGGCGTCGAATCCGATCAGGGAGACGATGTCCTCCGCCATCCGGCGCAGCGACATCGTGACCAGGGCCGTGGGGATCTCCTTCTCCCGCAGCTCCCGCAGCAGCTCCCTGGCACCGGGCCGGAACGGCACTCCGTCGGTCTGCAGCCGCACCCGGACGCGCTCGGTCAGCTCGTCCACGATCTCCTGCGCGCCCATGTCCACACCGGCGCCCTGCAGGATGAGCGCGCTGTCGATCAAGCCGTTCCCGACCAGCTGCAGCGCCTGCTCGTGCGTCCAGGTGCCGCCGAACGATGCGACGAGATCGGTCTCGGCGTCCATCCAGTACGGTTCGGTGTCGACAAGGGTTCCGTCCATGTCCCAGAGGACCGCGCGAGGATGCTGATTCACTCCCCCATGGTACCGGCGTGCCGTACCGCGGTCTGTGGCGGGGACTAGCCTGGACGGAACATGCGGCGTCGCGCCGCAGGAAGGAACACTGTGCAGGTACTCGGATCCCGGATCGTCGTCGCCGCCTTCGACGGCTGGAACGACGCGGGGGAAGCCGCGTCCGGCGCCGCCGAGCAGATCGACGGCGGGGACTACGACCTCGTGCACGCGGTGGACCCTGAACTGTACTTCGACTACCAGTGGGCCCGGCCGACGCTCGAGCGCGATCAGGAGGGGAACCGCAGCCTGCGCTGGCCGTCGGCGCGGATGCTGCGGCCGACCGGGCCCTCCGACGCCGGCGAGCCCCGCCTGTGGCTGCTGACCGGCACCGAACCCGCCCGCGCCTGGCAGGCGTTCAGCGCGGAGTTCATCGACGCGGCGCTCAGCGAGGACATCACCGGGTTCGTCACGCTCGGCGCGATGCTCTCGGACGTGCCGCACACCCGCCCGATCTCGATCTTCGCCTCGAGCGAGAACGCCGAGGTGCGCGAGGCGCTCGGCATCGAGCGTTCGACCTATGAGGGGCCGATCGGCATCCTGTCCGCCCTCGAGTACGCGGCGGAACAGGCGGGGGTCCCGGCGCTGTCGCTGTGGGCCAACGTGCCGCACTATGTGCAGACCGGCGGCGCATCCCCCAAGGCCACCCTCGCGCTGCTGGACCGGCTGCACGAGGTGACCGGTGTCGACGTGCCCCGCGGGAGCCTGGCGACGGAGGCCGCGATGTGGGAGGCCACGATCGATGCGGCCGCCGCCGAGGACGAGGAGATGGCGGCGTACATCGCCCAGCTGGAGGCCAAGCGCGACACCTGGGACTCGCCGGACGCCTCGGGCGAGGCCATCGCGCAGGCCTTCGAGCGGTTCTTCCGCCAGGGCGGCGACGGTCCCGGTGACCACAAGCGGTGAGCCGCCGGTCCCTGAGCCTGTCGAAGGGCCGGAGTCCGGTCGCCGCCGCAGGTCGAGACGTCGTCAGGGCTGGATCACGCCCAGCGCGAGCAGGACGATGAGCACGATGCCGAGCAGGATCCGGTAGATCACGAACGGCAGGAAGCTGCGCTGGGAGATCCACCGCATGAAGAACGCGATGACGCCCAGGCCCACGACGAACGCGATGCCGGTCGCGGCGAGCGTCTCACCGGCGGAGAACACGCTGGGTTCGCCGATGCTCTTGACGGCCTGGTAGATGCCGGATCCGAACACCGCGGGGATCGCGAGCAGGAACGCGTAGCGGGCCGCTGTCTCGCGCGTGTAGCCGAGCAGGAGCCCCGCGGTGATGGTCCCTCCGGAGCGGGAGACGCCCGGGATCAGGGCGAGCGACTGCGCGAGGCCGTAGACGATGCCGTGGCCGAGCGTGAGGTCCTTGAGCTCACGCCGACGAGCTCCGATCGCGTCCGCGACACCGAGCAGCACCCCGAACACGATCAGCATGATCGCGACCAGCCACAGGGAGCGGAACACGGTCTCGATCTGGTCCTTGAACACCAGCCCGAGCACCACGATCGGGATGCTGCCGATGATGATGAGCCAGCCCATCCGGGCATCGGGGTCGTTGCGCGGGATCCGGCCGATCAGCGCGGACCACCAGCGGCCGATGATGCGCACGATGTCGCGCCAGAAGAACACGACGACCGCCGCCTCGGTGCCGATCTGGCTGATCGCGGTGAACGCGGCGCCGGGATCCTCCAGGCCCGGTATGAACGCTCCGACGATGCGCAGGTGCGCGCTGGAGGAGATGGGCAGGAACTCGGTGAGTCCCTGCACGATCCCCAGGAAGACGGCTTCGAGAAGGTGCATGGATCGCTTTCGCGTCGGGCGCGGGCTCGCGCGGTTCGGTCGGTCCGGGAACGGCTGTCAGTAGGTGCGCAGGAGGTCGGTCAGCACGCGCTGGCCGAACACGAGCGAGTCGATCGGAACCCGCTCGTCGACGCCGTGGAACATGCCGGTGAAGTCGAGGTCGGCGGGCAGGCGCAGCGGGGCGAACCCGTAGCCGGTGATGCCGAGGAACGCGAGCGCCTTGTTGTCGGTGCCCGCGCCGAGCAGATACGGGATCACCGGGACGCCGGGATCGTGCCGTCCGAGCGCCGCGACCATCGCGTCCACCAGATCGCCCGCGAACGGGGTCTCCATTCCGATGTCCTGCACGACCATCTCGAGCTCGATGTCATCGCCGACGAGGTCCCGCAGCTGGGCGAGCACCTCCTCCTCCTGGCCCGGCACCACGCGCACGTCGATCAGCGCCTCGGCACGCTCGGGGATCACGTTGTGCTTGTAGCCGGCCTGCAGCACGGTCGGGTTGGTCGTGGTGCGCAGGGTCGAGCGCAGGAACGCCTCCGCAGGCCCGGCCGCCGCCGCGAGGGCGTCGGGATCGTCGACCGGCAGGCCGGTCAGAGCGCTCATCCGGTCCAGGAACTCGCGGGTGGTGTCGGTGAGCCGGATCGGCCACGGCGTGCGTCCGAGGCGGGCGACGGCCTCGGCGAGCTTGGTGACGGCGTTGTCGGGGTGGAACCGGCTGCCGTGCCCGGCCCGGCCCGTCGCGACGAGCCGGATCCACATCAGCGCCTTCTCCCCCACCTGCAGCAGGTAGGCGCGCTGGTCGCCGACAGGGATCGAGTACCCACCCACCTCGCTGATCGCCTCGGTCGCCCCGGCGAACCACTCCGGGCGGTTCTGCACGACCAGCGTGGATCCCTCGACCCCGCCGTTCTCCTCGTCCGCGAAGAACACCAGGATGAGATCCCGTTCGGGCTGCTCGCCCGCCCGCAGGGTCTCGGCCACAGAGGTGAGGATCATGGCGTCCATGTTCTTCATGTCGACGGCGCCGCGACCCCAGAGCATGCCGTCCTGCACGACCCCGGCGAACGGATCCACGCTCCAGTCGTCCGCCATCGCGGGAACGACGTCGAGGTGGCCGTGCACGACGAGCGCCGGTTTGTCCCGGTTGCGGCCCGCCACCCGCGCCATCACGTTCGTGCGGCGCGGGATCGGCTCGTAGTACTCGGGCTGCAGGCCGAGGGACTCCAGGTAGGCGCCGACGTACTCCGCGGCCTCGCGCTCGCCCTTGGCGTCTCCCCCGCCGAAATTGGACGTGTCGATGCGGATCAGGTCCGCGGCGATCCGCGCGACCTCGGGAAGTTCGGCATCCGGCTGAGGCATGCGTCCAGGCTATCGAACGGCACGTGCCGCGCCGCGGACCGCGCCTGCGTCGGCGGCGACGACGCGCCCGACCTGCGCCGCGGTTCGAGGGGGCCCGTGGAACGTGATAGTGTCATTCCTCGGTTGGGAACAGCCGAAAACACCAGCGCGGGTGGCGGAATAGGTAGACGCGCTAGCTTGAGGTGCTAGTGCCCGCATAGGGCGTGGGGGTTCAAGTCCCCCCTCGCGCACAGTGAGATGAAGGCCCCGGATCCAAGGATCCGGGGCCTTCGTCGTCCCGTTCCATTCGACGGCTCCGCGACGCGGCCCGACCGCTCGGTTCGACGCGCCCGACAACGGAATCCGATCGCCGTGTCGGGCCCGGCGCACCGCCCCTCGAGCAGGCGGAGCACGGTGCGGGGATTTTCTCCGGCCCGCAGGGCAGCGCCCGACGACCCATCCGGCGCACACTCGATGGACACGCTCTCGATCAGGGAAGGCACGTCATGAAGCTGTCCGCATCATCCGAGGAGACCGTCCGCGCAACCGCCGGCGTCGTCGCTGCCCACGCCGAGGAGATCACCCGGGTGTTCTACCCCGCGATGTTCGCGGCACACCCGGAGCTGCTGCGCGTCTTCAATCGTGCGAACCAGGCGGTCGGCGAGCAGCCGAAGGCGCTCGCAGCATCCGTGGTCGCGTTCGCCGTGCAGCTGATCGACCCGGACGCGCCCGACTTCACGCCGGTGATGCAGCGCATCGCGCACAAGCACGTCTCCCTGGGCATCAGGGCCCGCGACTACACGATCGTCGGGAAGCATCTGCTCGACGCCGTGGGCGCCGTGCTCGGCGATGCGGTGACCCCCACGGTCGCCGCTGCCTGGGATGAGGTGTACTGGCTCTTCGGCACGACCCTGATCGCCGAGGAGGCGAAGCTCTACGCCCTCGCCGGGACCGACCCCGAGCACCCCTGGCGTCGCTATCGGGTGGTCGAGCGGTTCGAGGAGTCCGACGACGTGTTCTCACTGGTGCTGGCGCCGGTCGACGGTGCGACCCCGATGCATCGCACGGGGCAGTATGTCGCCATCGCCGTGGATCTTCCGGACGGGTCACGTCAGCCCCGCCAGTACACGATCTCTTCCGGCCCGCGCGGTGACGCGCTGCGCGTGACGATCAAGCGGGTGCGCGGGGTGGGCGGTGCGCCCGACGGCCAGGTGTCGACCTGGCTGCACCAGAATGCCCTGCCGGGAACGGTGCTGGAGCTCTCCCAGCCCGCAGGCGACGTCGTGCTCGATGACGCGGATTCCCCGCTGGTGCTGGTGTCCGCCGGCATCGGCATCACGCCGGTCGCGGCCATCCTTGAGGATCTCTCCCGCCGTCAGCCCGAACGGACCGTGCGGCTGTTCCATGCCGATCGCGCGCACGAATCCCATGCTCTGTACGACTCGCTGCGCCGTCAGGTGCTCGCCATGGCGGACGCCCGTGCCCAGAACTGGTACGAGAGCGAGGCGGACCAGGCGCCGACGCTGCACCCGGCGCTTCCGGGATTCATGGATCTCGGTGCCGTCGACCTGCCCGAGGACGCCACGGTGTTCATGTGCGGACCGCTGCCGTTCATGCAGGCCGCACGCAGGACGCTGCTCGCCCGCGGGGTCGCGGCGGACCGGATCCACTACGAGGTCTTCGGGCCGGACCTCTGGGCGCAGCAGCCGGTCAAGGGCTGAGCCCGTTCCGGATGCCGTCCCCTCGCGCGCCGGGCCCGGCGGTTCAGATGCCGCTGACGTGGAACAGCAGGCCGAGCACGTACGTGACGGCCGCCGCGCCGAAGCCGATCGCGAGCTGACGCAGGCCGCGGCGCAGCGGCGGACCGCCGGAGAGCACGCCCACGGTCGCCCCGGTGCCGAGCAGGGCGATGCCGACCAGCGCGAGTGCCACGAGCACCGCCGGGGTTCCCTGCATGCCGAAGATCCACGGCAGCACCGGCACGATGGCCCCGGAGGCGAAGAGCAGGAAGCTGGAGATCGCGGCAGGCCAGGCGTTCCCGATGATCTCGTGCTCGTCGCCGTCGTCGACAGGCACGCGCAGCGGTCCCGTGGCCCGCTGCGCGAGGCCTGCCTTCGCGGCGCTCACGATGCGGCGGGCACGCTCCAGCGACTCGGGCTGGTCCATCCCTCTCGCGCGATACACCAGAGCGAGCTCGTTCTCATCGAGATCGAGGTCGCCCGCCGTGGCATCGCCGTGCCCGTTCTCCTCGGTGGCCTCCAGCAGCTCGCGCTGCGAACGCACCGACACGAACTCGCCCGCGCCCATCGAGAGCGCACCCGCGAGAAGCCCCGCGAAGCCGCTGAACAGCACGAACCCGCTGCTCGCCCCGGTGGCGCCGATGCCGAGCACGAGGGCCAGGTTGCTCACCAGCCCGTCGTTCGCGCCGAAGACCGCCGCGCGGAAGGATCCGGACAGCTGCCGCCGCCCGCGCGCGGCGAGGCCCCTGACCACCTCGAAGTGCACCTTCTCGTCGGCGCGCATGGCGGGGGTCGCGTACACTTCCGCGTCGTACGGGGACCGCGCCTCGGCGCTCTGCGCGAGCGCCAGCACGAAGATGGATCCGAACCGCCCCGCCATCCAGCCCAGGATCCGGGTGCGCAGACCGGAGCGCGGCAGCCGCTCCGGCTCCCCGCCGAGGAGCGCGAGCCAATGCGCCTCGTGCCGGCCCTCCGCGGCGGCGAGCTCGAGCAGGATCTCGCGCTCCTCCCCCTCGCGGCGCTGGGCCAGCTGCTGGTAGACATGCGCCTCGGCGCGCTCCTCGACGAGGTAACGCGCCCAGCGCCGGCGGTCGGCCGCGGTCGGCTCGGCGGGGGCGGGAGCTGTGGGGTTCATGGGGTCCTTCCCAGATCGGGGCAACCGCTCCACGCTATCGATCGCGGAGTTCGGAATCCGCGTCAGGACAGGGATTGACAGCATTTCGGGGATCCGAACCGGCGATCTCCGGGCGCGTCCCTTCGACAGGCTCAGGGGCCGTGTCCTGAGTTCAGGGACCGTGTCCTGGGTTCAGGGACCGCGTCGTGGGTTCAGAGATCGGTGTGTGAGCCCAGGGAGCCGGATCCGCGTCCGCTCCGTCGACGCGGGAGCAGGGCGGTTCAGGAGCGCACGCGTCGGCGGAGCAGATCGATCCGCGACTGCAGCTGCGTCACGGTGGCCTGCGCCACCGCCGGGCCGCCGCACAACCGGCGCAGCTCCGCGTGCACGGCGCCGTGCGGTTCGCCGGTCTGCCGTGCGTACACGCCGACCAGGCTGTTCAGCAGCTGCCGCTGCTCGCGCAGCGTGCGGTGCAGCGGCTCCGGCAGCGTCGTCGTCGGCGCGGGGCTCTGCGCTTCGCGCGCCTCCCGCAGCCGCGACTGACGCGACTGGCGCTGCATGAGCAGCTCGTGCACGTGCTCGGGTTCGAGCAGGCCCGGGATCCCGATGAACTCCTCTTCCTCGGGGGTGCCCGGCTCGGCGAGCTGTCCGAACTCCTTGCCGTCGAAGACGACCCGGTCGAAGTGCGCGAGGGAGGAGATCGCCTGATAGCTGAACTCCTGGGTGAGCGCGTCCGACGCCTCCTCCTCGCGGTTCGCGCTCTCCAGCAGCGAATCGTCGAGGCCGTCGTCGTCCTTCGACTGCCGGTCCAGGGCGTGGTCCCGCTGGCGTTCGAGCTCATTCGCGAGCTTCATGAGCACGGGCACGTTCGGCAGGAACACGCTCGCGGCCTCGCCCCGGCGCCGCGCCCGCACGAAGCGGCCGATCGCCTGAGCGAAGAAGAGCGGGGTCGAGGATGACGTGGCGTACACCCCGACGGCGAGCCGGGGCACATCCACACCCTCGGACACCATGCGCACCGCGACCATCCATCGATCGCCGGACGCGCTGAACTTCTCGATGCGCTCCGATGCGGTCGCGTCGTCGCTCAGCACGACGGTGGGGCGCTGCCCGGTCAGGGAATGCAGGATCTTCGCATAGGCGCGGGCCACGGTCTGATCGGTGGCGAGCACGAGCCCGCCCGCATCGGGCACATGGTGACGGATCTCCGTGAGCCGGCGGTCCGCGGCGGAGAGCACCGCGGGCATCCACTCCCCCTCCGGATCCAGCGCGGTGCGCCAGGCCTGCGAGGTGACGTCCTTCGTGTTGTCCTGTCCGAGGTGCGCTTCGAGCTCGTCGCCGGCGCTCGTGCGCCAGCGCATCTTGCCCGCGTACATGTGGAACAGCACCGGGCGCACCACGCCGTCCTGCAGCGCACGGCCGTACCCGTACGCGTAGTCGGTGCTCGACACGCGCGCGCCCGACTCGTCCGGCAGGTACTCCACGAACGGGATCGGCGCCGTGTCGCTGCGGAACGGCGTCCCGCTGAGCAGCAGCCGGCGTTTGGCGGGGCCGTACGCGTCGCGGATCGCGTCGCCCCAGCTCAGCGCATCGCCGCCGTGGTGCACCTCGTCGAGGATCACGAGCGTGCGGGCGTCCTCGGTGAGGTGCTTGTGCACCGAGGACTTCGCGGCGACCTGCGCGTAGGTCACCACGACGCCGTGGTACTGCCGGGACGGCGCCCAGTGGCTGTTGCGGAAGCGGGGATCCAGCCGGATGTGCACACGCGCCGCCGCATCGGCCCACTGCGTCTTGAGGTGCTCTGTGGGAGCCACCACGATCACGCGGTCGATCTCGTTCGTGCGGAGCAGCTCGACCGCGAGGGTGAGGGCGAAGGTCGTCTTGCCGGCGCCGGGCGTCGCCGCGACGAGGAAGTCCCGGCGTTCGGGGATGCGGAAGTACTCCTCGAGAGCCTCCCGCTGCCATGCCCTCAGCCGGTCGGCGGTTCCCCAAGGGGCGCGCTGCGGGAAGGACGGAGAGAGCATGGGATTCCACGATAGACGAGGCCGGGGACATTCCCGGGCGCGTCGGATCCGTTCCCGGGCCGATCACAGCGGTCCCATGGATCCGGCACAGCGGATCCACGACGAACGCGTCTACATTCCGTTCAGGCATTCCGCTCGGAGCGCCCCGCCCCCGAAGGAATCGCCGTGACCCGACATCCTGCGTCGCGCCCGCTCGCGCAGCACAGTTCAGCCCATGGCCCCCGTCTCTGGACCCGCGCCCTCCGAGCCGTCGGGATCTCCCTCGCCGTCCTCCTCGTGAGCGGAGCGGGCGTCGTCGGCTACGTGCTCAGCGATCTCACCGCCGCCGTGGCGCACAACGCCGTGCAGCTGGAGGGCGGTCCGACCGCCGCGCCGGACTTCGGCGCGTACAAGGGCGGGTTCAACATGCTCGTCGTGGGCATCGACGCCTGCGAGGCGAAGTACGCCGACCTCTTCCCCGGTCGCTGCGACGGTCCGGACGCGTCCAGCGTCAACAACGACGTCACGGTGCTCATGCACGTCTCCAACACCCCTCGCCGCATCACTGTGGTCAGCTACCCCCGCGACATGATCGTGCCGGTTCCGTCCTGCACCGCCAAGGACGGAACCCAGATCTCCGCACAGAGCGGGGCGATGATCAACACCACCTACCAGGAGGGCGGCCTGTCCTGCGTGGCGAAGACCGTCAGCGCCCTCTCCGGCGGGCAGAAGATCGACTTCGCCGCCGCCGTGAACTTCGGCACCGTGATCGACATCACGAACGCGATCGGCGGTGTGCAGGTGTGCCTCGCGACCCCGATGAACGATCCCTACACGGGGCTCGACCTCAGCGCCGGCCAGCACACCATCCAGGGGCTGCAGGCCCTGCAGTTCCTGCGCACCCGGCACGGCCTCGTGTCGGGCAGCGACCTGGCGCGCATCGGCAACCAGCAGCAGTATCTGGGCAGCCTCGCCCGTCAGCTCACCTCCGGGGCCGTGCTCTCCAACGTGCCGGAGGTGCTCAAGATCGCGAACATCGCGCTGAGCAACCTCGAGGCCAGCACGACCCTGGCCGATCCCTCGACCATCGTCCAGCTCGCGCTCGCGGTCAAGGACGTGAAGCCGGCCGACATCACCTTCATCCAGTACCCGAACATGACGGATCCGGACGACCCGAACCGCGTGGTCCCCGATGACGCGTCCGCACAGACCCTGTGGACCGCCGTCGCCGCGAACCAGCCCCTGCTCATCACGCACAAGAACACGGTCAACGACGGTGTCACCGTCGAGGGGGCCGCGCCGACGAGCACCGGTGCGGCGACCCCCGCGCCGTCGCCCTCCGGTGCGTCGACGGCGGCGCCCACCCCCGCTCCGACGGAGTCGGCCGTGCCGCTGTCGGACACCGTCCGCGGCAGCACGGCGGCGCAGCAGACCTGCAGCAACGGCGACACCGGCGGCTGATCGCCGCACGGGGCCGCCGCGCGGGTAATGTCGGATCGGTCCCGCGCCGATCAGCGCCTGCGAGGAGGAGCATCATGTCCGGTCACGAGCCGCGCACCCCGTACGTCCCCAACGACACGCCGCACCCCTGGCACCGCTACGTCGCCCTCGGCGACTCGTTCACCGAGGGCATCGGCGATCCCGAGCCGAGCGCTCCCGGCGGGCACCGCGGCTGGGCGGATCGCGTCGCCGAGGTGCTCAGCGCGCAGAGCGACGACTTCGCGTACGCGAATCTCGCCGTGCGTGGCAAGCTCATCCAGCAGATCAGCGATGAGCAGATCGCCCCCGCGCTCGCGCTGAGCCCCGATCTCATCACGCTGTGCGCCGGAGGCAACGACGTGATCCGGCCGGGGACGGATCCGGATGAGATCGCGGTGCTGCTCGAGGACATGGTCACCCGGCTCGACCGCACGGGGGCGGCGATCGTGCTCATCACCGGCATCGACACCGACTTCACCCCGGTGTTCCGCCCGTTCCGGGGCAAGGTCGCGATCTACAACGAGAACGTGCGCGCGGTCGCCGAGAGGCACGACTGCATCGTCGCCGACCAGTGGGGTCTGAAGACGATCCAGGACCCGCGCTTCTTCGCCGACGACCGGCTGCACATGAACCCGCTCGGCCATCACGAGGTGGCGCGTCTGGTGCTGCGCGCATTGAACGTGCCGAACGACCTGCAGGAGATGGTCGCCGATCCGTTCCCGGAGCGCACCTGGCGGGAGGCCCGCAGCGAGGACCTGGTCTGGGCGCGCACGCACCTCGTGCCCTGGGTGCTGCGGCGCCTGCGCCATCAGTCCTCCGGGGACACCGTCGAAGCCAAGCGCCCCGAGCCGACACCCGTGGTGCTGCCGCACGAGATCTGAGCCGCCGCGGGCTCAGCGGCGCGGCGGATGCCGCAGCGCCCAGAGCGCGACGGCCGCCGTCGAGGCGACGTTGAGGGAGTCCACGCCCCCGGCCATCGGGATGGTCACCACGGCGTCGGCCGCCGCCAGCGCGCGATCGGTCAGGCCGGGTCCCTCGGATCCGAACGCGAGCGCGACCCGCTCGGGACGTTCGGCGGCATAGTCCTCCAGCGGGACGGCGTCGTCGCGGAGGGCGAGGGCCGCGAGCCGGATCCCCTCCGCGTGCAGGATCGGCGCCAGCTCGTCCCAGCCGCCGAAGCGCGTCCACGGCACCTGGAACACTGTGCCGGTGCTGACCTTGACGGCGCGTCGGTACAGCGGGTCCGCACAGCGCGCCGAGACGAGCACCGCGTCGGCGCCGAGGGCCGCCGCCGCGCGGAACGCGGATCCGACGTTCTGATGCTCCACGAGATCCTCCAGCACGAGGATCGTGCGGGCGTCGCGGACGACCTCCCCCAGGGGTGGCAGCGCAGGGCGGTGCATGGCCGCCAGTGCGCCGCGGTGCACGGGATACCCGGCCACGGCCTCGACCACCGGATCCGCACAGACGTACACGTCGACCTGGGCATCGCCGAGCAGCGCACGCAGCCCGTCCAGCCAGCGCTCCTGGCTCAGCACGGAGCGCGGGCGGTGCCCGGCGCGCACGGCGCGCTCGATCACCTTGAGCGACTCGGCGATGTAGAGCCCACCGCTGACATCGCTGCGGGTGCGCAGCGCGGTGTCGGTCAGCCCGCGGTAGTCGTCGAGGCGGCGATCTGCAGGGTCGTCGATGCGGATCTCGTGCACGGATCCACTCTCGCAGGTCGCCCGGTCCCGCGTGCGCCCCGGGGCGGCCGTGCAGGAACCCGCCCGTAGACTCGGGCGAGGAGGTCGGATGAACAGCAGCACCGCGTCGTTGCACGCGCAGCTCGAGCCCGTCGCAGAGCTCCTCTCCGGTCGCCGCATCGCTTTCCTGACCGGCGCCGGGCTCTCCACGGACTCGGGCATCCCCGCCTACCGCGGAGCCGGATCGACACCGCGGCGCACGCCCATGACCGTGCAGACGTTCCTCGCGTCGGAGGACGCGCAGCGCCGCTACTGGCTGGGCAGTCATCTCGGCTGGCGCTCCTTCGGCACCGCGGCCCCGAACGCCGGCCATCGGGCGATCGCCGGGCTCGAGAAGGCCGGCCACGCGGTCGGGGCGATCACGCAGAACGTCGACGGCCTGCACCTCGCCGCCGGGTCCGCCCGGGTGGTCGAGCTGCACGGCACGATGCGCGCCGTGCTGTGCCTGAGGTGCGGGCAGAGCTTCGCCCGCGACGCCGTCGCCGCTCAGATCGAGGAGCGCAATGCCTGGCTCGACGTTCCCGACGAGGTGCTGCTCGGCCCGGACGGCGACGTGCGGCCCGAGACCACCGAAGGCTTCGCCCTGCCGGTGTGCACGGTGTGCGCCGGCCCGCTGAAGCCCGACGTCGTCTTCTTCGGCGAGTTCATCCCGGCTGAGCGCTTCGCGACCGCCGAGGCCCTGCTGCGCTCGGGAGACGCGCTCATCGTCGCGGGTTCATCCCTGGTCGTGAATTCGGGCATCCGGATCATCGAGCGCGCTCGCCGCCGCAGTCTGCCCATCGTCATCGTCAATCTCGAGCCCACCCGCGCCGACACCTGGGCCTCGGCGACGATCGCCGCCTCCACCAGCCTCGTCCTCCCCGCCCTCCTGGAGCTGCTCACGTGACCCTCATCACCCTCGTCCGACACGGCCAGACCGACTGGAACCTGGAGGGCCGGATCCAGGGATCCACCGACATCCCCCTGAACGACACGGGACGGGAGCAGGCGCGCGCCGTCGCGGCCGGACTCGCCGGCACGCCGTTCGACCACGTCTATGCCAGCCCGCTCTCGCGCGCGAGGGAGACGGCGGAGATCATCGCGAGGGCGCTCGGACTGCCCGCACCTCTGATCACCGTCGGAATGCGCGAGCACGAGTTCGGCACGGCCGAGGGCATGCTCTGGGATGAGTACGTGGAGCGCTTCCGTGCGCGCCGTGAGGACGTGCCCGGTGCCGAGAGCGTGCAGGAGCTGACCGAGCGCGCGCTGGGGTCGCTCGAGCGGATCGATCTGGCGGCGCGGCGCCGCTCCGCGCCCCGCGTCGAGTCGGTGCTGCTGTGCACGCACGGCGGCGTCATCCGGGCGCTGCTCGAGCATGTCTCGGGCGGTACGCTGCCGGCTCCGGGCGAGCGGCTCGGCAACGGATCCGTGCACCGCTTCGCGATGGACGGCGGCGGGTTGCGGCTGCTCGACGCATCGATGGCCTGAGCGCGCCTCGCCGGGCGGAGCCCGGGCCGGCGCTGCGCCCCGGCGTAGGATTGACGGCGTCCCCGACCCGAGGAGAGCCGTGAATCCCGCCCCTGCACCGACCTGGCGGATGTGGCTGATCTGGATCGTGGGCGTGTCGGCCTATGTGCTGTCCATCACGAACCGCACGTCGCTGTCCGCGGTGGGCGTGGACGCCGCGTACCTGTTCCAGGCCGACGCGTCGACGCTGTCGCTGTTCGCGGTGCTGCAGCTCGCCGTCTACGGGCTGATGCAGATCCCGGTCGGGCTGCTGCTGGACCGGTTCGGATCCCGGCCGATCATGGTCGCGGGCATGCTGCTGATGTCCGTCGGGCAGCTCGTCATGGCCTTCGCCCCGAACGTGGGCGTCGCCATCGTCGCGCGCATGATCCTCGGGGCCGGCGACGCGGCGATCTTCCCCGGCGTGCTGCGCCTGGTCGCGATCTGGTTCCCCGCGCAGCGCGGTCCGCTCATGGCCCAGCTGACCGGCATCGTCGGCCAGCTCGGACAGCTGGTCGCCCTACTCCCGCTGCCGGTGCTGCTGCACTCCACGACGTGGTCCGTCACGTTCGGCAGCCTCGCAGGGCTCGGCGTGCTGTTCACCGTGCTCGTCTTCGCGCTGATCCGCAACCGTCCGCCGGATGTCACCGAGGACGTCACCGTCAACACCGACACCGGCGCGATCCGGGTCGTCACCTCCCAGGCCGATCTGCGGGTCACCCTGCGCGAGGCGCTCGCCCACCCGGGCACCCGCCTCGGGTTCTGGACGCATTTCACCACGCCCTTCGCCGGCACGGCCTTCATGATGCTCTGGGGCATTCCCTTCCTCACGAACGGGGAAGGGCTCTCGATCGGCGCGGCCTCGCTGGTGACGACGGTGTATGTGCTGTTCGGGATCCTGTTCGGTCCCGTGCTCGGAGCGCTGTCCGCGCGGCATCCGACGAGCCGGTCGCTCATGCTCGTGCTGCCGACGATCGCGCTGCAGGTGCTGGTGTGGCTCGCCGTGATCCTATGGCCGGGCACCGCGCCGCTGTGGCTGCTGATCCTCCTGGCCATCGCGCTGGCCACCGGCGGTCCGGCCTCGATGGTCGCGTTCGACCACGCGCGCGCACACAATCCGCAGCACCGGCTCAGCACCGCCACCGGTGTCGTCAACGGCGGCGGATTCCTGGCCGCGCTCGTCGCGATCTTCCTGATCGGGCTCGCCCTCGACCTGCAGGGCGCGGGAACACCCGCCACCTACTCGCTCGAGGCGTTCCGCTGGGCGTTTCTCACCCAGGTGCCGCTCTGGGTGCTCGGCACGGTCTTCATCGTGCGGGAACGGCGCCTGACCCGGCGGGTCCTGGGCCTGGACCGCCATCCCGGGATCGATTGACCGCGCGGTCCCCGGACCGCGCGGTCGGTGACGGTCAGCCGAGCAGCATCGCCCGGCCGGGTTCCTGCAGCACGTCGGCGACGGCCTTCAGGAACTGCGCACCCTCGGCGCCGTCGACGATGCGGTGGTCGAACGACAGGCTCAGCGTCATCACATCGCGCAGCGCGATCTCGCCCTTGTACTCCCAGGGCAGCCGCCGCACGGCTCCGAGCGCGAGGATCCCCGTCTGTCCCGGGGGCAGGATCGGGGTGCCCGCATCGATGCCGAAGACGCCGATGTTGGTGAGCGAGAAGGTCCCGCCGACGAGGTCGGCGGGCGGGGTCTTGCCGCTGCGAGCGGTGCGGGTGAGCTCGGCGACCGCGTCCGCGAGGTCACCGAGCGGCATCCGCTCCGCATCGCGGATGATCGGCACGATCAGCCCGCGGTCGGTCGCCGCGGCGATGCCGAGATCCACGAAGTGCTGCTGCACGATCTCGCCCGCCTCGCCGTCCCATCGCGCGTTCAGCCCGGGGAAGGACGCGAGCGCCAGGCACACGGCCTTCGCGACCACCGTCAGCACGCCGATGCGCGGAGCCTCCGGCTTCGCCGTCGCCCGCAGCGATGCGATGAGCTCGCTCGTCGCCGTCACGTCCACCGTGTGGAAGGTCGTCACATGCGGGGCGGTGAACGCGCTCTGCACCATCGCCTCCGCGGTGTGCTTGCGCACGCCACGGATCGGGACACGGGTGGTGCGCCGCTCCCCTGCGCGCAGAGGCGCGTTGCTCGGTGCGGCCGGGGTGACGGCCTCGGCGGTCGCCGAGCCTCGCTGAGCGACCCTCTCGCGATAGGCGTCCACATCGGCGCGGGTGATCACCCGGTCGCCGAGTTCGGCCGCCACGAGCACCAGATCCACGCCAAGGCCCTTCGCGTAGGCGCGCACCGGGGGCGTGGAGCGGGGGCGCTCCCCGCGTGCGGGCGGTGCCGGCACCACGACGATGTCGTCGTGCGGCGCGGCGACGCGCACGTCCGCATCGGTCGCGATCGCGGTCGTCGAGGCCGCCGGCCCGGTGCCCGCCCGGCGCGCACGGCGCTGCGGCCGGCCGTTCGACGGCGCCGCGCCGTATCCGACGAGGTTCGGCCCGGAACCCTCTTCGGCCGCGTCGGCGACCGGGGTCTGCGGAGCCGGCGAGGTTCCGCCTTCGATCTCGAAGCCGACCAGCGGTGCGCCCACGGCGACGACGTCGCCGGCGGCGGCGTGCAGAGAGGTGATCACGCCGGCGTGCGGCGAGGGCAGCTCGACGATCGCCTTGGCGGTCTCCACCTCGGCGAGTGTCTGGTTCAGCGTGACGGTGTCGCCTTCGGCGACCAGCCACTGCACGATCTCCGCCTCGGTGAGACCCTCGCCTAGATCGGGGAGGAGGAATTCCTGCTTCATCGGTCGACCCCCTCCAGCAGCTGCTCGTCGTCGCAGACGCGGTCGACCGCATCCAGGATCCGATCCAGATCCGGCAGGTGGAACTTCTCCAGCTTGGCGGGCGGATACGGGATGTCGTGCCCGGTGACGCGCAGCGGCGCCGCCTCCAGCCAGGTGAAGCACTTCTCGGTGATGCTCGCGATCACCTCGGCGGCCACGCCGGCCTCGCGCGCGGCCTCGTGCACCACCACCACGCGACCGGTGCGCCGCACCGAGGCGCACACTGTGCCGTAGTCGACCGGGGACAGCGAGCGCAGGTCGATCACCTCGAGCGAGCGCCCCTCCGCCTCGGCCGCCTCCGCGGCGTCGAGCGCCGTGCGCACCATCGCGCCGTAGGTGACGATCGTGACATCCGCGCCCTCGCGCACGACCCGGGCGAGACCCATCGGGGCCGCATCGGCGAGCGGGGTGTCCAGATCGACCTCGCCCTTGGCGTGATAGAGCCGCTTCGGTTCGAAGAAGATCACCGGATCGTCGCTCGCGATCGCCTGCCGCAGGCAGGTGTAGGCGTCCTGCGGGTTCGACACCGCGACGACCCGGAGGCCCGCAGTGTGCACGAAGTAGGCCTCCGGGGACTCCGAATGGTGCTCGGCAGCGCCGATCCCGCCGGCCCAGGGGATCCGGATGGTGATCGGCATCGGCACGGTTCCCTGGGTGCGGTAGTGCAGCTTCGCGACCTGCGAGACGATCTGATCGAACGCCGGATACACGAACCCGTCGAACTGGATCTCGACCACCGGACGGTATCCGCGCATGGCGAGGCCCACGGCCGTGCCGACGATCCCCGACTCCGCCAGCGGCGTGTCGATCACGCGTTCGGCGCCGAACTCGTCCAGCAGGCCGTCGGTGATGCGGAAGACGCCCCCGAGCTTGCCGATGTCCTCGCCGAGGAGCACGACCTTCGGATCGTCCGCCAAGGACTGGTTGAGGGCGGCGCCGAGCGCCTTGCCCATCGTCATCTGGACCATCTCACGCCTCCGCGAGGGTCGCGAGGTAGCGCGCGTAGTCGGCGCGCTCCTCCGCGATGCCGGTGTGCGGCTCCGCGTACACGCCGTCGAACACCGCGAGCGGCTCCCGGGTGGTCATGCTGAGGCAGGCGGTGCGCATCTGCATGGCCGTCTCCTCCGCCTGGGCCGCGAAGTCCGCGGCGATCTCATCGGTGAGCACACCCTCGGCGCGCAGCAGGGCCTCGACGCGGGCGAGCGGATCCTTGCCGCGCCAGTACTCGAGTTCGGCCGGGTCCCGGTAGCGGGTGGGGTCGTCCGCGGTCGTGTGCGGGCCCATGCGATAGGTGACGAGCTCGAGGAACACCGGGGAACCGCCGCGGGCCTGCTCCAGCGCCCAGCGCGTCGCGGCGAACACGGCGAGCACATCGTTGCCGTCCACGCGCATGCTGGGGATCCCGAAGCCCGGTGCCCGCCCGGCGATCGGGTGCTGGGTCTGCACGGCGACCGGCTCGGAGATCGCCCAGTGGTTGTTCTGGCAGATGAAGACGACCGGGGCGCGATACGAGGAGGCGAAGACCATCGCCTCGCTGACATCGCCCTGGCTGGTGGCGCCGTCGCCGAAGTAGGTCACTGCGACCTGGTCGGATCCGTCGTGCAGGATGCCGAGCGCGTAACCGACCGCGTGCAGGGTCTGCGCGCCGATGATGATCTGCAGGGGGGCCATGTGCATGACCGCAGGGTCGTAGGAGGCGCCCTCCTCGCCGCGCCACATACGCACGTAGTCGCCGGGCTGGGCCCCGCGTGCCAGCATCACACCGGTCTCGCGATAGCTCGGGAAGACCACGTCGTCGCCGCGCAGCGCGCGGGCGGAGCCGATCTGCGCGGCCTCCTGCCCCTGGCAGGGCGCCCACAGCCCGAGCTGGCCCTGACGTTGCAGCGCCACGCCCTCGGTATCGAGGCGGCGCAGCACGACCATGTCGCGCAGCAGCGAGAGCAGCCGGTCGGATGTGACGTCGGCGACGAACGGCATCAGGCGCGCGTCGTCGCGACGGCGGCCGTGCGCATCGATGAGTCCGGCGGGCTCGTCGAGCCCGATGCCGGTCACGGTGATCGGATCAAGGTGGGTTGACATCTTCGTCCTCCTCAGTGGATCCGCCCTCGTGAGGAGGATCCGGTGCGTCTTCGCTCTGCCTTGAGCGTACGTCTGCTTCACACGTCGCTCAAGCATTCGCGTGCGCTCTGAGCATGTTGCGCAGAGAAGGCCATACGGCGGGTGCTAGCCTTTGGCAACATGGCAAGCCTCGATCGCACCGATCTCGACATCCTCGAGATGCTCTCCGCCGATCCCCGCACCACCGTGGTCGCGATGGCGGAGAAGCTGCGGCTCTCCCGTAACACCATCCAGGCGCGCTTGGCACGCCTGGATCAGACCGGGGTCTTCCTCCCCTACGAGCGGGCGTTCTCCCCCGCGGTGCTCGGCTACCCGCTGCAGGCGTTCATCAGCATCGGCGTGCGGCAGACCGAACTGCCGAGAATCATCGCCGAGCTCGCTCGCGTGCCCGAAGTCGTCCAGGCGCACGGCCTCAGCGGCTCGATCGATCTGCTCGCCCTCGTCGCCTGCCGGGACGCGCGCCACCTCTTCGACACCGACGCGCGGATCCTGTCCATCGACGGTGTCGAGCGGACCGAGACCTCGCTCGCGATGGGCGAGGTCATCCCGTTCCGCGTCGGCGGTCTCATGGGACTGGCACGGCGAGAGGCCGGAGGAACCGCCTGATCGCGCCCGCTGCTTCGGCCGGCGCCTCGTAGTGGATCAGATGGCCGACGTGCGCGATCTCGACGAGCTCGGCATCGGGGAACAGCCCCACCAGGCGTCGCTCCGCCTCGATCGGGGTGATGTCGTCGCGCTGGGCGGCCACGAGCAGGGTGGGCGCCGAGATCCGCGGCGCGAACTCGCGCACGTCGTGTGAGACGCTCGTGCGGAACGCCTGGCTGAGCACCTCGCGGTCGGCGAAACGCGAGAAGTAGGTGTCGTGCTGATCGTGCACGAAGCGGCGCAGTTCCGGATCCCGCGTCTTCGCCATCGCGATGCTCATGGCACGCACGATGACCCTGTTCCGCAGGAGCTCCGTGCCGATGCTCTCGGGCAGTCGCGCGCCGAGGGCGTAGTAGAGGATCGCGAGCCGCGTCAGCACGGCCTTGGGGCCCTCCAGCGCCGGCGCGCCGATCGGGTTGACCAGGATCAGGCGTGGCGTCTCGAGCCCGCCCGCGACCGCGGCCGCTGCCACGATCGAGCCGAACGAGTGCCCCAGGATGACCGCCCCGGGGGCGACCCGCGCGACGAACTCCGTGAGCCACTGCGCGTAGGCGTCGATGTCGTGCACGCGACCGGGAAGCGGAGCCGTCTCCCCGAACCCGGGGAGATCGGGCATGATCACGCGCACCCCCGGCAGATGGGCCACCACGGGCTCGAGCCCGTGGTGCTCGCCGCGGAAGCCGTGCACCGCCAGGACGGTGACCTCTGCGTCGTCGGGGCCGTAGATCCAGTACGCCGTGCGCCCGCCGAGGACCTCCGACTCCTCCCGCCGCAGCGGGATGCGATCCAGGCGTGCGGCATAGGGCGAAGGTGCGAGCATGCGTCGAGTCTACGGGCGTGATCCGTGCCGCCTGCGCGGACGGCCGCGCGCCGGAACGGCGATGTCGGCCCCTCGCCCTACCGTGGCGTCATGACCGCTTCGCCGCCGCCCTGGCTGACCCGCGTCGGGGTCTTCGACCTCGAGACCACGGGGATCGACGTCACGCGGGACCGCATCGTCACCGCGCACGTCGGGGTGCTGGACCACCACGGCGCCGAGATCGCGGCGCGGACGTGGCTGGCAGACCCCGGAGTCCCGATCCCCGCCGGCACCACGGCGATCCACGGCATCACCTCCGAGCGGGCGCACCGCGACGGCGCCCCGGCGGCGCAGGTCGTCGCGGGTGTCGTGGCCGCGCTGCGCTCGCTTCTCGATCAGGGTGTGCCCGTGGTCGCGTACAACGCCGCGTTCGACTTCTCCCTGCTCGCACACGAGGCGCGGCGGCACCGGATCGCGCCGCTGGAGAACCCATCGCCGGTGATCGACCCGCTGATCATCGACAAGACCTACGACCGGTACCGCCCAGGGAAGAGGACGCTCGAGATCGTCGCCGCGCACTACGGGGTCGATCTGATCGGCGCGCACGACGCCTCGGCCGATGCCGTCGCCGCGGGCCGGGTCGCGCAGGCGCTCGCGCAGAGATTCCCGTTGCCGGAGAGCGCGGGCGAGCTGCACACCCGTCAGATCGGCTGGGCCCGAGCGCAGGCTGCGAGCCTCACCGACTACTTCGTGCGGATCGGGCGCATCGAGCCGACCGAGCGCGTGGACGGCCGCTGGCCGGTCCGCGAGGACGACCCCGCCCACCAGAGCACGCCGGCGCCGTCCTTCTGACGACGGATCCCGATCCGGACCGCAGACCGGATCCGGATCGACCTCTGAGCGGCGGTCCTGCGCCTGTGGATGGGCGCGGAGTAAAATGGTCGGCTACCCGATGGAGGGAGACCGGACCGCCATGACGACCGACACCGAGCGCATCGACGTCCTCGAGCGAGAGATCGAGAGGATGCAGACCGTCATCGACTTCCTGCACGTGACGTTCGGCCAGGAACCGAAGCGCAAGGATCGCTTCCGACACGTGATCCGCCATGCGGAGGGCAAGATCGACGGCATCCGGTTCGCCCTCGAGACGATCCGGTCGTCCGCATCCGACTCCCGCCCCTCCGCGTAGACAGCGGAAAGCCCCCGCCTCGATCGAGGACGGGGGCTTTCGCGAAGGCGATTACTTGGAGGAGCCGCCGAAGTTCTTGAAGCGCTGGTTGAACTTCTCGACGCGACCGGCCGAGTCCATGATGCGCTGCTTGCCCGTGTAGAACGGGTGCGAGGCCGAGGAGATCTCGACGTCGATGACGGGGTACTCGACGCCGTCGAGCTCGATCGTCTTGTCGCTCGTGACCGTGGAACGGGTCAGGAACGTGTCGCCCGAGCCGAGGTCGCGGAACACGACGGCCTGGTACGTGGGGTGGATGTCAGTCTTCATGGGGTTCCTTACGTGGTGCCCTGGATTGTGCCAGGGGCGAGGGAAGTCTGCGGTGCGAGTGCACCAAGGATCGATTCTAACAGCCCGGCGCCGGCTCAGGAAACAGCGGCGCGCGCCGCATAGCGGCCGTCGACGCGGTCCAGAGCGATCAGCATGCCGAACGCGTCGCTGAGTGCTTCGGCGGTGAGCGTCTGCTCGATCGGGCCCGCCGCGACGATCGCGCCGTCGCGCAGCAGCAGGACGTGCGTGAACCCGACGGGGATCTCCTCGACGTGGTGCGTGACCATGACCATCGCGGGGGTCGTGGGCGACTGGGCGAATCCGCCCAGAAGTCCGAGCAGCTCCTCGCGCGCGCCGAGGTCGAGGCTGGCGCTCGGCTCGTCCAGCAGCAGCAGCTCCGGATCCGTCATCACGGCCCGCGCGATCTGCACGCGCTTCTGCTCTCCGTCGCTGAGCGTGCCGAAATGGCGCTCGGCGAGATGCTCCAAATGCCACTGCTCGAGCACTCGCATCGCGCGGCGCTCATCGATCGACTCGTACGACTCGTTCCAGCGCCCCATGACCGAGTACGCCGCCGTCATGACCGTGTTCAGCACGGTCTCGTCGGCGGGGATCCGGCGCGCCATCGCCGAGGACGCGAAGCCGATTCGCGGGCGGATCTCGAACACATCGGTGCGGCCCAGGGTCTCCCCCAGGATGTCGACCTGCCCCTGCGTCGGGTGCATCAGGGTGTCCGCGAGCTGCAGGAGCGTCGTCTTGCCCGCGCCATTGGGGCCGAGCACGACCCAGCGCTGGTCGTCCTCGACGATCCAGGAGAGGTGATCGACGATGTTGCGGCCGTCGCGGCGCACCACGACGTCCGAGAATTCGAGGACGGCAGACATGCCCTCAGCCTATCGGTCGGGCCGTGAGCTCCTCGTAGAGCGCCCGGGTCGTGTCGGCGATCGCACCCCAGCTGAACTCGTCCGCCGCGCGACGCCGACCGGCCTCCCCGTACGCCCGGGCACGGTCCGGGTCCGCGACCACCTCGGTCAGCACGGCGGCAAGATCCGACACGAAACGCTCCGGATCCACGGGGGTGCCGGTGCCGTCCTGCACCTGCTCGATCGGCACGAGTCTCCCGGTGACGCCGTCGAGGACGACCTCGGGGATGCCGCCGGTCGCGGTCCCGACCACGGCTGCGCCGCAGGCCATCGCCTCGAGGTTCACGATCCCGAGCGGCTCGTACACCGACGGGCACACGAAGGTGGTCGCCGCCGTCAGGATCGCGGAGAGCTCATGGCGCGGCAGGAACTCCTCGATCCAGACCACCCCGGTGCGCGTCGCGGTGAGATCGGCCACCAGCCCGCGTACCTCGTCCATGATCTCCGGGGTGTCCGGCGCGCCTGCACAGAGCACGAGCTGCACGTCCGCGGGCAGCTTCTCCGCGGCCCGCAGGAAGTAGGGCAGGCCCTTCTGCCGCGTGATCCGTCCGACGAAGACGACCGAAGGACGGGCCGGGTCGATCCCGTGCTTCACCAGCACACCGGGGTCGGCGACCGGATGCCAGGCCTCGACGTCGATGCCGTTGTAGATCACGTGCACCTTCGCGGGGTCGACCTGCGGGTACGCGCGCAGGATGTCGTTGCGCATGCCCCCGCTGACCGCGATGATCGCCGCAGCGCTCTCGTACGCGAGCCGCTCGATGCCGCCGGAGACGGCGTAGCCGCCGCCCAGTTGCTCCGCCTTCCACGGCCGCAGCGGCTCCAGGCTGTGCGCGGTCAGCACGTGCGGGATACCGTGCAGCTGGGATGCGATGTGCCCGGCGAAGTTCGCGTACCAGGTATGGCTGTGCACCACGTCCGCGCCCGCGACGTCCGGCACGATGACCAGATCCGTCCCCAATGTCTGCAGAGCCGCGTTCGCCGAGGCCAGTTCGGCGGGAGTTCGATAAGCCGTCACATCCTGTTCATCCCGGTCCGCGCCGAAGGCGCGCACCCGCACATCGGTGCTCTCCCGCAAGGCCTTGACGAGTTCCGCGACGTGTACTCCGGCCCCGCCGTAGATCTCCGGCGGGTACTCCTTGGTGATGATGTCGACTCGCATGTCCTGAAGGTAGTACATCGTGCGGATGGGGCTCTATGGTGGACGCATGTCGGCACCAAAGAAGGTCTTCGGGATCATCCTCGCCGGGGGCGAGGGCAAGCGACTCATGCCCCTCACGGCGGACCGGGCGAAGCCCGCCGTGCCGTTCGGCGGGCAGTACCGTTTGATCGACTTCGCGATCTCGAACCTCATCAACTCGGGCCTGAGACAGATCGTGGTGCTCACGCAGTACAAGTCCCATAGTCTCGACCGGCACATCTCCCAGACGTGGCGGATGTCGGCTCTGCTCGACTCCTACGTGACCTCGGTGCCCGCACAGCAGCGCCTCGGCAAGCGGTGGTTCTCCGGCTCCGCCGACGCCATCCTGCAGAGCCTGAACCTTCTCGTCGACGAGAAGCCCGACATCGTGATCGTGATCGGCGCCGATCATGTGTACCGCATGGACTTCCAGCAGATGATCGAGGCGCACATCGCTTCCGGTGCACGCGCGACCGTGGCGGGCATCCGTCAGCCGCTGGCCCTGGCCTCCCAGTTCGGCGTGATCGACGTCGCCTCGGACGGATCCGGACGGATCAACCAGTTCCTGGAGAAGCCATCGGATCCGACCGGCCTGCCCGACTCGCCGCACGAGGTGCTCGCATCCATGGGCAACTACGTCTTCGACACGGACGCCCTGATCGAGGCGGTGGAGACCGACGGCGAGCTCGCCGGATCCAACCACGACATGGGCGGAGACATCGTCCCCTACTTCGTCGACCGCGGCGAGGCGGGCTTCTACGACATGAAGCACAACGAGGTGCCGGGATCCTCCCCGCGCGATCGCTCCTACTGGCGCGACGTCGGCACGATCGAGTCGTTCTTCGACGCGCACATGGATCTGATCTCGACCCTGCCGATCTTCAACCTGTACAACATGGAGTGGCCGATCCACTCGCAGGCGGTGAACTCACCGCCCGCGAAGTTCGTCCGGGACTCGGTGGGCCGGATCGGCAACGCGATCGATTCGATCGTCTCGCTCGGATCGGTCCTGTCCGGCACACATCTGGAGCGCAGCGTGGTGGGGCCGTGGACGCTCGCCGCAGGAGGATCCACGATCACCGACTCGGTGCTGTTCGACGGGGTGCGTGTCGGTCAGGGCGCCCGGGTTCATCGGGCCATCCTCGACAAGAACGTGGTGCTGCTCGACGGCGCGACCGTCGGCGTCGATCGCGAGCGCGACCTCGACCGCGGCTTCACGATCACCGAGACGGGGCTCACCGTGGTCGGCAAGGGAGTGCGGATCGAGCGATGAGCGCAGCGCAGCCTGCGCCGTCACAACGGCGGCGGCGATGCGACCCGGCCGCTACGCTCTTCGGGTGACCTCCGCGCGCTTTCTCGTCGTCCTCGATGCCGATTCCACCCTCATCCGCAACGAGGTGATCGAGCTCCTCGCCGATGAGGCCGGGAGGCGCGCCGAGGTGCAGGCGGCGACCGAGGCCGCGATGCGCGGCGAGGTCGACTTCGCCGCGAGCCTGCGCTCACGCGTCGCGGCGCTGGCCGGTGTGCCCACGGCGGCGTTCGAGCGCGTTCGGGCCCGCATCGAGCCCACCCCCGGCGTGCGCGAGCTCACCGCGGCCGTGCACGAGCGCGGCGGCGTGGTCGGCGTCGTCTCGGGTGGCTTCCACGAGATCCTCGACACGGTCGCTCCCGCCCTCGGCGTGGATCGCTGGCGTGCGAACCGCCTCGAGGTCGCAGACGGCGCACTGACCGGACGTGTCGATGGCGCGATCGTCGACGCGGCTGCCAAGGCGGCATCGCTGCGGGAGTGGGCCGATGAGCTCGGGGTCGCGCCGCACGCCACCATCGCGATCGGCGACGGCGCGAACGATCTGCAGATGATGGCTGCGGCCGGCCTCGGCCTCGCCTTCAATGCGAAGCCCGCCGTGCGTGCCGCCGCATCGCTCGTGATCGGCCCGGTCGACCTGTCCGCGGTCATCCCGCTGCTGCCCTGACCCCGCCCCGCACCGGTCGCCTGCGGAATCGACGAGGCCCTGGCTTCTTGTCCGTGGTCCCGCATAGCGTGGTCACATGGACATCATCCTCGTTCCCGGCCTGTGGCTCGACGCGAACTCCTGGGCTGCCGTGCTCGAACCCCTCCGCGCCGCGGGCCACGCACCGCGCCCGCTGACCATGCCGGGCATGGGCGTCTCCTCACCCGATTCGTCGGAGATCCGTCTGGACGACTGGATCGCGACCGTCGTCTCCGCGATCGACGAAGCGACGGGCGAGGTGGTGCTCGTGGGGCATTCGGGCGGGGGCAACGTGATCTGGGGCGCGGTGGACGCGCGACCGGACCGCGTGCGCCGCGCCGTCTTCGTCGATACGGTCCCTCCGCCGAACGGCCTCGGCATCAGCGAGTTCCCCGTGGTCGACGGGGTCATCCCGTTCCCCGGATGGGACTTCTTCGAGGCCGACGACGTCGAAGACCTGGACGAGCCGACCCGAGCCGCCGCCGCTCGCGCGGCGCAGAGCGTGCCGGCGCACGTGCCGACCGATCCGATCGCCCTCGGAGACGAGCGTCGCTACGGCGTTCCGGCGACCCTGCTCATGGGGTCGCTCACGCAGCCCGAGCTCGAGAAGTACCTCGAACAGTGGGGCTCCTACGGCGACGAGTACCGCGGGATCCGTGATGCCGAGGTGGTACGGATCGGATCCGGTCACTGGCCGCAGTATTCGGTGCCGGAACGGCTCGCGGAGCTGCTGGTCGCGGCCGCGCGCTGACGCCGGCGTCGCCGAGGGGATTCCGGGGCGGGCGCCGGGCTCAGTGCCCCATGCCGAGACCGCCGTCGACCGGGATCACCGCGCCGGAGATGTAGGCCGCGTCGTCGGAGGCCAGCCAGGTGACCACGCCGGCCACCTCGTCCGCCGAGGCGAAGCGCCCGGCGGGGATGCTCGCCTTGTACTGCTTCTGCGTGTCCTCGGGCAGTTCTGCGGTCATGTCGGTCTCGATGAAGCCGGGCGCGACGACATTCGCCGTGATCCCGCGTGCGCCGAGTTCGCGCGTGAGCGAGCGGGCGAAGCCGACGAGCGCGCTCTTTGACGCGGCGTAGTTGATCTGCCCTGCGGATCCGTACAGCCCGACGACGCTCGAGATCAGGATCACCCGGCCGAAGCGCGCCTTCAGCATGCCTTTCGAGGCGCGCTTGACGACGCGGAAGGATCCGCCGAGGTTCGTGGACACCACGCTGTCGAAGTCGTCCTCGCTCATCCGCAGCAGCAGGGTGTCTTTCGTGATGCCCGCATTCGCGACGACGACCTCCACCGGACCGAGCTTCTGCTCGACCTCGCTGAACGCCGCATCGACCGCGGCCGCGTCGGTCACATCGGCGCGGACGGTCAGCGTGCCCTCGGGGCCCTCCCCGCTGCGCGCGGTGACGGCGACCCGGTAGCCGTCGCGCACGAAGCGCTCGGCGATCGCGCGGCCGATGCCGCGATTTCCGCCGGTGACGAGGACGACGCGATCAGTGCTCATGCAGGGCTCCCGGGATTAGAAGGTGTACGGCAGGCAAGCCTAGCGAGCGGATGCGCAGCCAGGAATTGACACGGCCCCGGCAGCACGGAAATCTTTGAGGTGACCACGATCTTCAGACGACCGCGAGGAAGTGCCATGAGCAACGACAACGGCGGAATCCCGTCACCGGACCAGCAGCCCTCCGCCTACCCTGGTGCGCCGGTGCCGCCGCCGCAGCCGCCCGCCTACCCGGGGGCCGCACCCCAGCAGCCCGCGTTCCCCGGCGCGTCGCCGCAGCAGCCATCGTCTCCGACCGCGCCGCAGCAGCAGGCCTATCCGGCCGCCCCGCAGCAGCCCGCGTACCCGGCCGCCGCCCCGCAGCAGCAGCCCGCGCCCGGCTATCCGGGGGCCGCGCCCGCTGCCCCCGGATACCCCGCGCCGGCCTACACGCAGCCGTACGGCCAGCCCTACGCCGCACCGCTGAAGTCGAACGGCCTCGCGATCGCATCGATGATCTGCGGTATCGCCAGCGTGCTGTTCTGCTGGGTATACCTGATCCTGCCCCTGGCGCTCGGCATCCCCGCCGTCATCATGGGCCACATCTCACTGAAGAAGATCAAGGCGGATCCCGCGCTCGGCGGAAAGCCGCTGGCCATCACCGGACTGATCACCGGATATGTCGGCATCGGCCTCGGCCTGATCATCGGCGCCTTCCTCATCTTCGCGATCATCTTCGCGTTCTCGATGAGCAACCGCTACGGCTACTGAACGCCCCGGGCGGTCACGGCGGCGTAGGCTGGAGTCATCGTGAGAAGGACTCCAGACGCCGCCGTGACCTCGCTCCCTCGCGCACCGCGCGACGAGGCCAGGACACGCGTGCGTCATTACGTCATCACGATGTCGATCCGCATGGTCTGCTTCGTGCTGATGTTCGTCGTGCAGCCGATGGGCTGGTGGACCTGGGTGTTCGGGATCGCCGCCGCGGTGCTGCCGTACATCGCCGTCGTCTTCGCCAATGCGGGCGACGATTCGGTCCCGACCACCGTGGAGTCCCCGCTCATCGAGCTCGAGGCGACCGCGCACGATCCGCAGGCGGCACCGCAGGATCCCGCCGTCATCACCATCGCGGAGGCACCCGCGCACACGGCCGAGCCGCGCTCGTGAACGCCGCAGCCCCCGAGCTGAAATGCTCGCGCGCCGGTTGCCGCGCGCCGGCGACACATCGCATCGTGTGGCGCAATCCCCGCATCCACGGACCGGAACGCGAGAAGGTCTGGCTCGCCTGCGGTGAGCATCTGCGCTTCCTCTACGACTATCTGCGCGCCCGCGACTTCCCCGCGCGCATCGACTCCGCCGTCGGTGAGGGTGAACCCGGATGATGCGACAGCGACTGCTCCGCTGGGGCGCGTACCTCCTCGTGGCGATCGTGTTCGCGATCGTGTGCGCCTATCTGTCGAACTGGCAGTTCTCCCGCAATGACGGCCGGCAGACCCAGCTCGACCTCGTGCAGCAGAACTACGATGCCAAGCCGGTCCCGCTGGGCGAGCTGCTCCCCCCCGGCCAGACGCTCCCCGAGAAGTACCAGTGGCATCCCGTCCTGCTGCACGGGCAGTACGAGTCCTCGGGGCAGCTCCTGGTGCGCAACCGCCCGCACGGCGGGACCAGCGCCTTCGAGGTGCTCGTGCCGTTCCGCACCGACGACGGACGCGTGTTCATCATCGATCGCGGATGGGCCGTGGCCGGCGACGGTTCCGACGTGCCGACGTCGATCCCCGCACCCCCCGCCGGCGAGGTCACGGTGACGGCTCGACTCCGTCCCGGCGAGCCGCTGCCGCCGTCCGGCCGCGGGGCGCCCGCCGGTCAGGTGCCGAGCATCAACCTGCCCCTGGTCGCCGAGGAGATCGGCGCCGGATCCGCCGCGGACACGGGGGCCTATGGCGAGCTCGTCAGCGAGTCGCCCGCCCCCGCCACCCGGCCGCACGCGTTCGACGCGCCGTCGGACGATCCTGGGCCGTTCCTGTCCTACGCGATCCAGTGGATCCTGTTCGCGATCATGGGCTTCATCTTCATCGGCTACGTGATCCGCACCGAGATCGTCAAGCACCGCGACGAAGCCGCAGGCCGTGCACCGCGCGGTCCCCGGCGCCGCCGCGACCGCGACATGGCCGACGAGGACGCCCTCCTCGACGCCGTCGAGCACTGACCTCGCTTCCCGCCCCTCTCCCCGACCGCGAGACTCCAACCGGGCGACGAGACAGCGCTTCTATCGTGCAGTCTCGTCGCGGAGATGGAGTCTCGCGGATCCGGAAAGCGTGGATCCGGAAAGTGCGGATCCGGAAAGTGCGGATCAGGCCAGCTCGATGAGGTCCTGGTAGTCCTTGGACCAGATGTCCTCGACGCCGTCAGGCAGGATCAGCACCCGCTCCGGGTTGAGCGACTCCACGGCGCCCGGGTCGTGCGAGACGAGGACAACCGCGCCCTCGTAGTGCGCGAGCGCGCCCAGGATCTCCTCGCGGGAGGCCGGGTCGAGGTTGTTCGTGGGCTCGTCCAGCAGCAGCATGTTCGCCGCGGAGACGACGAGGGTCGCAAGCGACAGCCGGGTCTTCTCACCGCCGGAGAGCACCCCCGCGGGCTTGTGCACGTCCTCGCCTGTGAACAGGAACGACCCCAGCACCTTGCGCGCCTCGGTCTCGTTGAGATCGGGGGCCGAGGACATCATGTTCTCCAGCACCGAGCGCTTGACGTCGAGGTTCTCATGCTCCTGCGCGTAGTACCCGACCTTGAGGCCGTGGCCCGGCTCGAGCTGACCGGTGTCGGGCTGGTCGACGCCGGCGAGGATCCGCAGCAGCGTGGTCTTGCCCGCGCCGTTGAGGCCGAGCACGACCACCTTGGATCCGCGGTCGATCGCCAGATCCACGTCGGTGAAGATCTCCAGCGAGCCGTAGGACTTCGACAGTCCCGACGCCATGAGCGGCGTCTTGCCGCAGGGCGCGGGCTTCGGGAAGCGCAGCTTGGCGACCCGGTCGACCTGGCGCACCTCCTCGAGCCCCGAGAGCAGCTTCTCCGCGCGAGCCACCATCTGGTGCGCGGCGGCGGCCTTGCTGGCCTTCGCGCCGAAACGGGCGGCCTGCTGCTGCAGGGACGTCGCCTTCTTCTCGGCGTTGGCGCGCTCCTTCTTGCGGCGCTCCTCATCCGCGACGCGCTGGCGGAGGTAGTTGCGCCAGTTCATGTTGTAGATGTCGATGCACTGGCGGTTCGCGTCCAGGTAGAACACCCGGTTCACGGTCTCGCCGACGAGCTCGACATCGTGGCTGATCACGATCAGCCCGCCCTTGTACCCCTTGAGGAATTCCCGCAACCACACCACGCTGTCCGCGTCGAGGTGGTTGGTCGGCTCGTCCAGGATCATCGTCTCCGCATCGGAGAACAGGATCCGGGCGAGCTCGATGCGGCGGCGCTGACCGCCGGAGAGCGTCTTGAGCGGCTGATCCAGGATCCGGTCCGGCAGCGACAGGTTGTGCGCGATCGATGCGGCCTCGGCCTCTGCCGCGTACCCGCCCAGCGCCTCGAAGCGCTCGGTGAGGTTGCCGAACTGGCGCATCGCCTTCTCCGCCACCGCGGGGTCCCCCGAACCCATCGCCTCGGTCGCCTCGCGGATCCGCAGCGTCAGGGATCCGAGTCCGCGTGCGTCCAGGATGCGGGTGCGGGCCAGCATCTCCGGGTCGCCGGAACGCGGATCCTGCGGCAGGTAGCCCAGCTCCCCGCTGCGCTCGACCTTGCCGACGGACGGGATCAGGTCGCCCGCGAGCACCTTCGTCAGCGTGGTCTTGCCGGCGCCGTTGCGGCCGACCAGACCGATCTTGTCGCCGTCGGCGACGCGGAAGGACACGTTCTCCATGAGGAGACGCGCTCCCACGCGGATCTCGAGGTCGTGCACGGCGAGCACAGCAGACGTCCGTTCTTCAGAAGGGGGTGAGCGGCCGGGTGGCCAGCCTCCCAGTATAGGACGCCCGGCTGGACCGGATCTGCGGTCGGCGGGCGCACGCCGGGGTCAGCCCAGCCCACGCGCCGCGAGCGACTCCCCCACGGCATCCGCATGACGCATCGTGCGCACCAGCAGCGGTACCGCCATCCGCGCACCCAGACGCACACCGCGCGCATCCTGAGCCTCCCGCACGGCTCTCACGAAGCCGCCGACGACCGGCGCCATCGTGAGGGTCAGCGACAGGACCAGCGCGACGGCCTCCGCGTTCACGCCGAGCGTCCGCAGCGGACGCAGCAGCCTCCCGATCACCCCCATGAGCGCGCTCGTCGAGGTCGACCGGGTCACCAGTTCGGCGAGCAGCACCAGCACGACGATCCGGCCCGTGTTCACGATCGCCGCCGGCAGGCTCACGAAGACCACCAGCGCGGCACCGAGGATGAGGATGAGCCAGCGCAGCCGCCACCATGCCTCCCCGAGCGCGCGTGCTCCGAACCCGCCGAGCAGGAACAGCCCGCTCGCCGCCGCGACCACCCCGGCCATCGGCAGGACCGCGCCGGGCGTCGCCGGAACGAAGGAGAGCCCGAGCGCGGTCGCAGCCAGCAGCGCGAGCTTCACTCCCGCCGGCGCCCGATGCAGGAAGCCGGATCCGGGACGGTAGAGGGAGATCATCCGCGGATCCTCACGCGCAGACCTGCAGGTATGCCGCGATCACGTCGTCCGGAGCACCCTGGGCGCGCACGCGCCCCTCCTCGACGAGCACGACCTCGTCGCAGCGTCGGGCCAGGTCGAGATCGTGCGTGACGAGCACGAGCGGCACCTCGATCTCGTCGAGCAGCGCATCGCCGATGCGACGGCTGTTGCGAAGGTCCAGGCGCGTCGTCGGCTCATCGGCCACGACGAGGCGCGGGCGGCCGATCAGCACCGATGCCAGCGCGAGCAGCTGCTTCTGGCCTCCGGACAGATCCGACGCCGGCGCGTCTCGGAACGCGGAGAGTCCGCACAGCGCCAGTGCCTCGTCCACGCGCGCCACACGCTCATCGGCCGGAACGCCGCGCAGGGACAGAGCCAGGTCCTCAGCGGGCGTCGGCATCAGGATCTGCGCCTCGGGATCCGCGAAGACGAACCCGACCCTGCGCCGCACCTCGCGCACATCGCGCGCGGGATCGAGTCCCCCCACCCGCACCGTTCCCGCCGTCGCCACGTGCAGCCCGTTCAGCAGCCGGGCGAGACTCGACTTGCCGGACCCGTTCGCACCGATCACCGCGGTCCGCCGCGAGGTCAGCCGCATCGAGACGTCGTCGAGGATCGTCCGGCCCTCCAGCCGCAACGAGACCCCACGCAGCTCGATGTCAGGCGACACGCGTGGCCGTCCGCAGGAACGCCCGCGGATAGGCGCGCTGCAGCGCCACGCACAGCACCGTGGCGACGACCGCTTTGAGGAGGTCGCCGGGGAGGAAGGCCAGGCTCGACAGCGCGGTCGGACCGAACGGCACCCCGGTGACCAGCGCCTGCACCGGGATCCCGAACAGGTAGACGACGCCGATGCCGCCGAGCACGGCCGCCAGTCCTGCGCGCCACCAGGTGACGCGCCGCGATCCCATGATCAGTCCGATCACCACCACGCCCGCGACCCATCCCACGAGGTATCCCGCACTGGGGCCGACGAACACGCCGAGCCCGCCGCGGCCGCCGGCGAGCACGGGCAGGCCGACCGCGGCCAGGGCCAGCACGCTCAGCACGGCGAGGGGAGCGAGCCGAGGACCAAGGATGAGACCGGCGAGCATCACCCCGAGGGTCTGCCCGGTGATCGGCACTCCCCCGGGCAGCGGCACGATCACCAGCCCCAGCGCGATGATCAGGGCTGCGAACACGGCGATGCGCGCGGCGTCGGCGCCCCACGGGCGGGATGTCGTTGTCATGAGGATCCTTCTCGGGGTCGGCGGGCGGGGGCGGGTCGCGTGGTCCACGGCGACGGACATGTATCCCTGAACAGTGTTCATTGAACGGCGTTCAGTATACTCATGGCATGACCCCCGCACGCACCGTCCGGCACGACCGCGACCACATCGTCGGGATCGCCCTCGACCTGCTGGACCGCTACGGCCTGCCGGATCTCACGATGCGACGCCTCGCCGCCGAGCTCGACGTGCAGGCCAGCGCCCTGTACTGGCATTTCGACAGCAAACAGGATCTGCTCGCCGCGGTGTCGGATCGCATCCTCGAGCGACTCCCCGCCCCGTCGCCGACCGCGGACCTCCTCACGGCCGCCCGCGGCGTGCGGGACGCGCTCCTCGCGCATCGCGACGGCGCCGAGGTCGTGATGAGCTCGGCCGCGCTGCGTCCGGGTCCCTCGCGCGCGCACGATGTCATCCGCGCCGCGCTCCCGGAGTCCCTCCCCGCCGCCGATCTCGGCGCAGCCGCAGTGCTGCAGTTCATCCTCGGGCACGCGACCCTCGTGCAGCAGCGCATGCACGGCGAAAGCCACGGCGCTGCGGCCACGTCCGGCGTGCTCGACGAGGTCGGCGAGGACGCCGCCGTGTTCGAGGCGGGGATCGGGCTGCTCAGCCGCGGTGCGCGTCCGGCGCCGGCGCCGCACTGAGCTCGGCCCCGGCGCTCCGTGGCCCGTCACCGATCCGCGAGCCCGGGATCGCGGCGACCAGCAGCACGACGACGGCCAGTCCGAACACGATCGGGAAGCCGGAGCCGGTGACGGACAGGCTCACGAACAGCAGCCCCGCGACCGCGATCGTCACGGCCGACCCCGTCGCGTCCGAGATCGACAGCGCCGAGGAGTTGAATCCCTCGTCGGCCGGCGTCGAGTACGCGAGCGTGAGCACCGTGAGCCGCGGATAGAGCAGCCCCATCGCCCCTCCGGCGATACCCCACAGCGCGACGACGGCCCATGGCAGTGCATGCGTCACGGCGACCGCGGCGAGCCCCGTGAAGGCGATGAGCAGCAGAGCCGTGCTGGTCACGGCCATCCGGCGACTGCCCAGCCACTCGCCGTACCGGCCCTGCACGGCGGAGGCGCCCGACCAGGCGAGTGCCGCCGCGGTGAGCGCGAGGCCGGCGATCGTCGGGGTGAAGTCGAACCGCTCCATGAGCATCTTCGGCACGTACGCCTCGGCGGCGAAGAACGCTCCCGCGAGGAGGCCGCGCATGAGCACGACGCTCGGCAGGCGCGGCGCCGCGCGCAGGGAGCCGGCGGGCAGCAGCGGCCTGATCGCGACGGCGATCACGACGATCGAGACCAGGGCGAGCGGCCATCCGAACGCCGCAGGCGCGTCGGCGGCGAACCCGACGGCGACGGCGGCGACGGCCACCGCGACGGCCAGGAGGATCCGCCGGCCGATCCGCCCGCCTCCGGGCGACTTCGGGGTGCTCGGCGATGAGGCATCGCCCGGATGGGCGCGCAGGTCAACCGCGCGGAGCCGGACGACGACGAGCACGAACGCGATCACGGTGAGCACCGCGACGCCGAGGAACGTCCAGCGCCAGTGCAGGTACTGCGCGACCGCACCCGCGAGGAACGGCCCGATCATCGACGGCACCACCCACGCCGCGGCGTAGGCGGCGAAGATCCGCCCGTGCAGCTGCGGCGGATAGACGCGGGCGACGACGACGTACAGGGCGACCGTCTGCCCGCCGGCCCCGAGTCCCTGGATGAGCCGGCCCAGGATCAGCAGGTACATGTCGGTGGCGACGCCCGCGATCACCAGCCCCACGATGAACAGCACGACGGCGGTGTAGAGCGGCCCCGTCGGTCCCGCGCGGTCGCTCCAGGCTCCGGCCGCGACCATGCCGATGACCCCGGTCGCCAGCGTGCCGGCGAACGCCACCGCGTACAGAGCCTCGCCGTGCAGGTCGGCGGCGACCAGCGGCATGACCGTGGTCACGGCGAGTGCCTCGATCGCGGCGAGGAAGATCAGCACCACGGAGCCGACCGTGATGCCGAATCGCTGCCGGTCCCAGATCGTTGCGGTGGGCGGCTCTCCGCTCACCGGCTCACCAGGGAGGCGATGCGGAGCACGGCCTCGGTCAGCACCTCCGGAGCGCAGCCGAGGTTGATCCGCACGTACCCGCGTCCTTCGGCGCCGAAGGTCGGGCCCCGGTTGAGTGCGACCCGTGCGTCCCGGAGGATCCGGCCGGCGGGATCATCCCCCCAGCCGAGGTCGCCCAGGTCCACCCAGGCCAGATAGCCCGCATCCGGGAGCCGGTAGCGCGCGTCCGGGAGGTGCTCGGCGAGCAGGGTCCCGAGCAGCCGCCGGTTCTCGTCGAGCGCGACGAGCAGTCCGTCCAGCCAGGAATCGCTCGCCGGATCCCACGCCGCCACGGCCGCCAGGGCGCCGAACAGTCCCGTCCGCCACTCCACCTCGGGCGGAAGACCGCGCACCACGGCGGCCGTCTTCTCGCTCGCCGTGACCATGACCGCGCACTTCAGCCCGGCCAGGTTGTACGCCTTGCTGGCGCTGGTGACGGTGTAGCCGATCTCCTCCGCGAGCGGTGACGCGGCGAGGAACGGCGTGTACTCGACTCCGGGCTGCACGAGAGGCGCATGGATCTCGTCGCTCACCACGACCGCACCATGGGCGGCGGCGATCTCGGCGAGCCGGGCGAGCACGGCTCGCGAATGCACCGTCCCCGTGGGGTTGTGCGGGTTGCACAGCAGCACGGCGCGCGCGCCGCCGGCGAGAGCCCGCTCGATGCCCTCCAGATCCAGGATCCAGGATCCGTCCACGTCGATCAGCGGCACGCGCTCGACGACGCCGCCCGCCTCCTCGACGCAGTCGAAGAAGGGCGGGTACACGGGTGGCGCGACGATCACCCGGTCTCCCGGCGTGATCACGGCGCGCAGGATCTCGACGACGCCCATCATCACGTCGCAGGTGGAGCGCACGCGCGCGGGCTGCACGCTCCAGCCGAACCGGCGTTGCGCGAAGGCGGCGAACGCGTCGCGCAGCCCGGGATCCGGCGGGGTGTACCCCGTGTCGCCGAGCTCGACGGCCTCCCGCAGCCGGGCGGTGATCGCCTCGGCAAGCGGGAAGTCCGTCTCCGCCACGAACAGCGGCAGCACGTCTTCGGGATATGTCCGCCACTTGGTGCTTGACCGGCGACGGAGCTGATCGAGCGGTAGTGCCTGGAGTGCGGTGGTTCGGGCGGTGATGGTCACCCTTCGAGCCTATCGACGTGAGAACGCCGAAGGGTCCGCCGCCGTCATGCGGCGTCAGACCCTTCGTTGCGTGTCAGACCCTTCGTGGCGTGTCAGATCGCGAAGCCGAGGGCGCGCATCTGGTCGCGGCCGTCGTCGGTGATCCGCTCGGGACCCCACGGCGGCATCCACACCCAGTTGATGCGGAACCGGTCGACGACGTCGTCCAGCGCCTGGCCGGTCTGCTCCTCGAGCACGTCGGTCAGCGGGCAGCCGGCGCTCGTGAGCGTCATGTGGATGACGAGGGCGTCGTTCTCCTCGTCCCAGGACAGATCGTAGATGAGGCCGAGATCGACGACGTTGATCCCGAGCTCGGGGTCGACGACGTCCTTGAGCGCCTCGGTGACCTCGTCGTACTTCTCTCCGGTCAGCGTTGCCGTCATGGCTTCAGCCTACGCTTCGATGGGGGCGGCAGGGTCGAGGAAGCGGTCATAACCCTCGTCCTCGAGACGGTCGGCGAGCTCCGCGCCGCCCTCCTCCACGATGCGCCCGGCGACGACCACGTGCACGTAGTCGGGGCGGATATAGCGCAGGATGCGCGTGTAGTGCGTGATCAGCAGCACGCCCAGGTTCGTGTGATCCTTGGCCCGGTTCACGCCCTCGGAGACGATCTTCAGCGCGTCGACGTCGAGGCCCGAGTCGGTCTCGTCCAGCACCGCGATCTTCGGCTTGAGCACCTCGAGCTGCAGGATCTCGTGGCGCTTCTTCTCGCCGCCGGAGAAGCCCTCGTTGACGTTGCGCTGCGCGAACTTCGGGTCCATGCGCAGGTTCGCCATGGACTCCTTGACGTCCTTGGTCCACTGCCGGATCGAGGGCGCCTCGCCGTCCAGCGCGGTCTTCGCCGTGCGCAGGAAGTTGGTGACGGTCACGCCCGGGATCTCGACCGGGTACTGCATGGCCAGGAACAGGCCGGCGCGGGCGCGCTCGTCCACGGTCATCGCGAGGACATCCTCGCCGTCGAGCGTGATGGTGCCGCCCGTGACGGTGTACTTCGGATGCCCGGCGATCGTGTAGGCCAGGGTGGACTTGCCGGAGCCGTTCGGGCCCATGATCGCGTGGGTCTCCCCCGTGCGCATGGTGAGGGTGATGCCGTTGAGGATGGGGGTGGTGCCCGCCTCGGTCTCGACGGTGACGTGCAGATCGGTGATCTCCAGGACAGACATGGGTGATTCCTTCGTATTCGTGAAGCTTCGTGTCGGACGCCGGACTCAGAGGCCGCTGACATCCTTCGTGACGGCGGGGTCGATCATGAGATCGTCGCCGACGATCTCGGTGACGTAGACCGGGACCGGTTCATAGGCGGGGAGGTTCAGCGGCTTGCCCGAGCACAGCGAGAACTGCGAACCGTGCGCCCAGCACTCCAGTGTCTTGCCCTCGACGAACCCTTCGGACAGCGAGATGTCGCCGTGCGTGCAGGTGTCGCCGATCGCGTGGATCTCGCCCTCCGAGTCGAGCACCACGGCGATCGGCACGCCGTCCAGCTCCACCCGCAGCGGCGTGTCCTGCTGCAGCTCGCTGACCGCGCAGGCGCGCTGCGCGGTCACGCGTCCACCGCCGCGAGCTCGGCCTCGATCGCGGCGAGGAGCTCCTCCTCCAGCGAGGGGACGCCCAGGCGCTGCACGATGTCGCTGAGGAAGCCCAGCACGACCAGGCGCCGCGCCTCCTCCTCGGTGATCCCGCGCGCCTGCAGGTAGAACAGCTGCTCATCGTCGAAGCGCCCGGTCGCGCTCGCGTGGCCCGCGCCGAGGATGTCACCGGTCTCGATCTCGAGGTTCGGGATCGAGTCGGCGCGTGCGCCCTCGGTGAGCACCAGGTTGCGGTTCGCCTCGTAGGAGTCGGTGCCGGTGGCGTCGGGGCCGATCAGCACATCGCCGATCCACACGCTGTGCGCGCCCTGGCCCTGCAGCGCGCCCTTGTACAGCACGTCGCCCGTGGTGTGCGCACCCTTGTGGTGCAGGTAGACCTGGCTTTCCAGGTGCTGGCCGGCATCCGCGTAGGACAGGCCGTACAGGCGCGCCTCGGATCCGGATCCGGCGAGTTCGACGTTCGGGTTGACCCGCACGAGACCGCCGCCGAAGCTCACCACGAAGTGGGTGAGCGAGGCGTCCCGGTCGACCCGGGCCTGGTGCGACGCCGCGTGGACCGCGTCGTCGTCCCAGCGCTGCACGCTGACCACCGTGAGGCGGGAGCCGTCGCGGGCGATGATCTCCACGTTCTGCGCGTACTGCGCGGCGCCGTGGTGGTCGAGCACGACCGTGGCGCGCGAATTCGGCATCGCCTCGATCAGGATCTGCCCGAAGGCGCGCTTGCCGGCGTCGGCGCCGTCGATGCGGAGCAGGATCGGCGAATCGATCTCGTCGTCCTGCTCGATCCGCAGGTGCAGCCCGCGGGGCGCGTGCTTCCAGGCGAGGGCGCCGGGCAGATCCTCCGGACGGAAGAACTGGCCGTAGGCGTCCTCCTCATCGGGGACGAGGTAGGCCTCGACGCCGTCCAGATCCAGGGCCACCGCGGAGTCATCGCCGGGCTCATCGGCCAGGAGGCCGGCGAGCTGCGCGACGGGCGTGTGCTTCCAGTTGACCTCGCGGCCGGTGGGGGCGCCGAAGTCGGCCGGGTCGAACGAGTGCGGACGCTCCGAGCGGGTCTGCACCGGGACGGTCTTCTCCGCGGCCACGAGCTGGGCCGCGGGGTCGATGTGGGCGTGCGTGTCCTGCGCCTCCGCAGGCACGGCAGCCTGCTCGGACGCGATAGTCTGGGCCGTCATCTCAGCCGACCGATCCTTCCATGCCCATCTCGATGAGCTTGTTCAGTTCCATCGCGTACTCCATGGGCAGCTCGCGCGCGATCGGCTCGATGAAGCCGCGCACGATCATCGCCATCGCCTCGTCCTCGGGCATACCGCGGGACTGCAGGTAGAAGAGCTGCTCCTCGCTGACCTTCGAGACCGTGGCCTCATGGCCGAGCTGCACGTCGTCGACCCGGATGTCGATCGCCGGGTAGGTGTCGGACCGCGACTGGGTGTCCACGAGCAGTGCGTCGCAGCGCACGGTGTTCGCGGAGTGGTGCGCGTTGGCGTCCACGCGGACCTCGCCGCGGTAGCCGGCGCGGCCACCGCCACGGGCGATCGACTTCGAGACGATCGAGGACTGCGTGTAGGGCGCCATGTGGATCATCTTCGCGCCGGCGTCCTGGTGCTGACCGGGGCCGGCGAAGGCGACGGAGAGCGTCTCACCCTTGGCGTGCTCGCCCATCAGGTAGATCGACGGGTACTTCATCGTCACCTTGGAGCCGATGTTGCCGTCGACCCACTCCATGGTCGCGCCCTCGTGCGCCACGGCGCGCTTGGTGACCAGGTTGTAGACGTTGTTCGACCAGTTCTGGATCGTCGTGTAACGCACCCGGGCATTCTTCTTCACGATGATCTCGACGACGGCCGAGTGCAGCGAGTCCGACTTGTAGATCGGCGCGGTGCAGCCCTCGATGTAGTGCACGTAGCTGTCCTCGTCGGCGATGATCAGCGTGCGCTCGAACTGGCCCATGTTCTCGGTGTTGATCCGGAAGTAGGCCTGCAGCGGGATCTCCACGTGCACGCCCTTGGGGACGTAGACGAAGGATCCGCCCGACCACACCGCCGTGTTCAGCGCGGCGAACTTGTTGTCGCCGGCCGGGATCACCGTGCCGAAGTACTCCTCGAAGAACTCGGGGTGCTCGCGCAGCGCGGTGTCGGTGTCCATGAAGATCACGCCCTGCGCCTCCAGATCCTCACGGATCTGGTGGTAGACGACCTCGGACTCGTACTGCGCCGCGACGCCGGCGACGAGGCGCTGGCGCTCCGCCTCGGGAATGCCGAGGCGCTCGTAGGTCTCGCGGATGTCGGCGGGGAGGTCCTCCCAGCTCTGCGCCTGCTTCTCTGTGGAGCGGACGAAGTACTTGATGTTGTCGAAGTCGATCTCGCTGAGATCCGCGCCCCAGGTCGGCATGGGCTTGCGACCGAAGAGCTGCAGCCCTTTCAGGCGGTTCTTCAGCATCCACTCGGGTTCGCTCTTGAGAGCGGAGATGTCCCGCACGACGGCCTCGCTCAGGCCTCGTCGCGCGCTCGCGCCGGCGGCATCGGGATCGTGCCAGCCGAACTCGTACACCCCCAGTCCATCCAGCTCCGGGCGGTCGATCAGCACATCCGACATCACACTCTCCTCTTGGGCCGTAACGGTTCATCCGCCCCGGCACACCGCCGATCCCGTCGAGTCTGCAGGGAACGTGTGCCGCTTCTGGGCCCTCATCATGGACGCAAAGCATTCGCGCCTAAACTGTGCAGGATGCTTTCCGCGCGTTCGCGGTCATCACCACACACCCCAGATTCTACAGGTTCCCTCCGACTTGCGGGCCGCACCGGCCCCTCCGGCGGGGTTCCGGAGGAGCCATGCCCGATACCGCGCCCCCGTCCGCACCCCGCTCCCGCCTCGGATTCCTGGCTCGCGTCCATGAAATCTGGACCCGCTTCGACGCCTGGCTGCCGGAACGCGTGGACCGACGCGTGCGGATCGCCGCCTGGATCTCGTTCGTGCTGGAGATCGCGATCGTGGGGACGGGCGGCGCGGTTCGACTGACCGACTCCGGTCTCGGCTGCGAATGGCCGCTGTGCACGCCGGACTCGCTGTTCCCCACCGCGGCGCAGAGCTATCACTCGCTCATCGAGTTCGGCAACCGCGGCCTCAGCTTCTTCGTCGGCCTCGCCGCGGTCGCCGTGATCGTGCTCATCCGGCGGTTCAGCACCGAGCGGCGCGACCTCTGGGTGATGGCGTGGATCGTGTTCGCCGGCGTGCTCGTGCAGGCGGCCGTCGGCGGGATCCTGGTGCTCTTCCAGCTGCACCCGAACATGGTCGCGTTCCACTACCTGGTCTCGCTGGCGCTCGTCGCCGTGACGGCCGCATTCCTCGTCCGGATGGAGCAGCCGCGCGGCGCCCGCGTCCGCGCCGTGCCGAAGTACGTGGCGATCCTGGTGCACGTCACCTCGTTCCTGCTGGCATTGACCGTGCTCTTCGGCGTGCTCACCACGGGTGCGGGTCCGCACTCGGGCGACCCCGAGGTGACCCTGCGCAACGGCTTCGACGCCACTATCCTCGAGCACGTGCACTCCTGGCCGGCCTACGGGCTGTTCGCCCTCACGCTCACCCTGCTGATCGTGTCCCTCGCGAACGGGCTCACCGCGATCCGCAACGCCGTGATCGCGCTGATGGCGATCGAGCTCGCGCAGATCGCCGTCGGCCTCTACCAGGCGCGCAATGCGCTGCCGCCGCTGGCCGTGGGCGTGCACATGGTGCTCGCCGCGGTGCTCGTGGCGACCTGCACCGCCCTGGTGCTGCGACTCAAGCGCCCTGGTGCTGCGACGACCGCCACCGACGCGCCGGCGGTCGCCGCGTAGCGTCCGTGCTCATGGGATCGGAGCCCCCGGGCTTCCGTCCTGCGCCCATGCGGCGCCCAGGGCGAACAGCGTCGCGACACCGTACCGCTCCATGGCCGCCGCGATCCTGCGCCGGCCGGTGCGCGGAGTGATCCCGAGCGAGCGCGACGCCGCATCGAGCGTCATCCCCCGTCGCATGCGATGCAGCAGCACCCCGTAACCGGCGGACTCCGCGTCGACGGGCATCGCCTGCCGCCAGAGTTCCGCGAAGTACGCCTTCGCGAGCCCCGCGATCACGGGGCTGGACACCGCCAGCACGCTCTGCGGAGCGGTCTCGCCCCACTCCAGGGGCACGCCCGCGACGTCCTCGTCATCGACCCAGAACCAGCTCGGGGGATCCGGGAGCATGCGGAACTCCACGCCGGAGTCGTGGAACGCCTCGACCATCCCTCGCAGCCGCTCGTCCAGCGCCATGGCCGGGATGATCGCCTGCACGGACGAGTAGGTCGACATGGCGCGCGCGAAGGCCGTGCTGCGCTCCGGGCTGCTCGCCCGATAGCGGTCCAGGTCGGTGAGGACCGCGTGCACGCGCCCGCCCGCGCCCACCCGGGACGCCTGCACGGCGAACCACAGATCCTCCGCGGCATGCGGCCCGTGCGCGGTCTGCAGCACGAGCCGGTCCTGGGCGATCGCCTCGCCGAAGTTCCAGGACGACGTGCGCCGCGCGAGCCCGTCGACGATCGCGCCCAGGCGGGCGCTGCGGTCTTCCGCCTGGGCGCGCTCCGTCTGCAGCAACCGCTCGATCGCGATGGCGGCGGCATGCACGGGCGCGTTGAGCAGGATCACGTCGTCCTGGATCGCGAGATTCCCCGCGTTCGACAGGCGCTCGAGCCCGGCGCGCACCGCCTCGGCAGCGAGCCCCGACCGGGCGATCAGCGCATCCACATCGAGGAGCCGTTCCCGGTGCAGCAGATCCAGCAACTCGTCGTCGCTCATCGCACGTCCTCTTGCGGACAACGCACGAATCGGTCCTTGCGTCGTCCTGATCAGGTCAGTTGGAATATGTTCTGGACGCTAGCAGGTGGATCTGCCGATGACAGATCCTGCGACTGCGTTGCACTGGGGACGCGGGTCCCGGCTCCCGAAAGGCCGGGACCTCTCCCCCGTCGCCCCTCCCGAGCGGTTCGCGTGGTTCCGGCGCATATCCGGCTCATAGCCGATGCAGACGGGACGCAAGGATTCATCGACGAGCGTGGGGCACATGACACGCGCATTGAACCGCAGCATCCCGTTCTGGATCCTCCTGGCCGCCTCGGTCGGACTCGTCGCCGCCGGCGCCGTGACCGTTCTCGACCACCTCGGCACCATGACCACGACTCTGAAGAACGGCAGCGCAACCGGCCTCGAGGTCTATGCCGGACAATCCTGGATCGTGATCGGCGCGGCCCTGCTGGGCGCCGGCGCCCTCGGCATCCTTCTGACCCTCTCCCTGACCGTGGTCTCCGCACTGCTCGGCGCCGCCACCGCGAAGTCGGTGGAGATCGGACCCCTGGTGTTCGACGATGTGGACGCCGCCGCCCAGGGTGGCGAGGAGTCCGAGTTCCTGCACGGAGGGACCGTCGCCGCGCAGGAGGTCGTGCTGGACGGATCAACGCAGATCGAGGTCGAGCCTCAGGACGACGACGAAGCGGCGGACGGAACTCAGAACGGCAGCAGCGGGTCGACCGCGACGGCCAGGAAGATCAGCGTCAAGTAGGTGATGGAGGCGTGGAAGACGCGCATCGGCTTGGCCGATGCGCCCTTCACCGCCTGCGAGTACAGCCTGTGCGACTCGTACACGAACCAGCCGCCGAACACCGCGGCGGAGACCGTGTAGACCAGTCCCATGCCGGCCACGGGGATCAGCAGCAGCGAGCACGCCAGAGTGGCCCATGCGTACAGGATCACCTGCAGACCCACCTGGGAGGCGGAACGCGTGACCCCGAGCATGGGGACGTCGACGTCGTCGTAGTCGTCCTTGTACTTCATCGACAGCGGCCAGTAGTGCGCGGGGGTCCACAGGAAGACCAGCACGAACAGCACGAACGCCGGCCAGTCCAGCGAACCGGTCACGGCCGCCCAGCCGATCAGCACGGGGAAGCATCCGGCGATCCCGCCCCAGATGATGTTCTGCTCGGTCCTGCGCTTCAGGATCAGCGTGTAGATGACGACGTAGAACAAGATCGCCGCGACCGACAGCGCGGCCGCGACCCAGTTCGTGGTCAGCCACAGCCAGATCGTGGAGACGACGGCGAGCACCCAGGAGAAGATCAGCGCGCCCCGCGGCGAGACCTCGCCGGTCACGAGCGGGCGCTTCTCGGTGCGGTGCATGTGCGCATCGATGTCGCGATCGATGTACATGTTGAACGACGCCGCGGATCCCGCGCTCAGGGAGCCGCCGATCACCGTCGCGGCGACCAGCCACAGGTTCGGCAGCCCGTGCTGTGCCAGGAACATCACCGGCACGGTCGAGACGAGCAGCAGCTCGAGCACGCGCGGCTTGGTCAGTTCGATGTAGGCCCCGATGGTCCGCTTCAGAGAGCGCTCGGCGACGACGGGTCCGATGGTGGTCGTGATGCTGACCGCCTCCTTCATGCGCACACGGGAACTCCTTCATCCTACGTCACTGCGCCACCTCGTTCGGCTCATTCCCGCGGGGCGAGCGGGGCCGCATCGGTGCGGTGCAACAAAGCGTAGTTACCGGACACACCGGTCTCCGACCGCACTATGCTGAAGTCAATCGCGCGCCCGTCAACGTGCCAGCCCTTCCGTGATGTCGCGGGTGGCGCGCTGACAAGCGGGCGCACTCACTGTCTTGGAAAGGGCTCTGGAGTGTCGGAACTGCTGTGGGATGAGATCGATCGGCGCGCGGTGGACACCGCCCGCGTTCTAGCGGCGGACGCCGTGCAGAAGGTGGGCAATGGTCATCCGGGTACTGCCATGAGCCTGGCCCCGGTGGCCTATCTGCTCTACCAGCGCGTGCTGCGCCACGACCCCGCCGACACCCACTGGATCGGCCGCGACCGGTTCATCCTCTCGGTGGGTCACTCCTCCCTCACCCAGTACATCCAGCTGTACCTCGGCGGGTTCGGCCTCGAGCTGACCGACCTGGAGGCGCTGCGCACCTGGGGCTCGCTGACGCCGGGACATCCGGAGTACGGCCACACCAAGGGCGTCGAGATCACCACCGGTCCGCTCGGGCAGGGCCTCGCCTCCGCCGTCGGCTTCGCCTACGCCGCCCGCTACGAGCGCGGTCTGTTCGACCCGGAGGCCGCCGCCGGCACCAGCCCGTTCGACCACCACGTGTACGTGATCGCCGGCGACGGCGATCTGCAGGAGGGCGTGACCAGCGAGGCCTCCTCGCTTGCCGGCCACCAGCAGCTCGGCAACCTCATCGCGATCTACGACTCGAACCGGATCTCGATCGAGGGCGACACCAACGTCGCCTTCACCGAGGGCGTGCGCGAGCGGTACGAGTCCTACGGCTGGCAGGTGCTGCATGTGGACTGGGTGCGCACCGGCACCTACGTCGAGGACGTGAAGGAGCTCTTCGACGCGATCGAGCAGGCCAAGGCCGAGACCTCCAAGCCGTCGCTGATCATCCTGAAGACGATCATCGGCTGGCCGGCGCCCAACAAGAAGGGCACCGAGTCCGTGCACGGCAACGCGCTCGGCGCGGATGAGGTCGCGGAGACCAAGGTCGTCCTGGGCTTCGACCCGGAGAAGTCCTTCGTCGTCGAGGACGCCGTGATCGCGCACACCCGCGAGCTCGGCGCCCGGGCCGCCTCCGAACGCGCCGTCTGGCAGCAGGGCTTCGACGCCTGGGCTGCGGCCAACCCCGAGCGCAAGGCGCTCCTGGAGCGCCTCGAGGCGCACGAGCTCCCCGCAGGCATCGAGGACGCGCTCCCCGTGTTCGAGGCGGGCACCGAGCTCGCCACCCGCGCCGCGAGCGGCAAGGTCATCAACGCCCTCGCCTCCGAGCTGCCCGAGCTGTGGGGCGGATCGGCCGACCTCGCCGGATCCAACAACACCACGATCGCGGGGGCGAAGTCGTTCATCCCCGAGACCTGGTCCACGCACGACTGGAACGGCAGCCCCTACGGCCGCGTGCTGCACTTCGGCATCCGCGAGCACGCCATGGGCTCGATCCTGAACGGCATCGTGCTGCACGGCCCGACCCGCCCGTTCGGCGGCACGTTCCTGATCTTCAGCGATTACATGCGCCCCGCGGTGCGCCTGGCCGCGCTCATGAACGTCCCCAGCGTGTTCGTCTGGACGCATGACTCCGTCGCCCTCGGCGAGGACGGCCCGACGCACCAGCCCATCGAGCAGCTCGCCTCGCTGCGGGCGATCCCGAATCTCTCGGTGGTCCGCCCCGCAGACGGCAACGAGACCGCCGCCGCTTGGCTCGAGATCCTGCGCCGCCACGGCGGCCCCACCGGCATCGCGCTGACCCGCCAGAACGTGCCGAACTTCGCCCGCGGCACCGGCGCGGCGGAGGGCGAGACGTTCGCCGCCGCATCGAACACGGTCAAGGGCGCGTACGTCCTCGCCGAGGCCCCGAACGGCACGCCCGACGTGATCCTCATCGCCACCGGATCCGAGGTGCAGCTGGCCGTCGCCGCCCGCGAGACGCTCGCGGCGGAGGGCGTCAACGCCCGCGTCGTGTCGGCCCCGTCGCTGGAGTGGTTCGCCGAGCAGGACGACGCCTACCGCGAGTCGGTGCTGCCGTCCGCGGTCAAGGCCCGCGTCTCCGTCGAGGCCGGATCCACCCTGACCTGGCACGGCATCGTGGGCTCGACGGGTCGTTCGGTCGGCATCGACCACTTCGGCGCCTCCGCCGACTACAAGACCCTGTTCCAGAAGTTCGGCATCACCGCCGAGGCGGTCGTCGCCGCAGCTCACGAGACTCTCAAGGAGAACGCATGACCACCCCCACCGCAGCCCTCTCCGCCGCCGGCGTCAGCATCTGGCTCGACGACCTCTCCCGCACCCGGATCCACTCCGGCAACCTCGCCGAGCTGATCGAGACCCGCAACGTCGTCGGCGTCACCACGAACCCGACCATCTTCGCGAACTCGATCACGAACCCGGACGACACCTCGTACGACGCGCAGGTCGCGCAGCTCGCCGCCACAGGCGCGAGCGCCGAGGAGGCGATCATCGAGGCGACCACGCAGGACGTCCGTGATGCCCTGGACGTGTTCCGCCCGGTGTGGGAGCAGACGGGCCACGTCGACGGCCGCGTCTCGATCGAGGTCTCCCCCGACCTCGCCCACGACACCGCCGGCACGATCGCCCAGGCCAAGGAGCTGTGGGCCAAGGTCGACCGTCCCAATCTGCTCGTGAAGATCCCGGCGACGAAGGCGGGCCTGCCCGCGATCACCGCTGCGATCGCTGCCGGCATCAGCGTCAACGTCACGCTCATCTTCAGCCTCGAGCGCTACGCCGAGGTCATCGACGCGTACCTCACGGGCCTGGAGCAGGCCAAGGCCGAAGGCCACGACCTGTCCACGATCCATTCGGTCGCATCGTTCTTCGTGTCCCGCGTCGACACCGAGACCGACAAGCGCCTGTCGGCGATCGGCACGGACGAGGCCGCCGCGCTGAAGAGCAAGGCGGGGCTCGCGAACGCCCGCCTCGCCTACGAGCTGTACGAGCAGACCTTCGCCGGTGACCGCGCCGCTGCACTGCTCGCCGCCGGCGCCAACCGGCAGCGCCCGCTGTGGGCGTCCACCGGCGTCAAGGATCCGGCTCTGCCGGACACCCTTTACGTCACCGAGCTCGTCGCGGCGAACGTCGTGAACACGATGCCGGAGAAGACGCTCGAGGCGACGTTCGACCACGGCGTCGTGACCGGCGACACGGTCACCGGGGCGTACGAGGAGTCCCGGGCGGTGTTCGCGGGCCTTGCGGCCGTCGGCGTCGACTTCGCCGATGTGACGCAGGTGCTCGAGGACGAGGGCGTCGCGAAGTTCATCGACTCCTGGCATGGCCTGCTCACCCAGGTGCGCGAAGGACTGGAAGCCCAGCGGTGAGTTTCGAGATCCACACGTCCGGGGCGCCGAAGGCGGCGATCGACGAGGTCGTGCCTCGTCTGGTCGGCGACCTGATCGCGTCCCGGATCACCGGCGGCGACCCGACGGTGTGGGGCGAAGCCGCCGAGGCGGAGGCGAGCATCCGCCTCGGGTGGGTCGACGCGGTCTCCGTGTCGCGCCCGCTCGTGCCGGAGATCCTCGCCCTGCGCGATGAGCTCGCTGCGAAGGGCGTCACCCGCGTGGTGCTGGCGGGGATGGGCGGATCCTCGCTCGCCCCCGAGGTCATCGCCCAGACCGCCGGCATCGACGTCATGATCCTCGACTCGACCTCACCCGGTCAGGTGCTCGCCGCGATCGACGCGGGCCTCGCCGATGCCGTGCTCGTCGTGTCGTCGAAGTCCGGATCCACCGTCGAGACGGACTCCCAGCGCCGCACCTTCGAGGCGGCGTTCCGCGACATCGGGATCGACCCGGTCGAGCGCATCGTGGTGGTGACGGATCCGGGCTCGCCTCTGGACGAGTCGGTCCGCACGGCCGGGTATCGCGTGTTCAACGCCGACCCGAACGTGGGGGGCCGCTACTCCGCGCTGACCGCATTCGGGCTGGTTCCGTCTGGGCTCGCCGGGGTGGACATCGCCGAGCTGCTCGACGAGGCCGAGGCGACGCTGCTGCAGGTCGCGATCGACTCCCCGGAGAACCCCGCACTGCTGCTCGGCGCCGCCATCGCCGCCAGCGCGCAGACCCCCGGCGGACCGCGCCGGGACAAGCTGGGCCTGATCACCGACGGCACGCACATCGTGGGGCTGCCCGACTGGATCGAGCAGCTCGTCGCCGAGTCCACCGGCAAGGAGGGCACGGGGATCCTGCCCGTCGTGCTGCTCCCCGTCTCTCCCGAGGTCGAGAACCGGCCCGCGGATCTGCAGCTGGTGCGCCTGGTCGACGACGCGGACGAGTTCCACCTGCGCGAGCGTCACCCCGGCGAGATCCTCGTCAGCGGCACGCTCGGGGCACAGTTCATGGTCTGGGAGCACGCGACCGCCATCGCCGGCCACCTGCTCGGCATCAACCCGTTCGACCAGCCCGATGTGGAGTCGGCGAAGGTCGCGGCCCGCGGACTGCTGGACGCGCGCCCCGAGGCGACACCGGCCGCGTTCGAGCAGGACGGTGTCGAGGTCCGCGCCTCGAACCCGGCCCTGCTGACCTCCGGCACGATCGCCGGTGTCCTGGAAGCCCTCTGGCAGACCCTGCCGGAGGACGGCTACGTGTCGATCCAGGCATACGTGAACCGTCTCGACATGCCGCAGTTGCAGGGACTCCGCGAGCTCGTCGCGGCTGACTCCGGTCGCCCCACCACCTTCGGCTGGGGGCCGCGTTTCCTGCACTCGACCGGGCAGTACCACAAGGGCGGACCGGCGCAGGGCGTTTTCCTGCAGATCCTGGAGCGCACGGACCTGGATCTGGAGATCCCGGATCGTCCGTTCACCTTCGGACAGCTCATCGAGGCGCAGGCCGCCGGTGATGCCGGGGTACTGGCCGCGCATGGGCGCCCGGTCGTGACGCTGACGATCACCGAACCTCAGGACGACGTGCTGGACCTCTTCGAGGCCGCACAGTGAACATCCCAGAGAGCACTCAGGAGAATCCCCCACCGATGACTGTTCCCCTCTCCCGCGGCCACAACCCGCTGCGCGATCCCGACGACCGCCGGCTGAACCGGATCGCGGGGCCCAGCGCCCTCGTGATCTTCGGCGTCACCGGCGATCTGTCCCGCAAGAAGCTGATGCCCGCCGTCTACGACCTCGCCAATCGCGGTCTGCTGCCTCCCGGGTTCGCCCTGGTGGGCTTCGCCCGTCGCGATTGGGAGGATCAGGACTTCGCCCAGGTCGTCTACGACGCCGTCAAGCAGCACGCCCGCACCCCGTTCCGCGAGGAGACCTGGGCGCAGCTGCTGCAGGGCATCCGCTTCGTCTCCGGCGAGTTCGGCGACCCCGACGCGTTCCGGCGCCTGCGCGAGACGGTCGAGACGCTCGACGTCGAACGCGGCACGATGGGCAACCACGCGTACTACCTGTCCATCCCGCCGAACCAGTTCCCGCTCGTCGCGCGTCAGCTGCGCGATTCCGGGCTCGTCGAAGGCCACGAGGACGCCGATCATTGGCGCCGCGTGGTGATCGAGAAGCCCTTCGGCCACGATCTCGCCTCCGCGCGGGCGCTCAACGACGCGCTGGAGGGCACGTTCCCCGCCGACTCGATCTTCCGGATCGATCACTACCTCGGCAAGGAGACGGTGCAGAACATCCTGGCGCTGCGCTTCGCGAACGAGCTGTACGAGCCGATCTGGAACCGCAACTACGTCGACCACGTGCAGATCACGATGGCCGAGGACATCGGCGTGGGCGGACGCGCCGGATACTACGACGGTATCGGCGCGGCGCGCGACGTCATCCAGAACCACCTGCTGCAGCTGCTCGCGCTCACCGCGATGGAGGAGCCGATCAGCCTCTCCGCCGAGCACCTGCGCGCTGAGAAGGAGAAGGTCCTGGCCGCGGTCGCGCTGCCTGACGACCTTTCCCTCGCCACCGCTCGCGGGCAGTACGCGGGCGGCTGGCAGGGCGGCGAGCAGGTCACCGGGTTCCTCGACGAGGACGGCATGGATCCGGAGTCGACCACGGAGACGTACGCCGCGGTCAAGCTCGAGATCAACACCCGACGCTGGGCCGACGTTCCGTTCTACCTCCGCACGGGCAAGCGCCTCGGGCGCCGGGTCACCGAGATCGCCGTGGTGTTCAAACGCGCCCCCGAACACCTCTTCGGCGGCGCGCAGACTTCGGAGCTCGGCCAGAACGCCCTGGTCATCCGCGTGCAGCCGGATGAGGGCGTCACCCTGCGGTTCGGCTCGAAGGTGCCCGGCAGCGGCAGCAACGTGCGTGACGTGACCATGGACTTCGGCTACGGGCACGCCTTCACCGAGGCCAGCCCGGAAGCGTACGAGCGGCTCATCCTGGACGTGCTGCTCGGAGATCCGCCCCTGTTCCCCCGTCACGAGGAGGTCGAGCTCAGCTGGAAGATCCTCGACCCCGTGGAGCAGTACTGGGCCGCCGAGGGCGGCCCCGTGGAGCAGTACGCTCCCGGATCCTGGGGGCCGGAATCCGCCGATGCCCTGCTCGCCCGCGACGGACGTGTCTGGAGGCGCCCGTGATCATCGATCTGCCCGACACCACCACCAGCCAGGTCGCGAAGAACCTGGTCAAGGCCCGTGAGGAGGGCGGGGTCGTCGCGCTCGGCCGCGTACTCACCCTCGTCATCGCGGCCGCCGACGACGTCGCCGAATCGGCGATCGACGCCGCGAACGACGCCTCCCGCGAGCACCCGATGCGCGTGATCGTGCTGACCACGAGCGAGGGCGAGTCGCGCCTCGACGCGCAGATCCGCGTGGGCGGCGACGCGGGCGCGAGCGAGGTCGTGGTGCTGCACGCCCACGGCGACGCGGCGAGCAACGAGGAGAGCCTCGTCACCGGTCTGCTGCTGCCGGACGCGCCCGTCGTCGTGTGGTGGCCGAGGGAAGCTCCCGAGGCCCCCGCCGCGTCTCCGCTGGGCCGCATCGCACAGCGCCGCATCACCGACGCCGCGACCGCCCCGGATGTGCGCGCACAGCTCGAGGAGCTCGGCCGCACGCACGTGCCCGGTGACACCGACCTGGCCTGGACCCGCCTCACGCACTGGCGCGAGCAGCTCGCCGCCGTGCTGGATCAGCCCCCCTACGAGGACGTCACTGCTGTGGAGGTGCGCGGATCCGCCGCGTCCCCATCCACGGCGCTGCTCGCCGGCTGGCTGCGGCTCGCGCTCGACGTGCCGGTGCGCTGGGCATACGAGAGCCCGCAGGTGTGGCAGGAGGGGATCAAGTCTGTCCGGCTGACCCGCGTGAACGGCGACATCCTGCTGGAGCGCCCGGTGCCGGGATCCGCCGTGCTGACCCAGCCCGGACAGCCGGACCACGAACTGCACCTGCCGCGGCGGACGCTGCGCGAATGCCTTGCGGAGGAGCTGCGCCGACTCGACCCCGATGTGCTGTACGGCCGAGTCATCACCGAGGGCTGGGAACTGCTCGATCCTCCGGAGCCGGTCGCCTGACATGGCCGTGGACTCCCCCGCCAAGCGCGTCGTCATCGACGCGGATCCGGCCGCTCTCGCGCGGCTCGTCGCCGACCGGTTCCTGGTGCGCGTGCAGGCGCGCATCCGGGACGGTCGCCTCGCGCACATCGCCCTCACCGGCGGCAGCATGGGCTCGGCGGTGCTGCGCGCGGTCGCGGAGGACCCGCGTGCCGCCGAGCTCGACTGGTCGCTGGTGCACTTCTGGTGGGGCGACGAGCGTTTCGTGCCGAAGGACGATCCCGATCGCAATGCGGGCCAGGCGCGCGCGGCCCTGCTGGACCGGATCCCTGTGCCCGCGGAGAACGTGCACGAGATGGCGGCGAGCGACGCCGGGCTGAGCCTGGACGAGGGCGCCGCGGCCTACGCGGCGGAGCTGGCCCGGTTCGGCGACGCCGAGCGGGCCTGGCCGTCGTTCGCCGTGTGCTTCCTCGGTGTGGGACCGGACGGGCACATCGCGTCGCTCTTCCCGGACCGTCCGGAGATCACCGTCACCGATGCCGCCGTGCTCCCGGTGCGCAATTCGCCCAAGCCGCCGCCCGAGCGGATCACCCTGACCCGGCCGGTGATCAACGCCTCCAAGCGCGTGTGGCTCGTGCTCACCGGCGCGGAGAAGGCCTCCGCTCTGGGGCTGGCCCTCGCCGGGGCCAACTACGAGAACGTGCCGGCAGCGGGCGCCAAGGGGCGAAAGCGCACGGTGTTCTTCGTCGATGAGGCCGCGGCCTCCGAGGTCGCCCCCGACCTCATCGACGTCGACTACTGATCGGATCGGCCGTCTGACCGGATCCGCGTCCGGTCAGACGGCGGACCCGGATCCGCGCTCGCCGCCGTCGATCCTGGACGGACCATCGCGGCGGATCGGGGCGACGTTCGAGGGCCATTCCGGGGTGTCCGGGTGCTGCCCCGGCGGAGTCGACGGCGGCAGTCCGGGCCCCGGGGAGCCGCCGGGAGGCGTCTCCGGCACGTCGGGACGGCCTTCTGCGGGATCACCGGACGGGGTCGCCCCTCCCGAGCTGCCGCGCGTGATCGGCAGCTCCTGGCTCTCGCTGACCACCTGCGGATGGTAGCGGGCGAGCGTCACGACGCCCCAGCCCGCGATCGCGCCGGAGACGCCGAACGCGATGAACACCCACACCGGGGCCGCCGCGCCCTCCTCCAGCACGAACAGGCCGATCAGCACCGCGACCATCGGATCGATCACCGTGAGGCCCGCGATCACCAGGTCCGGCGGGCCGGAGCCGTATGCCGTCTGGACGAAGTAGGCGCCCGCGGCCCCCGCGGCGATCAGCGCGATCACGCAGACGGCGGTGAGCCAGTCGAACTGCCCGGCCTGGATCCGGCTGATGACGGCCTTGGCGAGGGTGGCGACGAAGCCGTACAGGATGCCCGCGCCGGTCACGTAGAAGAGGGCGCGCATGCGATGCCGCAGGATCAGCCAGCAGGTGCCCAGCAGGATGATCACGACCAGCAGGATCGTCAGGATCGTGAACAGCTGGATCTCGCTGATCGCGCGCTCCACCGCGAACAGCGCCGCGAACAGCACGAAGACGAAGATGCCGCCCACGCACGCGAAGATCGAGACGAGCGAGCGCTTGGTCGGCGCGACGCCGCTCACCCGCGCGTTCAGCAGGGTCGTGATGACGAGGGCGATCGCGCCCAGGGGCTGCACCACGATCAGCGGGGCTTTGGTGAGCGCCGCGAGCTGGCAGACGATGGCGAGGGCCAGCATGAGCGTGCCGACGATCCAGGAGGGACGCGTGAGCAATCCGCGCACCTGCACCCAGCTGAGCCCTGTAGCCGCGTCGGAGCCGCTGAGGCGCTCGACCTTCTCCACGCCGCGATGCTGGTACTGAGCACCGAGCGACATGAACACGGCACCGGCAAGGGCGAGCGGGATGCCCATCAGCAGCCCCGGGTTCTGGAAGACGCCGGCGAGGTGGTCGCCGACGTCCGCCGCGCCCATGGTCCGCGTCAGGTTCTCAAGCACCTCTCGAGCCTACCTGCCGCCCGGCGCCGACTAGGGTTGACGCGTGGCTGTGCTTCCGATTCGCATCATGGGCGATCCCGTCCTGCATTCCCCCGCCGACCCGGTCGGCGAGATCACCGACGAGATCCGCACCCTCGTCGCGGACATGCACGAGACCATGGACACCGCGCCAGGCGTCGGTCTGGCCGCGCCTCAGGTGGGCGTCGGCCTGCGGATCTACGTGTACTCCTACGTCGACGACGACGAGAACCCCTGGCGCGGCGAGATCATCAACCCCGTGCTGTGGATGGCGCCGCTGGAACCCGGATCCCCCGATCCCGACCTGGAGTCCGAAGGCTGCCTGTCCTTCCCCGGCGAGAGGTTCCCGCTGCGCCGCTCCGAGCGCGTACTGGTGACCGGCACCGACCTGGACGGCGACGAGGTGCGCATCGAGGTCGACGGCTGGCGCGCGCGCATCATGCAGCACGAGTTCGACCACCTGGACGGGATCCTCTACGTCGACCGCCTCGGCGACGGAGACTGGAAGACGGTGCAGAAGATCGCCCGCAAGCGCGGCTGGGGCCGCCCCGGCGCGAGCTGGGTTCCCGGCATCGATCACCTCGAAGGCTGACCGGGTCAGTCAACCGCCGTCCACGCCATCGTGCCAAGAACCGGCGCCGTTCTTGCCATTTGACTCCGAGATCCAACCGTCTGCACATTCAACCTCGGTTCCGGCACGGAGGGGCAGCCAACGTCAGCGAGCCGACGCGCCCGGGTGTCGGCCGGTGTCGGAGCGGCGCCACATCCTTTGGTATAGTTGACGAGTTGCCCGCGCAGCGGGAAGCATTCCTCGGTAGCTCAATTGGCAGAGCAGCCGGCTGTTAACCGGCAGGTTCTTGGTTCGAGTCCAAGCCGGGGAGCGATCCCCCGAAGGCCCCCATATCCCTTGATACATCAAGAGGTATGGGGGCTTCTCCGTTCCGCCGGAGCTCCGGACCGTCGCTCTGCAGACGCAGCCCTGCTCCTGGTGCCCTTCGCCGCGTCCTCGCCGCGGAGCACGTGAAGGCATCCCGCGTCATCGCCTTGATCGTCACCGGCTTGCGACTGAGCCGGACCCGGACCGCGCTCCGGAACACCGCCATCCCGGCAGCGGCGGGACGGCTTCTAGACCCTCTCGCCCACGGCGCTCAACGGTGCCCTCTTGGTGTTGATCAGGACAGCGGCTCCGTCCGCGCTCCGGTCCGTCCCGCGGCACCCCGTGTCACTGCGCCTGATCGCCGTGCACGGTCAGCCCGGTCATGCTCTCGATGTGGAACCGCAGCGCCAGATCCCTGTCTCCACCCGCCCACGCCGAGACGCGGGGCAGGACCGCCGCAGCCTCCCCCTCCGGGACGCGAGAGAGCCGGCCGTGCATCAGCACGCTCCACGCCGTGCGCGAGAGGGGCACGTGACCGTCTACTTCGAACGCCACCTCCGACGGCACCTGGGTAAGGACACCGAGGAGTCCTGCGGCCGTGGTGCGCACAAACAGATCCCGTCCGGACACCGCGAAATTGACGGGGAGGATCAGCACGCGCGCGTCCTGCACGAACCCGATCCGTCCGACGGTCGTCGCGGTGAGCAGCTCTGAGCACTGCTGCTCGCTGAGTTCGATGATCATGGCCAGCTCCTATCGGATGACGGCCGTGGCCGTGGCCGGGTGCCCGAGGACCTCCTGGCTGATGGATCCCAGCAGGAAGCGCCGGATCGCGCCTCGGCCGTGCGACCCCACGACGCAGAGCGAGGCCGCGGCGGCGAGGTCGTCGATCACGCGAGAGGGATAGCCCCTCTCGACGACGGGGATGATCGTGAGGTCGGGATAGTCCGTCGACAGTCCGGCGAGGGCGATCGCGAGGATCTCCTCCGTGTCCGTCTGCATCGTGTCCAGGTAAGACTGCGCGTAGCTGACCAGGCCGTACCCCGGGGCTGTCAGAGGGGTCCACACCGAGACCGCCGTCAACGGTTCCCGGCGTCGGTCGGCCTCCGCAGCGGCGAAACGCAGTGCGCTCTCGGAGCTCTCGGACCCGTCGACGCCGACGACGATCCCTGTACGCTCGGCAAGGTCGAAGTCCGGCACGACGACGACAGGGCATTTCGCGCCCGCAGTGATGCGCACCCCGTGGAATCCGCGGACCGAAGGCGATGGTCCGCCCTGGTAGTCGCTGCCGATCACCAGCAGCGCGGCGCCCTCCGAGAGCGCCACGAGCCGCTCTATGGGGTTGCCCACCTCCACCCGCAGGCCCACCTCAATGCCGCGCTCGGCGTGCTGCTGGGCGTGCTTCTCGAGGAAGGAGCGCGCCGCGGCCGTCGCCTCGGCCAGAGGCCCGCCTTCGCCGAGAGTACCGACCGCTCCCCCGACGACGGATACCAGCTGCACGCGCTGCGATAGTTCTGCGGCACGCGCCATCGCCCAGTCCATGACGCGCTCCGCAACCGGTGCGTCCGAGACTCCTACGACGATCGTCTCGGTCATGACTCGTCCTCTCATCTCCGCGTTGCTTCGACAGTAGCCAGAGAAGCCCCCGCAGCGCAGGGGTCGCGCCCGTTTTTATCCCCGCGACGGCGACTCAGCGCTGGTGCTCGGTGCCGGGCGTCCACAGCAGGTCGGCGCCCGAACCTCGCGCGATGACGTGGCCGTCGCGGATCATCAGCGTCTCGGCTCCGAGCTCGCGGGCGAAGGCCGCGTCGTTGCTCACCAGCAGCGCGGCCATGCCGCGGCCTGTACGGCGCCGGGTGATCGCGTCGAACACGACCGGGCGCACCTCGAGATCCAGGTTCGCGAGCGGCTCGTCCGCGATGAGCACCATCGGATCCAGCACCAGCGCTCGCGCGATCGCGACGCGCTGGCGCATCCCGGCGCTGAGCTCGTACGGGAAGGACTCCGCGAGCCCCAGCGGCAGATGCAGCTCGTCCAGCAGCGTCGCCACCCGGATCGCCAGAGCCTTCACGTTCACCCGCCGCTCACGCTGCAGGATGGGCTCGGCGATGATCTCGTGCACGGTCAGTTGCGGAGTGAGCAGTGCTCCCGCGTTCTGCGGCAGGTAGCCTGCCCGGTAGGTGAGCTCGCGCAGCCGGCGCCCCGGGTGCCGCACGGCGACGCCGCACACCGTGGCGGATCCGCCGACCACCTTGATCGAGGGATCGGAGATCCCCGCCAGGGCCCCGACCAGTGTCGACTTGCCGGATCCGGTCGCCCCCGCGATGCACATGAGCTCGCCCGCGGGCAGCGAGAACGTCACGCCGTCGATCGCCCTCGTCGGTGCGGAGTGCCCGATCCGGTCGATCACGATGTCCTCGCAGACGATCGCCGCTGCTGCATCCCCCGTCGCACGTGCCATGCGTTCCATCCTGCCGGACACCTCCCCGGGCGGGAACGCGCATCGCGGATGAGTCAGGACTCGAGGAACCTCTGCCGTTCGGCGTCCAGCTCCACGAGCCGGCGTGCGATCGATCGCGCACCGTCGGTGTCGGCGGGCAGTCGCTGGATCTCGCCGAGCAGCTCGCTCTTCTCCCGCTCCAGGCCGCGCACGATCAGCCGCCGGCACAGGTCTGTCGCCGACGCCCTCGCACCCTGTTCGTCGCGAGCGGGGAACGCGGCCATGAGCAGCTCCCCCGCGAGGGCGCGATAGGGCTCGCGCACGGCGTCGACCGCCTGCAGTGCCCACCCGGGCCGCTGCCGGTCCTGCACCTGGGCGACGGCATCGCGGACCGCATCCAGTCCCGGCACCGTGAACGAGGTGCCCATCGCACGCTGCAGCAACTCGGAATCGAGCTGGTGGCCATACTGCAGGGCGCCCATCAGGGCGTCCCGTTCCAGGGGCGCATCCCCCGTGCGCGGGAGCGTGGCCAGGGTCACGACCGGGATCGGCGCGGGTGCCTCGGCGCCGCCGGGCGCGGACGCTCCGGGGGATCCGCTGCGCTGCTCCTGCGAGCCTGCGTCGCCCTGACGCCGGCGGCGCTCGTTGCGGCGCACCTCCGCATGCACGTCCGCCGGATCCATGCCGAGACGGCGGGCGAGGATCCGCTCGTACTCCGGCCGCAGCAGCCGATCGCGGATCTCCGCGACGATCGGCGCGGCGGCGCGCAGCGCACCCACGCGTCCCTCCGCCGTGTGCAGGTCGAAGGCGGCGATCTTGCGGTCGATCACGAACTCGAACATCGGCGCCTTGGCCGACATGAGTCCGCGCACGGCCTGATCCCCGCGCTGCAGTCGCAGGTCGCACGGGTCCAGTCCGTCGGGCGCGACCGCGACGAACGTCTGCGCGTTGAACCGGTCGTCCTCGGCGAACGCGCGCAGCGCCGCCTTCTGCCCCGCCTCGTCGCCGTCGAACGTGAACACCACCTCACCGGCCGCGGAGTCGTCGCCCATCACGCGGCGCAGCAGCTTGATGTGCTCGGCGCCGAACGCCGTGCCGCAGGTCGCGATCGCGGTGGTGACCCCCGCCAGATGGCAGGCCATCACGTCGGTGTACCCCTCGACCACGACGACGCGCTTGGGGTCGCCGCGGGAGATGTCGCGCTTGGCGAGGTCGAGCCCGTAGAGCACCTGCGCCTTCTTGTAGAGGATCGTCTCGGGCGTGTTCAGGTACTTCGGGCCCTTGTCGTCGTCGTAGAGCTTGCGCGCGCCGAACCCGATCGTCTGCCCCGTCACATCGCGGATCGGCCAGACCACACGCCCGCGGAACCGGTCGTAGACGCCCCGCTGGCCCGCCAACACCAGGCCCGCGGCCGTGAGCTCGTCGCGGGTGAAACCCTGCGCGCTGAGGGCCTTGAGCATGCCGTCCCAGCCGCGAGGCGCGTAGCCGACGCCGAAATGCGCAGCCGCGCCCGCGTCGAAGCCGCGCTGTCCCAGGAACGCCCGCGCGGACTCGGCCTCGGGGCTGAGCAGCTGACTGCGGAAGAACTCGGCCGCGGCGGTGTTGGCCGCGTAAAGCCGGCTGCGCCCGCTGGTCTCGGGAGCGGGCCCGCCGTCCTCGTAGTGCAGCGTGTATCTGACCCGTGCCGCGAGGCGCTCGACGGCCTCGGTGAAGCTCACATGGTCCATCTCGCGCAGGAACGAGTACACGTCGCCGGAGGCGCCGCAGCCGAAGCAGTGGTAGTACCCGACGGAAGGACGGACGTTGAAGCTCGGGCTCTTCTCGTCGTGGAACGGGCACAGCCCCTTCATCGCCCCGACGCCGGCCGACTTCAGCGCGACCCGCTCCCCCACGATGTCGGCGATGTTCGTGCGCGCCTTGACCTCGTCGACGTCGGCCTGCAGGATCCGGGGCATCAGTGCACCTCGGCGGTGCGCGCGGAGTCGGCGCTCCGAGCGCCGTGGGCGGCGCGCGGACGTGCGTGCCGCGGCGTCCAGATGCCGACCTCGGCGGGGTCGATGTCGCCGACGAGGCGGTTGTGCCAGTCGACGGCGGTCTGGTCCGTGAGGCTCGCAACCTGGTCCACGACGACCCTGGCCCGTTCCGCGTCGGATCCGGCCGCATGGAAGTCCGCCGCGAAGGCCGGCTCGAAGGCGTCGCCGCCGGCCGTCCACAGCGCGTCCGTGGACCACAGCGCGTCGGCCAGGCGCTTCAGCACCCGGCGCTGTTCCTTGTACACGCCGCGCCGGGCGTCGATCGTGACGATCGCCTGCCCCATGATCCCCTTGAGCACCGCGATCTCGGCCTCGATGACCTTCGGCACCACCACGTGGGCGCTGTAGCGCGCCAGGCTCGGGCCTGGATACGCCTCCCGCGTCGCGGAGACGGCGGCGCGTGCGAAGCGGCCGATCATGTCGCTGGTGAGGTTCTTCAGGCGGGCCAGGTCCCGACGGGAGCGGTCGAACGAGCTCAGCCACATCGGCTGACGGGTGAGCCGGTACAGCGCGTCGGCGAGGTCCTCGCGGGTGAAGTCGTAGCCCACCCACTGCTGCACCCGCCCGACGAGGGCGTGATGCTCGGCCGGATCCGCGAGCTGGGCGACGTCGAGGTAGCCGTTCACGACCGCGTCCTCGAAGTCGTGCACGGAGTAGGCGATGTCGTCGGAGAGATCCATGATCTCCGCCTCGATGCAGCGCAGACGCCCCGGGGCGCCCTCGCGCATCCAGCGGAACACGTCCTCGTCCTCGGGGTAGACGCCGAACTTCAGCCGCCCTCCCGGATCCGGCAGCGGGCTGTCCGCGGTCCACGGGTACTTGCACGTCGCGTCGAGGCTGGCCCGGGTGAGGTTGAGTCCGACCGAGCGGTCCTGGTCATCGAGCACCTTCGCCTCGAGGCGGGTGAGGATCCGCAGCGACTGGGCGTTGCCCTCGAAGCCGCCGATGTCCTCGGCCCAGTCGTTGAGCGCGCGTTCGCCGTTGTGCCCGAAGGGGGGATGCCCCAGATCGTGGCTGAGGCATGCGGTGTCGACGACGTCGGCGGACACGCCGAGGGCGACCGCGAGCTCGCGCCCCACCTGCGCGACCTCGAGGGAGTGCGTCAAGCGGTTGCGGGCGAAGTCGGCGGTCGACGCGGGGCTCAGCACCTGCGTCTTCGCGGCGAGCCGCCGCAGACCCGCCGAGTGCAGCACGCGGGCGCGGTCGCGCGCGAAGTCGTCGCGCTCGGAGCGGTGCGTCTCGGCGAAGAAGCGGGCGGCGTCATGCGCGTCGTAGCCGTCGGTCCGCCCCGCCGACTCAACCGCCACTGTTCTCGACCTCGGCGCCGCGCATCATGTCGGTGGTCTCGGACGCGACCTCGCGGGAGTCCAGCCAGCCGTCCGGCAGCGCCGTGCGCTTGGGCGTCCCGGCCCGGCCGCGCTGTCCCTCGGCGGGTGCGCCCGGGTAGGGGGCGTCACTGAGCGCGCCGAGGATGTCGTCGATCTCCTGCAGCGTGGAGACGCGGGCGAGCGCGGATCGGATGTCGCCGCCGACCGGATACCCCTTGAAATACCAGGCGACGTGCTTGCGGATGTCCTTGCAGCCGCGGTCCTCGTCCTCGAAGAACTCGACGAGCAGCTCGGCGTGCCGGCGGAACGCGTCTTTCACGAACCCGAGCGTCGCATCGACGCGCACCGCGCGCTCGTCGCCGAAGGCCCCCGCGAGCTCGCCGAAGAGCCAGGGGCGGCCCAGGCAGCCGCGTCCGACCACGACGCCGTCGCAGCCGGTCTCGGCCATCATCCGCACGGCGTCGTCGGCCGACCAGATGTCACCGTTGCCCAGCACCGGGATCGAGGTCACCGCCTGCTTGAGCTCGCCGATCGCCGACCAGTCCGCATGCCCCGAGTAGTACTCCCCCGCGGTGCGCGCGTGCAGCGCGACCGCGGCGGCGCCGGCGTCCTCCGCCGCGCGGCCGGCATCGAGGAAGGTCAGGTGGTCCTTGCTGATGCCCTTGCGCATCTTGACCGTGAGCGGCACCTCGCCCGCGGCCTTCACGGCACGGTCGACGATGTCGGAGAACAGGCCGATCTTCCAGGGCAGGGCCGCCCCGCCGCCCTTGCGGGTGACCTTGGGCACGGGGCAGCCGAAGTTGAGGTCGATGTGATCGGCGCGGTCCTCCGCGACGATGATCCGCACAGCCTCGGCGATCGTGGCCGGATCCACGCCGTAGAGCTGGATCGACCGCGGGGTCTCGCTCTCGTGGTGCTGGATCAGCCGCATGGTGATCGCATTGCGCTCCACCAGCGCACGCGAGGTGATCATCTCGCTGACGTACAGGCCGGCTCCGTATTCGCGGCAGAGGCGACGGAAGGCGGTGTTGGTGATCCCGGCCATCGGCGCGAGCACGACAGGGACGTCGATGCGCAGGGGACCGATCTGCAGGGGGCGGACGGGGGCGGGGGCGAGAGTCATAGCCTGTCCATTGTCCCAGATCCGGGACCCCGGATCCCCGACGCTCCTAGGCTGGGGATATGTCCGACACCCCCCTGCGCCAGATCCCGTTCACCGATGCCGATGGAAGCACCCGCACACTCGACGACTACGGCGCGGGACCGGTGCTCGTGGTCAATGTCGCATCCAAGTGCGGACTGACGCCGCAGTACGCCCAGCTCGAGGAGCTGCAGCGCCGGTTCGGCGACCGCGGGCTCACCGTCGTCGGATTCCCCTGCAACCAGTTCTTCGGCCAGGAGCCCGGATCCATGGAGCAGATCCTGGAGTTCTGCTCCACGACCTACGGGATCTCGTTCCCGATCAACGACAAGGTGAAGGTCAACGGACGCAGCGCCGCCGACCTCTACAAGTCCCTCAAGCAGACCGAGGACGGCCACGGCAAGGCGGGGCGCGTGGAGTGGAACTTCGAGAAGTTCCTCGTCGCGCCGGACGGATCCGTGCGGCGCTTCCGCCCGCGCCAGGTCCCCGACGACCCCGAGATCGTCGCCGCCATCGAGGACGCTCTGGCCTGATCGCCCGGTCTCCGGTGCCCACTCCCGGACGCCGAGACTCCAACGGGGCGACGAGACTGCGCCGTACGACCGCAGTCTCGTCGCGGAGATGAAGTCTCGCGGATCAGGAAGAGGCGGCTTCGGCGCGCTTCGCCCACAGCTCGCGCAGGACCCCCGCGAACGCCTCCGGCGGCTGCGCACCGCTGACGCCGTACTGCCCGTCGATCACGAAGAACGGTACGCCCTGGATCCCGTAGGCCTGGGCCTGCGCCTGGTCCGCCCGCACATCCGCGAGGTGGCGCTCGGAGCGCAACGCGTCGAGCGCGGCTTCGCGATCGAGACCGATCTCCGCGGCGAGGTCGGCCAGATCCTCGATCCGGCCGACGTGGCGACCCTCGGTGAAGTACGCGGACATGAGCCGCTCCTCCATGTCGTGCTGGCGTCCCTGCGCCTTGGCGTGGTGCAGCAGCTCGTGCGCCTTGACCGTGTTGGTGTGCTGCAGCAGGTCGAAGCGGTAGTCGAGGCCGGCTCCCTTGGCGACGCCCGTGACGCGGTCGAGCATCTGCTCCACCTGCGCGCGCGGCATTCCCTTGTGCCCCATCAGGAAGTCCGCCTCATCGCCATCGAAGTCGACAGGGGTGTCCGGCGAGAGTTCGAACGAGTGGAACGTGATCGTCACCTCGGGTGCGTCCTCATCGGTCGCGGTGTCCGCAAGCCCCGCTTCGAGGTTGCGCTTGCCGATGTAGCACCAGGGGCAGGCGATGTCGGACCAGATGTCGATGGAGATGGGTTCGCTCACACATCGATTCAACCGCATGTTCCCGGCGGGTATTCCGAGGCGACCGTCGCGGCCCGCGCAGCGGGCCGCGACACCGCAGCGAACCTCAGAAGAGCAGCGTCGCGAGGCGGCGGCGGGCCGCGATGACGCGGGGGTCGCCGTCGCCGACGAGACCGAACAGCTCCACGAGCCGCTCGCGGACCCGGCTCTGCTCCTCCGCCGGGACGGCGGTGAACAGGTCGAGCAGCCGGTCGAACGCATCGGCGACGTGGCCGCCCGCGATGTCGAGGTCGGCGACCGCGAACTGCGCATCGACGTCGGCGGGGGCCGCAGCGGCCGCCGCACGCGCCTGGTTCAGATCGAGCCCCTGGGTACGGTGCAGCAGGCGCACCTGCCCGAGCCCCGCCAGCGCCTCTTCATCGCGGGGGTTCTCCGCCAGCGCCTTCTGGTAGGCGTCGATCGCCGACGCGTAGTCGCCCCGCTCGATCGCGTCGAACGCGGCCTGGTGCAGCGGCGGCAGCGGCGGTGCCTCCGGCTCGGGAGCATCGCCCTCGGGAGCATCCTCGCCGACCGGGATCGTCCCGGTCACGCCGTGCTGTGCGGCGAGCTGCAGCAGCTGCGCGAACACCTCGCGTACCTGCTCCTCCGGCACGGCCCCCGTGAACAGCGGCACGGGCTGGCCGGCGACGAGGGCGACGACCATCGGGATCGACTGCGCCCGGAACCCCTGCGCGAGCTGCGGGTTGGCGTCCACGTCCACCTTGGCGAGCACGACGCGGCCCGCGAGCTCGGTGACCACCTTCTCCAGCACCGGGCTGAGCTGCTTGCACGGACCACACCACTCCGCCCACAGGTCGACCACGACGGGAACGCTCTGGGACAGCTCCAGCACCTGCCCGAACGTGGCGTCGGTGACATCGACCACGAGCGGGATGGTGCCGCCCGCTCCCGGTGCGCCGCTCGGCGCGCCGTCCACGGGTGCCGGCGGGCGGTTGCGCAGCGAGGACAGGTCTACGGCGCCGCGCAGTGCGGCAGCGGACAACTCGGTCATTTGATCTCCGTCACACTCTGAAGCTGCTGAGATGCGGCCAGCAGCGTGATCTTGGCATCGGATCCCTGCGCGGGCACGGCGAAGAAGAGCTGCACGCCGTACACGGTCACGAATCCGGTGGCCGACTGGTCGACGCCGGTCAGCGCCTTGGCCGACGGGTTCTTGTCCAGCTTGATGACCGCGTCCGCCGAGGTCGGCTTGATGGTCTGCGAGTCGTCGACCGTGACGGCGACGATCGCGCCGCTGTCGATGCTCGACATCGACACCGGGGCCTCGGGTCCTGCCGCTGCGGCGAACGTGAGACTCGACGTCGTGTCGGCGTTCGCATCCTTGAGTGCCTGCTGCAGCGCCGCGCGGCTGTCCCGCACCGACTTGGCGAAGTCGAGAGCGGTCTTGTCGAACCGGTCCGAGAACTCGCTCTTGTCGGCCTTGTCGATGACGTCGGCGAACTCCTTCGCCAGGTCGTCGGGCGCCGTCGCGAGGAACGGCGAGTCCGGCGGCGTGAGCTTGGCGCCGAGCCAGGCCGGAGCCATGTTCGGCAGCTTGGCGGCGGCCTGCATCTCGGCGACCGAGGAGATCTTGTAGTTCGACCACGGATCCGGCTGCGTCATCGTCATGATCAGCGGCGCGACCTTCTGGTCCGTGCCGTGCTCCACGAGCATGAGCACCGTGCGCGGCCACGAGTCGTAGGCCTGCGGCACCAGGATCTTGATCTTGTCGGCGGGGATCGCGGCGGGCAGCGCGAAGTCGGCGACGCTCCCGCGCACCGCGTACGCGGTCTTGCGTGCGTCCAGTGCGGCGCCCTCGAGGCGCGTCGCGGCCTTGGTCGCGTCATGGGTCTTGTCGGCGTCGGCGAGCGTGGCGGAGATGCTCTCCAGGATCCGCGCGGCCTGCGCCTCGGTGACTGCGGGCGACTGCTGGCCGGCCTCGGCCGCCTGGGTCTCTGTCGGCGTGGGCGTCGGTGTCTCCGCGGCGTGCGGCCAGATGTCGGGCGTGCAGCCGCTGAGCAGCGCCGCGGTCACCCCGAGTGCGGGGACGAGCAGCAGAGCGCGACGGCGCTTCGGGACCACCGCGCGGCGCTCGCGGGCAGCATCCCCCCCGCGCGGTGCGGGATCGGCTTCCCCGGTCGGCGCCGGTCCCTCGGGCTCCGCACCCGCTTCGGGTGCCGGAGCACTCGGCGCCGCGTCGAGCGCTTCACGATCCGACACATCGATCGGCTCGGTGACGGGCAGCGGCGGCGGCGCCTTGCGGCGCGGACCGCGCCCTCGACGGGAGTGCCGGATGGCGAGCACGTAGAGGACCAGCCCGAGCAGCAGGAAGACGCCGCCCGCGACCATGAGCGGCCCCGCCCACGGCGTCGCGGTGTCCAGCGGCCAGGACAGCACCACATCGCCCGGCGCATCCGCCTTTCCGTCCGAGGCCACGAGGACACTGACCCCGTCCGGAACCTGCATCCGGTCGATCAGGGCATTCTTGTCGGTGAAGCTGTCCAGCCAGAGGTCGGATCCGGCCGGGTTGCGCGCCGCGCCCGTGGCACCATCGCCGGTCACGGTCGGCTCGACCACCTTCGACGTGGTGGTGCCGTCCTTGGCGAGCGTGATCCGGTTGAAGCTGGTGTCGCTCAGCCACGCCTCGAGATCGGCCGTGCGCGCCTGGGCGACGAAGATGGTCCCCTCGCCGTGCGCGACGAGGGTCTGCTCACCGGGGTGCGAGCGCAGCACGGCGGAGTCGATCACGGTGTAGGCCTGCGGCGACTTGACGGTCAGTTCGGCCGTGACGTCCTTGGGCCCGAGGAAGATGGTTCGCTGCGCGATGCCGGTCCCGATCAGGACGGCCGCCAGCACGAAGGCCAGAACGGCCCATACAAAACGCACGAAAAGTCTCCTCCGCGATCCACGGACAGGCGCCCGGGATCTCCGCTCGACGTTTCAGACTAGCGAAACGACCTGTATGGATGCCACGAGCACCCCCATCGTGCGCTCAGCCGTCCTCGTGTGCGGCGATGCGGCGGGACTCGCGCCGCTCGGCCGGTTACGCTGAGGAACCGAGCACGAAGGATCTCGATGAAGCTGCACAACCCCTTCCGCACCGCGCTGGTGGCGACGCTGGGCGTGGGCCTCGGCATCATGCTCATCCAGAGCGTGCAGACCCTGTCCACGATCCTGCTGTACGTCGGCACGGCGCTGTTCCTGAGCCTGGGCTTGGATCCGATGGTCAGCTGGCTCACCCGGCGCCGGCTGCCGCGCTGGGCGGCCGTGCTCATCACGGTCCTCGTGGTCCTGGGTGTGTTCGCCGGGATCGTGCTCATGGTGATCCCGATCCTGGTCAACCAGATCTCGCAGCTCGTCACGCAGATCTCCGCGCTCGTGAGCCGTGGCACGGCGCTGGCAGATCTCCGGCACTGGCTGACCGAGCTGTTCCCGAACCTCGACGTGGACACGGTGTTCACCTACATCAACGACTGGCTGACGAAGAACGTCGGCGATATCAGCAGTTCGATCGGGCAGGGCGTGATCGTCGTCGGCGGCGCACTGTTCGCCGGGCTCAGCGGCACCTTCATCGTACTGATCCTGACGATCTACTTCACCGCGGCGATCCCTTCGCTCAAGGGCGCCGTCTACCAGGTCGTGCCGGCGTCGAAGCGCGACCGCTTCATCGATCTCGCAGAGCAGATCACCGCATCCGTCGGTCACTACGTCATGGGCCAGGTCACGATGGGCGTGATCAACGGCGTGCTGAGCTTCATCTTCCTGTCGATCATCCAGGCGCCGTTCCCGATCGTGCTGGCGGTCATCGCCTTCTTCTTCTCGCTGATCCCGCTGGTGGGGACGCTCACCGGATCCACCCTCATCGTGCTGCTGTGCCTGATCCCCGGGCTCGGCTCGCCGCCGTGGGCCTGGCTGATCGCCGGGATCTACTACCTCGTCTACATGCAGATCGAGGCGTACGTGATCTCGCCGCGCGTGATGAACCGCGCGGTCTCGGTGCCCGGGGCCGTCGTCGTGATCGCCGCCCTCTCCGGCGGGGCACTGCTCGGCCTGCTGGGTGCGCTCATCGCGATCCCCGTCGCGGCCAGCGTCCTGATCATCTACCGCCAGGTGCTGATCCCCCGGATGAACGAGCGCTGACGCGGCCCGGAGATCCTCAGACCGCGGGCCACTGGATCAGACCGCGGGCCACTGGATCAGACCGCGGGCCACTGGATCGGCAGCGGAAGCGCAGCGGGATTGACCGCGGCGACGATCTCGTCCAGCACCCGACGGGTCTGACTCTCCCCCACCCACAGATGCCTGCCGCCGTCCACCGCGATGAGCCGGGCATGCGGGATCGCGGCGAATCGTGCGATCGCTTCGGCAGGGCGGAGGTAATCGTCCAGCTCGGGCACGAGCACCACCACGCGCCGGTCGTCCTGCGCCCAGGCCGCCACCTCGTCGGCCGTCGCCCGATGCAGCGGCGGGGAGAGCAGGATGACGCCCTCGATGTCATGGTCGCGGCCGTACTTGAGGGCGAGCTCGGTGCCGAAGGACCAGCCCACCAGCCACGGCCGCGGCAGCGCCCGCTCCTGGACGAACGCCATGGCCGCCGCCACGTCGTGCCGCTCCGCAGCGCCGCCGTCGAACTCCCCCTCGCTGGTGCCGCGCGGGGAACTGGTTCCGCGCGTGTTGAACCGCAGCACGGCGAGATCCGCCAGCGCCGGCAGGCGCGCCGCCGCCTTGCGCAGGATGTGCGAGTCCATGAAGCCTCCCGCGGTGGGAAGCGGGTGCAGGGTGACGAGCGTGGCGACCGGATCGGCGGTCTCGGGCAGGGCGAGTTCACCGACCAGCCGCAGCCCGTCCTCGGTGCGCAGCTCGATGTCCTCACGACGCGCAGGCAGTGCGCGGGGTCCGCGGATCTCCACGTCAGCCTCTCTTCCAGCACGTGCTGTGCCAGTGCCGCCGCCCCGCGAGGTCCGCCGCGTCGCCCAGCACGCCGTCAGCGCGCCAGACCACCACATGCGCGGTGCCGACAGGGATCGTCCCCCGGCATCCCGGGCACACGTACTCCTTCAGCGCCTGTGCGGCCGTCAGCGGCTGCACATGCCACTGGGTCGTGCCGCGCATCTCCGTGCGCTTCCACCCGGCGATGAGCCGATCGAGCGAATCCTCGCGCGGGCGCTCCTCACGTCGTCTGTGCGAGCGTGGCATGAGCGAGTGCCGCTCACCACCAGTTGTTGGCCGACCAGAACGCCTGCGCGGCGCCCCAGCTGCCGTACCGGCCCACGGCATAGCCGTTCGCCCAGCGCAGGTTGTCGACCGGGTCGTAGCCGTTGCCCGGCACCTTGCTGCACGGCAGCGCCTGGACGAGCCCGCAGGCCCCGGATCCGCTGTTGGTGGCATTCGGGTTCCAGCCGCTCTCGCGGCTCACGATGTAGTCGACGTAGCCCCAGTCGCTGGAGGCGATGCCGGCGGCCGCCATCCACTCCGCCGGTGCACCGCCGCCGCTGTAATACAGGGGTGCGGGATCGCTCGACGATGAGGACCCGGACGACGAGGAGGTGTCCGTGGAGGCGACGACCGGCTCAGGGGTCGGGGTCGGGGTCGGCTTCACATACACGTCGAACGCGTCGCGGGTCTGCGCCTTCGGGGTCACGCCGTGCACGGAGACCGTGATGTTCTGGGCGTCCCGGGCCGCGAGCGAGTACGCGGTCGTCGTCGACGCGTGGGCGGGCTCCGGAGCCGACATCGCGAAGCCCGCGGGGGCCACGATCGCAACCGAGAATCCGACCACGGCGAGGCTCGCGAGGACCGCTGAGGTCGCGCTCCGTCGGGGCTGCGCCTTCGTACCGGTGCGGGCTGCTGTGGCTGCGTCGTTCTGTGCGGCGTTTCGGGCGCGCGCCGCAATCAAATCGTTATCGGGAGTCACAATGGATCCGAGTTTAGCCAGGCGAACCTGAATTCGCCATGAGAAACGCTCAACGGATCGCCAGCAGCACGTCGATCGTCGCATCGAGCAGCGCGTCGACCTGCTCCTCGCGGTAGCCGCGGCGCTGCATCCGGAACGCGGTCTGGCGCACCTGCTCGGCGGTGAGCGCGTCCCCGTCACGGAGGAAGCGCACGATGCGCTTCGCGACGTGATCGACCTCGTCCACCCGGTATCCGAAGGTCAGCATGCCCGTGCGGGCGAACCGGTGTCCCTGCGGACGGGACAGGTGATCGAGGATCACCTGTGCGTCCGCGCGCGCACGGCCGACCCATTCCGACGGCCCCTCCGTCGCCACGGCGCGAGCGCGCTCACGCTGCGCGAACGCCTCCTCGACGCGCGCGAGGGCGGCGTCCACGGCCGGGATGTCGTACCCTCCGCGAACCAGGGGGAACGACGCGCTGCGGATGTCGGCGGATCCGATCCCCGATTCGCCGTCTTCGAAGGCTCCGCGTGCACGCGCCAGGAAGGTGTCGACGGCCGCCCGCTGATACCCCTTCTCCCGCCTCGGAAGGACCGGGAAGCTGGGGGCGATCGCGGTCTGGTCGTTTCGTCCGGAATCGGTCATGCTGCCGCCAGGGGTGTGAGAAGCGGATACAGGGCGAGGGCCACGACGGCCGAGGGGAGCACACTGTCCAGCCGGTCGAGCAGGCCCCCGTGCCCCGGGATCCAGGAGCTCATGTCCTTGATCCCGAGATCGCGTTTGAGCAGAGACTCGCCCAGGTCGCCGACCGTGGCGGAGGCGACGAGCGCCGCACCGAAGATGAGGCCCGCCCACCACGGGAGTCCGAGCATGTAGAAGCCGATGAGGGCTCCGGCGACCAGCGAGCCGACCACGGCGCCCGCGAAACCTTCCCAGGTCTTCTTCGGGCTGACGCGCGGGGCCATCGGATGCCGGCCGCCGCGGCCGAACAGCAGGCCGGAGGCGTACGCGCAGGTGTCGGCGACCACGACCACGACGATGAGCGCGAGCACCCACCATTCTCCGCGCGGCTGGCGCAGCAGCATCAGCACGACCGCGCCGAGGAACGGCACGTACACCGGGATGAAACCGCTCGCCATCGCATCCGTGAGCACCTCGCCGTAGGTGCGGCCGTCCTTCACGATCATCTGGGCGACCAGGCGCCACACGACCACGCCGAACACGGCGACGAAGAGCATGACCCAGGTCAGCCACGGATCCGCGAAGTACCCGCCCGCGGCCAGGGCCGCAGCGAACACCAGCTGCGGCCACAGGTCGATCTTGCGACCGCCCATGCGCAACGCGAGCACCAGTTCCCACACCGCGAGCAGGATGATCGCGAGGCCGATCACCGCGAACGACCACTTGGCGAACAGCAGCGACGCCAGGATCACGCCGCCGATCAGCAGGCCGACGCCGATCGCGACGACGAGGTCACGGCCGGTGCGCTCCTTGATCCGCTCGTTCGCCTGATCGAGCTGATCACGGGCATGCGCGACGTGCGTCTCGAGCTCGGCCTTCCTCGCGCGGAACTGCCGCTGCAGGTTCTCCCCGCTGCGCAGGGGCGGCTCCTCGCCCGCGCGCGGCGGAAGCGGCGGACGGGGCGGGATCCCCGGCACGCCGTCGTCGTCGGAGGGTGTGCTCATCGGCCGTCTCAGACCTCGAGGAGCTCGGCCTCTTTGCGCTTCACGGCGTCGTCGATGAGGTCGACGTGCTGACGCGTGAGAGCGTCGAGCTCCTTCTCGCCGCGGGCGATCTCGTCCTCGCCGAGCTCGCTCTTCAGCGCGTCCAGCTCGTCCTTGGCCTTGCGACGGATGCCGCGCACGTGCACCTTCGCGTCCTCGCCCTTGCTCTTGACGAGCTTGACATACTCCTTGCGGCGCTCGGCCGTGAGCTCCGGCATCGTGACGCGGACGATGTTGCCGTCGTTGGACGGGTTCGCGCCGAGGTTCGGCATGTCGCGGATCGCCTGCTCGATCGCTTTCAGCGCCGACTTGTCATAGGGTGTGACGATCAGCGAACGCGCTTCGGGGTTGGCGAGCGACGCGAGCTGAGCGAGCGGGGTCGGCGTGCCGTAGTAGTCCACCAGGACCTTCTGGAACATCTGCGGGTTGGCACGGCCGGTGCGCACCGTGCTGAAGTCCTCCTTGGCGGCCTCGACGGCGCGCTGCATGCGGGAGGTGGTGTCGGCGAGGACATCCGCGATCACGGTGACTCCTATTCGTCAGTGGGTTGCGTCTCAAGTCTATCGGGGCCGATGCACGGATCCCCGGCCCGGGGCCCTGCGGCGCGGCCCGGGGATCCTCGTGCGTCGTCAGGCGATGACGCGGGTGCCGATCGGCTCCCCCAGAAGCGCCCGGGTGATGTTGCCGGCCGGCTCCATGCCGAACACCCGCATGTCCATGCCGTTGTCCATGCACAGGCTGAACGCGGTGGAGTCCACGACCTTGAGGCCGCGCACGAGGGCGTCCTGGAAGGTGATCTCCTCGATGCGCTCGGCATCGGCGTCCTTCTTCGGGTCGGCGGTGTAGATCGCGTCCACGCCGTTCTTCGCGACCAGGACCTCATCGGCGCCGATCTCGAGCGCACGCTGCGCGGCGACGGTGTCGGTGGAGAAGTAGGGCAGGCCCGCCCCGGCGCCGAAGATCACCACACGGCTCTTCTCCATGTGGCGCTCGGCGCGCAACGGCAGGTACGGCTCCGCGACCTGGGTCATCGCGATCGCGGACTGCACCCGAGGGGACGCCCCGGCCTGCTCCAGGAAGTCCTGCAGGGCGAGGGCGTTCATGACGGTGCCCAGCATGCCCATGTAGTCGGCCCTGGCACGGTCCATGCCGCGCTGGCTCAGCTCCGCGCCGCGGAAGAAGTTGCCGCCGCCGACGACGACGGCGATCTCCACGCGGTCGGTGGCGGCGGCGATCTCACGGGCGATCTGGCTGACGATGTCGGGATTGACCCCGAGCTGTCCGCCGCCGAAGGCCTCGCCGGAGAGCTTGAGGACGACGCGGCGTCGACCCTGTCGTTCGGTCATGGAGTGGTTCCTCTCATCCGTGGAACAAACTACCGTGCAGAGCACGGAAGAAGACGAGCGATGCGCTGTGCGCGGCACAGAGCGACGTGACCGATGCGCCGCGCCGGCGCACCGGATCCTGGGGGGGGCATGACGAAGGGGTCCGGACCCTGATGGATCCGAACCCCTTCGATGCTGTTACGCGCCGACCTTGAAGCGGGCGAAACCCGTCACGGTGAGACCGGCGTCCTTCGCGACCTGGCCGACGGACAGCTTGTTGTCCTTGGCGTAGTCCTGCTCGAGCAGGGCGACCTGCTTGAAGAACGCGGTGACGCGGCCCTCGACGATCTTCGGCAGGGCGGCCTCGGGCTTGCCCTCGTTGCGGGAGATCTCGGTGACGATCTCGCGCTCCTTCTCCACGTCCGCGGCCGGGACGTCCTCACGGGTGAGGTAGGAGGGGTTCGCGAACGAGATGTGCTGCGCGATGCTGCGCGCGGTCTCCGCGTCGTCACCGGCGTAGGCGACCACGACGCCGATCTGCGGCGGCAGGTCCTTGCTGGTGCGGTGCAGGTAGACCTCGGTGTGCTCGCCCGAGATGGTCACGACGCGGCGCAGCTCGACCTTCTCGCCGATGATCGCGGCCTCGTCCGAGATCAGCTGCTCGACGCTCTGACCGCCGGCGTCGGCCGCCAGAGCGGCCTCGACGGAGTCGGCCTTGACCGCGGCCACGGCGTCGGCGACCTTGTCGGCCAGCGCGATGAAGCGCTCGTTCTTCGCGACGAAGTCGGTCTCGCAGGCGAGTTCGACGAGCGTCACGGCGCCGTCCTGTTCGCGGGCGACGACCAGGCCCTCGCTGGTGGAACGGTCAGCGCGCTTGGCGTTGCCCTTCGCACCCTTCAGGCGCAGGATCTCGACGGCCTTCTCGACGTCGCCGTCGGCCTCCTCGAGCGCCTTCTTGGTGTCGACCATTCCCGTTCCGAGCTGCTCACGCAGCGCCTTGATGTCGGCGATGGTGAAGTTGGCCATGTTGTGGTGGCTCCTTGCTTCGTATGTGTGCGTGGTGATTGCGGGCGTTTACTTGTCGGTCGACTCGGCGTCGGCGACCTCGGCCGCCGTCTCGCCGGCAGCAGCGGCGATCGCCTCGTCGTGCGCAGCGGCGCCGGCCTCGTCCGCGGCGGACTCGGTCGCGGCGACCTCGACGGCGGGAACGGTCTCGGCGGGGGCCTCGAGCAGCTCCTGCTCCCACTCGGCAAGAGGCTCCGCGTCACCGGCATCCGGGTTGTGCTTGAGCTGCAGGCCCTCGGCCGCGGCGTCGGCGATGATGCGGGTCAGCAGCGAGACGGAGCGGATCGCGTCGTCGTTGCCGGGGATCGGGTACTGGAAGTCGTCCGGGTCCGCGTTGGTGTCGAGGATGCCGATCACCGGGATGCCGAGCTTCTTGGCCTCGTCGATGGCGAGGTGCTCGCGCTTGGCGTCGACGACCCACAGTGCCGACGGGGTCTTGGTCAGGTTGCGGATGCCGCCCAGCGACTTGTGCAGCTTGTCGAGCTCGCGCTTCTTGAGCAGGAGCTCCTTCTTGGTGAAACCGGAGGCGGCCGGGTTCTCGTAGTCGAGCTCCTCGAGCTCCTTCATGCGGGCGAGACGCTTCGCGATGGTGGAGAAGTTGGTGAGGAGGCCACCGAGCCAGCGCTGGTTGACGTAGGGCTGGCCCACGCGGGTCGCCTGCTCGGCGAGGATCTCCTGCGCCTGCTTCTTGGTGCCCACGAAAAGGATGGTGCCGCCGTGCGCGACGGTCTCCTTGACGAAGTCGTAGGCCTTGTCGATGTAGCCCAGCGACTGCTGCAGGTCGATGATGTGGATCCCGCTGCGCTCCGTGAGGATGAAGCGCTTCACCTTCGGGTTCCACCGGCGGGTCTGGTGTCCGAAGTGAACGCCGCTGTCGAGCAGCTGGCGGATGGTGACGACGGCCATGGTCGTACTCCTTGCTGGTTGAGGTTGTGCGGCCGATCGGGCGATCGGCTGCCCTGGTGCCCGGCGCGCACTCCGCCTTCTCTCGAAGGACCTGTGGAGTGTTCGCCACGTTGAACGCTGTGGGCACGCGTAGTCACCCCGACATACGGGATGCCCTGCAAGCATATCAGGGTCACGGCCCCGGAACGCGCGCGTTCCATCCGCACAATCGCCCCCGGACACGGACACCGCACCGATCACGCGCACGGCGGCCCGCACCGCTTCTGACGCGCGCAGGATCGTGACATGTGCCCCTCCGCCTCGCCGGCACCCGCCTCACCGGCGCCCACCTCCGCCTCGCCCACACCCGCCCCCGCCTCGCCGGTGCGCGCGTGCGTACGCCGCGCACCGGCCGCCGTGCTGATCGTCACTGTGCTGCTGGGCGGGCTCGTCCCGGTGCTGGGGCCTGCCCTGCCCTCCGCGACGGCCGCGGCATCGGCCGCGGCGTCTGCCGTGCCCGCTGCCGTCGACGACCCCGCCTTGCCCGACGGGGACTGGCTCTGGCCTGTCACGGGGGCACGCTCGGTCGTGGCGCCGTTCCGCGCGCCGGCACACGACTACGGTCCCGGGCACCGCGGCATCGACATCTCCGCCGCCGGCGAGGTGCGCGCTCCGGCGGACGGGGTGATCGCGTTCCGCGGGGTCGTCGTGGATCGGCCGCTGCTGACGATCGATCACGGCAACGGCCTGGTGACCACGCTCGAGCCGGTGCAGTCCGCGCTCTCCCCTGGCACCGCGGTGCGCCGGGGCGACGCCGTCGCCGTCGCGGCGGCGGGCGGACATGCGCCGGCGGGGACGCTTCATGTCGGCGTGCGCTGGGGCGGGGCCTACATCAACCCGATGCTGCTGTTCGGAGGTGTGCCGCGCGCGGTGCTGCTGCCCTGCGGCGCCGGCGGCTGCTGAGGCCGCACCGCGCATCCGCCCGATCGCGCGCGGGTGCGTGGCCTCGCTCCCCGGAGACTCCAGCCCTCGCGCGCGGCACGTGGGCGGCGGATCCCGTCACGCCCGGGGGTGTGCGAGCCGGTAGGTCGCCGTGAGCCGCTCCGCGGACACATGCGTGTAGATCTGCGTGGTGCCCAGGCTCGCGTGGCCGAGGATCTCCTGCACCGCGCGCAGATCCGCCCCGCCGTCCAGCAGGTGCGTCGCCGCGGAATGGCGCAGCGCATGCGGCCCGACGGTCTCGGCGCCGATCACGGGCGCGAGCACGCGCGCGACCAGCTCGTACACGGCTCGTGGGCCGAGCGCGCCCCCGCGGGAGCCGCGGAACAGCCCCGGTCCCGGCCGATCCGTGCGCGCCACGAGCACCGGACGTGCCCGGCGCAGGTAAGAGGCGACGGCGTCCCGCGCCGGCGCTCCGAACGGCACCACGCGCTCCTTGCCGCCCTTGCCGAGCACCCGCGCCGTGCCGCGATCCAGATCGATGTCGTCGACGGCGAGCCCGCACAGCTCGGAGACGCGCATGCCGGATCCGTAGAGCAGCTCCAGGATCGCGCTGTCCCTGAGCCGGAGGGGATCCCCGTCCAGCGCCGCGTCGCGCGCCTCGTCCAGCAGCACCCGCATCGCATCGGCGGAGGCGACGGCCGGCAGCGTCCGCCCGCGCTTCGGCGCCACCAGACGCAGGGCCGGGTCGGCGGGCACCAGAGCGGACTCGGTCGCCCACGCGAAGAACGACCGCACCGCGGCCGTGCGCCGGGCGAGCGTCGATCGGGCATCTCCGCGCTGCGTCGCCCGCCACAGCCATTCCCGGAGGGCTTCGAGATCGACCTCGACGAGCGCGGCGTCCTGGGTGGACGCGGCGAGATCCGCCAGATCCGATCGGTAGGCGCGTACCGTCGCCGGGGACAGCCGGCGCACCTGGGACAGGTGCACCGTGAACGCCGCGGCGGCCTCGGATACGCGCATGACTCCAGCATGCGCGCATCGGGGCGGCCTCGGCGGGAGCACGCGCGGGAGAGCGTCGTCGACCCGCGCTGCGGAGCCGGGGCCCGCTCCGGTCCGCATCGGACCGGTCACGGGACGAGGCTGCGCCATCCGCGGTCGATCCGCACCGCGCCGCCGTCGAGCTCCAGGATGCCCAGAAGAGCCTCCACACGGTCGAGGCCCAAGCCGCTGAGCCTCGCGAGTTCGGCGCTGCTGCGGGCGACCCGGAGGTTCAGCGCATCCGCGAGGCGGATCATGTCCGGATCTTCGGATGGCGCGCGCATCGCCGGCGGACTCTCGCCGAGCAGCTCGCGCACCTCGGCGACGGAGGTGACGCAGCGGGCGTCGTAGTCGCGCAGCAGCCGATGGCACCCGGCGGAGGTGGTGGAGGTGATCGGCCCCGGCACCGCGCCCAGCGGGCGCCCGAGGGATGCCGCATGGCCCGCGGTGTTCAGGGATCCACTGCGCTGTCCGGCCTCGACGACCACCGTCGCATCCGAGAGCGCGCTGATCAACCTGTTCCTCGCGAGGAAGCGCCATTTGGTCGGCGCCGCACCGCAGGCGACCTCGCTCACCAGTGCTCCGCCCGCGACGATCCGCTCGAAAAGCGAGGCATGACCGCTGGGATACGGCCGGTCCACCCCTCCGGCGAGAACCGCGACAGTCCTTCCGCCGGCGCGCAGGGCCGCGCGATGGGCGGTGCCGTCGACCCCGTACGCGCCGCCGGAGAAGACGACGCGGCCCTCGGCCGCGAGCTCACCGGCGAATTCCCCCGCGACGTGCTCCCCGTAGCTCGACGCGGCCCTCGCGCCCACGATCGCAACGCCCGGGCCCGACAGCGCCGCGGGATCCCCGCGAAGCCAGAGCCCGAGCGGCGCGTGCGCGGCGAGGTCGCCCAGCGAGGCAGGCCACTCCGGATCCGCGGGCAGCAGGAGCCGCGCCCCGATCCGCGCCGCCGTGCGCAGGGCCGCGACATGCGCTTCGGGTTCCAGCCGTGTCGCCCAGCGCCGGCGGCCGTCCCGCAGCGCCGCGGCCGCGGGGCGTTCGTCCTCCTCGGTCGTGACGGTGGCGACGCGGGCGTCGCCGAGCGCGACCTCCAGCGCGTCCCCGGCCCCGAGCGCCCCGACGAGCGCCCCGGCGACGCCGTCACCCGGCTCGACCAGCAGACTCCAGATCAGGCCGTCCCTGACGGCCGGGTCCTCGACGTCCGCGCGGACCCGCGCCGCCGCCTCGAGGAACCGTGCATCGTCGCGCAGCGCCTGCAGCCGACGCGACTGCTCCGCCGAGCTCGGCACGCGCTGTCCCGTCCCGCTGTCTCGCGCCGGGCTCATCCGCTCCCCCGTGCTCATGCCGTCATCCCCTTCTTCAGATACAGCGCTCTCCCGACGTGGGCGAGGCCCGGGACGTCGGCGCCGTCGAGATCGGCCACCGACCACGCCAGCCGCAGCACCCGGTCGTAGCCGCGCAGGGTCAGTGCGCCGCGTTGCAGGGCGCGATCCAACGGCGCCCTCGCCTCCACGGGCAGGCGACGCTCGCCCTGCCGCAGCCACGTCCCCGGAACGTGCGCGTTGAGCCGCCACGGTGTGCCGTCCCAGCGCCGCGCGGCGCGGTCCCGCGCCTCCTCCACCCGCCCCCGCGCCCTGGCCGTCGACAGCGTGCCCCGCTCCTGCGCGGTGACCTGCGCCGCGGACACGCGTGCGACGCGCACCTCGATGTCGAGGCGGTCCCGGATCGGCCCGGAGAGCCTCGACGCGTAGCGCCGGATCGATGCGGGCGGGCAGATGCATTCCTCGCCCACCACGCCGAACACCCCGCACGGACACGGATTCGTGGCCAGCACGAGCTGGAACCGCGCAGGGAACCGCGTCGTGAACTCCGAGCGGTGGATCTCGATCGAGCCGGACTCCAGCGGCTGACGGAGCGCGTCGAGCACGGCCCGGGGCGCTTCGGCCGCTTCGTCGAGGAAGAGCAGACCGCCGTGGGCCCGTGCGATCGCACCGGGGCGCGCGGATCGCGAGCCGCCACCGATCATGGCCGCGATCGAGGCGCTGTGGTGCGGGGCCACGAACGGCGGCCGGCGGTCCAGGCGTGTGAGCGGTTCTCCCATGAGCGAGCGGATCGAGGCCGTCTCGAGCGCCAGCTCCTCCCCCAGATCGGGGAGGATGCCTGCGAGACGCCGCGCCAGCATCGTCTTGCCCGCCCCCGGAGGCCCGGACAACAGGATGTGGTGGCCGCCGGCGGCCGCCACCACGAGCGCGGCGACGGCGTCATCCTGCCCGATGACGTCGGCGAGGTCGGGTTCCTGCTCCGCCGTCTGCGGCACCGGCGCGGCGAGCACCGGCACGGTCTCGCCGGGATCGGCGATCTCCGCACCGTGCAGCAGCGCGACGTGCGTGAGACTCGCTGCGGCATGCACGTCGAGCCCCGGCACCAGTCGTGCCTCGGCCTCGTTACCCACGGGCACGACCACCCGCTCGAACCCCGCCTCTCTGGCCGCGTGCAGAGCCGGAAGCACCCCCGCGATCGGCCGCAGGCGGCCGTCCAGCCCCAGCTCGCCGAGGTGCACGGTGCGCGCCATCGACCCCGGCTCCAGCGCACCCCCGGCGCCCAGAGCCGCCACCGCGATGGCCACGTCGAACGCGGCTCCATGCTTGGGCAGGCTCGCCGGTGACAGGTTGACCGTGAGCTTGCGGCGCGGCAGATCGAGGCCGCTGTTCTTGCAGGCGTTGTGCACGCGGCGCACGGCCTCGCCGAGCGCCCGGTCCGCCAACCCGATCAGGTCGAACCCCGGGGTCTGCTGGGAGAGGTCCGCCTCGACGTCGACCATGTGCCCGTTCACACCGGTCAGCGCGACCGCCCAGGTCCGCGCGGTCATCGCAGGTCCCGCAGGTGCTCGAGCGATCCGATCGCGGGATCGGCCCCGACGATCCCGATGGCCTCGAGCCGCAGCGCGCGTCCGCGGCTGGCCATCGGATGCTCCCGCACCCAGACGTGCACGAGCCGCCACAGCCTCTGCCGCTTGCGCTCGTCGATCGCCTCGAACGGATGCCCGTAATCGAGTGTGCGCCGGGTCTTCACCTCGACGAAGGAGAGCGTGGTGTCCCGCTGCGCGACGATGTCGAGCTCACCCAGTTCGCACCGCCAGTTGCGGTCGAGGATCCGGTACCCGAGTCGGGTCAGGTGCTCTGCGGCGCGGTTCTCCCCCGCGCGTCCGAGATCGTCCTTGGCTGCCATGCGGACAGCTTCGCGGGTGCGCGGGCGCCGTGGGACGCCGTTCGCGCAACCGGTGCGGAACCTCGCCGATCACCCGGCTGGGGAGGACGAACGCGACGCAGGTGGCGACCGCGGGGTGTGAACGAACGGTGTGGATGCACAGCGTGAACGCACGGGCGCGATCGTCGGGCGCGGCATGCGCCTGCTCGTCATCGCATCAGCGTCGGAACGACGGGGCGCCCGCTTCGCGCGGCATGTCCGACGCCGGCGGAACCGGTCGCGCCGTCGCCGTCACTCGCCGTCGAGCGAGAGCTCCTGGGGCAGTTCGAACTCGCGCCGGGACAGCTCCTCGACGTTCACGTCCTTGAACGTCAGCACGCGCACCGACTTCACGAACCGGTCGGCCCGGTAGATGTCCCACACCCACACGTCGTTCATCGACACTTCGAAGTAGAAGTCGTGCTCGGTGTCGCGACGCACCACGTTGACCTCGTTGGCGAGGTAGAAGCGACGTTCGGTCTCGACCACGTACTGGAACTGCAGGACCACGTCGCGGTACTCGCGGTACAGGGCGAGTTCGAGCTCGCGGTCGTAGTCGTCGAAGGCGTCGTCATCCATGATCCCCCCATCCTACGAGAGCGGATCGGCCGGGCCGCATCGGAACCACGGGGCGCGATGCCGATGCGCCGCCCGCCGCGGCACCGCACCACGCGCGGGCGCTCCCCGCCTCCGAGAACAGGGGGGGCGCTCTCAGAACAGGGTGGGCGCGTCCGTGATCGCCCAGGACGAGCGATGGTGCGGTGTCAGTCCGCCACGGCGGATCGCCTCGCGGTGCTCCACGCTGGCGTACCCCTTGTTGCGTTCCCATTGGTAGGCGGGGAACGCGCCTGCCAGCTCGATCATGAGCGTGTCGCGGGCCACCTTGGCGAGCACCGACGCGGCGGCGACCGACGCGCAGTCCCGATCGGCCTTGATGATCGAGCGCACGGTCAGCACGCCGGGGTGCACGGAGGAGACGTAGTCGTGGTTGCCGTCCAGGATCACCAGCGCCGCGGACGCATCCCAGGAGTCCCCGCACGCCGCGAGGATCGCACGGGAGGCGGCGAGGCCGAGGGCGCGCATGATCCCGACCTCGTCGATCTCGGTGCTGCCGGCCCAGCCCACGGCGCTCGCAGGCGCCCAGGCTCCGGCCCGCTCGGCGACCTCCGGGCGGCGCTTCTCGGGCACCAGCTTCGAATCCCGCAGGCCTTGCGGCACGCGCCGCCGTGCGGCGGCCGCGTCGATGACGGTCGCCCCCACCGCGACGGGACCCGCCAGCGCCCCGCGGCCGACCTCGTCGAGGGCGATCAGCAGCGGATGCTCGCGCAGCAGCAGCCGCTCAAGGACCAGGCTAGGCTCGACGACCGCCACGACGGCGTCCCTGCGGCTTGGGATCCGAGACGCCGTTGAACACGGCGTAGTGACCGTCGACGAGGCCGAACCGGTCGAACGGCCAGGTGATCAGGAACGCCCGCCCGACGATGTTCTCCATCGGCACGAACCCGCCGCCGGGCTGATCCTGGTGATAGCGGGAGTCCTCGGAACGGGTGCGGTTGTCGCCGAGCACCCAGATGGCCTTCTTCGGCACCGTGACGTCGAACGGCACGCTGGACGCCCGGGCATCGCCCACCCCGGGCTTCAGATACGAGGACTCGTCGATCGGCGCGCCGTTGACGGTGATCTGGCCGAGCGAGTTGCAGCACACGACGCGATCGCCGGGGAGGCCGATCAAGCGCTTCACCAGGTGGTCGTCCGAGTCGGGGGCCGCGATGCCGACCAGCGTGAGGAACCACTCACCGGCCTCGAGCAGCGCGGGCCGCGGCGGCTGAGCCGGCGCCGGCGGCAGCCACCCTCCCGGGTCCTTGAAGACCACGACGTCACCCCGGTGATAGCCGTTCCACTGCGGCGTGATCTCGTCGACCAGGATCCGGTCCTTGACGAGCAGCGTGTTCTCCATCGATCCCGAGGGGATGTAGAAGCTGCGCACGACGAAGCTCTTCACGAGGAAGGACACGAGCACCGCGATGAGCAGGATCACGACGATGTCGCGGAGGAAGATCACCCAGCCACGGCGGCGTGGCACGGCCCTGTCGCCTCGCGTGTCGGCGGGTCCGGCCGCGATCTCATCCGTCATGCGTCATCCTTCACAGACCGTCGACCGTCGATCGACGGCACCCTCCAGCTTCTCATGCCCGCGTATGAATGAAGCGCCCCGAGAACCGTGTCTCGGGGCGCTTCAGAAGGCCTCATGGGATCTGCGCAGAGCGCGATCGGGCCGAGCGGGATCAGCGCGCGTCGCGCTTCTCCTTGATCTTCGCCTTCTTGCCGCGGAGGTTGCGCAGGTAGTACAGCTTGGCGCGACGCACGTCACCGCGGGTGACGACCTCGATGTGGTCGATCACCGGGGAGTGCACCGGGAAGGTGCGCTCGACGCCCACCTGGAAGCTGATCTTGCGGACCGTGAAGGTCTCACGCACACCGTCGCCGGAGCGGCCGATGACGGCGCCCTGGAACACCTGGATGCGGGAGCGGCTTCCCTCGATGATGTTGACGTGCACCTTGACGGTGTCGCCGGGGAAGAAGTCGGGGATGTCGGAGCGGAGCGAAGCCGCGTCGACGGCGTCGAGGATCTGCATGATCGTCTCTCTCTGCACTCGCCTCAGGTCGCATGCAAGTCAGAAGGAAAAGGAGATGATGTGTGTCGAACGGCGCGCAAGGCGTCCGCGGGTTCCCCTGAGGCAGAACCGGGTCACGGCACAAGGAACCATTCTGCCATGGATCCGATGCGCCGCCAAAACGCGCGGCGTGACGGCCTTCGGCCGGCTCAGTGCGCTGCGCGGTCGTCGCGAGCAGGTCCCGTCTCGGTGATGACGAAGACCTGCCCGTCCTGGCTCGCCCGCTCCCGCACCGGCTCGTTCGGTTCCGGGTAGGCCGTCGCCCGCATCGTGCCGCCGTCGACCAGGAACGCCGTGCGTCCCCGCTCCGACACGTCCTTCCAGAGCTGCCAGAGGGTCGACCAGAACAGGCCGAGGAAGGCCACGATCGTGCCGGTCAGCAACCACCCGAACGCGTCCTTCGGGAAGAAGCCGAGGGCGATCGTGAGACCGTGCCACACGGTGAAGCCGATCACGTCGCGCCAGGAGACCGCGCGCTCCTCGCGGACCGTGGGACGCGCCCGGACCAGGAGCCCCAGCACGACCTCTCCCACCAGCACGGAAGGCAGCGCCACGAACAGCACCCAGAGGAACGCGAACCCGCTGGCGTGGAAGACGCCCCAGCCGATGAACAGCCACAGCGGCAGCACGATCGCGGCCGGGAACAGCCAGGAGAAGAACGCGCGCCGGATCCACATACCGCGATGCTACGTCGCTCCTGAGGACCAGCGGCCGGACGTTCGCTGTGAGCGTGGGAGCGGACGGCCCGGGCGGTGCGAGAGAATGGGAGCGAGGAGAGGAACGGGAATGATCGAATTGCGCACCCCCGCCGAGATCGAGGAGATGCGGGCGGCCGGACGCTTCGTGGCGGATACGCTGGCGACGCTGCGCGCCGAGACGAAGGTGGGCACCAACCTGCTGTCCATCGACCGGCGTGCGCACGACATGATCCGCAAGGCCGGCGCCGAATCCTGCTACATCGACTATCACCCCTCGTTCGGCGCGAGCCCGTTCGGGAAGGTCATCTGCACCTCGGTGAACGACGCGGTCCTGCACGGGCTCCCCTTCGACTACACGCTGCGCGACGGCGACCTGGTCTCCCTCGATTTCGCGGTCTCCGTCGACGGCTGGGTCGCCGACTCCGCCGTGTCGTTCGTGGTCGGCACGCCCCGCGACGAGGATCTGCGCCTCATCGACACCACCGAGCGGGCCCTGGATGCGGCGATCGCCGCGGCCGTGGTCGGCAACCGCATCGGCGACATCTCCGCGTCGATCGCCGCCGTCGCGCACGGCGAGGGCTACTCGATCAACACCGACTTCGGCGGCCACGGCGTCGGCCGCATCATGCATGGCGACCCGCACGTGCCCAACGACGGGCGCGCCGGTCGCGGTTTCCCGCTGCGCGCGGGCCTGGTGATGGCGCTCGAGCCCTGGTTCCTGGCCACCACCGACGAACTCCTCACCGATCCGGACGGCTGGACCCTGCGCAGCGTCGACGGCTCCCGCGGCTCGCACTCCGAGCACACCGTCGCGATCACCGAGGACGGCCCGATCGTCCTCACCGACCGGTCCTTCCTCGGCGTCGACTGACGCCGCGACCCGAGGCCGTCGCTCGACCGCGAGACCGAACCTCCTTCTCGAGGCAGCCGTTCTCGCGACGCAGGTGCGGTCTCGCAGCAGGAACTCGCGGCGGCAGCTCCGTGGCGGGAAGGCCACCGGCGGGTCGCGCGGGGCGGCGAGCACCGCGTCCGCGTCAGTCGTCGAGCAGATCCGGGCGGCGCCGCCGGGTGCGCTCGAGCTGCTGCTCGCGGCGCCAGGCCGCTATCGCGGCGTGGTTGCCGCTCAGCAGGATCGGCGGCACTTCCCGGTCGCGCCAGACCGAGGGCTTCGTGTACGACGGGTACTCGAGCAGCCCGTCCTCGTGCGATTCCTCGACGAGGCTCTCGGGGTTGCCGACGACGCCGGGGATGAGCCGGCCGATCGCCTCGATCATCGCCATGACGGCGACCTCTCCCCCGTTCAGCACGTAGTCGCCGAGGCTGATCAGCCGCACCTCGCCGAGGCTCGCGGCCTCTTCGAAGACGCGCTCGTCGATACCCTCGTAGCGGCCGCAGCCGAAGACGAGGTGCTCGCGGTCGGCGAGCTCACGGGCCGTGGACTGGCGGAACACCTCGCCGGCCGGTGAGGGGAAGATGATGGTGGGACGCGCCTCCACCGGCTCCGCGACCGAAGTCGTGTCGGCGGACCGGGCGGCGATCTGATCGAGGGCGAGGCCCCACGGCTCCGGCTTCATGACCATCCCGGCGCCACCGCCGTACGGCGTGTCGTCGACGGTGCGGTGCCGGTCGCTGGTCCAGTCGCGCAGATCGTGGATATTCAGCTCCAGGATCCCGCTGTCCCTCGCCCTGCCGAGCAGGGAGAGGGTCAGCCCGTCGAAATACGACGGGAAGATCGAGACGACGTCAATCCGCACCGGGCGCGTCCTGCTCGGGGGCGCCCGGCGTCGACGCGTCGACCGCGGCGTCCTCCTCGGCCAGCTCCTCGAAGAGCCCTGCGGGCGGGGTGACGACGATCCGGCCCCCGGCGATGTCCACCGTCGGGACGATCGCGGAGACGAACGGGACCATGATCTCGCCGGTCCCTGAGCCTGTCGAAGGGCCGGATCCCGCCCCGGGCCGGACGATGAGCAGATCCTGCGCGGGCAGGTGCTCGACGCGGACCACGCGGCCGACCACGACGTCGTCTCGGACGACGTCCAGCCCGGTGAGCTGGTGGTCGTACCAGGCGTCGTCCTCGGGCTCCTCGGCCTCGTCCTGGTCGATCCACAGGATCGCCTTGACCAGGCCCTCCGCCGCGGTGCGGTCGTCGACGCCCTCGAAGAAGACGACGGAGCCGCCGTTCATCACCCGGTGCTCTCGGACGGTGATGGTCTTGCCGTGCCACGGAGATGCCTCGGGCACCTGCAACGTGAACTCGGCGCCGGGCACGAAGCGGCCGGCCGGATCATCGGTGTACAGCTCCAGCTTGAGTGCGCCCTTGAGCCCGTGCGCCTTGACGAGACGCCCCACGCGCAGCTGGTTGCGTCCGGAGGGGCGATCTGTGACGGCCACGCTCAGTCGTCCGCGACGTCGACGCGCACGCGACGTCCGTCCGCGAGCGCGGTGATCAGCGTGCGCAGGGCCTTGGCGGTGCGGCCGCCGCGCCCGATCACGCGCCCCCGGTCATCGGGGTGCACGTGCACCTCGAGGACGTCGCCGCGGGGCGACGAGGTGGCGGTGATGGTGACATCCTCCGGGTGATCGACGATCCCCGAGACGATGTGCTCGAGCGCGGCAGCCAGCACGACGGATTACTCCGCGTCGGCCGCAGCCTCGGCTGCGTCCTCGGCGGGGGCCTCGACGGGAGCCTCCTCGGCGGGAGTCTCCTTCTTCTCGGCCTTGGGCTTGATGACCGACTTCTTGGAAGCGTCGGCCTCGAAGGCGACCTTCTCGCCGGCGACCTTGAGGGTGGACTTCGCGTCCTTGTCGCCCTTGAAGATGCCCCAGTCGCCCGTGATCTTGAGGATGGCGGCGACCTGCTCGGTCGGCTGCGCGCCGACGGACAGCCAGTACTGCGCCCGCTCGGAGTCGACCTCGATGAACGAGGGCTCCTCGGTCGGGTGATACTTGCCGATCTCCTCGATCACGCGACCGTCGCGCTTGGTGCGCGAGTCGGCGACGACGATGCGGTAATAGGGCGCACGGATCTTGCCCAGGCGCTTGAGACGAATCTTGACAGCCACGATTCTCCTGAATGGTGTGGAAGCAGAATGCTTGAAAGAAAGGCGAACCGATCACCAGAAGCGTGGGGTGCACACCCGGTGGAAGCTCTACGGGGCGGATCGCGGCCGGATAGAGGGTCGAGCGGCGATCCAGCTGTCTATTCTGCCAGATCCGGCGTCCGCTGGCGAAACGGCGCCGGGCCGTGTCGCATCCGGCGTCTCGGAACGTCACGATTCCATGGTCTCGCCGCACGCCCGTGCGATCATGGGCCGACCATCTCCCGCACCGAATCGAGGCCTCATGCCGATCGAGTTCGCCTCCTCGCCGCGTTCCACGGTGGGCCTGGAATGGGAGCTGATGCTCGCGGATCCGGCAACCGGCGATCTGGTCGGACGAGCGCCGGAGCTGCTGCGCGACCTCGAAGGCGCCAGCGCCGGCGAGCGGCACACGGTGACGGGCGAGCTGCTGACGAACACCATCGAGGTGACCAGCGGCATCGGATCCACCGTGTCCGCGGCCGTGCAGGACATCGCCGCCGCGATCGCGTCGGTGCGCGCTGCGACGAACCCGGCCGGTATCGAGCTGCTCTCCGCGGGCAGCCACCCCTTCGCACAGTGGTATGACCAGCAGGTCACCGACAAGACGCGCTACCACTCGCTGATCGAGAAGACGCAGTGGTGGGGCCGGAACATGATGATCTGGGGCATCCACGTGCACATCGGCGTGGAGGACAGGAACAAGGTACTGCCGATCATCGGCGCCTTGACCTCGTACCTGCCGCATCTTCAGGCGCTCGCCGCATCGAGCCCGTTCTGGGCGGGCGAGCGCACCGGGTACGCCTCCAATCGCGCGCTGGTGTTCCAGCAGCTGCCGACCGCCGGCCTGCCCTGGGCGCTGCCGGACTGGACCGCGTACGAGGGGTATCTCGATGACATGGTGCGCACGGGCGTGATGAGCGATGCGACCGAGGTGCGCTGGGACATCCGCCCCGCCCCACGCTGGGGCACGATCGAGGTGCGGGCGTGCGACGGGATGTCGACGCTGCGGGAGCTCGCCGCGGTCGCCGCGCTCACGCAGGTGCTGGTGGAGTCGTTGTCCCGCGATCTCGACGAGGGTCGGCCGCTCATAGTGCTGGCGCCCTGGTTCCACCGGGAGAACAAGTGGCGCGCGGCGCGCTACGGGCTCGACGCCGAGGTGATCGTGTCGCCGGACGGCACGCAGCGCTCCGTGCGGGACCATCTGGCTGAGGAGGTCGAACGGCTCTCCCCCATCGCCGCCGAGCTGCAGTGCTCCGCACCGTTCGGCGGGGTCTCCGACATCCTGCAGGACGGCGCCAGCTACGAGCGGCAGCTCGCGGTGGCCGAGGCCACCGGTGGCGATCTGCACGAGGTCGTCCACCACCTGATCCGCGAGTTCCGTTCCGGCCCCGAGACGGTGTGACCCCCGATCGGAGGGCTGTGCGAGCCTCGTGGCGCGCTCCACGCAGAGAGCGGTGACCCGTCATCCCTCCACGAGCTGACGCGCGAGCCCCTCATCCAGCACGACGTCGGTGACCAGCCGCGCGCCGATCGCCGCCCGCAGCGAGGGCACCTTCTGGGCACCGGCCACGACGCAGAACCGTCGCGCCACGCGGCGCAGCCGGTCCAGTCCCGGGCCGCTCGCGCGGGCGTTCACCGCGATGTCCTTCCAGGTGCCGTCAGCGCGGAAGAACACGGTCGCGACATCGCCGATCGCTCGGTCCTCCCGGAGGCTCCGGTAGTCGTCGCGGCCCAGGTACCCGCCCACGTACACCCGGCTGGGCACCTCGGCGCTGGGCGAACCCACGCTGAAGACGGCGAGGTCCATCTTCGCCTGCAGGTCCAGCACCCGCAGCGTGCTGCGCTCGCGCCACATCGCCTCGCGCGTGCGGGGGTCGTCGAAGAACGCGGGCACCGGGAACTGCTGCACCTGGGCGCCGAACGCGGATCCGAACCGCTGCAGGATCTCGCTGGAGTACTCCACGCCGCTGGTGAGGGTGTTGCCGGCGCCGTTGAGCTGCACGATCGTGGTGCCGCGCGTCTCCTTCTGGCCGAGCTCGCGGCTGACGGCGCTGATGGTCGAGCCCCAGGCGAGCCCGACGATCATGTTCGAGTCGATGATCTGGGTGAGCAGCCGCCCGGCCGTGAGCGCGACCCGCTCCAGACGCTCGACCTCGGTCACGCTCTCCGGCATCGGCACCACATGCGCCGTCACGTGCAGGCGGTCGTGCAGCTCCTGCTCGAGTTCGCCCGCGTGCTCGAGCGGGGAGTTGATCCGGATGTCCACCAGCCCGACCTCGCGCGCGTACGCGAGCAGCCGCGACACCGATGACCGCGAGGTGTCCAGCTCCTCCGCGATGACGTCCATCGTCTTGTCCTGCAGGTAGTACAGCCGGGCTGCCGTCAGGGCCGCCACGACCTTGGCCTGGCGCTTCCGTTCATCCATTTCGGCCCTTCCGAGATCGATCCGACCGATTCTTGCACATTCGTGCACGTTGCTTGCGCATACGGGCGGCTGGGGGAATGCTGTGAGAAATCCGGGAAGGAGACGATGATGACCGACCACATCCACAACGCCGCGGAGCGACCCGAGGTGACCGAGGTGCGCGAGGCGGGCCGCACCACCGTTCTGGTGATCGGCGGCGGGATCAACGGCATCTCGACCTTCCGGGATCTCGCACTGCAGGGTGTCGACGTCGTCCTCGTCGAGCGCGGCGACTTCGCCTCCGGCGCTTCCTCGGCCTCGAGCCACATGATCCACGGCGGCATCCGCTACCTCGAGAACGGCGAGTTCCGGCTCGTGAAGGAGTCCGTCACCGAGCGCAACGGCCTGATCAAGATCGCCCCGCACTACGTGAAGCCGCTCGAGACGACGATCCCGATCTACTCCACGTTCTCCGGGATCCTGTCCGCGCCGCTGAGGTTCCTGACGCACAAGTCCGGCAAACCGCAGGAGCGCGGCGCCTTCCTGATCAAGATGGGGCTCACCATCTACGACACGTTCTCGCGTGACGGCGGCACGGTGCCGCGGCACAAGTTCCTCGGGCGCAAGAAGTCCCTGGCGGAGCTGCCCGCGATGGATCCGAAGATCAAGTACACCGCGACCTACTACGACGCGTCGATGCACGATCCGGAGCGCCTGGCTCTGGACGTCCTGCAGGACGGCCGCGCGGCGCACCCCGGCGCGCACGCCCTGAACTACGTCGAGGCCATCGGCCACGACGGTGAGGCGGTGCTCGTGCGCGACCGCGAGAGCGGCACCGAGTTCGCGATCGCCGCCGATGTGGTGGTGAACACCTCCGGGCCGTGGACCGACCTCACCAACGAGGCCATGGGCGAGCTGACCCGGTTCATGGGCGGCACCAAGGGCTCGCACATCGTGCTGGACAACCCCGAGCTGCTCGCCGCGACCCGTGGCCGCGAGATCTTCTTCGAGCACTCCGACGGCCGCATCGTGCTGATCTACCCGCTCAAGGGCAAGGTCATGGTCGGCACCACAGACATCGACGCCGATCCCCGCGAGGTGCCGCTGTGCACCGAGCAGGAGATCGACTACTTCTTCGACCTCGTGCACCACGTGTTCCCGACGATCGATGTGAACCGCGACCAGATCGTATACCGGTTCAGCGGGATCCGCCCGCTTCCCCGCCATGAGGACACCGCGCCCGGCTTCGTCTCGCGCGACTACCGCGTCGAGGTCGACGACAGCCGCGCGGTCCCGCACCTCAGCCTGGTCGGCGGCAAGTGGACGACCTTCCGTGCACTCGGCGAGACGCTGTCCGACCGGATCCTCGAGCTGCTCGGCCGCACCCGGGTCGTCTCGACGCTCGGCCGCGCGATCGGCGGCGGCAAAGACTACCCGCAGGGCGATGGCGCACGCTCCGCCTGGATCTCTCAGCACCTGCCCGGGGCCGGCGAGCGGGCGGAGTCGCTGCTCACGCGCTACGGCACCCGCGCCGCCGAGGTGTGGCGGTACGTCGAGCAGGGCCCCGACGCCGCCCTCGCCGGCGGTCAGCTCTCGACGCGCGAACTCGAGTGGATGGTGCACAACGAGCTGATCGTGCGCCTCGAGGACGTGATCCTGCGCCGCACCAGCCTCGCCTTCACCGGCGACGTCACCGAGGAGATCCTCGAGGAGGTCGCCGAGGCGCTCGCGCCCCTGCTCGGATGGGATCGCGCCCGCACCGCGCGCGAGATCGAGCTGACCCGCGACCTGCTGAACGCCCGGCACGGCCTGTCCCTCGTCGCCCGTACCCGCGGGTAGCGAGGATCCCCGCCGCCCTCATCGGCGTCCACCCATAACACCGCACCGGCAGAGGGGCCGATGCTCTGCGAAAGGTCAATGGAGACATGACTGAGGTCAACCTCGGACTCTACTTCCTGTCCGAACTCGTCGGTACGGCGATGCTGCTCCTACTCGGTTGCGGTGTCGTCGCCAACGTCGCCCTCGCGAAGAACAAGGGCTTCAACGGCGGCTTCCTGATGGTCAACTGGGGATGGGGTCTGGCGGTCTTCGCCGGTGTGCTCGTCTCCACCTATTCGGGCGCGATCCTGAACCCGGCGGTGGGACTCGGCCTGCTGGTCGCGAACAAGATCAGCTTCACCCAGTTCCTGGTCGCCACCGGAGCCGAGCTGCTCGGTGCCATCATCGGCGCCATGCTCTGCTGGCTCGCGTACAAGCAGCACTTCGACGAGGAGCCCGACCCGGCCAACAAGCTCGGCGTCTTCTCGACGGGCCCCGCGATCCGCTCCTACGGCTGGAACCTGATCACCGAGATCATCGGCACGTTCGTCCTCGTCTTCACCGTGCTGGCATTCGCCGACTCCGGAGACATCAAGGTCGGAACCCCCGGAGGCCTCGGCCCGCTCACGGCCCTGCCCGTAGCCCTCATCGTGGTCGCGATCGGCGCCTCCCTCGGTGGCCCGACCGGATACGCCATCAACCCCGCCCGTGACCTCGGCCCCCGCATCGCGCACGCGATCCTTCCGATCAAGGGCAAGGGTTCGAGCGACTGGGCCTACTCGTGGGTGCCTGTCGTCGGCCCGCTGATCGGCGGTGCGATCGCCGCGCTCGCCGCGAACGTCCTGCTGCACTTCGTCCACTGACCCGAAACCGCGATTCAAAGGAGAACAGCACATGGCTGACTACATCATCGCCATCGACCAGGGCACGACCTCCAGCCGCGCCATCATCTTCGATCGGAAGGGCAGCATCATCGCCACCGGTCAGAAGGAGCACGAGCAGATCCTGCCGCAGGCCGGCTGGGTCGAGCACGACGCGTCCGAGATCTGGGCGAACGTCCAGGAGGTCATCGGCCTCGCTCTCAGCCGCGCGCACCTGACCCGCCACGACATCGCTGCGGTCGGCATCACCAACCAGCGCGAGACCGCGGTGGTCTGGGACAAGACCACCGGCAAGCCGGTGTACAACGCGATCGTGTGGCAGGACACCCGCACCCAGCCCATCGTCGACCGTCTCGCCGCCGACGGCGGCGTCGAGCGGTTCAAGCCGATCGTCGGCCTGCCGCTGGCGACCTACTTCTCCGGCACCAAGATCGCCTGGATCCTGGAGAACGTCGAGGGCGCGCGCGCCAAGGCAGAGGCCGGGGACCTGCTGTTCGGCACCACGGACAGCTGGGTGCTGTGGAACCTCACCGGCGGGGTGAACGGCGGCGTGCACGCAACCGACGTCACCAACGCCTCGCGCACCATGTTCATGGACCTCGAGACGCTGCAGTGGCGCGACGACATCCTCGAGGCCTTCGGGGTCCCGAAGTCGATGATGCCGTCGATCCGCTCCTCCTCCGAGGTGTACGGCGCCGCGGAGAGCTCCTCGCTGCTGCGGGAGACCCCGATCGCCGGCATCCTGGGCGATCAGCAGGCGGCGACCTTCGGTCAGGCGGCGTTCAACTCCGGCGAGAGCAAGAACACCTACGGCACGGGCTGCTTCCTGATCTTCAACACGGGTGAGGAGATCGTCCACTCGAAGAACGGGCTGCTCACCACCGTCGGCTACAAGCTCGGCGACGGCCCGACCCACTATGCGCTGGAGGGCTCGATCGCGGTCACCGGGTCCCTCATCCAGTGGCTGCGCGACCAGCTCGGCATCATCGACTCCGCCCCCGAGGTGGAGGAGCTGGCCCGGCAGGTCGAGGACAACGGCGGCGTGTACATCGTGCCGGCGTTCTCGGGCCTGTTCGCGCCGTACTGGCGTCCGGACGCCCGCGGCGCGATCGTGGGTCTCACCCGCTACGCGAACAAGAACCACATCGCGCGTGCGGCCCTGGAGGCCGTGGCCTTCCAGACCCGCGACGTGCTCGACGCGGTCAACGCCGACGCCGGGGTGGACCTCACCGAGCTCAAGGTCGACGGCGGCATGGTCGCGAACGATGCGCTCATGCAGTTCCAGGCCGACGTGCTCGGCGTGCCGGTGGTCCGCCCGGTGGTCGCCGAGACGACCGCACTCGGCGCCGCCTACGCGGCCGGACTCGCCGTCGGGTTCTGGAGCGGCCTGGACGACCTCTCCGCCAACTGGCAGGAGGACCGCCGCTGGGAGCCGAGCATGGACGCCGCCGAGCGCGACCGCCAGCTGCGGCTGTGGCGAAAGGCCGTCACCAAGTCGATGGACTGGGTCGACGACGACGTGAAGTGACCTGAACGCCAGGGCGGGCCCGGAGGATTCCTCCGGGCCCGCCTTCTTCGCGTCACGCGCGAGACATCATCTCTCGCATGAGACACACCTGCTGACGTGGTGTCTCGTGCAGGATGTGGTTTCTCGGGGCAGGCTGCGATCAGGTCAGTTCTTGCCGAAGAGCTTCTGGATCTCGGCCATGTCGGCCTCGGTCGGCGCCTTCTGACCGCCCAGGCCGAACCCGGATCCGGTCGCGGTCTGGCCGTTCGGCAGCCCCGCGTTCTCGGCGGCGCGCTTGGCAGGGTTGCCCGACCGGGATCCGGATCCCCTGCCCTTCTTCCCGCGCTTCGCGGAGGCACCGGGGCGCCCCATACCGGGGACCGGCCCCATGCCAGGGATGTTCGGGGTGCCACCGCGGGCGACCGTCTTCATCATCTTCGCGGCCTGCTCGAAACGCTGCACGAGCTGGTTCACGTCGGTGACCGTCATGCCCGATCCGCGCGCGATGCGCAACCGCCGCGAGCCGTTGAGCACCTTGGGGTTGCGGCGCTCCCCCGGCGTCATCGAGCGGATGATCGCCTCGGTGCGGTCGATCTCGCGCTCGTCGAAGTCCTCGAGCTGCTGCTTCATCTGGCCCATGCCCGGGAGCATCCCGAGCATCTTCTTCATCGAGCCCATCTTCTTCAGCTGCTGCATCTGCTCGAGGAAGTCTTCGAGGGTGAAGGTCTCGGTGGCGAGCTTCTCCGCGACCTTGAGCGCCTCGGCTTCATCGAACGCGCTCTGCGCCTGCTCGATGAGCGTGAGGATGTCGCCGAGGTCGAGGATGCGGCTCGCCATGCGGTCGGGATGGAACGGCTCGAGGTCGTCGAGCCCCTCGCCCGTCGAGGCGAACATGATCGGGCGACCGGTGACCGAGGCGACCGAGAGCGCAGCGCCGCCGCGGGCGTCGCCGTCGAGCTTGGAGAGCACCACGCCGGTGAAGTCGACGCCGTCCTGGAACGCCTTGGCCGTGTTCACGGCATCCTGACCGATCATCGCGTCGATGACGAACAGCACCTCGTCGGGATCCACCGCGCGGCGGATGTCCGAAGCCTGCTTCATGAGCTCGGCATCGACGCCGAGGCGTCCGGCGGTGTCGATGATGACGATGTCGTGCTGCTGCCGGCGCGCGTGCTCGACGCCGTCACGCGACACCCGCACGGGATCGCCGACGCCGTTGCCCGGCTCGGGGGCGTAGATGGTCGCGCCGGCCTGCTCGGCGACGACGGTGAGCTGGGTCACCGCGTTCGGGCGCTGCAGGTCTGCGGCGACGAGCAAGGGGGTGTGCCCCTCGCCCTGCAGCTGTTTCGCGAGCTTTCCGGCGAAGGTCGTCTTCCCGGATCCCTGGAGGCCGGCGAGCATGATGACGGTCGGCGGGTTCTTCGCGAACTCGAGCCGGCGCTGCTCGCCGCCGAGGATCGCGATGAGCTCCTCGTTGACGATCTGCACGACCTGCTGCGCCGGGTTCAGCGCCTTGTTCACCTCGTCGCCGAGCGCGCGCTCGCGCACCTTCGCGGTGAAGTCCTTGACGACCGGCAGGGCGACGTCGGCGTCGAGCAGCGCCCGCCGGATCTCGCGGACGGTGCCGTCGACGTCGGCGGCGGACAGCTTGCCCTTCGTGCGCAGGTTGCGGAAGGTCTCGGTGAGCCGATCGGAGAGCGTGCCAAATGTAGCCATGGTGCTCAAGATTCTACGCGAGCGGATCCCCCGCCCGCGGCGCATCAGCCCCAGTGCAGATCGGTGATCCGCGGCAGCGCGTGCTGCAGCTGCGCGAGCGGCGAGCCGTGACCGGCGCCGCCCTCCGCCCAGACGCGCAGCGACGAGAGCACCACGACCGCGTAGGCCGCGCCGAGCACGTCGGCCCGGATGCGTTCGACGCCCGCGCCGCGTGCGGCCTCGGCCAGGGCCGCGGCCAGCCGCCCCTGTCGCAGGGCGGACTCGCGCAGCAGCTCCTCGACGAGCCCCATGGCCTGCGCGTTGCCGAACGCGAGGGCCAGCGGATCCGGCTCCATCCCCTCCAGGATGGCCGCGAGCACCGTCTCGATCCCGGCCGCGTCGACTCCCGCGCCCGGAACAGCGAGCGCCGCCATCGCACGGTCGAGACGCTCGTCGAACCCCGACCAGAGCACATCGCTCTTGGACGAGAAGTAGTTGAAGAAGCTGGAACGGCTCACGCCGGCGCGCTGCGCGATGCCGGCGATCGAGGTGCCCTCGTACCCGGATTCCAGGAACAGCTCGCAGGCCGCCTCGGCGATCGTCTCGCGCGAGGAGACCCGGGGGCGGCCGACGCCGCGGGCAGGGGTGGTCACCCGGACACCGTATCGCGACGCGCCCACCCCGCCGTTCACCCCTATTATTGAACCGCATACAACAACTCGATCAGAAGGATCGGTCATGCTCGACATCCAGACGGCGGGCCTCGCCCCCGACTTCGTCCCCTACCTCGACGGCTGGGAGCTGCAGCGCCGGGTCCACGCCGACGTCGTCGCCGGCACCCGCCCGGACACGCTGCTGCTCCTCGAGCACGAGGCTGTGTACACCGCGGGCAAGCGCACCGAGCCTCAGGAGCGCCCGCAGGACGGCACCCCCGTGGTCGATGTGGACCGCGGCGGCAAGATCACCTGGCACGGCCCGGGCCAGCTCGTCGGCTATCCGATCGTCCGTCTCCCGGAGCCCATGGACGTGGTCGCCCATGTCCGAAGGCTGGAGCGGCTGCTGATCGATGTGCTGCGCCCCCTGGGCGTGGACGGATACCAGGTCGAGGGCCGCAGCGGCGTGTGGGTGCGCCGGCCGCTCAGCGAGGACAAGGTCGCGGCGATCGGCGTGCGCGTGCAGCAGGGCGTGACCATGCACGGGTTCGCGATCAATTGCGACAACACCCTCGCCGGCTTCCGCGGCATCATCCCCTGCGGCATCACCGACGCCGGCGTCACGACCGTCAGCGAGGTGATCGGCCGCGAGGTCTCCCCCGCCGACATCATCGATGCGGTCGCTGCCGCGTTCACCGCCGAGTACGCGGCTGAGGTCGCCGCGTGAGCGCCGCTCCCGAGGGCCGCAAGCTCCTGCGCCTGGAGATCCGCAACGCGGAGACGCCGATCGAGCGCAAGCCCGAGTGGATCAAGACCAAGGCGAGGATGGGCCCGGAGTACAAGGCCCTGCACTCGCTCGTGAAGGACGAGGGCCTGCACACGGTCTGCCAGGAGGCCGGCTGCCCCAACATCTTCGAGTGCTGGGAGGACAAGGAAGCGACGTTCCTCATCGGCGGGTCGCAGTGCACGCGCCGCTGCGACTTCTGCCAGATCGATACCGGCAAACCCGACGCGTACGACACGGACGAACCGCGCCGTGTGGCCGAGAGCGTGCAGCAGATGGGATTGCGCTACGCCACGGTCACCAGCGTCGCCCGCGACGACCTCCCCGACACCGGCGCCTGGCTGAACGCCGAGACCGTGCGCAAGATCCACGAGCTCAACCCGAACACCGGTGTCGAGCTGCTGGCGAACGAGCACAACGCGGATCCGGCGTTCCTGGGGCAGATCTTCGACGCGCGTCCCGAGGTGTTCGCGCACAACGTGGAGACTGTGCCTCGCATCTTCAAGCGGATCCGGCCGGCGTTCAAGTACGAGCGTTCGCTGAATGTGATCACGCAGGGCCACGAGGCGGGGCTCATCACGAAGTCGAACCTCATCCTCGGTATGGGCGAGGAGCCGGAGGAGGTCGTGCACGCGCTGCAGGACCTGCACGACGCGGGCTGCGACATCATCACGATCACGCAGTACCTGCGCCCCACGCCCCGTCACCTTCCGGTGTCGCGCTGGGTGAAGCCCGACGAGTTCGTCGCGTTCAAGGAGGAGGCGGAGCGGATCGGGTTCCTCGGTGTGCTCGCGGGGCCCCTGGTGCGCTCCTCGTACCGCGCCGGCCGTCTGTGGGCGCAGTCCATGGTGTCGAAGGGTCGCGGGATCCCGCCGCATCTGGCGCACATCGCCGAGAGCGCGGACCTCGGCTTCGCCCAGGCTGTCTGACCTGCCGTTCCGAGGTCGTTGAGCGAGCCCGGAGCTCCCGCGAGGAGCGGGACGCGGCCCCCCCTCGGGGAGGCCGCGTCCCGTGCCGGCCGGCTTGGGCCGGTCCTGAGCCTGCCGAAGGGCGCTCGACGATCCCCCGGGATGAGCCCTGCGTCAGTCGGCGCTCATGACCGACAGCACCGAGCCGTCGGATCCGAAGTTCACCAGCAGCACGTCGTCATCGCCGTCGGCATCGAGCGTGTACTCGAGCACCGCGAACGGCTCGCTGCCACCGTGCTCGTCCACGAGCAGCGTCATGCTCATCAGCCGCAGCGAGCGGATGATGTCGACGGCCGCGTCGCCGCTCACGTCGACCAGGTAGTCGTTCAGCTCATCGCCGTAGGCCTCCTGCTGCTGCAGGATGTACTCCGTGACCTCGCTCGTGCGGTCGTCAACCTCGGAGAGCATCCCGCGACGCGCCTTGTCGTCGATGTCCTCGAGCCCCGAGACGAATGCGGCGGCGATGTCGAGCGACTCGCCGGAGACGTCCTCCTGGTCGGGCGCCGTCAGATCGACGGTCAGGGCGTGGTCGCCGAACTCCACCGTCTCGGACCAGAAGATCGATCCGTCCGGTCCCGAGGACAGCAGTCCGAAGAAGTCGTGTTCGATCGCCATAGGGCTATAAAACCAGCCTTGCGCGCAGGGCGGTAGTCCGTCGCGCGCGTGCCGTCCGCCGGTTCGGCGTCACCACGGTTCAGGACCCGACGAGCGCCTGCACGAACACGTGCGGCGTGAAGCCGGTGAGGTCGTCGATGCCCTCGCCCTGGCCGAGCAGCTTCACCGGGATGCCGGTGCGCTCCTGCACCGCCAGCACGAAACCGCCCTTCGCCGAGCCGTCGAGCTTGGTGAGCACGAGCCCGGTGACCCCCGCGTGCTCGAGGAACGCCTCCGCCTGCAGGACGCCGTTCTGACCGGTCGTCGCGTCGAGCACGAGCAGCACCTCGCTGATCGGCGCCTGCTTCTCCACGACGCGGCGGATCTTGCTCAGCTCATCCATCAGCCCGCCCTTGGTGTGCAGGCGCCCCGCGGTGTCGATGATCACGATCTCGGTGCCCTCGCGCTTGGCGTAGTCCACGGTCTGGAACGCGACCGACGCCGGATCCTGACCGTGCTGCTGCGGGCGCACGATCGCGGCTCCCGCACGCTGCGCCCACGTCGCCAGCTGCTCGACCGCGGCGGCGCGGAACGTGTCCGCGGCACCGACGACGACGGAGCGCTGGTAGCCGCGCAGGAACTTGGTGAACTTGCCGATCGTGGTGGTCTTGCCGACCCCGTTCACGCCGACCACGAGCACCACGGCCGGCCGCTCGGTGAGCTTCAGCGTGGTGTCGAACTTCGCGAAGTGCTCCTCGAGCGTCTCCCGGAGCATCCGCTGCAGGTCTTTCGGATCCGTCGTGCGGTATCTGTCGACCTTGGCGCGCAGCTCATCGACCAGGCGTTCGGTGATGTCGGGGCCGAAATCGGCCGTGAGCAGCGCCGCCTCGAGGTCGTCCCAGGTGTCCTCGTCGATCGTGGGCTTGACGAACATGCCGCGCAGCGCACGACCGAGGGACCAGGACTTCTCCGCCATGCCTCCAGCCTACGGGGAGCGGCCCGGCGGATCCGGCGTGTTCGCCGACGGCACGCGGTCGGCCGTCGATGCGCAGGCTCAGACCGCCGCCGCGCGATCCCCGACGCGCTGGCCGACGACCGCCGAGACGCCGTCCTGGCGCATGGAGACGCCGTAGAGCGCGTCGGCGATCTCCATGGTGCGCTTCTGGTGCGTGATCACGAGCAGCTGCGAGCTGGCGCGGAGCTGCTCGAACACCGTGAGCAGACGCCCGAGGTTGGCGTCGTCGAGCGCCGCCTCCACCTCGTCCAGGATGTAGAACGGACTGGGCCGGGCCTTGAAGATCGCCACGAGAAGCGCGACTGCGGCGAGCGATCGCTCCCCGCCGGAGAGCAGCGAGAGCCGCTCGATCTTCTTGCCGACCGGGCGCACCGCGACCTCGATGCCGGTGTTCAGCAGGTCATCGGGGTTCGTCAGGGAGATGCTGCCGGCCCCGCCCGGGAACAGCAGCGGGAACACCTCGCCGAAGGCCTGCCGGGTGTCCTCGAATGCCGACGCGAAGATCGTCTGCATGCGCTCGTCGAGCTCGGTGATGATCGTGAGCAGATCCTGGCGGGTCTTGGTGAGGTCCGCGAGCTGCTCGGTGAGGAACGCGTGCCGCTGCTCGAGCGCCGCGAACTCCTCGAGCGCGAGCGGGTTCACGCGTCCCAGCTGGGCGAGCTTGCGCTCCGCCTCCTGCAGGCGGCGCTGCTGGATGCGCCGGTCGAAGGGGATCCCGCTCACGGAGTGCGCGGGAGTGCCGTCCTCCGTCGAACGGCGCTCGCCCGCTTCGGCCGATGCCGCGCGCTCGTCGCCCGCTTCACGCTCTTCCTCGGCGACCGCGGCGGCGCGCAGCTCTCGCGGGTCGGGCGCCACATCCGGATCGTGCGGAACCAGCTGATCCGGTCCATATTCCGCAACGAGAATATCTTCGTCCAGGGCGAGCTCCGACTGCACCCTCTCGAGCAGGCTGGACAGGTGCAGCTTCTTCTCGTGGATCTGCAGTTCGAGCCCGTGCACGCTCTCGGTGAGCCCGGCGAGCCGCTCGCGGATCGACGAGTCCTGTCGTCGCAGCTCGCCGAGTTCCGCGTTCTGCGCCGAACGCGCTGCCTCGGCGGCGGCCAGCGCGAGACGTGCCTCGGCGACGGAGCGATCGACCGAATCCAGGATCCGCGGCAGTTCCGCGGCGACGCCCGACGCGGTCTCGCGCTGCGCGCGCCGGATCACCGCCCGCCGGGCGGACTCTGCGGCCGCCTCCCGCTCCCGCTCGCGCTGCCGTTCGAGGGACGCCACCCGGGCCTCGGCGGCGCGCACGCGCTCACGCATGGTCTCCACGCCGAGGCGAGCCTCGACCTCGGCCTCGCGTGCGGTCTCCAATGCCTCCAGCAGGCCGTCACGGGCCGACGCATCGAGCACGGGCCGCGGCACGGCCTCCGCCTCTGCGAGTGTGGTCTTCGCCGCGTCCGCATTCCGCTCCGCCTCCGCGACGGCCGATTGCGCCTGCGCGATGCCGGCTTCGAGGCGCTCGCATTCGGCGATCGCGGACTCGTGCTGCACGGTCACCCGGTTGACCTGCTCGGTGTGCGCGGCGAGTGCGGCATCGTGCTCACGCAGGGTGCGCAGCGCCTCACGGGACACGCGTCGCGCGATCTCGAGAGCCTCGGTCGCGTCCTCGCGGGCCTCGCGCAGGGAATCGACGACGACGCGGACCTCATCGAGACGCTCGACCGCGGCGTCGCGTTCGGCGACGAGCTCGAGCCGGGAGCGCTCGCCGCCGGATCCGGTGTGCAGGGTGTGGGCGGTGAGCACCTCGCCGGCACGGGTGACGATCGTGAGCGGCACCCCGGCGGCGGCGACGGCCGCCGCGTGCGCGGACCGTGCCGCGGCGAGGTCTTCCACCACCACGACGTGCGAGAGGATGCCGAGGATGCCGGACGGTGCGGTCACGACCTGGGTCGCCGGCGTCGCCCCGGCGATCCCGGCGTCGGAGACCGCGATCGAGGCACCCGCTGCGATGACGATCTCGTACGCGCCCGCCGTGCCGTCGTCGCCGGCCAGGGCGAAGGCCGTGGCGGCGTCGTCCACGAGCACGCCCTCCGCGAGCGGGCCGAGCACGGCGGCGATCGCCGTCTCGAATCCGGGCGTGACCTGCACGGCGTCGCCGACGAGACCGCGCACGCCCGCGTGGCCGGCGGCGACGATCTCTGCGGCGCCACCGGTGACGGCGATGGCGCTGCCGAGGGCGGCGGCCTTCGCGGTGAGCGCCTCGGACTCGCGTTCGGCGGCGTGCAGCCTTTCGCGCAGTTCGCCGAGTGCGGTCTCGGCCGCGACGGCCCGGTTCTGCGCGCGCTCGTATGCCTCTGCATGCTCGGCGGCGGTGCCTTCAGGGGCGTCGCCCTCCTCGATCCGCTCCCGTGCCTCCGCGGCCTGGCGGCGACGCTGATGGGCGGCTTCGAGGGCGTTGGCCTGACGGAGCCCGGCGCCGCGGACGGCGGCCAGGGCGGACGCCGCCGCCTCCGCCTGCCCCCGCAGCGTCGTGAGGCGCATGTCGTGCGCGGAGACCAGCGCGCTCTGCTCGGCGATGTCGACATCCAGCGCGTCGAGCTCCGCGCGCGCGTTCGAGACCTCGCGGCTCGCCTCGTGCGCCGCGTCCTGAGAGCGGCCGATCCCCGAGGAGATCTCCGCGACCTCGTCCTTCGCCTCATCGATCGCGGCCTGCGTCACCGTCACCGCCGTCACCGCGGCATCGTCCTCGTCGGATCCGAGCAGTGCGAGCCGCTGGTTGGCGAGCGTGAAGAGTCCGCGCATGCGCTCCTGCACCTGCTCCAGCCCGAACGCGACCCGGCGCGCCTCGTCGACCGCGGCGGAGTTCTGCAGCGCCTCGAGCCGAGCGATCTCGGCGCGCACCGCATCGGCCTGCTCGCTCAGCACCACGCGCTCGGCGTGGCGCTCATGCTCGTTGCGGGTGTGGTCGGCGAGCGCCGTGCGCAGCGTCACCACATCGTCCGCGAAGATCCGCGCCTTGGCGTCGCGCACGACCGCGGCGATGGTCTGCGCCTCGCGGGCGATCTCGGCCTGACGCCCGAGCGGCTTCAGCTGACGACGGATCTCTCCGGCCAGATCGCTGAGCCGGGTCAGGTTGGTCTCCATGGCGTCGAGCTTGCGAAGGGTCTTCTCCTTGCGGCGCCGGTGCTTGAGGATGCCCGCGGCCTCCTCGATGAACCCGCGGCGGTCCTCCGGCGAGGCCTGCAGCACCGTGTCGAGGCGGCCCTGGCCGACGATGACGTGCATCTCCCGGCCGAGGCCCGAGTCGCTCAGGAGCTCCTGCACATCGAGCAGCCGGCAGCCCTCGCCGTTGATCGCGTAGTCGCTGGATCCGTTGCGGAACAGCGTGCGACTGATGGTGACCTCGGCGTACTCGATCGGCAGCGCTCCGTCGCTGTTGTCGATCGTGAGCTGCACCTCCGCGCGCCCGAGCGGCCCGCGCGTCGACGTGCCGGCGAAGATGACGTCCTCCATCTTGCCGCCGCGCAGGGTCTTGGCGCCCTGCTCCCCCATCACCCAGGCGAGCGCGTCGACGACGTTGGACTTGCCGGATCCGTTCGGCCCGACGATGCAGGTCACGCCCGGCTCGAAGGCGAACGTCGTCGGCTGCGCGAAGGACTTGAACCCCTTGAGGGTCAGGCTCTTCAGGTGCATGGGCACGCTCGGCGATCGGCGGAGTTCACGGCGTCTACGCTATCGCGGCGGCTCCTGCGCCCGTGCGGGAAACGCCCGAGGTCCAGGCATTTCTGGGAATGCGCTTGACGACCGCTGTGAAATCCCGCTAGCGTGGCAAACCCTGAGCCGAGAGAGGAGGTTGCCGACATGATGATTCGCACTGATGTCACCCCATTCCGCGGGATCGATGCGTCTTCGGCGACTTCCGCCGGCCTCCGCGCGCGCCACGCCGCGTAGCAGGCGCATCCTCCCTCGTCCCGGCCTGAGGCCGGTCTGACGCCTCGCGCGTCCGCGATCCGATCCGCGTTCCTCGCGTCGATCTCCGATCGCCTGCCCGATCCGAGCACCATGCCCGGATCCGCTCCCACACCCGTGACACGTCTCGGCGTCCCACCGGACGACCCTGCCGTGGAGCGAAACCGCCTTCCGGCATGACCAACGAAAGCGAATCACCGTGAACACCGCATTGCACGCTTCGCCTCCCACCGAGTCGACGCAGAGCGCTCACTCCGAGCGCGACCTGTCCATCCAGCTCCCCCGCGAGGAGGAGCTGCGCAACCTGTCGTTCGTGCAGCGCGTGGCGCTGCGCGTCGCCCTGCACCTCATCGTGCGGTCACGGCCTGCGACACCGGATCAGGCCCGCACGGCACTGGCCGAGGCCCGACGCCTGCGACTGCTGCAGGAGTACGAGACCGGCCGTCTGGCCCAGGCCCCGACCCGGCAGGTGCTCTGATGACCGGCGCTCGAACCGACGACCCGTTCATCACCCTCCCCGCCGATGCGACCCTGCGTCCGCTCGTGCTCCCCGCACGGGCGGATGCGGGGGCGCCCGGCCCCTTCCGCGACTACGCGGACGTGCGCAATCGAACCCTCGCAGCAGCGTCCGGCCGCGACGACGACAGCTTCACCCCGGGCGAACTGCTACCACTGCTCACCCCGGACGCCTACACCCACCGGCGCCAGTGGCGGATCATCCTCGGGGAGCGCACGATCGGGATCGCCCTCCTGAACATCTCCCGCGACGGCGGCGGCGACACTGCCACGATGGCGATCAACGTGCTCCCCGAGGAGCAGGGCCGAGGCATCGCCACCGCCGTCGCCGCCCATCTGGAGCGGCTCGCCCACGCCGACGGCGTGCGCACCCTGCAGGTGTGGACGGAGCACCTTCCTTCGGATGCCCCTGTGCTGGATCCGCCGACCGGTTTCGGCAGCGTCCCGCGCGATCACACCGCGCGCTTCCTGCTGGCGCAGGGGTGGACTCTGGAGCAGGTGGACCGCGTCAGCGAGTACCGCTGGGGCGAGGACGAGCATCTCCCGGCGCTGCGGGCCGCCGCCGAGGAGGCCGCGTCCGGATACCGCGTCGTGCAATGGCTGCTGCCGACCCCGGGCGAGCGGCTCGACGGCTATGCGTGGATGAAGTCCCGCATGTCGACCGACGCCCCGGACGCGGCCATGGACTCCCCCGAGGAGACCTGGGACGCGGATCGCGTCCGTGAGCAGGACACCCGCTGGCTGGACATGGGCCACACCGTGCAGGTGACCGCGGCCGAGCACATCGCGACCGGTGAGCTGTGCGCGTACAACGAGCTCTCGCTCAAGGGCGCCGACGACAGCGTCACCCAGCAGAACGACACCTTCGCACTCGCCGCGCATCGCGGCCACCGGCTCGGTCTGCTGGTGAAGACCGCGGGTCTGTTGGCCTGGCATGAGCGCTTCCCGCGCTCGACGCGCGTCGTCACGTACAACGCCGAGGAGAACCGCCCGATGCTGTCGATCAACGAGCAGCTCGGCTTCGTCCCGATCGCCTACGGCGGGGCCTGGAAGAAGGTGCTGGACTGATCCCTCCCCCAGGATCATCCCGGAGGATGACGCCTGGCCCGGATCCTCACTCCGGCGGCCGATGATCCGCCCGGCGGTGACGACGAGGCTGGAGGCATGAGCACAGCAGTCATCGAAGCCCACGGTCTGATCAAGTCGTTCGGCCCTACCCGCGCCCTCGCCGGCGTCGACCTCGGCATCTCCGCCGGGGAGTCCGTCGCGATCATGGGAGCCTCCGGATCCGGCAAGACGACCCTGCTCCATGTGCTCGCCGGCATCACCAGGCCCGATGCGGGTCGCGTGCAGTTCACGCCTCCGGCCGGCGGGCCGATCGAGGTGAGCGCGCTGGGCGAATCAGCGCGATCGCGACTGCGCCGCGAGTCGTTCGGGTTCGTGTTCCAGCAGGGACTGCTGATGCCGGAGCTCACCGCGGTGGAGAACGTCGCGCTCGCCGCGATGATCACCGGGATCCCGCGTGCGGAGGCGACGCAGCGCGCGGCGGGCTGGCTCGCGGCGCTGGGCCTGCAGGGCATGGAGGATCGCCGGATCGGCGAGCTCTCCGGCGGTCAGGCGCAGCGGGTCGCGATCGCCCGCGCGCAGGTCACCGGCGCGGGCATCGTGTTCGCGGACGAGCCGACCGGCGCGCTGGATTCCGCGACCTCCTCCGAGGTCATGGATGCGCTGCTCTGGTCGACCACGGGCCAGGGCCGCACGCTCGTCGTCGTGACGCACGACCCGCAGGTCGCCGCGCGCTGCTCGCGGACGATCGCCGTCCGCGACGGCCGTGTGCTCGGCGCGGCGGTCGCCGCGTGAACGCCGCGACGCTGCGGCTGCTGCTGCGTCCCGCACCGGGATCCGCCGGGGTCGTGGTGATCCCCATGGTCGCCTTCGCGGTGGTTTCGGCCCTCGTGCTGACGGTGGTCGGCGGAGCCCAGGCGTTCTGGCAGTGGACCGACGAGTACGCCCTGATCTATCAGATCCTCGCGGCGGTCGCCCTCGTGCTGCTGGTGCTGCCTCTTGCCGCGCTGGGCGGCGCTGCGGCGCGGCTGTCCGCCCGGCGCCGGGACGAGCGGCTGTCGACGCTGCGCCTGCTCGGCGTCACCGGGTTCGGCGTCGGCATGGTCGCCGTGGTCGAATCGACCCTGATCGCGGCCGCCGGGGTGCTCGGCGGAGTGGTGCTGGCGCTGGGCCTCGCGCCGATCGTCGGACTCATCCCGTTCCGCGGCGTGCCCCTGGGCGTCGCCGTGCTGCTGCCGCCCTGGATCATGGCCGCGATCGCCGCCGGAACCGTCCTGCTCGCGACCCTGAGCGCGGTGGTCGGACTGCGCCGCGTCGTGATCTCGCCGCTCGGCGTGCGCACGCGGACCACGCCCCCGACGCCGCACTGGGTGCGCGCCCTCATCGCCGTCGTCCTGGTCGCCGCCGGATTCACCGCCGGATTCGTGGTGCCGGGCATCGGCGGCGCGATCGCGATGATCACCGCCTTGGTCGCGATCTTCGGGGTCGGTCTGCTGGTGCTGAACCTCATCGGTCCCTGGGTACTGAAGATCGGGGCGCGGATGCAGCTGCGCCGGGCGAAGACCCCGCAGCGCCTGCTCGCCGCGCGCATCGTGCTCGACGACGCGAAGGGCGCCTGGCGCCAGGTGAGCGGCGTGGCGATGGCGAGCTTCATGGCCGTCTTCGCAGGGACCGGCGTCGCCCTCATGGACGTGCTGAGCGCGAGCGATCCCACGGCACAGGATCTGGCGCTGCTCACCGACATGCGCACCGGCCTCATCATCACGCTGGTCGCGTCGTTCCTCATGGTCGGATGCTCGGTGGCCGTGACGCAGGCCTCCGACATCCTCGATCAGCGGGACCTGCACCGCAGCCTGCACTATCTGGGTGTCCCGGCGGCCACCGTCGATTCCGCACGACGGCGCGCCGTGATGTCCCCGTTGCTGATCACCGCGCTGGGGTCCGCCCTCTGCGCGGCCGTCCTCATCTTCCCGCTGCTCGGGATCGCGCTCATCACGGCGCCGCTCTCCGTCGCGACGATCGCAGCAGTCCTGGCCGCCGGCATCGCGCTCGTGTGGATCGCGACCCGGCTCACCCGGCCGCTCCTGATGCGCGCCTTCGCGGGCTGAGTGCGTCGTCGGCTCCGAGTCCCACGGCTCGGAGCCACCGGAGGATGGTCCGAACACGCCCAGCGCCGCGGTGGCGCCTCTGGTGCGCACTAGTCTCGGGGGGTATGAACGCAGCAGACGTCTTGAGGGGCCTGATGATCGCGATCGACGAGCATCGCTGGGACGATCTTGCACAGTACCTGCACCCCGAGTTCCGTTGCCTGCTCGTGCACACGGGCGAGGTGTTCACGCGAGACGCGTGGATCCGGTTCAACGCCGGCTATCCGGGCTTCGAACGACTGGTCGTCGAGGATCTGGTCGGGGAGGACGACGCGTCGGCCTGCCGGTCGCATGTCACAAGCCGCGCGGACGAGGGCGTCCTGAACTTCGCATGCGCGAGTTTCGCGCGTCTGCGCGACGGTGTGATCGTGGAGCTGACAGAGGTGTGGACAGACATGGAGCGGCAGGCACCGGCGGGGACCCGCGTTGACCGCACCGCCGTCTGAGATCCATCAGCGCCTCCGCTGACACCTCGGGCAGAAGTGGCTGGAGCGGTTCATGAACGCGTCGCGGCGGATCGGACCGCCGCAGCGCGGGCACGGTTGCCCCGTGCGTCCGTAGGCGTTCAGGGAGTGCGCGAAATAGCCGGCCTCGCCGTTGACGTTGACGTACTGGGCGTCGAAGCTCGTGCCGCCCTCGGCCAGCGCCTTCTCCAGGACTGCCCGCACCTCGGCCAGCAGGCGGTTCACGGCCACGGTCGACAGCGCGGACGCGGGGGTCTCGGGGTGGATCCGGGCCGCCCAGAGCGACTCGTCGGCGTAGATGTTGCCGACACCGCTGATCAGGCCCTGGTCCAGCAGCACGCGCTTGATTGCGCTCGATCGCGTGCGCAGAGCTCCGCGGAACGCCCCGTCCTGGAACGCCTCGTCCATGGGATCGCGTGCGATGTGCGACACCTGCGAGGGGATCAGCGGCTCGGCGCTCCCCCATCCGGCGGCACGCGCATCGGCGGTGGGCACGAGGGCGTCCACGGCGAGGGATCCGAAGGTGCGCTGATCGGCGAAGACGACGGCGAGCTCGCCGTGCTGCGGGTGCTCGATGAACAGCCGGATCCGCTCGTGCCGCTCGGCCTCGGCATCGGGACGGCGCAGCAGCAGTTGCCCCGACATGCCGAGATGCCCGACGAGCGCCGACCGGCCGTCGGATCCGGCTGTCGCGAGGGGCATCCAGAGGAATTTGCCGCGGCGCGCCACGGTCACGACCTCGGATCCCTCGAGCCGCGCAACGAGATCGGCGGCGCCCGCGGCGTGCCGGGTCAGCGCGCGCTCGTCGTGCACGGCCACCGAGACGATGCGCGCCCCGGTCATCGCCGGAGCAAGGCCGGAGCGGACGACCTCGACCTCGGGAAGCTCAGGCACGGTCGCTGAGCACGTGCCAGGCGGCGAGGGCCGCGGCCATCTCGGCCGTCTTCTTGCTGGTGCCGGTGCCCGTGGTCGCGAGCTCTCCCGTGGTCACGGTCGCGGTGAAGCGCCGGTCGTGGTCGGGACCGCTCGAGACGACCTCGTACGCGGGCGCACTGAGCCCGAGCCGCGCGGACAGCTCCTGCAGCGCGGTCTTCGGATCCATCGCCGCGCCGTACCGCTCGGGGTCGGCGAGCAGCGGCTCGATGAGCCGCAGTACGAGCGCGGTCGCCGCCTCGGGCCCAGCGGACAGGTAGGTGGCCCCGAACACGGCCTCCATGGTGTCCGCGAGGATCGAGTCCTTGTCGCGGCCGCCGGTGCGCTCCTCGCCGTTTCCGAGCAGGATGTGCGCGCCGAGGCCGATGCCACGGGCGACCTCCGCCAGGGCGACCGTCGACACCACGCTCGCGCGCCGCTTCGCCAGCGACCCCTCGTCGAGGTCGGGAAGCGTCGTGTAGAGCATGACCGTCACGGCCTGGCCGAGCACGGAGTCGCCGAGGAATTCGAGACGCTCGTTGTGCGGGATGCCGCCGTTCTCGTAGGCGTACGAACGATGCGTGAGCGCAAGCCGAAGCAGCTCGGGGTCGATATCGACTCCGAGCTGCTCAGGAAGACGGCGCGTCCCTACGGGGACTTCTGCCATGATCGACGGATCGATCAGACGTCGGCGACCTTGCGGCCCTTGTACTCGAGGAACAGCTCGGTGCCCTGCGAGTCCGTGACGACCTTCGCCTGGTGGGGGCGGCTGTAGACGACCTTGCCGTTCTCGATGGTCTTGACGAGGGCAGGAGCCTCCGCCTTCCACTGCGCGCGACGCGAGCGGGTGTTCGAACGGGAGACCTTGCGCTTCGGGGGGTTACCGGCCATGATTTGCTACTTTCTGTGGTCTGGGCGTGCAGCTATTCCGCTGCCCGCTCTTCGACGGTGCCGTCGTGGTCTGTGATCTGCTGGAGCGCGGCCCATCGAGGATCGACGGGAGCGTCCTGCTCTTTCCCGGCGCTTCCGGTCAGCCGCTCGCCGGTCTCGGGGTCGAGTCCAGGGCAATCCGGCTGACACACCGGCTGAAACGGGAGCGCCAAAACCACCGCGTCCCTGACCAGAGTTTCAAGATCCACGTGGTCGTCTTGAACCTCGAAGTCGTTCGCTTCCTCTCCAGGGTACGCGAAAAGCTCCTGAAACTCGACTTCGACAGGCTCCTCGATCGGATTCAGGCATCGTCCGCACTCTCCGCGGTACGTCGTGTCGATGTCGCCGGTGACGAGGATCCCCTCGTGCACCGACTCGAGACGGATGTCGAGATCGAGCTGTTCGCCCTGGTCGACCGAGACGAGGCCTTCGCCCCAGCGCTCGGTCAGCGGGATGGTGAGGCGGTGCTCGCGCATCTCGCCGGGTCGGCGGACGATGTCGCGCACGGGCAGCACGAAAGGTCCATTGAGACGGGTTTTCACCGGATCAGTCTACCGGCCCGATCCGGACGAAGGCCGGGTTCAGAGCCCCCGCGCGCCGGTGTCCAGGAACCGGGCGACCGCCGGCGGCACGAACGGGGAGACGTCGCCGCCCAGCGCGGCGACCTGGCGCACGAGCGAGCTCGAGACCAGGGCGTGCGCAGGATCCGGCAGCAGGAACACCGTCTCGATGTCTGCGAGGTGACGGTTGACGATCGCCATCGGAGACTCGTACGCCACGTCGACCTGCGAACGGATGCCCTTGACCAGCACGCCGGCGTTCACATCGCGCGCGTAGTCGACGAGCAGGCCCATGCTCCAGGAGCCGACGATCACCGTCCCCTTGACGCCGGCCTCGGCGATGGACTCCTCCAGCAGCGCGAGGCGCTGGGCGACCGGCAGCATCGCCTGCTTGTCGGGGTTGTGCACGACGAGCACGTGCAGCTCGTCGTAGAGGGCGGCGGCACGTCGGATGACGTCCAGGTGGCCGAGGGTCGGCGGGTCGAAGGAACCGGGGACGACGGCGATCCGTGCGCTCACTTCGTCTCCTCCGATCGCTCAGTGCATCGCATGCATCCACCCTAGCGGCGCGGATCTCTGCGCCAGCCGAGCGGCCGCATCGGGCGTGCTCAGTTCTTGGCCAGCGCCGCACGATCGTCGATGCTGAGCCGCTGCGCCATCGCCTCGCGGAGTCCTTCGTGCTGCTGCAGCGCGGGATCCGCCTCGATGATCTCCTCAGCGATCGCGCGGGCCTGCGCGATCAGATCCGAGTCCTTGATCACCCGCAGCAGCTTGAGCGACGACTTCGCCCCGGACTGGCGTGCGCCGAGCACGTCGCCCTCGCCGCGCAGGTCGAGGTCGACCTCGGCCAGCACGAAGCCGTCGAGCGTCGCCGCGACCGCGTCGACGCGGTCGCGGGCCGGCGTCCCCTGCTCGGCCTCGGTGACCAGCAGGCACAGGCCGGGAACCCCGCCGCGACCGATGCGGCCGCGCAGCTGGTGCAGCTGGGAGACGCCGAACCGGTCGGCCTCGAGCACGATCATCGTCGAGGCGTTCGGCACGTCGACGCCCACCTCGATCACCGTCGTCGCGACGAGCAGATCGATCTCGCCGCGCGCGAAGGACTGCATGATCGCGTCCTTCTCATCCGCAGCCATGCGGCCGTGCAGACCGGCGACCCGCACCGTTCCCAGCTTCGGGTGCGTGGCGAGGGCGGCCAGCAGCTGCACGACCCCCCAGCGCGGTCCGCGGCTGGACTCCTCCTCGTCCGCGAAGTGCTCCTGATCCGCCTCCTCCGCCCCGTCGTCGGTGTCGATCGCGGCGCAGACGGCGAACACCTGGCGCCCCTTCTCGATCTCCTCCGCGGCGCGCTCCCAGACCCGTGTGAACCAGCCGGGGTGGTCGGCGAGCGGGGCGACGAACGTCTCGATGCCCGCGCGCCCGCTCGGCATCGTGCGGATCACCGAGGTGTCGAGGTCGCCGAACACCGTCATCGCGACCGTGCGCGGAATCGGCGTGGCGGTGAGCACGAGCGCATGCGGGCTCGTGCCCTTGGCGCGCAGGGCCTCGCGCTGCTCGACGCCGAACCGGTGCTGCTCGTCGACGACGACGAGGCCGAGGTCGGCGAAGGTCGTCTTCTCCCCCAGCAGCGCGTGCGTGCCGACCACGATGAGCGCCTGCCCGGCGGCCACCCGCAGCGCGGCCTTACGACGCTCCGGCGCGGACATCTGCCCGGTGAGCAGCGTCGGCATCACGAGCGGGGCGAGCTTCGGTCCGAGCATCTTCGTGATCGAGCGCAGATGCTGCGCGGCCAGCACCTCGGTCGGCGCGATGAGCGCCGCCTGGCCGCCCGACTCGGCGACCTGCAGCATGGCGCGCAGCGCGACCAGCGTCTTGCCGGATCCGACCTCCCCCTGCACGAGCCGGTTCATCGGCGCCCCGCCGATGAGGTCCGCGGCGATCGTCTCGCCCACCGTCTGCTGATCGGGGGTGAGCTCGAACGGCAGCGCTGCATCGAAGCGCTCCAGCAGCCCGCCGGGCTTCGCGGGTCGCGAGGTGGCGTCGAGCATGCGCACGAGATAGCGCTGCTGCATGAGGGCGGTCTGCAGGGTGAGCGCCTCGTGCATGCGCAGCGTGCGGATCGCGGGGCCGATCTCATCCTTGTTGCTCGGCCGGTGGATCCGCTCCAGGGCCGCACGCGCATCGAGCAGACCGTCCTCCCGGCGCACACCGTCGGGAATCGGCTCGGGCACAGGCCCGAGATCGTCCAGGACCGTGCCGACCATCTTCTCGATCTGCCAGGTGGTGAGCGCCGCCGTGGCCGGGTAGATCGGCAGCGGCGTGGACACCAGCACGTCGGCCTGGGTGCGCGCGCGCAGCTCGTCGTCGAACATCTCGTACTGCGGATGCGCGAACTGGGTGACCCCCCGGTAGTCGCCGACCTTGCCCGTGAAGACGCCGCGGCGGCCGACACGCAGCTCCTTCTCCCGCCATTCGAGCTGACCGCGGAACTTGGCGAAGAAGGTGAGCACCATCCGGCCGACGCCGTCGCCGATGTCGACCGTCATCATCGCGCCGCGTCGGTTCTTCATGTCGCGCACACTCACCGACATGACCTCGGCGACGATCGTCACCGTCTCGCCCTTCGGCAGGTCGAGGATCGGTGTGAGCTCGCCGCGGTTGGCATAGCGGCGCGGATAGTGCGAGAGCAGATCCCAGACTGCGCTCATGCCGAACGCCTTCTGCAGCGCCTTCGCGTTCCCGTCGCCGACCGCGACGGCGAGCGGCGTGTCGAGGCGGAGCGGCATGCTCAGAAGTCTAGAACGGGCCCCGGACAGCGCGGCACGACGGCCGTCGGCGGGCCCGGCGGATCCGCGGTCAGCCGCGGAGGAAACCCAATGCGGCCTCGCGGAACACCTGGGATCCCGGCGCAGTGAAGTGGTGCCGCCCCGGGATCTCGAAGAATCTGCCCTGCGGCGCTGCGTCGGCCAGCCGCCGTGACCCGTCGATGATCGGATCCTCGGATCCGGTCGCGAACAGGATCGGCTGCCCGGGTGCGGTCGCGGGATCCGGGTCGATGGTGCGGGCCTCCCCGCGCATGCCGAGTGCGAGCGCGAGCATGACGTCGAGGTCGTTGCCGGGCACGCGCTCGGTCAGCGCGATGTAGTCGCGCGTGGCCTGATCGGTGACCGGCGTGCCGTCGGCGATGTAGGCGCGCACCTCTGCGACATCGAGCCGCTCCAGCGGGCGTCCGTCCGGGATCCCACCCAGGACCGCCCTCGGGATCCGGTCTCCGAGGTCGCGCAGCACCTCCCAGCCCACGCGGGCACCCAGCGAATAGCCCACGTAGAGAGCCTCGTCGACCAGATAGGTGTCGAGCACCTGCTCGATGTCGGCAGCGAGCGTGCGCATCGTGTAGTCGTCCGGCTGGCGCGGCTTCTCGCTCGCGCCGTGTCCGCGCTGGTCGATCCCGAGAACGCGGTACCCCTCGCGCTCGAGCATGCTGGCCCAGCCCGTGAGCACCCAGTTGTCGCGGGTGCTCGAGGCGAAGCCGTGCACGAGGAGCACCACGGGTGCGTCCGGATCGCCCCAGGTGTAGGTCGCGAGCCCGGTGCCCTCCCCCGCCTCGATGAGCTGCGGGCGCGGCATGGTGATCAGGTCTGCAAGATGTTCGGCCACGCTCCCATCTTGCCCCTCCCGCGGCGCGCGCGGGCGAACCCGCGCGCGTGCCACCGCGGGATACCGGGATCCGGTGGGCCCGCGTTCGGCGCGAGACCGCTGCCGGCCGGCGAACGGCGCGGCGCATAGGGTGAGCAGGTGACGAGAATCATCGCCGGATCGGCGGGCGGCATCCGCCTGGACGTGCCGGGGCACGGCACCCGCCCCACGAGCGACCGCGTGCGCGAATCGCTCTTCGGTGCGCTCGAGTCGATGGAGGCGATCGTCGACGCCCGGGTGCTGGACCTGTACGCCGGATCCGGCGCGCTCGGGCTGGAGGCGCTCAGCCGCGGCGCCCGCAGCGTCGTGCTCGTGGAACGCGGGCGCCCCGCGGTGGGCGTGATCCGGCGCAACGTCGCCGCGGTCGTCAGGGGGCTGGCGGGCGATGTCTCGCCGGGGTCACGGGCGAGCGTGCAGGAAGCCCCCGTGCACGCGTTCCTGGTGCGGGCCACGGGGCCGTTCGACCTGGTCTTCACCGATCCGCCGTACGACCTGTCCGACGAGGACATGACGGCGGATCTGGTGGCGCTCGCACCGCTGCTCTCCCCCGACGCGATCGTGGTCATCGAGCGTGCGAAGCGCTCCGCACCGCCGGATCTCGCGGGCGCCGGTCTCGCGCTCATCCGAGAGAAGGTGTACGGCGACACCGCCCTGTGGTGGGCGGAGCCGGCCGCGACCTGACGATCAGCGCGCGACGTCGGCGCCGGCGTCGCGGTACGGGTCCCAGCCGAGCGGCCCCACCGCCTCGCCATCGCACAGCACCGGGGCGTCGGGCACGGCCGCGAGGACGGCTCCGATCCGGCGGAAGCCCGGCGGCAGCGTCCCTGCGGGGAACGTCGCGAGCAGCGCATGATCCTCGCCGCCGCCCAGTGCGCGGCGCGGGTGCGCACCGAGCGCCGCCTGCTCCAGGGCGATCGTCACGCCCGAGGCCTCGGCCATCCGCCCGGCGTCCAGGGCGAGGCCGTCGGAGACGTCCATCATCGCCGTCGCACCGGCGATCGCGGCGACCGGCCCCAGCCCGATCGGCGGCACCGGACGCAGCTGCGCCGCGATCGCATCGGCCTCGCCCGCGGCCAGCGCGGCGGCGTCGACGGGGATCGCCGCCCCGTCGGGGTGGAAGCGCCGGAACAGCACGGACAGGCCGTGCGCGGCGTGGCCCATCTCCCCGGCGAGTGCGACCTCGTCACCCACCCGTGCTCCGGCCCGCGTGACCGCCGCGCGGCCCTCCAGGTCGCCCAAGGCGGTGACCGCGATCATGAGGGTCGCCGAGACCGTCAGGTCGCCGCCGACCACCGCGCAGCCGGGCGCCAGCGCGGCGCAGGCGTCGCGGAAGCCGTCGGCGAGGGCCGACACGAACGACAGCCGTCGGTCCTTCGGCACCGCGAGCGCCACGAGCAGCGCGGTGGGCCGCGCCCCCATCGCCGCGACGTCGGCGAGGTTGACCGCCGCCGACTTCCAGCCCAGGTCGTAGCCGCTGGACCACGCCGCGCGGAAGTCGGGCCCCTCGACGAGCGTGTCGGTGGTCGCGACGACGGATCCGGATGGCGCCGCGATCACGGCCGCGTCGTCACCCGGTCCGAGCAGCGCGTCCGCCCCCGCGGGGGTGCGCGCCAGGATCGTGCGCAGTACGCGGCCCTCGCTCACCTCGCCGATCGTCGGGTCGTCGGATCCGGATCCGTCCGCGGCCGCGTCGGATCCCGGAGCTGAAAGGTCCACCATGCTCTCAACGGTAGCCTGGAGGGATGCCCCGTCGTCTCGCCGTCGCCACCGTCCTCGTGCTCGCGGCGGGGCTGCTGGCGGGATGCAGCTCGACCGTGCACCTGAACCCCGCGGACGACGCGAACGACCCGCGCTGCGCCGATGTGACGGTGCGGCTGACGAACGTGCCGTCGATCGACGGGCACGACCGGCGCTGGACCGACGCCCAGTCGACAGCGGCCTGGGGCGATCCGGCGGTCGTGCTGCTCACCTGCGGTCTGCCCGAGGCGGAGCCGACGAGCACCCTGCAGTGCATCTCGCTGCAGGGCATCGACTGGCTCGTGGACGATTCGAAGAGTCCGTATCTGACGCTCACCACCTACGGGCGCAAGCCCGCCGTGCAGCTGTACATCAACAGCAAGCCCGACGAGCCGAACAAGGGCGTGAGCGCCAACGACGTCATCGGCAACAAGAGCCTCGCCGCGGCGATCGCCACGATCCCCGCCACGCACCAGTGCACGGCGCGGCCCGGCGCGGACACAGCCACGCCCGCTCCGACCCCGACGAACTGACGCGCCCTCACCGACTCCCGCGTCAGGCCGCGCTCTCGTGCTCCACGCGGATGAGCGTCGAGTCGGCCTGAGCAGTCGGCTGCGGATCCACGTCGTCCCAGGGACGTTGCAGCAGGATCTCCGCGATCGCCGGGATCCAGATGAGCGTGGCCAGCTGAATCGTCAGCCATGCGTCGTGCGGTGTGGTCATGCCGACCACGAACGCGGCGGCGACCGGCACGCCGATCAGCAGGATCAGCGAAGGGATCCCCGCGAGCAGCCGCACCCAGCGCCGGCTCCGACGGGAGAACAGGAACCCGGCGCCGATGAAGGCGCCGAGCAGCGGCAGCGTGGCCGGATCCGCCAGCATCGCGATAGGCGCAAGCGCCAGCCACGCCGCTCCCCGCGTCCGGCCTGCGATCCGCCGCGCGAACGCCCATCCGAGGAGCGCCCCCATGCCGGTGCCCGGTATCAGGATGAACACGAACGTCCCCAGCCAGTGGAACTCCGACTCGAACCCCGCCAGCTGCGCCATCATCCCGCGCATCGACGCGGCCCAGGCGAGACCTCCGACCGCGCCGATCGCGATCGTCGTCGCCGTCCGTGACGTGCCGGTCATGTCCCTGTCCTTTCTTCTCGTCCCGGATCCGCTCGGATCATTCGGGGCGATTCGCAGACGAGCCGTCCATCAGAAACGGCGTGGTCACGCCCGCATAGGCGAGATGCGCGATCAGCCCGTCCACCGCGTGCGGCAGGTCGTGGCAGTGATCGGCCCAGATGCCGGGGTTGTCGGCGACGAACGCGATCTCATACGACTCCCCGGGCTGCACGCCGATCGTGTCGGCCCACCACGGCGCCCCGGTGGCGACGCGGCCGTCACGGGACAGCACCGCCACATGGTGGCCGTGCAGATGCATCGGGTGAACCTCGGAACTGTCGTTGCGGATCCGCATCCGCACGACGTCCCCCTCCGCGACCTCGAACATCGGCACGTCGGGGTACATCCGGCCGTTGATCGTCCAGAACCAGCCCGGCCGGCCGTCGATGAAGCCGACGCGGCGGCCGATGATGTAGTCGAAGGTGCGGTTGGCGCGCTGCGGGTCGAAACCGAGGGGCGCCGGCGTGCCGTAGGCGAGCAGGTCGAGCGCCTCAGAGGGCTGCTCGGCGCGTACGGGCGTCGTCGCCGGGTCACCGAGGATCACGCTGAGCGCCCCGCCCGTATGCAATCGGACCGCGCCCGTCTCCGGCGCGGTGAGGACGATGTCGGCGCGTCCTCCCGCGGGCACGACGACCATGCGTCCCGACACGTCCCCAGGCTCGTGCCACTCGCGTCCGTCGACCGCGACCACGCGGAACGAGGCGGCCGACCATACCGACGCGGATCCGTTGTCGGTGTTGACGACGCGCACCCGCGCCGTCGCGCCCGGCGCCGCCGTCACAGGCAGATCCGCCACCTCGCCGTTCAGGGTGTGCTGACCGTCGTAGAGGTGCAGCACGGCGACGACGTCGGTCGTGACCATCGGCGCGGGATCCGCATCCGATTCGATCACCACCGCACCGAGGAGGCCTCCGACGACCTGCTCATGCGAGACCTGGTGCGAGTGGTACCAGTACGTGCCGGGGTGCGTCGCGACGAACCGGTACAGGAACGTCTCCCCCGGTCGCACCGCGTTCTGGGTGACCCCGGCGACGCCGTCGGCCGCGCACGGCACCTCCACGCCGTGCCAGTGCAGGGTGGCGCCGTCGGAGACCGTCTCGTTGACGAGCTCCACCTCGACGAGCTGCCCCTGCCGAGCGCGCAGCACGGGTCCGGGCGACGCGCCGTTCACCGTGAAGCCGTCCACCGTGCGCCCGCCGCGGATCCTGATGTGCTCCCGGCGGGCCGTGAGCCGCACACGCACGTCGGCGGCCCGATGCGGGTCGGCGGTGAGCGTCTCGACGCTGACCGGGCCGCCTGCCAGGCCCCGCATCCCGCCCATCGGGTGACCACCCATCGTCAGGACCGAGTGCTCCCCGATCAATGTGCGACTCCACAGCACCGCCCCCAGGCCCGCGACGGCCGTCGAGGCCGCGCCGATCACGAAGCCTCGCAGCACGCTACGCCTGGACGGCATCCCTGGGCTCGGTTCCCGCAGAGGCCGCTGTCGCCGCCGTCCCCGCGGCGGTCGGCACGGTCTCGTGCCGGGGCGGGGTCCGTCGCGCCTTCAGTGCCGTCACGATCGCGACCAGCAGGATCGCCAGCGCGTTCACGCCGTGCAGGATGCCGAGGTACGGCAGGTCGAACATGGAGAACGCGATCACGATCTGCAGCGCCACCAGCCCCACGACGAGCAGCGCCCACAGCTTCGGCCCCCTTCCCCGTACGAAGAACGACGCGATGAACAGCAGCAGCGCGATCACCGGCAGCACCATCATGCCGTTCATCGCATGCACCGCTTCGCCCTCGACCCCGACGAACGTCGTCGTCCCGCCCTGCGCGCTCTCCACGAACGCCTTGTCGATCACCCCACCGCTGTCGACCAGATGATCCTCACCGACCTTCGCGAAGGCGATCGCCGCAACCTGCACGACCACGCCCGCGGCGACCAGCCAGGCGAGCACGAGATACACCCTGCGCATGATTCCCGCCCCCTTCCACACGCCGCATCGTGCGGCATGCTCCCGTTCTACCAGCGGCCGATCCGGCATGCCGGATCGTTTCCGCGCGGGAAACAGGCCCGGCCGCGGGGCGGATCAACGCGGGCGGGAATGCGCCGCGCGGGTGATCGTCTCCGTGAAGTCCACGAACAGCGCGACCATGGCGAGAAGCTCCGGCCTCGCGTCGGTGGACCTATGGTGCATGTAGTACCAGCACGCCGGCACGCCGTCCAGAGCGACCGCTCGCAGGGCGGGAGGGAGCGCGGCGGCCAGGGCTGCGGGAATCACCGTGATCCCCGCTCCGGTGAGCAGCTGCCCCGCGACGTCGGAGGTCCGTGATGCGGCCAGGCGCACCAGGGAAGCCTGCGCGAGCGGACGGACATCGGCCAGCACGAACGGATCCATGTAGCTCGCCGGCAGCTCCGGCGTGTACAGCAGCGGCTGGTGGGCGTACTCTGCCACCGGCACGCTGTGCCGATAGGTGTACGGATGGCCTGTGGGGACAAGACCTACGCGCCTCAGTTCCCCGAGCCGTGTCGAGGTCACGCCCGGAGTCTCGGAGACCCCGAAGGTGAGCACCGCATCCACCGCTCCCTCGACCAGATCCGGATCCAGACGTCCGAAAAGGGTGGGCACGAGAACGACGCCCACGCCGGCATGGGCATGCGACAGAGCGAGTTCGAGCGTTGCGAGCGCGGCCGGCATGAGCGGGGCGACCGCGTCCACCCCGGCGGGAACCGCCACCCGCAGGCGCGTCGTGGGCTCGGCGACGGCTGCGAGCTGAGCGGCCTGCGCGGCTTCCAGCACCCGCGGCGCGAACTGGACGAACCGGCGTCCCGCGGCGGTGAGCCCGATGACGCCGCCCGAATCGCGCTCGATGAGCGGGATGCCGAGCTCCGTCTCCAGTCGCTGCACCCGCTTGCTGATCGCGGAGATCGTCACGCCGAGCTCGGCCGCCGCCCGGCCGAAATGCCGGTGCTGGACCACCGAGAGGAACGCGGTCAACGCATTGATGTCCACCGCATCCTCCCTCGGAGAGTGTTCCGCAGAGCGCCAGAATGCCCTTCCGCGGAGCGCCGCACAAGACGACGACGGCGAACCCGATCGGTTGACGTGCGGCGACCCGTCGTCACAGACTGGCGCCATGGTCACCGAGTCGCGCACGTCACGACCAGAAGTCGCGATCGTCGGCGCGGGACCGGTCGGTCTGCTGCTGGCCGGAGAGCTGGCCGGCAGCGGGATCCGGGTGATCGTGCTGGAACGCTCCGAAGCCGCTTCCGACGCGCCCCGCGCGAACGGCGTCGTCGGGCGATCCGCTGTCGATCTCGCGCGCCGCGGTGTGCTGAAGGATACGCGTCTCCGCGTCCTCGCAGTGCCGCGCTTCTCCTTCGGCCCGCTCGTGCTGCGCCTGGGCCTGCGCGGGCCGCTGCACATCCTGCCTGTACCGCAGCGCCGGCTCGAGCAGCTGCTGGAGACGCGTGCCACACGCCTCGGCGCCGAGATCCTGCGCGGACACGAGGTCACTACGGTCGCACAGAGTGAGGACGCGGCGAGGCTCGAGATCCGCCACGACGGCTCGGCACTCACGATGACGGCCGACTATGCGATCGGCTGCGACGGCGCACACAGCCTCGTACGCCACGCCGCCGGCATCGCGTTCCCCGGCCTGACCGATGACGACATCTCCCGGATCGCCCGCGTGACCATCCCGCGCGGACGGATCTCACGCACCCGGGGCGGCTTCGACATCCCCGGCGTCGGGCCGGTCTCGGCGATGCACCCGCAGCGCATGCCGGGCGGGTCGTTCTCGATCGCCCCGGCCGCGGCCCTGGACAGGACGGCCCCGCGCGACCTCTATCTGATCAGCACGCGCGAGACCCGCGGCGACACCGCCGCGCAGGATCCCCTGCCTGTCGAGGAGCTCCGCGCGAGCCTGCGCCGTGTCCTCGGCACGGATCTGCCCTTCGCCGACGCCTCGAACGCACGCAGCGTGGTGGGCAACTGCAGACTCGCGACCGCCTACCGGAGCGGCAGGCTGCTGCTCGCCGGCGACGCCGCACACGTCTTCAACGCCGGCGGCGCCAGCCTCAACGTCGGGTTCCAGGATGCGTTCGCCCTGTCTGCGGCCCTGACCGCGGTCCTGCGCCAGTGTGCCGCGGAGACCGAGCTGGACGCGTACGCCGACACCCGGCACGCGGCGGGCGAACGCGCGATCGACCACACCCGGATCCAGGCGGCGCTCAGCGCGGACGACGAGAACGCGCGCGCCCTGAACACCGTGATCACGGCGCTGCTCTCCCGCCGTTCCGGCGCGCGCACGCTCGCACGACTGCTCGAAGAAGGTTAGACGCCCTCCCCGGGCGTCGGCCGACCAGGGAAGGCCGCCCCTCAGGCCCGCACCGCGATCAGCTGCGCACACCCGCCTCGATCAGCTCCGTGATGAGGTCGCGGTAGCTGAGCCCCGACGCGATCCAGCACTTCGGGAACATGGAGATCGGCGTGAAGCCGGGCATCGTGTTCAGCTCGTTCACCACGAGCGTTCCGTCGGCGGCGAGGAACATGTCGACCCGCGCGAGTCCGCGGCCGTCGACCGCCTCGAACGCCTGAACGCCGGTCTGCTGGATCGCGGCGATCTCGGCATCGGTGAGCTCGGCCGGGCAGACCACCTCCACGCCGTCGCCGCCCAGGTACTTGCCCTCGAAGTCGTAGAAGCCCCGCGAGGTCAGCACGATCTCGCCCGGCACCGATGCGCGCGGCCCCTCGGCGCCCTCGAGGATCGCGACCTCGATCTCGCGCCCGACGACGCCGGTCTCCACGAGCACCTTGTCGTCCTCAGCGAGGGCGATGCGCATCGCCTCGTCGAACTCGGCGGGATCGGACACCTTGGACACGCCGACGCTGGAGCCGGCACGGGCCGGCTTCACGAACAGCGGGGATCCGAGCTCGGCTGCCGCGGCGCGGACACCCTGCGGATCCTCCGCCCACTGCCGCGCGCGCACGGTGATCCAGGGGGCGACGGCGATGCCGGCGGCCTGCAGCGCGACCTTCATGAAGTGCTTGTCCATGCAGAGCGCGGAATCCAGCACCCCGCCGCCTGCGTACGGCACCTCGAGCGTGTCGAAGTAGCCCTGCAGCGTGCCGTCCTCGCCATGCGGACCGTGCAGCAGCGGCAGCACCACGTCGATCGGGCCGAGGTCGTGCACCGCGCCGTCGGCGCGGGTCACCCGCAGTGTGCGGATCCCTCCGGGCTCGGGCCACTGGATGCGGGTGCCGTTGTCGACCACTTCCGGCAGGTGCGCCGCGTCGAGCGGGAACTTCTCGGGGTCGTCGTCCTCGAGCACGAACGCGCCGGACCGGGTGATCCCGACAGGGATGACGTCATAGCGCTCCCGGTCAAGGGCGCGCAGCACCCCGCCCGCCGTTGCGGAGCTGATCGAGTGCTCGCTGGAGCGCCCTCCGAAGAGCACCACCACCGTCTGCTTGTCCATTGCCCGTCCCTTCCCCCTGCGGGGTGTCGTCGTCGGTGGTCAGATGGGGGGCGATGTCGCGCGGATCCATGGCGCCGTCCAGCACCATCTTCACCTGCTCGACGATCGGCATCTCCACGCCGGCGGCGCGGGCCAGCTGCAGGATCGGCGCGACGGACGCGAGTCCCTCGGCCGTCTGCTGCATCTGCTTGACCACGTCCTGGAAGCTGTATCCCTGACCGAGCAGGCGCCCGGCCGTGTTGTTGCGGCTGAGCGGCGACTGGCACGTCGCGATCAGGTCGCCGAGGCCGGCGAGACCCTGAAGGGTGCCCGGCTGCGCGCCGTTCGCCACCGCGAAATCGGTCATCTCGACCAGCCCGCGGGTGATGATCGACGCCTTGGTGTTCTCGCCGTACCCGACGCCGTCGACGATGCCGATCGCCACGGCGATGAGGTTCTTCAGCACGCCGCCGAACTCCGTGCCGATCACGTCGGTGTTCACGAAGCTGCGGAAGTAGCGGTTGCGCGCGGTGCGCGCGACGATGTCGGCCGTCTCCTGGCTGTTCGACGCGATCACGGCGGCCGTCGGCTGCTCGCGGGCGATCTCGAGAGCCAGGTTCGGCCCGCTCGCCACCGCGATGCGATCGGGATCGCAGCGCAGCTCCTCCTCGATCACCTGGCTCATCCGCAGCCCGGTGCGCTTCTCGACGCCCTTCATGAGGCTGACCACGGGGACGTCCGAGTCCCGCAGCAGCGGGCGCAGTGCCTTGAGGTTCTCCCGCAGGGTCTGACTCGGGACCGAGAGGTACACCTGCTCGGCACTCTGGACCGCCTCCACGAGATGGTGCGTGGCGGTCATCGAACGCGGCAGGTTGATGCCGGCGAGGTACTGGGAGTTGCGCTTGGCCTCGGCGATCTCGTGGGCCAGCTCCTGCCGGCGCGCCCACATCGTCACCTGTGCGCCGCCATCGGCGAGGATCTTGCCGAAGGTGGTCCCCCAGCTGCCGGCCCCGATCACCGTGACGCGCGGACCGAGCGGGATCGACGCGGTGCGCGGTGCAGTCCTAGGAGTCAAGACGCCCCGTCTCCCTCTGTCCGTGCTCGGCCGGGTTCCAGCGCTGGGCGGGGGCCTTCTCGCCGCGGAGGTCCTCCAGGAGGGCCGTGATCGCGGTCATGAGCCGATCCGTGGCCTCCACGAGCGCGGCGTTCTCGCCGGCGCGGTCGTACAGGTCGGAGATGTCGACCGGATCCCCGATCACGACGTCGATCTTCTTGCGCGGCGGCCAGAGGCTGAGCCCCTTCTGGTACCGGCCCATGATGTTCTGCGTGCCCCACTGCGCCATCGGGATCAGCGGGATCCGGCCGGCGAGGGCGAGCCGGACGGCGCCCGACTTGCCGCGCATGGGCCACAGATCCGGGTCGCGCGTGAGCGTTCCCTCGGGATACACGATCACGCCCCGGCCGTGCTCCACGAGCTCGTTCGACTGCGCGATCGTCTGCTTCGCGGCCGCGACCGAGGTCGCCCGGGCGACGGGGATCATTCCCGTGCCGCGCAGCGCCCAGCCCAGCACGGGCACCCGGAACAGGCTCTCCTTCGCCATGAAGCGCGGTGCGCGCCCGAGCCGCCAGATCGTGACCGCGACGATGAGCGGGTCGAACTCCGAGTAGTGGTTCGGCGCCATCACGAAAGCGCCCGAGCGGGGCAGCTTGTCCTCACCGCGGATGCGGATCTTGGCGAGGAACGAGACGAACGGCACCACGAAGACCGCCAGGAACCAGAACAGGCTCGGGCGGGTCTTCTCGGCGGTCGCGCGCATCTCAGCCGATCACGTCGAAGTCGGCGCCGAGCGCGGTGAGCTTGTCGAGGAACTTCTCGTAGCCGCGGCTGAGGATGTCCACCCCCGACACGCGCGACTCTCCGGTCGCGGTGAGCGCCGCGATCACGTGGCTGTAGCCGCCGCGCAGGTCCGGCACGACGATGTCGGCACCGTGCAGCGGAGTCGGCCCGGTGATGACCGCCGCCTGCTCGAGGTCGCGGCGGGCGACGCGACGCGGGCCGTCCTGCAGACCGTGCGGGTGCACCACGATGTCCGCACCCATCTTCACCAGGGCCTGCGTGAAGCCCATCCGGTTCTCATACACGGTCTCGTGCACGACCGAACGGCCCTCGGCCTGGGTGAGCGCGACGACGAGCGGCTGCTGCCAGTCCGTCATGAAGCCGGGGTGCACGTCCGTCTCGACGATCACCGGCTTCAGCGCACCGTCGCGGCGGAACAGGATCCCGTCCTCACGGACGTCGAACCAGCCGCCCGCCTTGCGGAAGACGTTGAGGAAGGTCAGCATCTCCTGCTGCTTCGCCCCGCCGACGAAGATCTCGCCGTCGGTCGCGAGCGCAGCGCACGCCCAGGACGCGGCCTCGTTGCGGTCGAAGATCGAGCGGTGGTCGTAGCCGCGCAGCGTGTCCACGCCCTCGATGAGGATGACGCGGTTGGGCTCGTAGGAGATGATCGCGCCCATCTTCTGCAGCACCGCGATGAGATCCATGATCTCGGGCTCGATGGCCGCGTTGCGCAGCTCGGTCTGACCCTGTGCGCGCACGGCGGTGAGCAGCACCTGCTCGGTCGCCCCCACGCTCGGGTAGGGCAGGTGGATGCTCGCGCCCTTGAGCCCGTTCGGGGCCGAGAGACGGATGCCGCTGGGCAGCTTCTCGACGACGGCGCCGAACTTGCGCAGCGCGTCGAGGTGGAAGTCGATGGGACGGTCGCCGATGCGGCAGCCGCCGAGATCGGGGATGAACGCCTGACCGAGGCGGTGCAGCAGGGGGCCGCAGAACAGGATCGGGATCCGCGAGGCGCCGGCGTGCGCATCGATCTCCTCGAAGTGCGCCGACTCGACCTCGCTCGGGTCGAAGACCAGGGCGCCGGGCTCGTCGCCCTCGCTCACCCGCACACCGTGCACCTCGAGCAGGGACCGCACCACCGCGACATCGCTGAGATCGGGGACGTCGCGCAGTGTGCTCGCGGTCTCACCGAGAAGGGTGGCGACCATGGCCTTGGTCGCCAGGTTCTTCGCGCCCTTCACGTCCACCCGGCCGTACAGGGGCCGTCCGCCGCGGATCGCCAGGACGTCGCCGGTGGGCTTCGGCCCGGTCTTCGTATCGTGCAGCGGTGTCGTCATTCAGGGCCTCTTCTTGTGGAACGGGCGCGGCCGGAGCCGCCGGGCGGGTGCCCTAGGCTCACGGCCGCGTCCGATTCAGAGAACAGGAAGCGTGCGTGGCCGCCACGACTCGCGGCGGGCCTCGAACTGCGCGATCTTGTCTTCATTGCGCAGGGTGAGCCCGATGTCATCGAGCCCTTCGAGGAGCCGCCACCTAGTGTAATCGTCGATCCCGATGGAGGTCTGGAAGTCGCCGATCGTGGCGGTGCGAGCCTCCAGGTCGACGGTGATCTCCCGGCCCGGATCCTCGTCGATCTTCGCCCAGATCCGCTCGATGTCGGCCTCATCGACGGTCGCGGCGAGCAGTCCCTGCTTGCCGGAGTTGCCCCGGAAGATGTCGGCGAAGCGCGGGCTCAGCACCACGCGGAAGCCGTAGTCGCGCAGCGCCCAGACGGCGTGCTCGCGACTGGATCCGGTGCCGAAATCGGGCCCGGCGACGAGCACCGAGGCCTTCCGGAACGGCTCCTGGTTCAGCACGAACTCCGGATCCTGCCGCCAGGCGTGGAACAGCGCATCGTCGAAGCCGGTCTTGGTGACGCGCTTCAGGAAGACCGCGGGGATGATCTGATCGGTGTCGACGTTGGAGCGCTTCAGCGGGGCGGCGACGCCGGTGTGGGTGGTGAACTTCTCCATGATCAGTTGGTCCCTTCTTCTGCGCCGGTCGCTGAGCCTGTCGAAGCGTCCAGATCGCTCGGGATCGACAGCGTGCCGCGCACGGCCGTCGCCGCGGCGACGAGGGGCGACACGAGGTGCGTGCGCCCGCCCTTGCCCTGCCGGCCCTCGAAGTTGCGGTTGCTCGTCGACGCGCAGCGCTCGCCCGGAGCCAGCTGGTCGGGGTTCATGCCCAGGCACATCGAGCACCCGGCGAAGCGCCACTCGGCGCCGAAGTCGGTGAAGACCTTGTCCAGGCCCTCGGCCTCCGCCTCCAGGCGGACACGGGCGGATCCGGGGACCACCATCACGCGCACGCCGTCGGCCTTCTTCTTGCCCTTGATGACCGATGCGAAGGCGCGCAGATCCTCGATCCGGCTGTTCGTGCAGGAGCCCATGAAGACGGCGTCGACCTTCACATCCTTGAGCGGAGTGCCCGGGGTCAGATCCATGTACTCCAGTGCGCGTTCGGCGGCGCTGCGCTCGTTCGGGTCGGCGATCTCGGCGGGATCCGGGACCGTGGACGACAGCGAGCTGCCCTGGCCCGGGTTGGTGCCCCAGGTGACGAACGGCTCGAGCGTGTCGGCGTCGATGAACACCTCGGCGTCGAAGGTCGCGCCTTCGTCGGTCGGCAACGTGCGCCAGTACGCGACGGCGTCCTCCCAGTCCTGGCCCTGCGGCGCGTGCGGCTTGCCCTGCACGTAGGCGAAGGTCGTCTCGTCCGGGGCGACCATTCCCGCGCGGGCGCCCGCCTCGATCGACATGTTGCAGATCGTCATGCGCCCCTCCATGGAGAGGGCGCGGATGGCGCTGCCGCGGTACTCGAGCACGTAGCCCTGCCCGCCGCCGGTGCCGATCTTGGCGATCACGGCGAGGATGATGTCCTTCGCGGTGACGCCCGGGCGGAGCGTCCCCTCGACGTTGATCGCCATGGTCTTGAACGGCTTCAGCGGAAGCGTCTGCGTGGCCATCACGTGCTCGACCTCGCTCGTGCCGATGCCGAACGCCATCGCCCCGAACGCGCCGTGCGTGGACGTGTGCGAGTCGCCGCAGACCACGGTGATGCCCGGCATCGTCAGGCCGAGCTGAGGTCCGACGACGTGCACGATGCCCTGCTCGGCGTCGCCCAGCGAGTGCAGGCGCACGCCGAACTCCTCGGCGTTGCGGCGCAGCGTCTCGATCTGGGTGCGGCTGGTGAGGTCGGCGATGGGCTTGTCGATCGCCAGGGTCGGGGTGTTGTGATCCTCGGTGGCGATGGTCAGGTCGAGGCGGCGCAGCGGGCGTCCCTCCGACCGCAGCCCGTCGAAGGCCTGGGGACTGGTGACCTCGTGCACGAGGTGCAGGTCGATGTAGATGAGGTCCGGTTCGCCGTCGGCGCCCTTGACGACCAGGTGGTCGTCCCAGAGCTTCTCCGCCAGCGTGCGGGGCCGGGGGGATGCGTCGTTCATGCGTTGCTTCTCCTGGGTAGTGGTGCGGCCGTGTCCCATGAAGACAGGGCGAGACTCCGCGGCGAGGAAGGCCTAGATCGAGGTCTCGCCGCGGCTGCTAAGGAGAAGCACCGCCTGCATGCGGACGAGTTTACCCCCGGTCAGGGTGGGTGTTTCCCACCCACCCTGGGCGCTCGCGGGTCACTGTGCGAGGGCGCGCTCGCGGCGCTTCTCGCGCCCCGAGGCGATCAGGCTCGCCCCGGTGGCGCCGAGCATCGCGACGACGATCACGGTCAGCGACAGCCAGATCGGCACGTCCGGCGCCCACTCGATGGGCTTGCCGCCGTTGATGAAGGGCACGCTGTTCTCGTGCATCGCGTGCAGCACGAGCTTGACGCCGATGAACGCGAGGATCACCGCGATGCCGTAGTGCAGGTACCGCAGCCGGTCGAGCAGGTCGCCGAGCAGGAAGTAGAGCTGCCGCAGCCCCATGAGCGCGAAGATGTTCGCGGTGAAGACCAGGAAGCTGTTCTGCGTGATGCTGAAGATCGCCGGGATCGAGTCGATCGCGAACATCAGATCCGTGACCCCGATCGTGACGAACACGATGATCATCGGGGTCCACACCCGCTTGCCGTCGACCATGGTGCGCAGCTTCGGGCCGTCGAACTCGTCGCTGACGGGGATGATCCGGCGCACCAGGCGCACCGCGAAGCCCTCCTTCGCGGCGGTCTCATCCTCCTGCTCCGTCTCCGGCATCGCCTGGCGGATCGCCGTCCAGATCAGGAAGGCGCCGAAGAGATAGAACACCGGCGCGAAGTTCTCGATGATCGTGACGCCCAGCACGATGAAGATCCCGCGCAGCACGAGGGCGATGATGATGCCGACCATCAGCACCTCCTGCTGCAGCTTCCGCGGCACCGAGAACTGAGCCATGATCAGCACGAAGACGAAGAGGTTGTCGATCGAGAGGCTGTACTCGAGCGCCCAGCCGGTGAGGAACTCGCCGGCGTGCCCTGCACCCGCGACGACGAGCAGGAGTCCGGCGAAGCCGAGGGCGAGGACGACGTAGAACACCACCCAGAGGGTGGACTCCCTGGTGGAGGGGATGTGCGGGCGCCAGCGCACGATCAGCAGGTCGCCGATCAGGATCAGCAGCAGGACAGCGAGCGAGACGATTTCGAACCAGACGGGGACGTCCACGAGGGCCTTTCGAAGGGTCGGTCAAAGACTGAAAGTCTCTCCCCGCTCGAAAGCGTCACGCGCCCGGAAGCCCGGCAGCGGGCCTCGTGATGACGATCGCGTGAAGTCGGGATACTCCCCTTCGCGGGCTCCAGTCTATGGCAATGCGAGATACGGAGGTGCGTCCGCGCCTGGGGAAGCACTGTGCGGCGGAGTGAGGGCGGCGACCGGTTGCTTGCCCCGTCGCCTGTCGCGTGTTGCCGTTTCGGAGCGCTCGAAGGGGCCATTGGAGACAGGTGAGCGAGGCTTGTTCGTCCTCCACAGGCGGGCTCATGGACGAGTTTGTCCCCCATTTGGAAAAGGCGGCTGATCTGGGGTTCGAATGTCGGTGGCCCGGAGCAGGATGGGGTCATGAGCACGTTGGATGCGATCGCAGCGCTGATCCCGACCCTGACCGGGCGGATCCGCGCGGGATCGAGCACGTCCGACGTGCAGGCGGTGATCGAGGTCCTCGGTGATGCGGAAGCGGTCGCCACCTTTCAGGAGGCCGGGGATCTTGGCCGGCTTGTGGAGCAGATCCAGGTGATCTGCGCCGGGGTGATCGCGCGGCGCTCGAGGCGGGAGGCAGGGCATTCCGGGTTGGCGCAGTCGCGCGGGCACCGGTCGGCGGCGTCACTGATCCAGGAGCTCGGCGGGATGACGAAGGGGGAAGCGGCCCGGCGGGTGCGGGTCGGGGAGTCGCTGCTCGATGACGGACCCGACCGCGACACCTCGGGGCTTGGTGGCGACGGCCCATCCAGCGGCGACGGCGACGCCTCTGATGGCGGAGGTTCGCCCGACGGCGGACGTTCGTCTGACCGCGGGGATGCCCCGGAGGATGATTCGTCCGGCCTGCCCCCGGTGGAGGCGCCGAGCGTGCGGGAGTGGCGGGAGGTGCTGCGCACCGCGCTGCGATCCGGGCAGCTCACCACCACCCAGTTCGACGCCATCCAACGGGGGCTCGGTGATCCGCCCGACGGCGCCGCAGCGGCATGGGTGCTCGCGGCGGAGCAGCTCGTCGAGGAGGCGTCCCGACGCACCGTGGAAGAGCTCGCGGCGTCGTCGAGGACGATCCGGGACATTCTGGATCCGGAGGGGGCCGAGACGCGTTCCCTTGCCCGGTACGAACGCCGCTCGTTCCGCACCTGGCTCGACCAGGACGGCATCCGCCACGCCAACGCGGTATTCGACGACGAGGGCGGCGCGTATCTCGACAGCATCTTCGCCGCCGCGCTGCGTCCGCGCCGTGGCGGACCCCGGTTCGTCGACGCCGACGAGAAGGCTCAGGCCGCGGATCTGACCGCGGACACCCGCAGCAACGACCAGCTCGCCTACGACCTCCTGCTGGACTTGATCCGCGCCGGCGCCCTCGCCGACCCCGCGGCGGTGTTCGGCACCCGACAAGCCGGGCTGCGGCTCGTGCAGACGGTCGATCAAGACGGTGCGGTCGGCCCGGTCACGGTCACGGTCACCGAGGACGGTCTCGCATCGGTGCCGGCATCGGTTGCCGAACGGCGGGTCTGTGAGGCCGGAACCGTGTCCTTCACCGTCGACTCCTGCGGGAACCCCCTGGATGCGGGGAGGGAATCCCGCCTCTTCACCCCGCGGCAGCGGGTCGGACTCGCGATCCGCGACGGCGGTTGCCGATGGCCGGGCTGCGACCGTCCCGCCTCCTACGCCGAAGCCCATCACATCGACGAATGGACCCGCGATGCGGGCCGCACCGACATCGACCGGGGCATCCTGCTCTGCCGATTCCACCATATGGAACTTCACCACGGCGGCTGGGCGATCACCCGCGACGGCAAAGAAGACTTCGTCCTGCACCACCGCGACGGGCACCAGGTCGTGCTGCACCCGCGCCTCGCCCTGCGCTGCGCATGGGGAGACATCGCGCCACCACCGAGACGATTCCGCCCCGCCGCCTGAACCCGCCCTCCACGGGAGACGGTCTGGCAGGACCGGAGCGTGCCGACAGCCACTCCGCCCCGCCGCCTGAACCCGCCTCCACAGGGAGACGGTCAGGCAGAACCGGAGCGTGCCGGCACTGATTCGTCGGCCACCACCGCGCCCATCGGGACCACAGCCGGGGCGATCCCGGAATCCGTACCGCTGACCGACCCGGCCATCCCGTCAATGCCCTGGCCTTTCCCTCAATGTCACGGCCGGGTCGGCAGCCCGTCGATCACAGGCGCTGCACAGAAGCTGCACAGCTGTGGAGCGGCCGCGCCGCGCAGCACCCGCGAACTCGGCACCAGCCGGACGTCAGGAACCGGCGAGCGCGTCCGGAACGTCCACAGCACCGCCGAACCGTCGGTCACGGGAGAGATAGATCCCGATCGCCCGCCACAGCTCCTCGCGGGAGAAATCGGGCCAGAGCGTGTCGAGGAAGACCATCTCGGCGTAGGCCGACTGCCAGAGCAGGAAATTGGACGTGCGCTGCTCCCCCGAGCTGCGCAGGAACAGGTCCACATCGGGCATGTCCGGGATGTACAGGTGCCGCCGGATCGCCTTCTCGGTGATCGCGCTCGGCCGCATCCGGCCGGCCTTCACCTCCTCGGCGATCGACCGCATCGCGTCCACGAGTTCGATGCGACCGCCGTAGTTGATGCACATCGTGAGCGTGAGCACGTCGTTGCCGCGCGTCAGCTCCGAGGCGTACTCGAGCTCCTTGATGACCGAACCCCACAGCCGCGGCTTGCGTCCCGCCCACCGGATCCGCACGCCCCACTCGTTGAGCTGGTCGCGACGCCGGTGCAGTACATCGCGGTTGTAGCCCATCAGGAAGCGCACCTCCTCCGGAGAGCGCGCCCAGTTCTCCGTCGAGAACGCGTAGACGCTGAGGTGCTTGACCCCGGCCTGGATCGCTCCGGCCACGACGTCGAGCAGCACCTCCTCGCCCGCCTTGTGCCCCTCGATGCGGTTCAGTCCGCGGCGGTTCGCCCATCGGCCGTTGCCGTCCATGACGATCGCGACATGATTCGGCACGGCGGGGAACACGGGCGGCTGCGCCCCGGTCCAGTCCAGCGGGCGGTACGCGACCGCATCCTTGTGCGTATACGGCTTGGGGCTCACCGGCTTCCTTCCACGAGTGAGAGCGAGCGGATCCCCCGCTCGAGATGCCATTGGGCGTACGCGGCGATGACACCGGATGCGGCGGCGGTGTCGCGACCGGATGCGGAGTCCACGCGCTCCCAGTCCCCCGCCATCAGTGCGCGGAGGACGTCGATCGCCGTGGCGGAGATGCGCGGGCTGCCGACCGGTGCGCACTCATCGCAGACGATCCCGCCCATCTGAGCGACGAAGACCGTGTGCGATCCTGCCCTCGCGCAGCGGGCGCAGTCGGTGAACGACGGCGCCCAGCCCGACAAGGCCATGACGCGCAGCAGATACGAGTCCAGGATGCTCCGTGCGGCATGCTCGCCACGGGCGAGGGCGCGCAGACCGCCCACGAGCAGCAGGTACTGCTCGGGCGTCGCCTCGGCGTCGTTCAGCCGGTCGGCCGTCTCCACCATCGCGTTGGCAGCCGTATAGCGGTCGTAGTGCAGTGCGATGTCGGCGCCGTAGGAGCCGAGCGACTCGGCCTGCTGCACGATGTCGAGAGAGCGTCCCTGGTACAGCTGCACGTCGGCGACCATGAACGGTTCGAGCCGCGAGCCGAACTTCGACGAGGTGCGACGCACGCCCTTCGCCACCGCCCTGACCTTGCCGTGCCCGCGCGAGAGCATCGTGACGATCCGGTCCGCCTCACCGAGCTTGTGGGTGCGCAGGATCACCGCTTCGTCTCGGTAGGTGGGCATTCCTCGATCATCCCACTCCCGAGGACAATGGAGCTGTGACCGAACCGACCTTCACCATCCCGCTGTGGGCCGATCTCCTGGGCGTGGGCCTGGGCGGCGTGCAGGGCGCCATGTTCGCGAGCGGTTTCCGAGGCGAGCGTCGCCTCGATCTGCTCGGCGTCGCGATCATCGGGATCATGATCGGCATGGGCGGCGGTCTCATCCGCGACACCCTCCTCGGCCAGCCGCCGGCCACCCTGCAGAGCAACTGGTATCTGCTCACCGCCGGTGGCGCGGCCCTGTTCGGCATGCTGCTGGCCGGCGTCTTCCAGCGCCTGAACGCCGTGGTCGTCGGCCTCGACGCCGTCGTGATCGGCATGTTCGGCGCGTTCGGCACGAGCAAGGCCATCGCCTTCGGGATGCCCGAGGTGCCCGCCGTGTTCATCGGCGTCTGCGCGGCCGCCGGCGGCGGCGTGCTCCGCGACGTGCTGATGGGCCTTCCGGTCTCGATCATGCACGTCGGATCCCTCTACGCGGTCGCCGCCGGCGCCGGCTGCGCCTTCATCGTCGTCGCGCACGCTCTCGGCATGGGCATCGTGCTCGCAGCGATCATCGGCATCGTCCTCACCGCGGTCATCCGGGTGCTCGCCGTGGTCTTCGACCTGTCGCTGCCCGAGCAGCGCGCGCTCCACCGCCGCCGGGTCGCTGCGGAGACCGGGATGATCCCGATCATCCGGCCCTGAGTCCGAGGACCGGGGCTGCGAGAGCGCCCCGTTTCGTCTCGGTCGCGCTCCGCGCGCCCTGGCTCAACGACCCCGGAACGAGTCCCGCTCGCACGTCCTCGCTCCCCGGCGCCGGGTGCGAGACACGTCTGCGCCCCGGGCTCGGCAGGTTCTGCCGGGCACGGGGCGCAGACGCAGTCACGCGGACGGATGCGCCGCGGACGATTCCTCCGCACACGGGGTGACGGTACGGAGAAGCTTCGGAGGCCGCTCAAGCGGTGACGAGGTCCGCCTCGGCGGCGGCCCTGGCCCGGATGGAGCGGTTCACGCAGGAGACGATCGCCTTGAGCGAGGCCGTGGAGATGTCGCCGTCGATGCCGACGCCCCACAGACGCTGGTCACCGACCTGGAGCTCGACGTACGCCGCCGCCTGGGCGTCGCCGCCGGTCGAGAGCGTGTGCTCGACGTAGTCGTAGAGCGAGATCTCGAAGCCCCGCTCCCGCAGCACCTCGATGAACGCCGCGACCGGGCCGTTGCCGCGACCCTGGGCCTCGACGCGCTCCTCGTCGTCGCGCAGCACCACGTCGAGGATGACCTCGCCGGACATGTCGCTGTTCGTTCGGGTGCCGAGCAGCTCGAACCGACCCCACTTGGCGTCGTCGGCCGAGGCGGGCAGGTACTCGTCGGTGAAGATCTCCCAGATCTGCTCGCTGGTGACCTCGCCCCCCTCGGCGTCGGTCTTGCCCTGCACCACGCCGGAGAACTCGATCTGGAGCTTGCGCGGCAGATCCAGCGCGTGGTCCGTCTTCAGCAGATACGCGACACCGCCCTTGCCGGACTGCGAGTTGACCCGGATGACGGCTTCATAGGAGCGGCCCAGATCCTTGGGATCCACCGGCAGGTAGGGCACTCCCCATTCGATGTCGTCGACCGTGACGCCCCGCGCCTCGGCCTGCGCGGCCATCGCCTCGAAGCCCTTCTTGATCGCGTCCTGATGGGATCCGCTGAACGCGGTGAAGACGAGATCGCCGGCCCAGGGGCTGCGCTCCGGCACCGGCAGCTGGTTGCAGTACTCCGCCGTGCGCTTGACCTGGTCGATGTCGCTGAAGTCGATCTCGGGGTCGATGCCCTGCGTGAACAGGTTGATCCCCAGCGCGACGAGGTCGACGTTGCCGGTGCGCTCGCCGTTGCCGAACAGGCACCCCTCGATGCGGTCCGCACCGGCCATGTAGCCGAGCTCCGCCGCCGCGATCGCGGTGCCGCGGTCGTTGTGCGGGTGCAGCGAGAGGATCACGTTCTCGCGGTGGTTCAGGTGGCGGCTCATCCACTCGATGGAGTCGGCATAGACGTTCGGCGTCGCCATCTCGACGGTCGCGGGCAGATTGATGATCACCTTGCGGCCGGGGCTCGGCTGCAGGATCTCCAGCACCTCGTTGCAGACCTCGACGGCGTACTCGAGCTCGGTGCCGGTGTAGCTCTCGGGCGAGTACTCGTAGTACACTTCGGTGTCAGGGATCCGCTTCTCGAACTCGCGGCACAGCCGCGCTCCCTCGAGCGCGATCTGCTTGACGCCCTCGCGGTCGGAGCGGAACACCACCTCGCGCTGCAGCACGCTCGTGGAGTTGTAGAAGTGCACGATGGCCTGCTTGGCACCCGCGATCGCCTCGTAGGTGCGCTCGATGAGATGCTCACGGCACTGCGTCAGAACCTGGATCGTGACGTCGTCGGGGATCAGATCCTCGTCGATGAGCTGGCGCACGAAGTCGAAGTCGGTCTGGCTCGCCGACGGGAAGCCGACCTCGATCTCCTTGTAGCCCATGCCGACCAGCAGCTCGAACATGACGCGCTTGCGCTCGGGCGACATCGGGTCGATGAGGGCCTGGTTGCCGTCGCGCAGGTCGACGGCGCACCAGCGCGGCGCCTTCGTGATGCGCGCGGACGGCCAGGTGCGATCGGGCAGGTCGACGCGGATCTGCTCGTGGAACGGGCGGTACTTGTGGATCGGCATCTCGGTCGGACGCTGATTGTTCTTCATGAGGGGTGTGCTCTTCTCGTCGCTTCAGAAAGTGAGCGGGCCAACGCGAACACCGCGACGAGTGGGGCCCTCAGAAACGGGACTCGTCGCGGCAGCTAAGAAGGAGCAGACCGCCTGCGCGCATGCCGCCATGCTAGCACGGTGACATAGGGGCATCGGGGCGATGACGGACCTGCGAGAATCGATGCACGCGGATCCGCACGCATACGAGCGGATCCGAGACGCCCGAGAATCGAGGAGCAGCTCGTGCAGTACATCTCCACCCGCGGTGGCGGGGAGCCGAAGACCTACAGCGAGGCGCTGCTGGAGGGGCTGGCCGTCGATGGCGGCCTGCTCGTTCCCGAGCGACTGCCCGCCGTCGACGCGGCGACCCTCGAGTCGTGGCGCGGGCTCGGGTACGCGCAGCTGGCGACCGAGGTGCTGGGGCTGTTCGCCACAGACATCCCCCGGGACGACCTGGCGGCGCTGTGTGCGGCCGCCTACTCTCCCTCGGTCTTCGCGGCGCCCGTGCCGCTCACCCCGATCGGCGACGGGATCACGCTCGTCGGGCTCTCCGAGGGGCCGACGCTCGCGTTCAAGGACATGGCGATGCAGTTCCTCGGCCAGGCGCTCGAGTACGCGCTGGCGCGCACCGGCGGCGTGCTGAACATCGTGGGCGCCACCTCGGGCGACACCGGATCCGCCGCCGAGCACGCGTTGCGCGGCAAAGACCGGATCAGCGTCTTCATGCTCTCGCCGCAGGGCCGGATGAGCCCCTTCCAGCGCGCGCAGATGTACTCCCTGCAGGACGAGAACGTGCACAACATCGCCGTCGACGGCGTGTTCGACGACTGCCAGAACCTGGTCAAGGATCTCGCCGGCGACCTCGACTTCAAGAACTCGCAGCACCTCGGTGCGGTCAACTCGATCAACCTCGCCCGCATCACCGCGCAGGTCGTCTACTACTTCTGGGCATGGCTGCGCGCGACGGACGGCCTCGACGCGGCGGACCGCGACGGCTTCGAGGTGTCGTTCGCGGTGCCGTCCGGGAACTTCGGCAACATCCTCTCCGGCTTCTTCGCCCGCGGCATGGGCCTGCCGATCCGCCGGCTCGTGCTCGCCGCGAACGAGAACAACGTCCTGGACGAGTTCTTCCGCACCGGCATCTACCGCCCCCGCAGCGCCGCGCAGACCCTCGCCACGTCGAGTCCGTCGATGGACATCTCCAAGGCGTCGAACCTGGAGCGCTTCATCTTCGACCTCGTCGGGCGCGACCCGCAGCGCGTGGTCGCCGCCTGGGACGACCTCGCCCGCACCGGCGCCTTCGACTTCACCGCGGATCTGCCGCGCTTCGCCGACGAGTTCGGGATCTCCAGCGGCACCAGCACGCACGCCGACCGGCTCGCCACCATCCGCGCCGTGCACGCGGAGAGCGGCACGATCATCGATCCGCACACGGCGGACGGCGTGAAGGTCGCGCGCTCCTTCGTGGAAGGCGGCGTGCCGATGCTCGTGCTCGAGACCGCCAAGCCGGAGAAGTTCGGCGAGACGATCACCGAGGCGCTCGGGATCGAGCTGCCGCTGTCGGAGGAGCTGCAGGCGCTGCTCGCCGCCCCGCAGCGCGTCACCGAGATCGCGAACGACGAGGCCGCGCTGCGCACGATCATCGAGACCAGCGCCCTGCACTGAGCCGGCGATCCGGTCCCGCCGCGCGCGGCACCCCGGTGCTCGGACAGGATGTCCCGTCTCGATCAGAGCCCCTCGCAAGGGCAGGACCAGGCCGTGTCCACCGGTCGTTCGGCGACGGCGGCCGGCCGGATAGTCTGACTGGCATGACGGCTCGACTGCGCGCGCGGCTGCTCGCCCTGCTCGGCGTGCTCGCGCTCCTGCTGACCCCGCTGCTTACGGCGCCGGCGGCGCTCGCCGACACGAACGACTTCTCCTACGCGTCCTGGGATGCGCAGTACCTGCTCGGCCGCGACACCGACGGCCGCGCGACGCTGGCGGTGACCGAGACGCTGGTCGCGGACTTCCCCGCGTTCGATCAGAACCACGGCATCATCCGAGGCCTGCCGACCGGGTACGACGGCGCCCCGCTCGGGCTGCATGTCGTCTCCGTCACGGACGGCGCCGGCGCGAACCTGCGCTACGACGACAGTGAGACCGACAACGGCGAGCGGCAGCTGAAGATCGGCGATCCGGACGTCTTCGTGCACGGGCGCACCACCTACGTGATCCGCTACACGATGCGCGACGTCGTCCACCGTCCGAACGACCGGCCGATCGACGAGTGGTACTGGAATCTGCTGCCGCTGAACTCCACCCAGCCGATCGCGCACTTCACCGCCGCGCTCGCGTTCGACCCGCAGGTCGACGCCGCCATGCTCGGCGCACCGTCCTGTTACACAGGGCCCGCCGGATCCACGACGCCATGCACGCTGGTGGCCGCCCCGGGCGGATCCTTCACGGTGACGCAGGACGGCATCCCGGCCGGATCCGGCGTCACGGTGGCGTTCCCGATGAAGGAGGGCACGTTCGCGCAGGCGCCGGCGCGCATCCCGGACCCGATGACGGATGTCGCGCCGTACCCCCTCGCCGGAGTCGGGGCCGTGCTCGCGATCGGTGGCCCGATCCTCGGCATCGCGCTGCTGCGCCGGAGGGGCCGCCACAGCGGACGCGGGATCGTCGTGGCGCAGTACGACGTGCCCGACGCACTCCCGCCCGTCCTCGCCGCCGAGATCGAGGGACGCCGACCCGTCGCGGACGCGGCGGAGATGGTGCACCTCGCCGTCCGCAAGGCGATCCGCATCTCCGACGGCGAGAGCAAGCCCGTCCTCGAGCTGCTGGATCCGTCGATCGCCCCCGATGCCCTCGACGCGGAGGCGCTGTATGCGCTGTTCCCGGGCAGTCCCGCAGGCACCACCCTCTACCTCGAGGTGCCGAACGATCCGCTCGTCACGCGGCTGAAGACCCTCTCCGGATCCGCCCGCGCCGCGGCCTTCGAGCGCGGACTGCTCGCACGCCGCAGGTCCATGCTCGCGATCTCCCTCGGCGCCGTCGGACTCGCGGCGGGTCTCGGCGCGACCGCGCTGGCCGCGCCGGGAATGGCCGTGGGGCGCCCCGCGGCGATCGCGGCCTTCGTCGTCGCGATCGTCGCATCCGCGATCGCGCTCATCGCCCTTCTCGCGTCGCTGCCGCGCCGTGCGGTGCTCACCCCGCAGGGCGCCGAGACGCGCGAGTACCTGCTCGGGGCGCGCGAGTACATCCGACTGGCGGAGGCGGACCGGATCCGGATGCTGCAGTCGTATCGGGGCGCCGAGCGCCGCCAGGACGGCAGCGTCGACGTCGTCGTGCTGTACGAGCGGCTGCTGCCCTACGCGATGCTGTTCGGCATGGAGCGCGAATGGGGACAGGTGCTCACGGTGCAGTACGAGCAGGACGGCATCACGCCGAGCTGGTACTACGGGTACACCGGCGCGAGCTTCGCGGGGTCGCTGAGCGGAATGAACAGCGCGCTCAGCCCGACCCCTACACCGAGCACGTCGTCGAGCTCCAGCGGGTCGTTCGGCGGCGGCTTCTCCGGCGGCGGAGGCGGCGGCGGATCCTCCGGAGGCTGGTGACGCCCGCTCGGCGGTCGCGTCGTGCGGTCACCCGCCCGTCGTGACGGCATGCTGCGACCAGCGAGCGGATGGCGCCGGCGGATTCAGGTGATCAGGGCGAGCTTGCCGCCCGGATGCCCTTCGGCGAGGAATCGTGTGGCCTCGACGGCTTCGGCGAGCGGGTAGGTGCCGGCGAGGGGCACCTCGAGCAGTCCCTCGTCGGCGAGGCGCACCAGTTCCCCGCGGATCCGGTCCCGGAACACCGCGCTGGACGGCTGGGAGCCGGCGATGGCGGCGAAGCCGTGCGCGGCGGCCAGCGCCGGTGCAGCGATCGTGACGATCCGGGAGCGGTCAGAGACGAGCTGCACCGACACCTCGACGGCCTCATCCGTGCCCACCGCATCGAGCGCCGTGTGCACGGGAATCCCGAGCGCACGCACGCGGTCCGTGAGCCCCGCGCCATACCGCACCGGGATCCCGCCGAAGCGCCGCACCCGGTCCGCACCCGCCTCGCCCGTGGTGCCGATCACCGCCACGCCGCGCATCGCCGCCAGCTGCAGCACCAAGACGCCGACCGCGCCGGACGCGCCGTGCAGGAGGATCGTCTCCCCCGCTGTCGCCCGCACCCGCTCGAGCATCTCGGCCGCGGTGGTGCCCGCCAGCAGCAGGTTCGCCGCCTCGGCGTGCGAGAGCGGCCGGGGCTTGCGGAACGCCTTCCCGGCGGGGATGGTGAGCGCGGTGGCGTAGCCGCCCTGCACCCGGAAGGCGATCACCTCATCGCCCACCTCGGCGCGCCCGGATCCGATCACCGTCCCGGATCCGATCGCGAGGATCTCTCCGGAGACCTCATAGCCGATCGACACAGGGAACTCGACGCCGGAGCGCGCGGTGGCGACGTGCTTGCGGTCGGCGGGGTTCATCCCCGCGGCGCGCACCCGGATCGTGACCTCCCCCGGTGCCGGATCCGGTGCGGCCGTGTCCGTGAGCCGCCAGGTCTCGGGCGCACCCGGGCCCGGGGCGATCCAGTGCCGCACGGCCGTGCCCATCTCAGAACCCGAGCCGGCCCAGCTGCTTCGGGTCGCGCTGCCACTCCTTGGCGACCTTGACGTGCAGTCCGAGGAACACCCGCGTGCCGAGCAGCTCTTCGATCCCGGCGCGGGCCGTCGCCCCGACCTCTCGGAGCCGGGCGCCCTTGCGTCCGATGATGATGGCCTTCTGGCTGTCCCGCTCGACGACGATCGACGCGTGCACGTCGGTGAGGTCGGAGTCCTCGCGCGGCGCGATGTCGTCGACGACGACGGCGATCGAGTGCGGCAGCTCGTCGCGGACGCCTTCGAGCGCGGCCTCGCGGATCATCTCCGCGATCCGGTCCTCGGTGGACTCGTCGGTGACCACATCGTCCTCGTAGAGCGACGGGCCCTCCGGCATGAGCGCGAGCACCTCGTCGGCGAGCACGTCCAGCTGCACTTTGCCTGCTGGAGTGAGAGGGGTGAGGGCCGAGAGCGGGATCACGGCGGCCCAGTCCTCGCGCAGGGAGTCGACCTCCATGAGACGCTCGGTGATCTCGTCGCGCTGTGCCACGTCGACCTTGGTGACGATCGCGATCTTCTTCGCCCGCGGGTAGCCGTCCAGCGACGCGGCGATCCGGCGGTCCCCGGGGCCGACCTTCTCCGTCGCCGGCACGCAGAACCCGATCACGTCGACATCGCCGAGCACCTGCTCCACCAGGTCGTTCAGGCGTTCGCCGAGCAGGGTGCGCGGCCGATGGATGCCCGGGGTGTCCACGATCACGAGCTGCCCGTCGGGGCGGTTCACGATGCCCCGGATCGCCCGCCGGGTGGTCTGCGGCTTCGCGCTGGTGATCGCGATCTTCTCGCCGACCAGCGCGTTGGTGAGGGTGGACTTGCCGACATTCGGCCGGCCCACGAACGTCACGAAGCCGCTGCGGTGCACGGGCTCCGATCCGGTGGCGCGCTCATCGCTCATCGTGGTTCTCCTTCTCCTGATCCTCCGCGAGCGGCTCCTCGGCCCGCTCGACGAAGACGTGTTCCAGGCCGCGCCCGCGGCCCCGCGAGGCGCCGCCGGTGAGGAGCAGCCCGCGTACGACGGCCGTCGCGCCGGGAGTGGGGATCCGGCCGAGCTCCTTGCCCAGGAGCCCGCCGATCGAATCCACGTCGTCGTCTTCGAGCTCGACCCCGAACAGCTCTCCGACGTCTTCGAGGCTCATCCTGCCGCTCACGCGGTAGCGTCCCGGCTCCAGCTCGACCACCTCGGCGCTCGGGCGGTCGTACTCGTCCGCGATCTCGCCGACGAGCTCCTCGATGAGGTCTTCCATGGTCACCAGGCCCGCGATGCCTCCGTGCTCGTCGATCACGATGCACACGTGCACGGCCTCGCGCTTCATCTGCTGCAGCAGGGTCTCGGCGCGCATCGACTCCGGGACGAACACGGCCGGTCGGGCGAGCCGGCGCACCGGGGCTGCCCGCCAGCTGTTGTCGTCGCGGTAGGCGTACAGCACCAGGTCCTTCAGGTACAGGACGCCGACCACGTCGTCGGCCTCGTCGTCGACCACCGGGATCCGGGAGTTCCCGCACTTCAGGAACAGGTCCATCGCCTCGGAGGTCGTGGCCGTCGCATCGATGCTGACCATGTCGGTGCGCGGCACCATGACCGCCCGCACGAACTGATCGGTGAAGTCGAACACCGAGTGGATGAGCTCGCGGTCGTCGGCCTCGATGAGGTCGTGCGAGGCGGCCTCGTCGACCATGCTGAGCAGCTGCTCCTCGCTCGCGAAAGTGCTCCGTCCGGTGCCGGGCGTGACCCGGCTGCCGAACACGGCGAGCCCCTGGGCGATCGGTCCGAGGATCACCCGGACGGCGCGGATCGTCGGGGCGCACGCCCGCAGCATCGCGTCGGCGTGCTGTCGCCCGAACGAGCGCGGGCTCGCCCCGACGAGCACGAACGTCGTCCCGGTCATGATGATCACGGCGACGAGCATCGCCCACCAGATCTGGTCCCCGAACAGCAGCACGAGCGCGACCGTGACCAGCACGGCGGCCGCCGTCTCCACGAACACGCGCATGAAGGCGACGGCGTTCGCGTGCGGGTCCGGAGCCGCCGCGATCCTCGCGAGCGCGGACGCGTTGCGCCCCTCGGATCCCATCTCCTCGAGATCCGCACGAGAGGTCACGGACAGGGCGGCATCGATCGCCGCCATGAGGCCGCCGAACGCGACGAGCAGGATCGCTCCGGCGAGCAGCAGGATCGGGGTCATCGACCGCGGGAGCGCTCGTCGGAGCCGAAGCCGGCGATGAGCTCGCGCTGCAGGCCGAACATCTCCTTCTCGTCCTCGGGTTCGGCGTGGTCGAAGCCGAGCAGGTGCAGCAGTCCGTGGGTGGTGAGCAGGATCAGCTCGTCCATGAGCGTGTGCTTGGCCGTCGCCGCCTGAGCCTCGGCGACCTGGGGGCACAGCACGATGTCGCCGAGCAGTCCGGGCGGCGTCGGCCGGTCGAGGGTCCCGGGACGCAGCTCGTCCATCGGGAAGCTCAGCACGTCGGTGGGGCCGGGCTCGTCCATCCACTGCACGTGCAGCGCCTCCATGGCCCCCTCGTCGACCAGCACGATGGCGACGTCGGCGTCCGCACTGACGTTCAGCTCGGCCAGGTTGCGCTCGGTGAGGCGCAGCAGCACGGTCTCATCGATCGCGATGGCCGACTCGTTGTTGATCTCGATCATTTCAGGCCTCGTTTCGGCATGCGGTCTCGGGGGCCGGGGCGCTGCATCCCGGCTCGGCGCTCGGCGCGGTTGGCGAACTCCGATGCCTGCTCGCGCTCGGCCCGGGCGGCCGTGCGCTGCTCGTCGTACTCCGTGTACGCGTCCACGATGCGCCCGACCAGCGAGTGACGCACGACGTCGTCGCTGGTGAGCCGGGAGAAGTGGATGTCGTCGATGTCCTTCAGCACCCGGGTCACGACGCGCAGCCCGGAAGCGCCCTGCGGCAGGTCGATCTGGGTGATGTCGCCCGTGACCACCATGCGCGTGCCGAACCCGAGCCGGGTGAGGAACATCTTCATCTGCTCCGGCGTGGTGTTCTGCGCCTCGTCGAGCACGACGAAAGAGTCGTTCAGCGTGTTGTGGGTGACGAGGAAGTCATCCGTGACGTACAGCGAATCCTCCGCGGCGACCTGGATGCAGACCGTCTCCGCCTCGCACTCGGGTGTGATGTCGTGGACATAGCGTTGCGGACGCCCTGTCTTGGTGGCCTGATAGATGACGCGCTTGCGAGTCAGCCGGAACGGCACGATCCCCTCTGGAAGACGAATGTCCATGACGAACGCGTCGTGCTGGTGTCCCACCGGACGCCCGTTCGCATATCCGGGAGCACGCCCCTCGGCGACTCGCGTCCGAACGTACGCGACTCCACCGAGGGAGCGAACGAGCTGCGTGACATCGTCACGCAACCGCGGCGAGATCGTCGTGTACTGGACCCGACACGTACGTCCGCGCTGCATCACGGGGCCGCCATCCGTGTCGAGCAGCCCTTGCAGCACCGCGAGCCTGACATCGACAGAGTTGCGGAGATACTGCTGCGGGATGAACTTCGTCGATGAAGTAGTGCCGTCCAGCTCCAGTTCCCTGATGGCGACCGTCACGGGGTTGGTGACAATGACTCCGCCGCGCCCTCCTCCGGCACGCCGGAGCACATAGTCATACCCGTCCTTATGCGTCACTTCCACACTGGGGAGGCTCTGCTGGAGGCGTTCGACAAGCTCAACGTCGGCCGTGGAGAAGCTCGGGGTGGTCTTGCAGGTGATGGATCCATCCCCCAGCAGAAGTCCGAGAGCATACGGATCCATGGGCACAGGTTGTTCGATCATCTGGACCGGCCGCGCCACGGGCAGCTCGAACCGATGGAAGTGATTCTGCCAAAGCCGACCGATCATGTCGCTGGTCTGCAGCACACGAGACTTCCCGCGGCGCTTGTCATCGCGGGTCGTCACCGTCCACAGATGCTCTCCGCAGCACAGCGTGGATGCCCCGTCCTGAGAGGTGACGCGATAGACAGGTTTGCGCCCCTGCGGAAAGACGCCGAGGACCGGCGTGGGCTCACCATTCGATCCGATCACGAGGTCGCCGACCTCGAGGGAGCCGATCGTCACGAACCCAGACGGCGTCAGCACCTGCGCATCAAGCGGTTGGGCTCGGCCGCGCATGTACGCCAGGGGGGCGACCTCGATCGTGCCGCTCGCCATCAGGCGGGGCACGATCTCCGGATCCATCATCTCGTTCAGGGCGTCGTAGAGCGGGCGCAGGTACGGATCGATCTTGTCGGTGAGGGTGCCGGGGAGGAACCCGAGCCGCTCCCCCGCCTCGACGGCCGGACGGGTCAGGATGATCCGCTCGACCTCCTTGCGCTGCAGCGCCTGCACGGCCTTCGCCATCGCGAGATAGGTCTTGCCCGTGCCGGCGGGGCCGATCCCGAACACGATGGTGTTCTCATCGATCGCGTCGACGTACTCCTTCTGGCCGAGCGTCTTCGGCCGGATCACCCGTCCGCGCGTGGACAGGATCGCCTCGCCGAGCACCTCGCTCGGGCGCACGCCCTCCCGCTCCAGCATGCGTGCAGACTGGGCGACGTCGCTGGGCGCGAGCGCATGCCCCGAACGGGTCAGCTCGATCAGCTCGTCGACGAGCTTCCGCGCCGCACGCACCGCGGCGGGCTCGCCGGTGAGGGTCACCTCGTTGCCGCGCACCAGCACGTCGACGGCCGGATGCTCCTTCTCGAGCATGCGCAGCAGACGATCCTGGGGGCCGAGCAGCTGCACCATCGCGACCCCGTCCACTTCGATGCGGGCCGAGGTCGTGGATTCGGCCGTGTCGTCAGAAGCCAACGAGCTTGTTCTCCTCGAGATTGCCGAGCACATGGGCGTGCACGTGGAACACGGACTGCGCGACGCTCGCGCCGTTGTTGAAGATGAGACGGTATTCGCCGTTCGCGTGCTCGTCGGCGATCTCCTTGGCCGCGGCGACCATCTTCGCCATGAGCCCGGGGTCCCCGGCCGCGAGCTCGGTGACGTCGCGGAACCGCTCGGACTTGGGGATCACGAGCACGTGCAGGGGCGCCTGCGGGTTGATGTCCCGGATCGCGAAGACGTCATCGGTCTCCAGCAGGATCTCGCCGGGGATCTCCCCGTTCAGGATGCGCGTGAAGATCGAGGGTTCGCTCATGGGGCCAGTCTACTGAGCGTGCCGCTACCAGCGCCCGCGCGCCACGTTCAGCACGGCGATCGCGGCGGGCCCGGCGGTGGACGTGCGCAGCACCGTGTCGCCGAGGAGCACGCGCTCCGCACCTGCAGCGACGAGGCGCTCGAGCTCCTCGGGCGCGATCCCGCCCTCCGGCCCCACCACGAGCACGATGTCGCGCTCGCCCGGCACGATCCCGGACAGGCGCGTCGGGGCCGTCGGATCGAGGATCAGCACGCGCTGAGTCGCCGCCCGGCGTGCCAGATCCGCCGTGCTCTCGACGTCCGCGACCTCGGGGATCCAGGACCGGTGCGCCTGCTTCGCGGCCTCCCGGACGATCGTCGCCCAGCGCTCCCTGCCCTTCGCAGCCTTGGCGCCGTCCCAGCGGGAGACGCTGCGAGCGGCCTGCCACGGCACGATCCCGTCGACGCCGAGCTCGCACGCGGCCTGCACCGCGAGCTCGTCGCGGTCGCCCTTCGCGAGCGCCTGCACGAGCAGGATCCCGGGATCCGGCCGCGGGTCCTCCCGGCGGGTCAGGATCCGCACCTCGACGAGACCGGGCGCGGCGGAGGCGACCTCGCCCTCCAGCCAGACGCCTGCACCGTCGCCGAGCGTGATCGGCTCGCCGATCCGCACCCGCCGCACCACCGCCGCGTGCTTGGCCTCGGCGCCGGTCAGGGTGAGCACGGAGCCGGTCGCGGCCGAGGTCGCCTCGGGCGTCACGAAGTGCAGCGCCATCGCGGTTCAGCCCCGGAAGCGGTCACGCAGCTTGGAGAACAGTCCCTGGTGGAACTCGGCGAGCCGCGGCGCGGGCGCCTTGGTGCGCGTGGCGAAGTCCTCGATGAGCTGGCGCTGCTTGTGGTCGAGCTTGGTCGGGGTGAGCACCTGCACGCCCACCCGCAGGTCGCCGCGCTGCGTGCCGCGCAGCGGCGTGACGCCGCGGCCCTTGATCGTCAGCACATCGCCGGACTGCAGCCCCTGACGGATTTCCAGTTCGACCGGGCCGTCCAGCGACTCGATCGACGTGGTGGTGCCGAGGATCGCGTCGCTCATGGCCACCTCGAGCGTCGCCAGCAGGTCGTCGCCCTCGCGGCTGAACCGCGGATGCGGCGTCACGGTGACCTCGACGTACAGGTCGCCGTGCGGGCCGCCGGCCCGGCCGACCTCACCGGATCCGGGCAGCTGCAGGCGCAGGCCGGTCTCGACGCCCGCGGGGATGTCCAGTCCGACGGTGCGGCGCGAGCGCACGCGCCCCTGACCGTTGCAGGTCTGGCATGGGAACGGGATGGTGGTGCCGTAGCCCTCGCAGGAGCCGCACGGCGCGGTCGTGATGACGTTGCCGAGGAGGCTGCGCACCTGCTGCTGCACGTGACCGGATCCCCCGCAGATGTCGCAGGTGACGGGCGAGGTGCCCTCCTGGCAGCAGGATCCCTGACAGGTCTCGCAGAGCACCGCGGTGTCCACCTCGATGTCCCGGTGCACCCCGAACACGACGTCGCCGAGGTCGAGGGTGACCCGCACGAGGGCGTCCTGACCGCGCTCCCGGCGGGAACGCGGGCGGGCGGAGCGCGCCCCGCCGCCGCCGAAGAACGTCTCGAAGATGTCCCCGAAGCCGCCGAATCCGCCGAATCCGCCGTTGCCGTTCTGGTCGCCGCCCATGTCGTAGCGGCGACGCGAGTCGGCATCGCTCAGCACGTCGTAGGCGTGCGTGACGAGCTTGAACCGCTCCGCCGCCTCCTCCGAGGGGTTCACGTCGGGATGCAGCTGCCGCGCGAGCCGCCGGTACGCCTTCTTGATCTCATCCTCGCTCGCATCGCGCGAGACGCCGAGGACCTCGTAGTGATCCGTCACCATCGCCTTTCCGGGCCGCCGAACGGCGGCGTGTGTGTTCTGCGGCCACTCGACTGGCCTGGGCCAGACGAAAGACCAGGAAGATGTGAAACGTCGCCGGTGGTGGACTTTCGCATCAGCGGCCGGTCTCGTCCTCTTCGAGCAACCGCGACAGGTAGCGGGCCACGGCCCGCGCGGCGGCGAGGTTGCTCGAGTAGTCCATACGTGTCGGCCCCATCACGCCGACACGGGCCGTGCCGCCGTGCGTGAGATAGTCGCTCGCGACGATCGACGCCTCACCGAGGCCGAACGCCGCGTTCTCCGTGCCGATGCTCGCGGCGAGCCCGTGCTCGTCCACGCGCATCTCGCTCATCAGCCGCAGCAGCGTGACCTGCTCCTCGATGGCCTCGAGGAGGGGGTGGATGCTGCCACGGAAGTCATGCTCTCGCCGGGCCAGGGTCGCTGCCCCCGCCATCACCAGACGCTCCTGCCGGAACTCGGCGAGCTCCTCGGCCACGGCGCGCAGCAGCGCGGCACGGGCGGCGTCGACGCGCGGCCCGAGCGAGGCATCGCCCGCGGCGTCGACGCGCTCGGCGCCGTGGCGCACCGAGCGTCCGGTCAGCAGCTCCGTGACGCCGGTGCGCAGCACGGCGAGCTCGGACTCGTCCAGTTCGACGGGCAGCGGGACGATCCGCTGCGACACGCCGCCGGCGTCGGTGACGAGCACGATCAGCAGCCGGCTGGGCGCGAGGGCCACGAGCTCGACATGCGTGATGTGGGCCCGCGCGAACGACGGGTACTGTGCGAGCGCCACTTGACCGGTGAGCCGGGTGAGCACCCGCACGGTGCGCACCATGAGGTCGTCGAGGTCGGCGGGGTCTGCGAGGAAAGCCGTGATCGCACTGCGCTGCGCCGCCGACAGCGGCCGCACCTGGGCCAAGTGGTCGACGAAGACGCGATACCCCTTGTCCGTGGGCACCCGCCCGGACGAGGTGTGCGGCGCCGCGATGAGGTCCTCATCCTCGAGCTGCGCCATGTCATTGCGGATCGTCGCGGCGGACACGCCGAACGCGTGCCGGTCCACGATCGACTTGCTGCCGACCGGCTCGTTCGTCTCGACGTAGTCCTCGACGATGGCACGGAGCACCTGGAGTCCGCGTTCCGAGACCATCGCTCCTCCTCACCGCTGGCACTCGTGGATCCTGAGTGCCAATCCTATCCTGCCTGCCCTTCGGACGGGCTCAGCGAGCGCGGAGGACCCTCAGTCGGTCAGCGCCCGCACCACCGCATCGGCGAGCAGCCGTCCGCGCAGCGTGAGCGCGAGCGTGCCGCGCAGGGCCGCGGCGGGTTCGACGAGTCCGTCCGCGATGAGCCCGGCGACCCTGGTCCTCGCGTCGGCCGCGATCGCGTCGAGCGGCATCCCCTCGGCCATCCGGGAGCGCAGCAGGATCCGCTCGAGCTGGGCGGCCTCGGCATCGGGGCGCTCCGTGGCCGCGGCCGGCGACTCCCCCGTCGCGAGCCGCTGCGCGTATGCGGCCGGATGCTTCACGTTCCACCAGCGCAGCCCCGCGACGTGGCTGTGTGCACCGGGCCCGAAGCCCCACCAGTCGGTGCCCCGCCAGTAGGCCATGTTGTGCCGGGAGCGCTGATCCGCACGATCGGCGTCGCCCGACCGGCGGGCCCAGTTGCTCACCTCGTACCACTCGAAGCCGGCTTCGCCCAGCAGGCCGTCGGCCAGCTCGTACATGTCCGCCTGCAGGTCGTCGTCGGGCGCGGGCACCTCGCCGCGGCGGATCTGCCGGGCGAGCTTGGTGCCGTCCTCGATGATGAGCGCGTATGCCGAGACGTGATCCGGATCCAGGTCGATCGCTGTCGTCAGCGACGAGCGCCAGTCCTCCAGAGATTCGCCCGGGGCCCCGTAGATGAGGTCGACGCTGACCGCGAGACCCGCGGCACGCGCCGCCTCGACGGCGGTGCGCACGTTCTCCGGCCGATGCGTGCGGTCCAGCGCCGCCAGCACGTGTGGCACGGCCGACTGCATGCCGATCGACATGCGTGTGACGCCCGCGTGCGCGAGCTCCTGCGCGACCGCCGGGGTGACCGTGTCGGGGTTCGCCTCGACCGTGACCTCGGCACCGTCGACGATCCCGAACGCGTCGATCGCCGCACCGAGCATGCGCCCGAGGTCACCCGCCGGCAGCAGCGTGGGCGTGCCGCCTCCGAAGAACACCGTGCTCAGCGGGCGCAGCGGACCGCGCCCGCTGAGCACGTCCCGTGCGAGCTCGATCTCGCCGATCAGGGTGTCGGCGTAGGCGTCCTGGCGCGCCCCGCGCAGTTCGGACGCGGTGTACGTGTTGAAGTCGCAGTATCCGCAGCGCACCCGGCAGAACGGCACGTGCAGATAGGCGGAGAACGCGATGCCGGGATCGATCCGCAGATCGGCGGGCAGCCGCCCGTCCGCCGGCGCCGGATCCCCGAGCGGGAGCGGGCCGGCCATCAGCAGCGGGCCATCAGACGGGCGTCGCGTACAGCGGGGAGATCGCGCGCAGATACCGGGCGAAGAGCTCCCGACGACGCCGCTTCACGAGGTACGGGAACGTGCGGTACAGGAAGCTGTTCGGGCGGTCGAAGGCGCGCACGGTGAACCACACCTCGTCGGCGTCGTTCCACTCGATGTCGAACGACTCCTCACCGCTCACGACGGATCCGGCGACCGTGCCGAGCACGAAGCCGATCCGGTGCGTCTGCTCGGTCACCGAGATCACCCGCAGCTCGGCGTCGGCGCGCATGCCCGCCACCCGGCCGTGCAGCTTGAGCGTCATCCCGGGGCCGGCCCACGGCGTGCCGTCCTCGTCGTAGCGCGGCTCCGCCTCGGTGCGGCTCGGTGCGATCGGCGCGCCCTCGGCATCGAAGCTGACGCCGGCGTACCCGGGGCTCGACGCGGGGCGCACGTCGGTGAGCTGCAGCCCCGCCGCGCGCTGCGCCGTCCAGCCCAGCAGTGCATCGCCGGCGGTGCGGAACCGCTCTTCGCCGCTGCCGAGCCGCCAGGACTCCTCCGCGGGCAGGCTCCGCTCCGGCGGATACTGCATCAGGTCGGGCGCGTGGGTCGCCCCCACGGCGGCATAGTCCACCGTTCCTTCTCGGAATGTCCCGCGACGCATGTCAACCACCCTACTTGCTGGCCTCAGCGCCTCACCCAGGTTCTCCCAAGGGTGAGGTGCTTCCGCGCGCGTGCGCCTACTTCTTGTCCTTGCCCTCGACGTCTCCGCTCAGTGCGGCGATGAACGCCTCCTGAGGGACCTCCACCCGGCCCACCATCTTCATGCGCTTCTTGCCC
>JAFDWK010000010.1:157804-159495 GCA_018268515.1 Actinomycetota bacterium
AGCTTGCGCTTGCGGGTGATGTCACCGCCGTAGCACTTGGCGAGCACGTCCTTGCGGATCGCGCGGATGGTCTCGCGGGCGATGATGCGGGCACCGATCGCGGCCTGGATCGGCACCTCGAACTGCTGCCGCGGGATGAGCTTGCGCAGCCGCTCGGCCATCATCGTGCCGTAGGCGTAGGCCTTGTCGCGGTGCACGATCGAGCTGAACGCGTCGACCTTCTCGCCCTGCAGCAGGATGTCGACCTTGACCAGATCCGCCTCCTGCGAGCCCGCGGGCTCGTAGTCGAGCGACGCGTATCCCTGCGTCTTGGACTTCAGCTGATCGAAGAAGTCGAACACGATCTCGCCGAGCGGGATGTTGTAGCGCAGCTCGACGCGCTCCTCGGAGAAGTACTCCATGCCGAGCAGCGTCCCGCGGCGGGACTGGCAGAGCTCCATCACGGTGCCGACGTAGTCCTTGGGCAGCAGGATGGCCGCCTTCACCATCGGCTCGGAGACGGATCCGATCCGTCCGTCCGGGTACTCGCTGGGGTTCGTGACAGTGACCGTCTCCCCCGTGTCGGAGGTGAGGACCTCGTAGATCACGCTCGGCGCGGTCGTGATGAGGTCGAGCCCGAACTCGCGGGAGAGGCGCTCCGTGATGATCTCCAGGTGCAGCAGGCCCAGGAATCCGCAGCGGAAGCCGAAGCCGAGCGCGACCGAGGTCTCCGGCTCGTAATGCAGCGACGCATCGGAGAGCTTGAGCTTGTCGAGCGCCTCGCGCAGCTCGGCATAGTCGCTGCCGTCGATCGGGTAGATGCCGCTGAACACCATGGGCTTCGGGTCGGTGTAGCCGGCCAGGGCGTCGGTCGCCGGCTTGCGCGCGGTGGTGACCGTGTCGCCGACCTTGGACTGGCGCACATCCTTCACGCCGGTGATCAGATAGCCCACCTCGCCGACGCCGAGACCCTTGGTCGGAACCGGCTCCGGGCTGGAGACGCCGATCTCGAGCAGCTCGTGGTTGGCGCCGGTGGACATCATCTGGATCCGCTCCCGCGGCGAGAGCTTGCCGTCCACCATGCGCACGTACGTGACGACGCCGCGGTAGGCGTCGTAGACGGAGTCGAAGATCATCGCGCGGGCAGGAGCATCGGCGTCGCCGACCGGGGCCGGGATCTCCTGCACAAGGCGGTCGAGGAGGTCCTCGACGCCGACGCCCGTCTTGCCGGAGACGCGCAGCACGTCGTCCGGGCTTCCCCCGATGAGGTCCGCCAGCTCCTTGGCGTACTTCTCCGGCTCCGCGGCGGGAAGGTCGATCTTGTTGAGCACCGGGATGATCGTGAGGTCGTTCTCGAGCGCGAGGTACAGGTTCGCGAGCGTCTGCGCCTCGATGCCCTGTGCGGCGTCGACGAGCAGGATCGCGCCCTCGCAGGCGGCGAGCGAGCGGGACACCTCGTAGGTGAAGTCGACGTGACCCGGCGTGTCGATCATGTTCAGCGCGAACGTGTCGCCGCCGATCTGCCACGGCATGCGCACCGCTTGGCTCTTGATCGTGATGCCGCGCTCGCGCTCGATGTCCATCCGGTCCAGATACTGCGCGCGCATGTCGCGGTCGGAGACCACGCCGGTGATCTGGAGCATCCGGTCGGCCAGGGTCGACTTGCCGTGGTCGATGTGGGCGATGATGCAGAAGTTGCGGATCTGCTGCGG
>JAFDWK010000110.1 GCA_018268515.1 Actinomycetota bacterium
GAGCGAGCGCGGCCGGAGGCCGAGTGAGACGGAACGCGGCACCCTCACGGGCACCGCGTTCCGTCTCAGCCACCTTCGGCGCCTTCGCTCAACGACCGCGGAGGGTGAGCGGTCGCACCCTTCGCCGGTGGCGCCGCCGGTGAGCGTGCCGCGCCCTTCGCCGGTCCCTGAGCGAGGGAGCGCAGCGACGAGACGAAGGGCGCTCGGCGCCATCGTGGAGGGGCGTTCAGCTCCGGCGGCCGCGGGCGAGCGCCCACGCACCGACACCGACGCCGACCAGCACGACCGCGCCGATGCCGAGCCCGATCCACAGACCCGAATCCGCGGACGCCGCCGTGGCCGGGGCTTCGGTCGCCGCCGCCTTCGGTCCGCACTTCGGGTTCGCGGATCCGGCTGTCGCAGCGGTCGCCGTGCCGTCCGGAGCGTACGCGAACGTGTAGCTGCCCGAGATCGGATGCCCGTCCGAGGAGACCACGCGCCACAGCACCTCATAGGTGCCCGCGGCGCCGAGTGCGACAGGGGAGGACACCACGGGGCCGTTCAGGTCGGGGCACGCGGTCTCGTAGTACTTCTTGTCCGGCCCGATCACCTGGATCACGGTCGCGCCGTCGGTGCCGAGCGGATCCGCGCTGAACGTGAGTGCGACCGAGGACAGGCTCTTCACCGTCGACCCCTGCGCCGGATCCGTATTCTCGAGCGTGTCGTGGGCGCTGGCCGCCGAGGCCCCGGCGGTCGCCAGCACGGCGCCCATGCCGATCGCCGCCGCGAGTGCCGTCAACCGGTGGCGGAGTCTCATGCGCCGGCCCTCCGTCGCCCCAGGGCGAAGCCGCCGAGGAGTGCGCCTCCCGCGGCGACCACGAGCGCCGCGATGCTCAGACCGAGGGCGAGGCCGCCCTGGCCGCCGTTGGACGCTGCGGACGACGTCTCCGGTGCGGTCGTCGCCGTGGCGGTCGTGCCGCCGTGGTGATCGGCCGGGGGCGCGTCGTTCACCCAGACCACGGGGGCCGGTTCGAGAGTGTCGTCCTTGGCGACCTGCTCCGGGGTCGCCGACCATTCCACGACCTTGCCGTCCGAGTAGGTCTGCGTCACAGGGATCACGATATGCCCGGTGTCGGGCACCGGACCCAGCGACAGGGTGAAGGTCTGGAACTGTCCGGGCGCGACCCCGCCCGCGTCGGCGGTGAACCCGACCTCGGTGGTGGCCTCGCTGATCGTGTTGCCCTCGACCTTGACCGGCTTCGGCAGCGTGGTCTTCGTGGCGGTGCCCGTCCAGCCGGCGGGTGGCTGGTAGCTGACGCTGGTGAACGGGGTGTCGGCGGGCAGGTGGATGTCGAGTTTGACGGTGCTGGCGGTCGCGGATTCGTTCGGCACCCGGAACGTGACGTACGTCCAGGATCCGGCCTCGGCCTGGTCGGGCGTCGCGGTCACGTGCGCCGAGGCGGCCAGGGGCACGGCGAGGGCGAGGGCGGCGCCGGCGGCGAGGCCGGCGAGGACGCGGGAAGCAGTGCTCTTTCGCATGGATTCGTTCTTTCTGAGGTCGTGTGGGTGCACCACGGGCGCGCGCAGATGCGGCCCGTCGGAGGTGCGGGGTGAAGGGGAGTCAGGCCGCGAGCGGCGGACCCCTCCTGGACACGACGGTCAGGACGAAGCGGGAGCGCAGGACGGGGACGGTGTCGCGCGGCCTTGCCGGAGTGCGGTGCACGGGCGCCGGCGGCGCCGTGAGCAACCGTGCGACCAGGTTCCAGCCGGCGAGCTCGAGCAGCGCCCGCAGCGCCTGCTCGCCGCGGCCGAGCGCCAGCACGGTGAGCACGGCGGCGATCGCGTGTGCGACCCACATCGCCGGCTGCAGGTGCAGGACGTGCCCGGCGTCGACGGAGGTGGTGCCGAGGGCGCCGGCCAGCTCCGCCCCGTGCAGATGCCCGCCGGGAACCGCGGATCCGGATCCGGATCCCACGCCGATCAGCAGCAGTCCGTGGAACGCGATCTGGCTCAGCCCGACGGCGAGCGACAACCGGATCCAGCTCAGCGTCCGCCCGGCCAGAGCGATGCAGACCGGGGCCGCGAACAGCAGTGCGAGCACCATGCCGATGAGCGGCGCGGGGACACCATCGGCGGTGGAGTGCGAGACGGCGGCCACGAACGTCGCGACCAGGGCGGCGATGAGGCCCCGGACCGTGCGACCCGCGCGCGTTCCCAACACGCGCTCCAGCCTATCCGCCCCGGTCTCCCGCCCCGTCGCGCCCTGGCCGCCTGCCCCGGTCTCGCGCCCCGGTCTCCTGCCCCGGTCTCCTGCCCCGGTCTCCTGCCCCGGTCTCGCGCCCCGTCGCGCCCCGGTCTTCCGCCACCTGTCTCCCACCCCGGTCGCCCCCGCCTCCATGTCCGCGAGACTCCAACGGGGCGACGAGACAGCGCTCCGAGAGCGCAGTCTCGTCGCGGAGATGAAGTCTCGCGGAGAAGGGGAGCAGCAGGGGCCGCGCGATGAGAACGCGGGAGCCGCGCTGGTAGCCTGAACCGGTGTCGAATGATTCCCTGACGACCGCGGCACCGGCCATCGACTCCACGTTCGAGAACGTGTGGGACGAGCTGGTCTGGCGCGGACTCGTCCACGTGTCCACGGATCCGGAGGCGCTGCGCGCCCTTCTCGCAGGACCGGCGATCACGTATTACTGCGGCTTCGACCCGACGGCACCGAGCCTGCACCTCGGCAACCTCGTGCAGCTGCTCACGCTGCGCCGCATCCAGCTCGCCGGGCACAAGCCGCTCGGTCTGGTGGGCGGATCCACAGGCCTCATCGGCGACCCCCGCCCGACGGCGGAGCGCACGCTGAACACGCGCGAGACCGTCGAGGAGTGGGTCGGCCGCCTGCGTGCCCAGGTCGAGCGCTTCCTCAGCTTCGACGGCGACAACGCCGCGCGGATCGTGAACAACCTCGACTGGACCGCGCCGATGAGCGCGATCGACTTCCTGCGCGAGATCGGCAAGCACTACCGCGTCGGCACCATGCTGAAGAAGGACGCGGTCGCCGCGCGACTGAACTCCGACGCCGGCATCAGCTACACCGAGTTCAGCTACCAGATCCTGCAGGGCCTGGACTACCTCGAGCTGCACCGGCAGTACGACTGCGTGCTGCAGACCGGCGGAAGCGACCAGTGGGGAAACCTCACCAGCGGCACGGATCTCATCCACCGGGTCGAGGGTGCGTCGGTGCACGCGATCGGCACGCCGCTGATCACGAACAGCGACGGCACCAAGTTCGGCAAGAGCGAGGGCAACGCGATCTGGCTCGACGCCGACATGTGCAGCCCGTACCGGATGTACCAGTTCTGGCTGGGCACCGCCGACGCCGATGTGATCGACCGGCTCAAGGTCTTCACCTTCCTCAGCCGCGCCGAAATCGAGGAGTACGCGGCGCTCGTCGAGGCCGAGCCGTTCCGTCGAGCCGCGCAGAAGCGCCTCGCGCTCGAGGTCGTCGCCACCGTGCACGGCATCGATGCGACGGCCGCCGCGATCGCCGCGTCCGAGGCGCTGTTCGGGCAGGGCGACTTGGCCTCTCTCGACGCCGCGACGCTGCGCACCGCGCTCGAGGAGCTGCCACACGCGCAGGTCTCCGCCGGATCCTCCGTCGTGGACGCGCTGGTCGCGACCGAGCTCGTCTCCAGCGCCTCCGAGGCGCGCCGGGCCATCGCCCAGGGCGGTGTCTCGGTCGACGGCGAGCGGGTGGAATCCGACGATGCGACCGTGCCGCTGGGCCTCCCCGGCGGCGTTTCGGTGCTGCGCCGCGGCAAGAAGACCCTCGCGGGGCTGCTCCCCGCCTGACCTGTTCGCGGACCGGATCCGATCCGCCCACGCCCGCTCTGACGTACGCCCCCTCTGGGCGCGTACGTCAGAGGGGGCGTGGATCGTTCGGAGGGGCGTCGACGTGGATCCGGTCGGCTGTCGCGACGTCTCGCCCGGGCCTGGGATCCAGCCCGGGTACCGTCGGAACATGCCGTTCACGCCGAGTCACGCCATTGTGGCGCTGCCCTTCGTCCGCACGCCGCTCGTGCCCGCGGCGATCGCGATCGGAGCGATGACGCCCGACCTGCCGCTGTTCACGCGCGGACTGATCGTCGACTACTCGGTGACGCACGACCTGCGCTGGCTTCCGGCCACCGTGCTGCTGTCGCTCGCGCTGCTCCTCCTCTGGCGGATGGTGCTGCGGCCGGCCTGCCGGCCGCTCGCGCCGCGCTTCCTCGGCGCGCGCCTTCCACAGGAGTGGGACCGAGGCCCGCGCGCCGTGCTGACCGAAACCTTCGGAACCGTCGCGCGTGCACTCCTCCTCGTGCTCGCTCTCGCGCTCGGCGTGGTGACGCATGTCCTCTGGGACGCGTTCACGCACGAGGGGAGGGCGGGCCTCTCTCTGATCCCCGCCCTCGACGAGCAGTGGGGGCCGCTCCTCGGATACAAGTGGCTGCAGTACGGATCGGGGATCGGCGGCCTGCTCGTACTCGCGATCGCCGGTGCGCTCTGGCAGCGCCGCCGCACGCCGGGACCGGTGGATCCGGCGCCGCTCGGGATCCGAATGAGCTGGTGGCTGTCGCTCCCCGTGATGCTGATCCTGGCGGTCGCCCTCGGGTTCGTCGCGTACGGGCCGCTCACCGAGGAGTTCACCGTGCAGCACCTCGCCTATCGGACGCTTCCGCTCGCCTGCGGTGTCTGGGGCGTCCTGACTCTCGGGCTGATCCTGGTGATGCGGTTCGCGCCCGCGCGGCGTTCGGCGTCGCGGGGTGCATGAATCCGCAGTGAACGGCTGCGGAACGGTGCGCGACACGCCCGGGTGGGCGCCCCGATTTGCCGGACACCCCGGATCCACGTAAGTTATTACCTGTTCGCCCCAAGCGGTAGAGCGAAGGGCCGGAAGGCCTGACTCCCCAAGCGGCGAACATCACCCACCTTCTTCTTCGGAAGTCGGTTCCTTGTCGCAGGTTCTCCCTGCGGCGGGGTCAAGCGCGTGCGTTTGAGGGGGTGACCGTCCGCCGGGATCGTCGATTTGACAGACTGGCCGGGAGGGATAAGCTAGAGAAGTTGCCTCGGAAACGAGATAACGGATCCGGTTCTGAACCTCACGGCGTGTCGATTTGACAGGCCGGGCGGGATGGATAAGATAGAGAAGTTGCCCCGAAGGGCCTGGTCGTGAGACCAGGGGTCGGGAGCATCCGATCCTTGAGAACTCAACAGCGTGCACTTGTCAAATGCCAATTTATTCCTCGTTCCAGTCTTTTGGGCTGGTTTGAGAAATTCCTTTGGATCAAAGACCAGCCTCTTTTTTGGGGGTTGGCATTCGGATGAAGTCA
>JAFDWK010000111.1:0-14076 GCA_018268515.1 Actinomycetota bacterium
CCCCCACCCGTCACCTTCACCACCGCTGACCCCGAACCGGATCCGGAGCCGAGTCCCGATTCGGAACAGACCCCCGAACCGCCGCCGTTCTGACGCGGGACGCGCTGCGTTCGACCGGTCAGGCACTCCGCCTGCAGACGAGGATGCGCCAGCCTCGTTGCGCGGCCCGCCCGCGCGGACATGCGCTCAGCCGGCGAGCGTCACGCCCCACTGCGCGGTCCAGGTCTCGCCCGGCGCCAGGCGTCGCAGGCCGCGGCCCGAGTTGAACGCCTCGGCGGGCGCCGACATCGGCTCCAGCGCGACCACGAGCTCCTGACCGGGATAGCCGGTGCTGGTGTAGGCCTGCAGGTAATCCAGGCCCGGACCCTGCCAGAGGGTGACCACCCGGCCGTCCGGGGCGGTGAGGGTGCTGTGCACCCGGCCGTCCTCTTCGCGGCGGAGCGTGGCGAATCCGGTGTCGAGCCGCAGGTCGCCGAGCCTCCGCGGCGTGCGCAGATCGGTGCCACCGGACACGGGCGACTCGCCGATCGGCAGCAGCCGGTCGTCGGTCTCGAAGAAGGTCTCGGCGGGGACCCGCAGGAGCAGCTGCTTCGGATCCGTCCCGGAGATCGTGAGGAAGGGATGCGTGCCGAGCGCGACGGGCGCCGGATCCGTGGAGCGGTTCGCGATCGTGTGCTCCGCCGTGACGCCGGTGGCGCCGAGCGTGTACCGCACGCTCGTCTCCAGCAGATAGGGGTATCCGATCTGCGGCACGACGTCGGCGCGCAGCAGCACGGTCGCGTCGCTCTGCTCGGCGATCTCGTAGGCGGTGTAGCGCAGCAGGCCGTGGATCGCGTTGTTGAGCTTCGGCTCGGTGATCGCGAGAGCCCGGGTCTCGTCGCCGTCGGCCCAGATGCCATCGCGGATCCGGTTCGGCCACGGCACCAGCACGACGCCGGAGCAGGACGGTGCGGGGCGGTCGTCCGGATACGGCGGGACGACGGTGGTGTCGCCGACGACGAGATGTCGCAGCGACGCCCCGACCTGCGAGATCTGCGCGCGGATGCCGTCCGCAGCGAGGTGGACCTGGGCGCCGGTCGGAGTGGTCATGCCGCCATCGTAGAGCCGCGGGCGACGCGCTGTGTTCCCAGGTGGTTCGGGTAAGATCGTGCGGTCGGCTTCGGGCGACCGCGACTCCCCGGGATCCCCGGCGGGTGCGGCTGTGCGATTGTGTGAGCCTCTGCGATTGAGGCGGCCCTGGGCCGATGGTGAGTTCGGCGGACATCGCCGAGCGCTTCATCCATCACAGGAATGGCCCCCGGCCGACGACTGCCCGGGTATCCCCGCACCCCACGAGGGCGGCGGGGTGCTGTTCTCGTGCGAGAACCCAGACAAGGACAACCCGTGCCCAAGAACCACAAGCCCAAGGGCGGACGCCCCTCGGCGAACTTCGAGCCCCGCTACGCGAAGAAGACCTCCTTCCACGACCGGCACCGCCAGGGTCGCCCCGCGCGCGACGGCGAGTCCGGCCGCGGATCCGCGGCCGGGTATGACCGGTACGACCGTGCCGACGCACGCCCGGCGCGTGATGACCGACGCGCAGACGCCCGCCCGGGCAGCCGTTCGCCCGGCCACCGCGGCTATCGGGCCGATTCCGCTGCCGGCGAGCGCGAGCCGAAGCGCCGCTGGTCCGCGCAGGAGAGGGCCGGCCGCGACGAGTCCCGCTCGATCCGCAACCGCGCCGAGTCGGGGCGCGTCGACGCCCCGCACCGCCGCGACGACCGTCCCCGCTTCGACCGCGACGACCGTCCCCGCACGGATGACCGCTTCGAGCGTCCTCGTTACGACCGCGACGACCGTGCTCGCCGGGATGACCGTCCGCGCCGCGATGACCGGACCGACCGTCCGCGCTTCGATCGTGATGACCGTGCTCGTCGGGATGACCGTCCGCGCTTCGACCGTGACGACCGTCCTCGTCGGGACGACCGGACCGAGCGCCCGCGCTTCGACCGCGACGACCGCGCGCGTCGTGACGACCGTCCGCGCCGCGATGACCGGACCGAGCGCCCGCGCTTCGACCGCGACGACCGCGCGCGTCGTGACGACCGTCCGCGCCGCGATGACCGGAGCGACCGTCCGCGCTTCGATCGTGACGACCGTCCGCGCCGCGATGACCGGAGCGACCGTCCGCGCTACGACCGCGACGACCGCGCGCGTCGTGACGACCGTCCGCGCCGCGATGACCGGACCGAGCGCCCGCGCTTCGACCGCGATGACCGTCCGCGTTTCGACCGTGACGACCGCACCCGTCGCGACGACCGTGCGCGTCGGGACGACCGTCCCCGTCGCAACGACGGCCCGAGCCGCAGCGACTGGAACCGCACCGCCGATCGCGCGCCCAAGCATGAGCAGATCGAGGACGTCGTGCACGAGCGCCTGGAGGCGCAGACCGTGCAGGCCGAGGCGGTCGCGGGCGTGACCTTCGCCGACCTCGGACTCGGATCCAACATCGTCGAGATCCTGGCGAACATGGGCGCCGAGACGCCCTTCCCGATCCAGGCGGCCTCGGTGCCGGCCGTGCTCGAGGGGCGCGACGTGCTCGCCCGCGGGCGCACCGGATCCGGCAAGACCATCGCCTTCGGCGCCCCCCTCGTGGAGAGTATCCTGCAGTCGCAGAAGGGCAAGAAGCGCGAGTTCGGGCGCACCCCCCGCGCGATCATCCTCGCCCCCACGCGCGAGCTCGCGCTGCAGATCGACCGCACCGTGCAGCCGATCGCGCGCAGCGTCGGCCTGTTCACCACGCAGATCTACGGCGGCGTGCCGCAGGCGCGCCAGGTCGGGGCGCTGAAGAAGGGCGTAGACATCGTGATCGGCACGCCCGGTCGCATCGAGGACCTGATCAACCAGGGCAAGCTCGACCTCTCCGACGTGCGGATCGCGGTGCTCGACGAGGCGGACCACATGTGCGAGCTCGGCTTCGTCGAGCCGGTGCAGCGGATCCTCCGGCACACGGGCGACGGCAGCCAGAAGCTGCTGTTCTCGGCAACGCTGGACCGCGAGGTCGCCGCGCTCGTGGATGAGTTCCTGGTGGACCCGGCTGTGTTCGAGGTCGCCGGCGAGACGCAGGACTCCGGCACCATCGAGCACAGGGTGCTCGTGATCGAGCACCGCGACAAGGCCGAGATCCTCACCTCGCTCGTCGACCGCGAGGGACGCACCCTGGTCTTCTCCCGCACCCGCGCCTATGCCGAGCAGCTCGCCGAGACCTTCGAGGACGCAGGGATCCCCGCGGTCTCGCTGCACGGCGACCTGAACCAGGCCAAGCGCACCCGCAACCTGCAGAAGCTCACCTCGGGGCGCGTGAACGTGCTCGTCGCGACCGACGTCGCCGCGCGCGGCATCCACGTGGACGACATCGACCTGGTCATCCAGGCCGACGCCCCCGACGAGTACAAGACCTACCTGCACCGGGCCGGCCGCACCGGCCGCGCGGGCAACGCCGGCCGGGTCGTGACCCTGATCACGCGCCCGCGCGGCCGCCGCATGACGGACCTGCTGAACCGCGCCGAGATCGACGCGCCGTTCGAGGAGGCGCGCCTCGGCGACGACCTCATCGAGGAGATCGCCGGCCGGATGCCGTCCGCGTCCGACCTCACGGCCTGATCACTGCGCGGCTGTGCCGCGAGTCTCCGTGCCGAAAGGGCCGGGACGGATCCGGACGACTCCGGATCCGTCCCGGCCTTTCGTCGTCGGCCGGGCCGCGAGACGGATATCAGAGGGGCAGAACCCAGGCGTTGCTGAGGAGTTCGCCGCCGCGGAAGGCGAACGGCCGGGTCTCGCGCAGCGTGAACCCGGCACCGCGGCAGAGCGCGTTCGACGGCGCGTCGTCGACAGACGGGTAGGCGTGGATCTCGGCGTGCCGTCCGTCGACGCGGACCACGGTGAGCAGCTCCTGCAGGGCCAGCCTCGCGAAGCCGCCGCCGTGGTGTTCGGGCAGCACGCTCCAACCGGTCTCCCAGGCCTTCTCGCCGGCCTCGTGGATCTCCCAGTAGCCGATCGCGCCGGCGGGCGTGGAACCGTCGAGGATCACGAGCATCCGGCCCGGCAGCTCTTCGCGCAGATACCGGAGGTGGCGCTTCTCGAGCTCATCCGTGCTCTCCGCGGCGAGCTGGTGCGCCGTCATCTCCGGGGTGTTGAACCCGTCGAGCAGCGGGCGGGCCGGATCCGCCTCGTTTCTCGCATCGCGGAATACTGGACGAGTGAACCTGGGAATCGAGTAAAAGAGTTTGATGCATGGAGGGGATATCCGGAACTCTCCCAGATTGAGTGATGCAGGATCGTTACCTTGTACGCCCGACCCGAGGGCGTTGAGGCCGCTACCCGAGCGGCACCGAGGACTTCAAGGATCGTTACTTCGTCATGTCGAGAAACCCGTTCTTCCGCTCTGCCCGCCGCAAGACCGCCACCCTCGTGGGTGCTGCCGCCGTGCTCGGCGCCCTCGCCGTCGGTGGCGCAGTGCTCGTTCCGGCCGTCGCCTCGGCCGCTCCCGCCGTCGCCCAGGTCGATGACGTGACCGCCTACAACCAGCGTGCGCAGGTGCGTGCCGCACTCGACACGGCCAAGACCGCGATGGCCGATGCCGCCGCCGTCAACGCCGACGTGAAGGCCTCGGGCCTCGACCTCGGCCAGGGGCGCAAGCTCGTCGATGTGACCGGCCTCACCTCGGCGCACGAGGTGCTGTCGAAGGGCGCGGCCGACAAGGTCGCCGTGCACACCGCGCTCGCCGTGGCCGTCACCGACTACTCCGAGAAGGTGGAGTCGCAGGTGACCGAGGTGCGCACCAATCTGAGCAACGCCGTCGCGCAGAAGCAGGCCGCCGACGCCGCAGCTGCGGCCGCTGCCGCCGCCGCGCAGGCCGCCGCCGAGGCGCAGGCCGCGGCGAACACCCCGGATGGCGCTCGCGCCACCGCCCAGCAGATCATGGCCAGCCAGTACGGCTGGGGCGATGACCAGTTCCAGTGCCTGAACTCGCTGTGGAACAAGGAGTCGGGCTGGGACTACCAGGCCTACAACCCCTCTGGCGCGACCGGCATCCCGCAGGCGCTGCCCGGTGACAAGATGGCCACCATCGCGGACGACTGGCAGACCAACGCGACCACCCAGATCAAGTGGGGCCTCGGCTACATCTCCAGCGTCTACGGCACCCCGTGCTCGGCGTGGGGGCACTCGCAGGCGACGAACTGGTATTGATCCAGCCTCAGAACAGAGTGGCCGACGGCTCCGGAGTGCGCAGCGCGCGCGCCGGAGCCGTTCTGCCGCCCCGGGCCGGACGATCGTCGGAGTGCAGCGCCTCCAGCCCGTGCGCCCGGATCAGCGGCTTCACCCTCCGCGCGAGCCAGGCGCGATAGTCCTTCGGCGCCTCGGCGGCGGATCCGGGATAGAGCTCCCGGTACGACGAGAGCAGATCCGGCCGATGCTGCGACAGCCACTGCAGGAACCAGGGCTTCACCCCCGCGCGCAGGTGCAGAGCGCCGTAGATGACGTGATCGGCGCCGGCCTCCTTGATCCGGCGCAGAGCGCCGTCGATCGCGTTCACCGAGTCGGTGAGGTGCGGCAGGATCGGCATCAGGAACACGCCCACCCGGAATCCGGCGTCGCTGAGAGCGCGCACGGTGTCGAGCCGCGCCTGCGTCGACGGGGCGCCGGGCTCGATCGCCTCGCGCAGGGTCTCGTCGAACATCGCGATCGACAGCTGCACGTCGACGGGCACCCGCGCGGCGGCCTCGACGAGCACCGGGATGTCACGGCGGATCAGCGTGCCCTTGGTGAGCACCGAGAACGGCGTGCCCGAATCGGCGAGCGACCGGATGATCCCCGGCATCAGCCGGTACCTCCCCTCGGCACGCTGATACGGATCCGTGTTCGTGCCGAGCGCGACGGTCTCGTGCTGCCAGCTTCCGCGGCGCAGCTCCTTCTCGAGGGCCTCGACCACGTTCACCTTGACGACGATCTGCGAGTCGAAGTCGCGCCCCGCGTCCAGGTCCAGATAGGTGTGCGTCCCCCGGGCGAAGCAGTTGTGGCTGATCACTCCGTTGGCGACGAAGTCGCCGGTCCCGGTGGTGACGTCGAGCAGGTCATGGTCCCCGTCCAGCGGTTCGACCGAGAGCACACGGAGGTCCGCGACGGTCTGGACCGCGACGCCCTCGGGGGTCGGCGCATCGACGACGCCCGTACCGAAGCCCATCAGTCGGTTGCTCGTCGTGAGATGCGGGCGCTGGCCCGTCTCGGCATCGGTGACGTGCTTCCACCCGCGGTCCGTGAGAAAACGATGATCGCCGCTGGCGATGATCTCGGTGCCGTCCGCGAGCGAGATCCGATATGCCCGCTTGCGGGTCGCCCACTTCGCCTCGATGCGCGTGCGCACATACCGCCGGTAGGCGCCGCGGACTTCGGTTCCATAGATCTCGTCGCCGACCTCGAGATCGTGCAACGGCCGCTGCCGTCCGTCGCCGCACAGGATCAGCGTGTCAGGCGAGACGCAGTACACGCACGCATGGCTGCAGCCGCGGTAGGGGTTGACGGTCCAGTTGAACGGCATCTTCGAGGGGCCCGGCACATGGTTCAGCGCCGACTTCGCGAGCACCTCGTGGAACGTCATCCCGGCGAACTCCGGCGTCGTCACCGTGCGGAGGAAACCGGTGCGGTTCTCCATGCCCGGCAGCGCCTGCGCGTCGGCCTCATCGATCCTCTGGCCCTGCCATCTCATGTCGATAGTCGAACATAGCAGCGAATGAGTGTCAAGCGACTGTCGTAATTCTTTCGAACTTCGTGGATACTCAGGTCCGCCCGTGAGAATGGACTCCGTGGCAGACCCGAGGCACCCGGCTCGCGCTCGCCGCATGGATCCGCGCGTGACGTTCCGGCTGTTCGTCACGATCGGGCTGGCGGTGGCGCTGATCGGCGCGCTCTGGGCGCTGGCGGACGGCTCGGCCGGTGCCGGGCCGGGCGGCCTGGCGAAGGCGGATCCGGATCCGAAGGCGGCCGCTGTGACCATGCCGGCCGCCGCCACGAGTCTCCCCTCCGTGCAGCTGCACGCGACCATCGCGTCGAATCCCTGCGCACAGGCGGCCGTGCAGCAGGCGCTCAGCTCGGGCGGCGAGGACGCTGTGGTGGCCGCCTTCGGCGGAGGCGCCGCGTTCCGTGCGGCGGTCGCCGCGGGCAACGCGCCGTGCGTGAACCTGTCCGACCCGAACCGCGACTGGGTCGTGGTGAACAAGGCCCGCCCGCTCAGCCCGCTGACCTTCGCGCCGACGTCCTTCGGGGATCCGGCACTCACCGTCGACGGTGCGGGCTCGCTGCGCTCCGATGTGTCCCAGGCGCTGGACAGGCTCTCCGCGGCGGCGGATGCGGCGGGGGTCGGGACGATCGCACTCGCCAGCGGCTACCGCTCGTACGACACCCAGGTGCAGACCTATTCGGGGCAGGTCGCGCAGTACGGCCAGGCCCAGGGCGACGCCCTCTCGGCGCGGCCGGGTCACAGCGAGCACCAGACCGGGCTCGCTGCGGACGTGGTCTCCTGCGCCGGCGGCTGCGGCGACATCGACTCCTTCGGCGGCACCGCCGCGGGTGCCTGGGTCGCGGCGAACGGCTGGCAGTACGGCTTCATCGTGCGCTACGTCGCCGGCCAGACCCCGATCACCGGCTACGACCCCGAGCCCTGGCATCTGCGCTATGTCGGCGTGCCGCTCGCGACGGCTTATCACGACGGCGGATACACCACCCTCGAGCAGTTCTTCGGGCTGGCCGCGGCCCCCGCCTACGCGGGCTGAGCGGTCGTGCCGTCGTCCGTGTCCGATGGTGCTGGATCCTTCCCACAACGGTGACACCGAGTCTCACATCGTGTGGGATGCATTCCCACAACCACGGCCCGGATCCGCGTCTTTCCGCGTAGAGTCGGGAGTGCGAAGACGCACACACGATCTGGAGGAGCGCGATGGAACGCGACATCTACGACGAGGATCACGAGGCTTTCCGGGGCCTGGTCAAGGACTTCATCGGCCGCCACGTCACGAACGAGGCCATCGAGCGCTGGGAGGCGGCCGGCGAGATCGATCGCGCGACCATGCTCGCCGCGGGGGAGGCGGGGCTCATCGGGCTCTCCGTGCCCGAGGAGTTCGGCGGCGCAGGAATGCTGCAGGACTACCGCTTCCGCACCATCGTGATGGAGGAGGTCATCGCAGCGGGCGCGGGATCGCTCGCCGGGGCCTTCGGGATCCAGGACGACCTGGCCGTGCCGTATCTCGTGCACATGGGCACGCCCGAGCAGAAGGCCAAGTGGCTGCCCCGGATGGCGACCGGTGAGGTGCTGGGCGCGCTCGCGATGACCGATCCGGGAGCCGGATCGGACCTCCGCGGCATCAAGACCCACGCGAAGAAGGTCGACGGCGGCTACATCCTCAACGGCGCCAAGACCTTCATCTCCTCGGGGACCACGGCCGACATCGTCGTGACCTTCGTGAAGACCGGTGAGGGCAATCGGCCCGACGCGTTCAGCCTGGTGATCGTCGAGAAGGGCATGGAGGGCTTCGATCAGGGCAAGAAGCTCAGCAAGATGGGCTTCCACGGCTGGGACACGGCCGAGCTCAGCTTCACCGACGTGTTCATCCCCGATGAGAACCTCATCAGTGGCAAGGAAGGGCAGGGCTTCATCCAGCTGATGATGAACCTCCCCCTCGAGCGACTGTCGATCGGCGTCGCCGCGGCGGCCGCCGCACAGGCCGCCACGGCCTGGACCATCGCCTACACCAAGGACCGTGAGGCCTTCGGCGAGCGCATCGCCGACTTCCAGAACACCCGCTTCCGTCTGGCGGACATGGTCACCACGACCGAGGTGATGTGGGCCTACGTCGACCGCGCGCTGCTGGCGTACAAGGACAGCAAGCTCACCGCGGAGGACGCCGCGAAGGTGAAGTTCTGGACGACGGAGCGCGAGTGGGAGGTGCTCGACACCGGCGTGCAACTGCACGGCGGCTACGGCTACATCATGGAGTACCCGATCGCGAAGGCGTTCACCGACGCCCGCGTGCACCGCATCTACGGCGGCACGAACGAGATCATGCGCGACCTCGTCGGTCGTCAGATCGCCGGTAAGCGCTGATCCGAACCCGGTCCCCACGCGGGGAGCGGAAACCTCGAATGCCCCCGGGGCCTCGGACCCGGGGGCATTCGCGCGCGCGGATGATCGTCCTGCACAGCCCGACGCCGTGCGGAGTTCCGCACCGGTTGCGCGATCGGGCCCCACGGCCCTGTGCCGCCCGGCCAGGCTGGCGGCATGAACCCCGAAACACTGCGCGAGCACGTGCTCGAAAGCGACGACGACCTCCGTGACGCGGTGGAGCTGCTGCTCCAGCGCGCGAACCAGCGGCAGCTCTGGCTGCTCTTCATCGACGGACGGGGTCGCCTCGGCGAGCCGCTGATGCCGATGGCCGACTATCCCTCCGATCCGCTCGAGCTGGTGACGGCGGAGGATCTCGGCGAGGTGACCCATGCGCACCTGCTGTCGCACCGCATCGGCATGCTCCGGGAGCTCACCGGCAACGCCGCCGTCGTGCTCGTGTGGGAGCGCGTCGGCGACGAGGTCGTCGAGAACGACGTCCGGGCGTGGGCGCGAGCGATGAAGCGGCAGATCGGCCTGCTCGGCATCCCGCTGCGGGCGCAGTTCCTGCTGCACACGCGCGGCGTGCGCCAGCTGCACGCCGACGACTGGCTGTGAGCGGCGGCCATCGGTAGCAAGTAAACTACTACTGGAGTAGCATCATGCTCATGGCGCACACCAAAGTCAGCCTGAGCCTCAGTGAAGGCGACCTCGCCTTCCTCGACGCCGAGACGCGGAGCGGCCGTTACGCCTCGCGATCGGCCGCGACGCAGGATGCGGTGCGGCTGCTGCGGGAGAGCCGCCTGGCTGACGCCTATGCCCAGGCTTTCGCCGAGGGGTATGACGAGTGCTGGGATGGGGCGTCAGAGGATGGGCTCCCGTCCGCATGAGCGCGCCCGCGAGCCCGCTCCTGCGGCGCGGCCAGATCGTGCTCGTGTCGTTCGATCCCGCGGTCGGATCCGAGGCCTCCAAGACTCGTCCGGCGGTGATCGTGAGCAACAACACTGCCAACGCGGTCGCGTCGCGCGTTGAACGGGCGACGGTGTCAGTCGTGCCGCTGACCTCGAACGTTGCCAGGATCCTGCCGTTCCAGGTGCTGCTGCCCTCGACCGCCACCGGGCTCGACCGGGACGTCAAGGCTCAGGCGGAGCAGGTCCGCACGATCGCGATCGCCCGCATCGCTCGCCCCGTCGGCTGGGTGCCGGCCGAACTCATGGGTGCCCTCGACGAAGCGCTCCGCCTCCATCTCGCGCTCTGAACCCCGAGCGGGCTCCCCGCCGCCGTCCTGCGCCGAACGCCCCGAGAACCCCGGATCCCGGGGCGTCGTGCTGTGCGCCGGAGGCGGTCGAGTCCCGTGGGCGGTGCGGTTCCCGGCGCACGAGAAGAGATTGGTATTCAGTGTTGCTATGTACCGGTACTCAGTGGTACCGTCTACCGGTAGTCAGCAACACTGAGTAGAAGGAGGTGATCGCGATGGCGAGTCAGATGACCGAGATGCTCAAGGGCACTCTCGAGGGCATCGTCCTGGCGATCCTGGCCGAGCGATCGGCCTACGGATACGAGATCACCACGCGGCTGCGGGACGGGGGATTCTCCGACATCGCGGAGGGCACCGTCTATGCGCTGCTGGTGCGGATCGAGCAGAGGGGCCTCGTGGATGTCGAGAAGGTCCCCTCCGAGAAGGGGCCGCCGCGCAAGGTGTACTCGCTCAACATGCAGGGGCGGGATCGGCTTGCCGAGTTCTGGAGGACCTGGAGCTTCCTCGCAGCGCACATCGAACAGCTCCGCCCGACCTCCAGCATCAGCATGACCGACACCGACGAAGGAGCCTGACATGGCCGCCAAGTGGATCGAGACCCTCACCGGGTCCCTCGAGCAGAAGAAGCAGTACCGGCAGGACAAGTCGCGCATCGAGGGCCTCCCCGCCCCCTACGCGCAGGCCGCCACCGCGATGCATCGCTACCTGATGTACGCGAGTGGCGTCACCGACGGCGACACCATGACGCGGATGTTCACCGACATGGCCGACCTCTGGGAGCGCGCCGCCGTCGACCGCACCCCGGTGCGCGACATCGTCGGGGACGACCCGGTCGACTTCGCCGAGACGTTCGCCAAGGCGTACGCGGGTCGCGAGTGGATCGACAAGGAGCGCACGCGCTTCACGACGGCGATCGACGACGCCGCAGGACACGGGAACTGATCATGACCACCCTCACCGCCCCCGCGATCCGCGTGCAGGGCGTCACCAAGGCGTTCAAGGATCTGCAGGTGCTCCGTGGCGTCGACTTCGAGGTCGAGCGGGGCAGCATCTTCGCCCTGCTCGGCTCGAACGGCGCGGGCAAGACGACGCTCGTGCGGATCCTGTCGACGCTGCTGAAGGCCGACGGCGGAGCCGCCACCGTCCAGGGCTTCGACGTCGCCTCCGCGCCCAACGACGTCCGCGACGCGATCAGCCTCACCGGCCAGTTCGCCGCGGTCGACGAGATCCTCACCGGGCGCGAGAACCTCGTGCTCGTCGCGAGACTGCGTCACCTCAAGGATCCCGGATCCATCGCCGACGACCTGCTCGCCCGGTTCTCCCTCACCGACGCCGGAGGGCGCCGGGCGGGCACCTACTCCGGCGGCATGCGACGTCGGCTCGACATCGCGATGAGCCTGATCGGCGATCCGCCGGTGATCTTCCTCGACGAGCCCACCACGGGCCTCGACCCGCAGGCGCGGATCGAGGTCTGGGACACCGTCAAGGAGCTCGCGAACGGTGGCACGACCGTGCTGCTCACCACGCAGTATCTCGACGAGGCCGAGCAGCTGGCCGACCGGATCGCGATCCTGCACGAGGGCACCATCATCCAGAACGGCACGCTCGCCGAGCTCAAGCGGCTCCTGCCGCAGGCGACCGTCGAGTACGTCGAGAAGCAGCCCAGCCTCGAGGAGGTCTTCCTCGCCCTGGTCGGATCGTCCGCGGCTCCGGCCTCTGATCCCGCCGAAGGGCCCGCCGCAGCGACAGGTTCGGCAACCACGAAGGAGGCGGTGAAATGACCAGCCACGTCCTCAGCGACACCGGCACTCTCACCGGTCGTTCGCTCACGCACATCCTGCGCAGCCCCGACACGATCATCACCACCGCGGTGACGCCGATCGCGCTCATGCTGCTGTTCGTCTACGTCCTCGGTGGGGCGATCCGCACCGGATCCGACCAGTCCTACATCGACTACATGCTGCCGGGCATCCTGCTCATCACGATCGCGTCCGGCATCGCATACACCTCGTACCGGCTGTTCCTGGATCTGCAGGGCGGGATCTTCGAGCGGTTCCAGTCCATGCCGATCGCCCGATCGAGCGTGCTCTGGGCGCATGTGCTCACCTCGCTCGTCGCGAACATCGTGTCGGTCGCGATCGTGGTCGGCGTCGCGTTCGCGATGGGCTTCCGCACCGGGGCATCGGTCGGGGCGTGGCTGGCCGTGGCCGGGATCCTGATCCTGTTCACCCTCTCGCTCACCTGGCTCGCCGTGATCGCGGGCCTCAGCGCCAAGACGGTGGACGGCGCGAGCGCGTTCAGCTACCCGCTCATCTTCCTGCCGTTCATCAGCTCGGCATTCGTGCCCACCTCCTCGATGCCGGGCCCGGTGGCCTGGTTCGCGGAATACCAGCCCGTGACGTCGATCGTGAACACGATCCGCGCGCTGTTCACCGGCCAGCCGGTGGGCTCCAGCATCTGGATCGCGCTGGCCTGGATGGTCGGGATCCTGGTGACCGCCTACGGCTTCGCGATCGCCATCTACCGGAAGAAGATCAGCTGAGCCGGCTCGGCGTCTGCTCCGACAGGCTCAGCAACCGGCCGGTCCCTGAGCTTGTCGAAGGGCCGAACCGGATCGAACCGCCTCGGTCCGGATCACGGTGAAGGCGCGGCGAATCAGTCCGCCAGCGGTACGGCGGCGGCATCGCGTGCCGCGCGGGAGGCGGGCGAGGAGGATCCGATCCGCCAGTAACCGCAGAAGCTGACCTGACCCTTGTCGACACCGCGCTCGCCGACGAGCAGTTTGCGTGCCCCCGAGGCCAGCGCCTGCTCGCCTGCGGCGTAGGCGTGGAACGGTGCGGCGGGCAGGGCGTGCTCGCGCAGCGCCGCGAGGGCGAGCGTACCGGGCCGATCGCCGGGCGTGCGCACGAACAATTGCACGTCGATGCCGACGGGGTGCGCGAAGTCCAGTGCGTCCTCCGGGGAAGGGGCCTCGAGCAGCACGGATCCGGTCGCATGCGCGGGCAGCGAGGCGCAGATCGCGGCGATCGCGGGCAGCGCCGTCTCATCGCCGACCAGCATGACGCGCTCGGTGCCGCGCTCGGGGTTGAAGGTGAGACCCTCGTCGATGATGAGCACCTGCTCCCCGGGGCGGCAGGTCTCGGCCCACCGCGAGGCCGGGCCCGCGGTTCCCTCGGCGGCGGAGCCGTGCAGCACGAAGTCCACGTCGAGCTCGGCGCCGGCGCCGGCCGTGGCCGGACGGAATGCGCGCACGCTGTAGTTGCGCATCACCGGGCGTTCGCCGTCGGGGATCCGCAGGAACTTCAGGTACCCGAGCGTGTGGTTCGCCTTGGCGGGAACCCGGCTCAGGGCCTCCTCCCCGCCCACCGGCAGGAACAGCCGGAACCACTGGTCGTACCCCATCGGCGTGAACCGGTCGATCTCGCCGCCGCCGAAGGTGATCCGGATCCAGTGCGGGGCGAGCCGCTCGGTGCGCAGCACGGTGAGCGGAACGAGCCCGGCCGCGGCCGGCTTGACCATCTTGCTGTATGCCATCGGGGGGAACCTTCTTCGCGTTCGAGGAGCGATGTTCGCTCCGAATCGGGGGTGGAGGGCGCAGACATCGCTCCTCGGAACCCGGTCAGAGCCGCCAGGGGAAGAACAGGGTGAAGATCGCCGCGGAGGCGGCGAGCACCAGGGCCAGGAA
>JAFDWK010000111.1:14185-32352 GCA_018268515.1 Actinomycetota bacterium
CGGATCGCGCTCGCCAGCAGCGGCACGATGTAGCCCCAGCCCCGCGCGATCCGGGCCGACGGCCCGCGGCCGCCGCGGGTTCCGCGCACCCGGTGGGCGGCGCGGATCACGCTCAGCTCGTAGCCGAACCGCGGCACGAACCGGTAGGCCGCGAGCGCGGTATAGCCGATCCGGTACGGGATCCGCAGCTGCTGCACCCCGGCCCGCACGATGTCGGGGCCGGTGGTGGTGAGCCCGGCGATGAGCGCGAGGGCGAGGAACGCGGCGAGGCGCAGCCCGGTGGCGATGCCGGTCTCGAGCGCGCCGCGGTGCAGTGTCCAGTCGCCGATCCGCAGCACCGCGGGGGTCGCGGCGACCTGGGCCGGATCCGTCCACAGCGCCATCGACAGCCCCAGCACCGCGACGCCGGCGGGAATCGCGAGCAGCAGCACGGCCCAGATCCGGCCGGTCAGCCGCACGCCTGTCAGCAGGACGAGGTAGGCGAGCGCCAGGAACGCGATCGGCGTCGCGAGGTCGCGCACGAACAGCAGCAGCACCATGGCGGGCAGCACCGCGCCGAGCTTGGCGATCGGGTTCAGATGGTGCAGCCAGGCTCGCGGCGGGTGCGGGTCGGCGTAGGGATCCGGAACAGCTGAGGGCGCGGTCGCCGGGGAGGCCTGCTGTTCGATGGCCACGGCCGATGCGACGGCACCCGGCGCACCCGCGCCCGCGACAGCACCCGGCGCACCCGGCGCNNCCGCGCAGCGCCGGAGGAACCGCCGCGGAGGCCGCGGGCAGCGGGATCCGTCCGTCCCGCACGAGCGCCGCGGTGGGGCCGGCCGCGACGACCGTGCCGTTCTCGACCAGCACCGTGTGCGTGCTGTGGCGCACCACCAGGTCGAGGTCGTGGGTGACCAGCACGATCGTGGTGCCCTCCGCCTGCAGCTCGCGGAACAGGGCCAGCAGCTCCTCGGTGCGGCGCAGATCCTGCCCGAACGTGGGCTCGTCGAGCACCAGGATCCGCGGGCGGGTGATCAGCGCCGTGCCCACCGACAGCCGGCGCTTCTCGCCGCCGGACAGCAGGAACGGGTGCACGTCCGCCTTGTCGGCGAGGCCGAAGCGGTCGAGCATCGCCCGCACGCGCTCCGCGATCTCGCCGGGCGGGGTCCGGCGCAGCCGCAGGCCGTGCGCGAGCTCCTCGAAGACCGTGTGCGCGATGAACTGGTGCTCGGGGTTCTGGAACACGAAGCCGATGTGCGCGGCGAGCGTGCGCGGCGACGCGCCGGCGGGGTCGATCCCGTCGACGCTGACCCGATCGCGGGGCGGCGGGACGACCCCCGCGAGCGCCTGCACGAGCGTGGTCTTGCCTGCGCCGTTCGGCCCGATCACCGCCGTGATCGACCCGGGCGCGATGTCGAGGTCGACGCCGTGCAGCACCGGGGTGCCCCGCCGGACGACCTCGAGTCCGCGCGCGCGGACGACCGGCCCCGACGTGTCCGGCTCCGGAGCCGGCGGCCGCGAATCGCCCGAGCCGAGTGCCCGATCGCGGGGCGTGCGCGTGCCGGTACCGGAGGGGATCCCGTCCAGCGCATCGCGCAGCTCGCCCGCCGTGAGGGGGAGCCGGGCGCCGAGCGGGATCCCCGCGGCGCGCAGCCGCCGCGCGGCCAGGGCGGCGGTGGGCAGCCGCACGCCCAGCGCGATCAGCTCGTCGGCATGTGCGCGCAGCACGTGCGGCGCGGGCCCGTCGAACGCCACCCGCCCCGAGGCGTCCAGCACGATCGCACGCGCGGACCGGTCGCCGTCCGCCGGTTCCCGGCCGGTCGCCGGGCCGAGGGTGTCAGGGGAGGCCCGTCCGCCGAAGAGCCACTCCGCGTCGAGGTCGTGCTCCACGAGCACGATCGCCCGGTCGGGGCCGGCCAGCTCCGCGAGCGCGGCGTGCACGTCCGTGGTGCCCTGCGGGTCGAGGTTCGCGGTCGGTTCGTCGAGGATCAGGAGCGGGGATCCGGCGGCGAGGGCCGCGGCGATCGCGAGCCGCTGCTTCCCGCCCCCGGAGAGGCGGTCGGGGCTGTCGTCGCGGCGCTGCCACAGCCCCAGGCGGCGCAGCGACTGCTCGGCGCGGTCGAGCACCTCGCCGACCGGCAGGCACAGGTTCTCCGGGGCGAAGGCGACCTCGTCCCGCACGGATCCGGTCACGATCTGCGCGTCCGGATCCTGGAACACCGTCGACGCCGCGCTGCTCAGCGTCGCGATCGGGGTCGCGCCGACGTCATGGCCGTGGACGACGACCGAGCCCGACACCTCGGCGTCGAGCGAGTGCGGGATCAGCCCGCTCAGCGCGAGGGCGAGCGTGGACTTCCCGGACCCCGACGGGCCGAGCAGCAGCACGACCTCGCCGGCATGCACGTCGAAGGAGACGTCCCGCACGGCGGGTGCACTCGCACCGCGATGCGTGATCGTGAGATCGCGCACGCGGAGGAGTGGGGCGTCGGGCATCGGATTCCGTTCGGCTGGCATGCTTAGGCAAGCCTAACCTAGGCGGATCCGGCTTCCTCCCCCGGCGGTCTCGGGAACCGGCGTGGGTCAGTGCGGGGCCACTCCGGCGCGGCGCAGCGAGATGCCGATCCGCAACCCGATCGCCGTCCAGGCGACCGGGCCGAGCACCGCGATCACGAGGTAGACGATCTGCGCCCACAGCGCCAGCTTGGCGAGATCCACGGCGAAGAACACGACGACCGCGATGATCACGCCGATGATCGCCGCCGAGACGAAGAACCGCCAGGCTCCCCAGGAGCGGTACCGGGTGAGGGCGGCGACCCCCTCCTGGATCAGGCCGAACAGCAGTGCGGTGCCGAGGAAGCGCGGGAACCACATCGGGTTGAACGCGCTGGCCACCAGCGCCGCGAGCACGTGCGAGAGCAGCGCGACCAGCGGACGGCGCAGCACCTCCTGCGCGATGATGCCCGGCAGCACGTGCGAGCCGAGCACCAGGCCGTAGGCAAACGGGGCGATCGGCAGCACGACGAGGGTCATCCAGCCCGCTGCGGCGCCGAGCAGCCCGGTGGCGACGCCGATCGCGGCGCAGATCAGCAGGATTCGCGTGGGCAGCGGGGAGCGGACGGCGGTCACCCGCCCAGCGTACCGGCGACGTGCCGGCGGTCCGCCCGGGAGAAAGGCCGGGGGACGCCGAACGACAGGGCGCGCAGTGCTCGGCGAGGGCGCAGGCAGCCCCGGGGTCAGATCCTCCGGCGTCGCGGCATGAGCGGCACGGACGGGATCGGCGGGGCGGGGATCCGCTCGTCGCCATGGCCGATGACGTGGCCGAAGCGGGCGGATCCGGCCTCCCAGTCCTCCCGGGCCTGCGCGATCTCCTCGTGACTGCGCGCGGCGAAGTTCCACCACATCACCAGATCCTGTTCGAACGGCTCCCCGCCGAGCAGGAACAGCAGCGCGCCCTCCTCGCTCGCCACGGTGACGCCCTCACGGGAGTCGCCGAGGAACAGCACGTCGTCGATGCCGAGCGCCGTGTCGGCGAGGCCGGATCCGGCCGCGTGGCAATCGCCGCGGACGAGCAGCAGGCCGTGCTCCCAGGCCGGATCCAGGGGCAGCGCGACCCGGGATCCGGGCGCCAGGCGGATCTCCGCCCCGACGATGGGCGTGAAGGCCGTCGCCGGCGAGGCGATCCCCGCATACGAGCCCAGCACGACGGTCACCTCGGCATCGGATCCGTCTTCGGCGCGCAGGGCGAATCCGGGCAGTGACAGGTGCTGCTCGAACCCCGGCGCCCCGGTCGCGGCACCGTCGGGCAGCACCACCCAGAGCTGCAGGGCGTCGAGGGGCCCTGCCTCCTCGCCCACCGAGTACTCGGAGTGCGCGATGCCCTGCCCCGCCGTCATCAGGTTGAGCTGCCCGCGGCGCAGCACCACATCGCTGTCGATCGCGTCGCGGTGGCGGATCTCGCCGACGAGCGGCCAGGTCACCGTCTGCAGGCCGATGTGCGGATGCGGCTCGACGCGCATGCGCACCTCGGCCGGGCCGAACCGGTCGAGGAAGCACCAGGCGCCGATCGTCGGCACGTCCTTGCTGGGCAGCGCGCGCAGCACGTTCATCGCGCGCACGCCTCCGAGCGGCACCTCGCGCGCCGCGAGCACCGCCGCGCGCGGTCCGTGCAGGGTCATGACGGCTCCGCCGCGGGGTCCTCCCCCTCGGGGAAGCGCACGGTCGCACCCGGCACCTCGTGCGTGCGCAGGTACCTGCTGATGTAGGGGCAATAGGGCACGATCGTGTCGCCGGTGGCGACGGCGTCGGCGAGGGCGTCGGCGGCGAGCTTCGAGGCGAGGCCCTGCCCCTGGAACGCCGGATCCACCTCGGTGTGCGTGAACAGGATCCGGCCCGGACGTCGCTGGATCTCGGCGAAGCCGGCGAGGACGCCGTCGCTGGTGATCTCATAGCGGGAATCCGACTCGTTCAAGGTGACGGCGATGTCGGGCATGGCGCTCCTTCGTGCGTGTCGTGCGGGCTCGGATCCAACCTATGCCCGGGTGGCGACGATGGGGCCGTCGGAGCCGGCCGGCTCAGGGGTGCCCGGTGCAGGGGTGCCCGGCCTGTGGACAGCGGACTCCGGCGTCGGCGCCGCTCGTTACGCTGGAGACATGCCCCAGAACGATCCGCGCGACCCCTCTGCGGATCTGCCGTGGCCCGACGCGCCCCTCGACGATCCTTACGCCGACCTGCCGTTCGCGGAGGAGCCCGCTTTCGACCAGCACTGGGATGCGCTCCCGCCCGAGGAGGGCGAGTGGACCGGATCCCCCGGCGTGGTTCCGCAGGGAAGCTTCCCCGTGCCGGCCGCCGCGGCGACTCCGGCGCCGAGCAGGTATTCCACGCCGCTCGACGCGCTCACCGCGGTCTACGGTTACGACGCGTTCCGCGGAGACCAGGCCGCGATCATCGACCAGGTCGTGGACGGTGGTGACGCGGTCGTGCTCATGCCCACCGGCGGCGGCAAGAGCCTCTGCTACCAGATCCCCGCGCTCGTGCGCGAGGGCACGGGCCTCGTGGTCAGCCCGCTCATCGCGCTCATGCACGATCAGGTCGACGCCCTGCGTGCCAACGGCGTGCGCGCGGCCTACCTGAACTCGACCCAGACGGCCGCCGACCGCGCCGAGGTGGAGCGCGCGTACCTCGAAGGCGACCTCGACCTCCTCTACGTCGCGCCCGAGCGGCTCTCGAACGCACAGACCGTGGCGCTGCTGCAGCGCGGATCCCTCAGCGTGATCGCGATCGACGAGGCGCACTGCGTGTCGCAGTGGGGGCACGACTTCCGCCCCGACTACCTCGCCCTGGGCGGCCTCGCCGAGCGCTTCGGCGGCGTCCCGCGGATCGCCCTCACCGCCACCGCCACCCGCGAGACGCACCGCGAGATCACCGAGCGGCTGCACCTGCCGCAGGCGAAGCACTTCGTCGCGAGCTTCGACCGGCCCAATATCCAGTACCGGATCGACCCCAAGGTCGACGTCCGCACGCAGCTGGTCTCGTTCATCCGCAGCCAGCCGGAAGGATCCGCGGGCATCGTCTACGCGCTCAGCCGCTCCTCGGTCGAGCAGACCGCCGAGTACCTCCGTGCGCAGGGCCTCGACGCGATCCCGTACCATGCGGGTCTCGACGCCGCCACGCGCGCGGCGCACCAGTCGCGGTTCCTCCGCGAGGACGGCGTGATCGTCGTCGCCACGATCGCGTTCGGGATGGGGATCGACAAGCCGGACGTGCGCTTCGTCGCGCACGTCGACCTGCCGAAGTCGGTCGAGGGGTACTACCAGGAGACCGGTCGCGCGGGCCGCGACGGCGAGCCCTCGGTCGTGTGGATGGCCTACGGGCTCGGCGACGTCGTGCAGCAGCGCCGCTTCATCCAGCAGGGCGAGGGCGACCGCGCGATCAAGCAGCGGCAGAACCAGCACCTCGATGCGATGCTCGCGCTGTGCGAGACCGTCGACTGCCGCCGGCAGAACCTGCTCGGCTACTTCGGACAGTCCTCGGCACCCTGTGGGAACTGCGACACCTGCCTCACCCCGCCGGACAGCTGGGACGGGCTGATCCCCGCGCAGAAGCTGCTCTCCACGATCGTGCGGCTGCAGCGCGAGCGCCGACAGTCCTTCGGTGCCGGGCACCTCATCGACATCCTGCGCGGGGCGTCGACGGAGAAGATCCGCAGGTTCCGGCACGACGAGCTCGCGACCTACGGGATCGGATCCGACCTCACCGATGCGCAGTGGCGCTCGGTCGTGCGGCAGCTGCTCGCGCAGGGACTCATGCAGGCGCAGGGGGAGTACGGCACGCTCGCGGTGAGCGAGGCGAGCGGCGGCGTGCTCGCCGGCACGACCGCGGTGAAACTGCGGCGCGACGTCGTCACGCGCGCCGGTTCCTCCGGAGGCGGGCGCTCCGCCAAGAGGAATGCCGCGGAGGCGCTCGCCGAGGGCGATCGCGGCCTGTTCGAGGCGCTGCGGACGTGGCGGGCGCAGACCGCGCGCGAGCAGGGGGTGCCCGCGTACGTCGTGTTCGGCGACGCGACGCTGCGCGCCCTCGCCGAGCACCGTCCCGCGCAGGCCTCAGACCTGGTCGGCATCAGCGGTATCGGCGAGCGCAAGCGCGAGGCCTACGGCGAGGCCGTGCTCGAGGTCATCGCGGCCGAGGGCTGACAGACCTGAGGTTGATCACGTTGCTGTGACCGCACGACCGCCCTGACGCGCGATCGCGAACGTCCAGTGCGCTGCGCTGAAACCCGGTCCCCACACACCCCTGCGCAGTGGCACTGTGAGAGGCCACGAGGATCCGCCCGTCGGATCCTCACATTTGCAGGACACACGATCGAGGAGGATCGCTGCGACGCTTCGCATCAGGGTGGGGAGTGCCTCGGCGCCGACCACGGCGAGGACGATCGCCTCCGGATCTTCAGAAGGCGGCGTCGCGATGAGCCGTACAGCCGAGACTCCGCTGGAACGCGACACGGGAAGGCCCGCCGGCAGCTGGCGTCTGCGCAGCGATGCCTGGGAGTTCCACCGCTTCGCCGTGAAGCGCATCGCGGTCGAGGGCAATCCCGGCGATGCGCTCGCGAGTGACGGGGAGATCCGCCGGGCGCTGCGCGCGCTCGAGACGATCGAGCTCTACTGGGCCGGTTTCGGGCAGCGCTATGTGCAGCAGATCGGCGAGCTGCTCGCGCAGGGCGACGCCCGCACGGTGGTCGGGATCCCGGGACATCGGGATGGAAAACGTCGCCCCGTCGAGCTGCTATCAGCGAAATCCATCTCGCGCGTCGGTGGTTCCTGGCTCGGGGATGGAAAAGGCCGCCGCCAGGTGGTTTGGAGCGGCGAAACCCATCTCCGGCGAGGCGGACGGGCGCCCCTCCCCGCGATCCTGATGCCGGCTGTGGCATCACCACAACCGGCGGGAGTGGCGTCGCGGCGATGCTTTGGGGGATCCCCACAGTCGCCTTCGCCCCGTGTTGTGTCAGATCTACCATGAAGGCAACCCCGAAACCTCACGAGAGGATCCTCATGGTCGACGCCGCCCTTCGGACGAGCACTTCGAACAGCACCCCGGACGACACCGCGACACGCATCGACGTCGACGCGGTCGGCGATCTGCTGCTCGGCACCTGGGCGGACACCCGCCGCGAGGCGCGCGAGATGATCAAGGATCCGGCGTTCTGGCGCGACGACGCGCTCGGCAAGGACGAGCATCGCGAGCGCGTGCTGAGCCAGATGCACCTGCTGGTGCAGAACAAGGCGGTGCACCGCGCGTTCCCGACGCGTCTCGGCGGCGAGGAGAACAACGGCGCCAACATCGCCGGGTTCGAGGAGCTCGTCGCGGCCGACCCGAGCCTGCAGATCAAGTCGGGCGTGCAGTGGGGGCTGTTCGGATCCGCCGTGCTGCAGCTCGGCACCGCCGAGCACCACGACAAGTGGCTCCCGGGCATCATGAGCCTGGAGATCCCCGGAGCGTTCGCGATGACCGAGATCGGGCACGGCTCCGACGTCGCCTCGATCGGCACCACGGCGACCTACGATCCCGAGGCCGAGGAGTTCGTGATCAACACGCCGTTCCGCGCGGCGACCAAGGAGTTCCTCGGCAACGCGGCGCTGCACGGCATCGCGGCGACCGTGTTCGCCCAGCTCATCACGAACGGCGTGAACCACGGCGTGCACTGCTTCTACGTGCCGTTGCGCGGCGAGGACGGCGTGGACCTTCCCGGGATCGGCCGCGAGGACGACGGCCTCAAGGGCGGACTGAACGGCATCGACAACGGCCGGCTCAGCTTCGACCACGTGCGGATCCCGCGGGCCAACTTGCTGAACCGCTACGGTGACGTCGCGCCCGACGGCACCTACTCGAGCGCGATCGACAGCCCCGGCCGCCGGTTCTTCACGATGCTCGGCACCCTCGTGCAGGGCCGCGTCTCGCTCGACGGCGCGTCGTCCTGGGCTTCGGCGCTCGGCCTCTACATCGCGATCACCTACGCCACGCAGCGCCGGCAGTTCAACGGGGCCGACGGCTCGGAGACCACCCTGCTCGACTACGGCAAGCACCAGCGCCGCCTGTTGCCGCGCCTCGCGACCACGTACGCGCAGCTGTTCGCGCACGACGAGTTCCTGCAGAAGTTCGACGGCGTCTTCTCCGGCCGCACCGACACCCCGCAGGACCGCGAGGACCTGGAGACCCTGGCTGCCGCGCTCAAGCCGCTGTCCACCTGGCACGCCCTCGACACCCTGCAGGAGTGCCGTGAGGCGTGCGGCGGCGCGGGCTTCATGTTCGAGAACCGCTTCGTGGGCCTTCGCGCCGACCTCGACATCTACGTGACGTTCGAGGGCGACAACAACATCCTGCTGCAGCTCGTCGGCAAGCGCCTGCTGACCGACTTCGCGAAGCAGTTCAAGGGTGCGGACGCCAAGAAGCTCGCCAAGTACGCCGTCGGGCAGACCGCCGGCAAGGTCTTCCACGGTGCCGGGCTGCGCCAGTTCGGGCAGGCCGTCGCGGATCTCGGATCCACGGCCCGCTCCGTCGAGAACGGCCTGCGCGCCGAGCAGCAGCACGAGCTGCTCACTGACCGCGTGCAGCAGATGGTGGCCGACATCGCGGGCCGGCTGCGTGCGGCCGGCAAGGACAAGGCGCTCGGCGAGAAGCTGTTCAACGAGAACCAGGCCGAGCTGATCGAGGCGGCCCGGGCGCACGGCGAGCTGCTGCAGTGGGAGGCGTTCACCGACGCCGTCGGCCGCATCCAGGACGAGGACAGCAAGGCCGTGCTCACCTGGCTGCGCGACCTGTTCGGCCTGCAGCTCATCGAGAAGCACCTCGCCTGGTACCTCATCAACGGCCGGCTCTCCGCACAGCGCGCGGCCTCGGTCTCGCGCTACATCGACCGGCTCTGCGCGCGCCTGCGCCCGCACGCCCTCGACCTGGTGAACGCGTTCGGCTACGAGCCCGAGCACGTGCGCGCTCCCCTCGCCTCGGGTGCGGAGCAGGTGCGTCAGGATGAGGCTCGCGCGTACTACGCCGACCTCAAGGCCTCGGGCAAAGCCCCCGTCGACGAGAAGGCCCTGAAAAAGGCCCGCCAGCTGTAAGGCTGGTTCCCGCTGCGGGCCTGCTCTTCGCCGAGCGCACGGCAGGATCCCGTCCACTCGGCGACGTCGACAGGGCCCGGACCTCTTGCCTGTCAAGCAGGCTGCGTGCTCGCCGGGCTCACTCGCCGGCGCGCGACGGCAGCTCGGTCACGTCGAACTGGACGCTGGCATCGCGATCCAGGGTAGCGACCGCATCGATCGTGTCGGGTGTTCCGGACGCGATCAGATTCGCGGGCAGCTGGTGCACGACGCGATACACGCCCGGGTACACGAGCAGGAAGAGCGGAGCGGATCCGGCATCGTGATCGATCACCGAGCTCACACCGGGTACCAGGAACGGGGCTGCTTCGTACGCCGCTTTGCTCTGCACCGCATCGACGGACAGCCGCACCGTCAGCGACTGCGCGAGTGTCCAGTCCTTCGCCTTGTCGTCCCACTTCACGGCGAGGGAGGACTCCGTCTTCTTGCCGTCGAGCGTGAACGTGAACCCCACTCGCCGCGCTTGCTTGTCCTGGGCATCCTGCGACGTCTTGCCCTGCACCGACACGTGACTGATCCGCTGCTCCGCGTGGCTCAGCACGTCATCCGTGCGCAGCGTCCGCGCATCCACACGGTCCGGGTGGTCTCGATTCTCCGCCGTGACGGCGGCGTCGTCCATCTTCGTCGCCGTCGCCGCGTCACCGGACTCGATGGCGGCGAGGTACTTCTTCACTACGGCGGTCGGATCCGGGCGCTGGGCATCCGCGCTGCTGCACCCCGCGAGGCCGAGGAGCGCGAGCAACGCTGCTCCTGCCATCGCGACGGACCTACTTGATCTCAGCAAAGCTCGGCTTCTTCCACTCGACCATCGATGATGGCATCGCATCCAGCTTGTTCGCCGCGCCTTGGATGGAGGTGACCAGAAACTGCACTGCGGAGATGCCGCTCACCGCGAGCCCGCCCAGTGCGACGACCAGGGAGAGCGCGGCACCGATGGCCGCCACGACTGTTCCGACGACAGTCTCGATGAGGAGCACGGCCGCAACCAGGCTGACGATTGCGGCGACGACACCGAGGATGGCGACGGCGAGTCCCGCGACCAATCCGAGCAGCTGCGGATAGTAATTCTCGATGTCGTCGGCGTGCTGGCGCAGCACGTCCTTGACAGAGGACGCGGCGGGCTGCACTCGGGCGAGCGCAGTGATCTGGTCCTCGATCGCCGCTTCGTAGCGCTTCGTGGGCATCCCGTCGTCCCACATGAGATAACCCTCGAGATCGTCCTTTCGGATCTGCAGCGCCGCGGCATGGTCGCCGATCGTGCCGAACATCTCCGCTGCAGCGCGCAGTTGATCCGGGCTGCCGAGGAATGCCGCCGCTTCCCGGTAGACCTCGATGTGCTTCAGGCATTCCTCGAGCGCTTCAAGCGCTGCGGCGACGACCTGATCGGCGATCCACTTGACGACGTCGTCGGGGATCAGGTAGCGCCCCGCACCCCCGAACGCATCGTCCGCGGCCTTCTTGACGGCAGCGCGGAGCTGCGCGGGAAGGGTGCGGATGGCGTCGCGGACCCTGCGCTCCGCATCGTCCAGATGCACCACGATCTCGTCGCGGAGGACATCGACATAGCTCATAGCGCGTCCATCTCCTTCTTCACCTTGTCGATCTCGGCCTGTGAATAGTGGTCCATCTCCATGTACTCGATGGCGGAGTCGAGCAGTGCGCGGGCGATCCCCTCGAAGATCTCCTCCCCGGTGTGGACGTAGTCGCCGAGGAGCTTCTCCGCCTTCTCAAAGGCGATGTGCAGGTCACCGCTTCCCGGAGCAACGGAGAAGTCCTGTCTCGTCAAAGCGGTGTTCTGGATCTGCTTCTTCCAGCCTTCAAGTTCGAGGCTCCACGGCTGCCAAGAGCGGTTCGCGTCCTGCCTGAGCGACTCCTCGTCGTACTCACCCATGATCGTCCCCCGTGAATCGGCGGTACACGTCTGAACGGCGCGCCGCGTCCTGCGCGATGCGCAGGATCTCCTCTTCGATGACGGCGTTCGAGGAAGACGCGAGCCAGCGATCCGCCGCGTGCACGCCGCGGATGTCCCCGTAGAGCGCCGTCACCGTCAGCGTCCCGAAGTCGTCGGAGACGCGGACCTCGTCGTCGGTGATGGCGCTGCTGATCGCGTCGATGGTCGCTCGTGCCGCTTCGAGCGGCAACGCGGCCTTCTGCGCTTGCGCCAGCAGAATCGCGCCATTGATCGCCTGGAGCGTCGCGCGGGGGTTCGTTCCCGGGCGGCCCGTGATCTCGAGGTGCTCGAGGAATCCGTTGTCGGCCAGGGCGGCGCGTACCGTGACGTCGGTCGGTGGCAGGTACTTCGCCAGCTCGGCCTCCACGGCGGTCTGCCGCTGCCGGAGGTCTTCGCTCAGCGCGGTGCTCTCCTGGCCGAGCTCTTCGAGCCGTTCCAGCAGAGAGGACTGATCTTGAGGGTTCAACTCCACCGCTCCTTGATCCGGTCGTGCCCGCTGGCGTACCGATCAGCGCTGTTGGCGGCGGCGGCCTCGGCAAGGGCGAGGATCCGGTCTTCGCCCCGGACAGTCCCCCGGAGTTCACCCGCGACGGGAGCTCACACCCCAGCGACCCGCTGGGCCAGATGGTCCGCGAGGGGGACGTCCGTGGCGAGCACCACGCGCACGTTTGCGCCGTCATGGTCACGGGCGCCCGGCCGCTGCCCGCGCAGGTCGAACACGGTCTGGCCGCGGCCGGGGCCGTCGGTCGTGTCGACCACGGCGGGCACCGCCGGCGCGAGCGTCGGCACCACGCGGCCGACCGCGATCGCCGCCGCGAGCGGATCGTGCAGGGCGCTGCATCGGCGTCCGAACGTGGTCACGTAGAACGCCATGTAGAAGTCGAGCATCTCGCCGACCGCGCGTGCCACGGGCGATGCCGAGGCGAGCAGCGCCTCGCGGTGCGCCTCCTCGAACACGTTCTCCATGGTCACGTCGAGCGGCACGACGACGACCGGCCAGCCCGCGGCGAAGACGGCGGCCGCGGCCTCGGGGTCGCTGGCGATGTTCGCCTCGGCGACGGGGCTGATGTTGCCCGGCGCCAGCGCCGCCCCGCCCATGAGCGTCACCCGCGCGATGCGGGAGGGGAGTGTCGGATCCTGCTCGAGCGCGGCGGCGAGGTTCGTGAGCGGGCCGACGGCGAGCACCTCGAGGGATCCGGCGTGCTCGTGCGAGAGCCGGATGAGCAGGTCGGCCGCGGTGCCGTCCTCGACGGCGTGAGCCGGCTCGGGCAGCGCCACCCCGCCCACGCCGTCGTCGCCGTGCACGTGCGGTGCACCGCCGTCGTACGCGTGCGAGAGGAAGTCGTGCCGCCCCACGGCGACGGGCACGTCATCGCGCTCGGCGAGGGCGAGCAGGCCCAGCGTGTTGCGCGCGGCCTGGGCCGCGGTGGTGTTGCCGCTGACCGTGCCGATGCCGCGCAGCACGATCTCGGGCGACGCCAGCAGGTACGCCAGGGCGAGCGAGTCGTCGATGCCGGTGTCGCAGTCGAAGTACAGCGGGGCGGGGATGTCGGTCATCGGATCCTCCTCGGGATGCGGACGGGTAGGGAGCCCGCGGGGCGCGGCCGGCGGGAGCCGGATCCGCGCCGACTCCACTGTGCCATCCCCGCCGGCTCCTGCTGGTTGAATGAGGATCACGACTCGCGGGCGGTGCCCGTCAGGACGAAAGGGAGCCTTCATGACCGCACCCGTCGCGCTCGCCGTCGTCGGCAGCATCAACGTCGACCTCACCGCTCGCACCGCCCGGTTGCCAGAGCCCGGAGAGACCATCGGCGGCGGACGCCTGTCCCGTGAGGCCGGCGGCAAGGGGGCCAACCAGGCCGCCGCGGCCGCCCGTCTGGGGGCCGCGGTGCGGATGGTCGGTGCGGTCGGCTCCGACGGCGACGGTGCGTGGATGATCGATGAGCTCGCCGCCGCCGGGGCGGACACCGCCGCAGTGCGCCGCGGTGCGGAGCCCACGGGCGTCGCCCTGATCGTCGTCGACGACGAGGGCGAGAACCAGATCGCCGTGTGCGAGGGGGCGAACGGCGAGGTGAGCCTGGAGGGCGTGGACTTCGGTGCCGAGGAGGCCGTGCTCGCGCAGCTCGAGATCCGGATGGACATCATCGCGGATCTGGCTCGAAAGGCGGGCGGCTATTTCGCCCTCAACGCCGCCCCCGCGCTCGAGGTTCCCGCCGCGGTGATCGAGCGCGCCGACCTCATCATCGTGAACGAGACCGAGTACGCGCTGCTGCCCGCGCTGCGCACCGCGCGCCGGGTCGCGGTGACCTACGGCGGCGAGGGCGCGAAGCTGTTCGAGCACGGCGAGCTCGTCGCCGCAGCGCCTGCCGTGAAGACGACGGTGGTGAACAGCGTCGGCGCCGGGGACGCGTTCTGCGCAGCCCTCACGGTCGGGCTCGCCTCGGGCATCGCCCCGCAGCGTGCGCTCGAGGCGGCGTGCGCGGTGGGCGCGGCCGCGGTCGCGGACCCGCGCTCGCAGCCGCTGCTCGGGCGGCTCGAGGAGTACCTGCCTGCGGGATGAGTCGGGCTTCAGGTCGGGGCGGGATCCGTGTGCGAATACCTCTTCCGGCATATCGCGAAAGCACCATGAAGTGACCGCGAAGCTACCACCGTAGTGTCGCGAAGCTACCACGCATCGGTCGCGAACCCACCAGATCACGCGTGGTTCGGCCTACAATCAGAGCATGGACCTGCGCCGCCGGAACGTCTCCGCATTTGCTCGCGAGGTTCTCGACGCCATGCCGTGCACGGTCATCCAGGGCGCCAGGCAGGTCGGGAAGAGCACACTGGCGCAGCAGCTCGCCGCCGAACGCCCGAGCATCTCGTACACGATGGACGATCCCGACGTTCGGGCGGCGGCGCGGTCGGATCCGAGAGCATTTCTCGACCAGGCCGCGGATCGCATGCTGGTCATCGATGAGATCCAGCGTGCGCCGGAGCTGATCCTTCCGCTCAAGGCCGCCATCGATCGGGACCGCCGTTCCGGCCGATTCCTCCTCACCGGATCCAGCGACCTTCTGCGCTTCCAGGGCACGCCCGACAGTCTCGCCGGGCGTGCCCTTTCCGTTCCGCTGTACGGATTCAGCCAAGGCGAACGACGGGACCGCGTCGACGACTTCGCGTCCGCGGTGCACGCGGGCGGACATCGCGAGACGCTGGGCACCAGCGCGGGCCGAGACGAGATCGCCGCGATCATCGTTGCGGGAGGCTACCCGAGCGCGCCCGTCTCCGAGCGGCTTCGGATCCCGTGGTTCGAGGGATACCTGGAACGCATGCTCCGCGTGGACGCGACGGATATCCGGCGCGGCGCCAGCAGTGAGCGCCTCGACGCCCTTGTCCGGCTCATCGCCGCCAATCAATCGGGGGAACTGGTCAAAGCGCGTCTCGCCCGCGACGCCGGCGTCCCGGAAACGAGCGTTTCACGTTCCCTCGATGCTCTCGGCGCGCTCTACTTGACTCTTGCGCTTCGCCCGTGGACCCCGAATCTCACGACGCGCGAGGCATCGAAGCCCAAACTCCAGATCGCCGACACCGGGCTCGCGGCGGCACTCGTGCGCACCCCCGCGTCGCTGCTCGCGGATCCTGTGCGTGGAAGCGCCCTGCTCGGGCCTCTTCTGGAGAGTTTCGTCGTGTCGGAGTTGGCCAAGCAGCGCACCTGGACCGCCTCGCCGTTCGAGATGTATCACTGGCGCGATCGTGATGGCCGGGAGGTGGACGTCGTACTCGAGTTCGATGACGGCGGAGTTCTCGGCATCGAGGTCAAGAGCAGCAGCACTCCTCGCGCGGAGCATTTCGCGGGACTGCGCGCGCTGTCGGACAAGCTCGGCGATCGATTCGTCGGAGGGATCGTCTTGGGGCTGGGCGAGAAGAGCCTGCCCTTCGGTCCGGCCCTGTATTCGCTGCCGGTGTCGTCGCTGTGGGATCTCGTTCCGTAACCGGACTGGCGCGGCGCCTGTCTGCGTGAGCCCGGGGTGTCCGCACCCCGCCTACCCTGGAATCCATGACGACGCCCCTCGCTGACGACGACCGCCCGCGCTGCGCCTGGGCGGGGGAGGACCCCGAGTACCGCCGCTACCACGATGAGGAATGGGGGCGGCCGCTGCATGGCGACCGCGCCCTCTTCGAGAAGATGTCGCTCGAAGGGTTCCAGGCGGGGCTGAGCTGGATCACGATCCTGCGCAAGCGTCCCCGCTTCCGCGAGGTGTTCGCCGGGTTCGAGCCCGCGATCGTCGCGGAGTTCGGCGAGGACGACATCGCCCGGCTCATGGCCGACGCGGGGATCATCCGCAACCGCGCGAAGATCGAGGCCACGATCGGCAATGCCGCCCTCGTGCGCGGGATGGCCGACGGCGAGCTCGACGCGTTGATGTGGTCGTTCGCCCCTGCCGCGACCAGCGGTGCGCGACCGCGATCCATGTCCGATGTCCCCGCCGTGACCGCGGAATCGGAGGCCCTGAGCAAGGCGCTGCGCAGGCGGGGTTTCCGGTTCGTGGGCCCGACCACGATGTACGCGCTCATGCAGTCGGCGGGCATGGTCGATGACCACCTCGAGGGGTGCTGGCGGGCGTCGTAGCGAGAGCGCCGCGTCAGGGAGCGCCGGGATCCGCGGCCGGTTCCGGCTTGCGGAACGCCGATCGCATGTGGTCGCTGGTGAGGAAGTCCGCGATGCCGATCATGATCAGGCTGAAGATGATCTGCTCGGTGACCATCCATGCCGGGTACAGCCCGGGGATCGCGGCCATCACCAGCGTGATCACCGGGAAGATCTGCGCGAACAGGCGCAGCCGCTGGTACGCCCAGCGCCAGCCGAGGGCTGCGCGCCAGGCGAAATAGAAGAGAGTCACGGTCATCGCGAGCACGATGAGGGCTCGCATCCACACCGCGAAGGGCACCGCCGCGATCGACCGCGCCTGGAGGGCGATCACGACGGCCAGCACGACCGCGGCGATGCCGATCAACAGCTCGACCAGGAGCAGCCAGAACACCCAACGGAATGCGCGCACGGTGCGATGGTGATCACGGTCCGATTCGGTGATCTTCTCGTGCGCGTTGCGGCCGCCGGCGAGGCGGTCCACGCGCATCAGCAGCGGCTCCACACGGCGCAGCACAGGGTCGAGGAACATGCTCTCGAGACTACGGCTCCGGCCTGTGACGAAAGCCCGGATCCCAGCCCCGAGGCGGCGGAATCGATCGAAGGATGGAGGGCCAGGCCGCGCTCCTTGCAGTGCGAGTGTAGGCGCAGGTGCGGATCTGATGAGAGATCTTGGATGGCGCCCTCAGAGATGGCGCGTCGGATCCATACGCTGGTGCAGGATCCGGATGACATCGACGCCGTCGGATCTCGCGATGTAGAAGATGAGATGACTGCCGATGCTGTAGCGACGGTAGCCTGCGCGGATCTCGCCGCAGGGGCGCCCGCGGTCCGGGACCACAGCGACGCGTTCGATCGCGGCCCGGATTTCGGCGATGTAGCTCTCGGCGTGGCCGGCATCCCACCGCTCCTCGGTGAAGTCCCAGATCGATGAGAGGTCGTGCACTGCGGCCGGCGTGAGCCGGTAGCTGTTCATGACCGCTTCGAGGCGATGAATGCGTCGAAGTCGAAAGGCTCCGGTGTGCCGCTCTCCTCTCCCGCGACCAGCGCTGCGCGCAGCGCGCCCATCTGCGTCTCCTGATCTTCCAGAAGGCGAAGGCCCGCGCGCACGACCTCGCTCGCGGAGCGGTAGCGACCAGAAGCGACCTCGTGCGAAAGGAATCCGGCGAAGTGATCGTCCAGGCTGATCGACGTGTTCTGAGCCATACGTTGACGATACCAAGCTTTGGTATCGGTGAGCAGGTGGGACGCGATCCCGGTCGTCGTATCGTCAGCAAGATCCAGGGTTTTCCCAGGTCTGGTGGTGAAATCGGATGTGGATGACGTGCGCATGCCGAGGTCGCCGGGGGCATCGCGCGCGAGTCTGGGCGGGAGCTGGGGCCGGAGTCTTCGGCGAAGCAGCACGGATGCCGGACCGCGGCGCTACTGGTCGCGACGACCACGGGGACCTCGGTGGGGGACACGGTGCGGCTGGTGAAGGTCGGGGAGGCGACCGCGCCCCGGTCGAACCTGATCGGGGGGCGCTGCTGGCGAAGTTCCCCGCCGTGCGGGCTGCCCTGCCGAAACGAAGGACGCGGAACACGCCCTCACCTGCCTGAAGAAACAAGAGCTTGAACGGGGCGATGGTGATCGTCCGTGTGGACGCGACGGATCTCGCGAACGCCACCGGGTACGAGCTCATCGACGGGATCGACCAGCCCGTCGGCATCCCCACCGTCCGCAGAATGGGCGCGAGCGGGATCGTGCGGGACTGGTTGTACGGGCGAGGCGAGGAGATCCTGCACTGGGGCCGCCGGAGACACCGGTTCACCGAGGCGCAGAAACTCGCCCTCCGGGAACGCGACGGCGGGTGCGCGTTCTGCGGACTTCCGCCCGGGATGACCAAAGCCCACCACATCGACTGGTGGACACGCGACCGAGGCGCCACCGACCTCGGCAACGGCGCAAATTCCTAGACCGT
>JAFDWK010000112.1 GCA_018268515.1 Actinomycetota bacterium
CGGCCCGACGAACAACTGGGCCGACCCCGCCGAGATGCACGCCAAGATGACCGGGATCTTCGCCGGATCCATGCGCGGTCGCACGATGTACGTCGTGCCGTTCTCGATGGGCCCCGTCGGCGGCCCGATCTCGCAGATCGGAGTGCAGGTCACCGACAGCGCCTACGCGGTCGCCTCGATCGGCATCATGACCCGCGTCGGCGCGGCGGTCGTCCGCGAGATCGCGCAGGGCGCGCAGTGGGTGCGCACCGTGCATTCGGTCGGCGCGCCCCTGGCCGCCGGTGAGGCGGATGTCGCCTGGCCGTGCAATGACGAGAAGTGGATCGTGCACTTCCCCGACACGCTCGAGGTCTACTCCTACGGCTCGGGCTACGGCGGCAACGCGATCCTCGCCAAGAAATGCTTCGCCCTGCGCATCGCCTCGGTGCTCGCCCGCGACGAGGGATGGCTCGCCGAGCACATGCTGCTCATCCGGGTGATCTCGCCCGAGGGCAAGGCGTACCACGTCGCCGCGGCGTTCCCCTCCGCCTGCGGCAAGACCAACCTCGCGATGCTGCGCCCGACGATCCCCGGCTGGAAGGTCGAGACGCTGGGCGATGACATCACCTGGATCCGCCCGGGGGCGGACGGCCGCATGCGCGCGATCAACCCCGAGGCCGGCTTCTTCGGCGTCGCCCCCGGCACCGGCGAGTCGACCAATGTCACCGCAGTCGAGACGCTCTGGGGCAACACGATCTTCACGAACGTGGCGCTGCGCCCCGATGGCGACGTGTGGTGGGAGGGACTGACCGATGAGGCGCCCGCGAACCTCATCGACTGGGAGGGCAACCCGTGGACGCCGGAGTCCGGCCGTCCCGCGGCGCACCCGAACTCCCGGTTCACGGTGTCGGCCGCGCAGTGCCCGCAGATCGCAGAGGACTGGGAGGATCCGGAGGGCGTGCCGCTCGACGTGATCCTGTTCGGCGGCCGCCGCGCCACCAACGTGCCGCTCGTCGTGGAGGCGACGGACTGGAGCCACGGTGTCTTCCTCGGGGCGACCATCTCGTCCGAGCGCACGGCCGCGGCCGAGGGCACGCTCGGGGAGCTCCGCCGCGACCCGTTCGCGATGCTGCCGTTCTGCGGTTACAACATGGGCGACTACTTCGCGCACTGGCTGAAGATGGGCCGTGCGGTCCGGTTCGACAAGGCGCCGCGGATCTTCCAGGTCAACTGGTTCCGCCGCGGTTCCGACGGCCGATTCCTGTGGCCGGGCTTCGGCGACAACGCCCGCGTGATCGACTGGATCATCCGTCGCATCGAGGGTGAGGTCGGCGCCGTCGACAGCCCGATCGGGCGGCTGCCCAAGATCGAGGACCTCAACCTCGAGGGTGCGGAGGTGACCGACGAGGATCTCTCCGAGCTGTTCCGTGTCGACACCGCGTCGTGGAGCCGTGAGGCCGATGCGACCGAGGAGTTCTTCGCGACCTTCGGCGACCGGCTCCCCGCGGCGCTCAGCACCGAGCTCGCCTCGCTGCGTTACCGTCTGGCGAACGCATAAGACGTGATCCGGTCCCGCGCCCCCGGTCCCCGAGGTTCTCGAAGGGACGGGGGCGCGGGAGCCGGATCCACCAAGACCCGCGGCGGCGGGATGTCAGGGACGAAAAGCTGAGTGGTCCCCGGCATCCTGCCGCCGCGTTCTCGTGCGCGGTGACGGTTCTCACCGTGGTCCGCGAAAGGCCCTCGCCGTGCGGGGGACCCGCCGGAATGACGTCAGCGTCGCCCGAATCGCCGATGCGCGGCCTGGCGCGTGGTGCCCAGGGCGCTCGCGATGGCCTGCCAGGAGTAGCCGTTCGCGCGGGCGCGACGCACCTGCACCTCTTCCGCGCGGGCGATGTCGCGCCGCGCCGCGACCAGCCGGTGCAGTTCTGCCAGGGGCTCGCCCTGCGGATCCGTGGCCTGTGCCGTCTTCATCATGAAAGCCTCCTCGCGTCAATGTTTGTTGACGCGAGGAGGCCTGTCAATCGATGTTGACGGATCCTGTTCAGCCGTCGGCGGACACGCCGAGGTCGTCCTCGTAGGCGTGGTCCTTGGTCTCGGGCATGAGGATCAGCGCGATGAGCGTGAGCACGGCCATCGCGGAGAGGTAGACGCCGACCAGCCAGGGGGATCCGCCTGCGAGCTGCCACAGCCATACCGCGATGAGAGGAGCCACGGCGGCGCCCAGGATGGACGACACGTTGTAGGCGACCGCGGATCCGGTGTAGCGCACGTTGGTCGGGAACAGCTCGGGCAGCAGCGCGCCCATCGGTCCGAAGGTGATGCCCATCAGCAGGAAGCCGAGGATCAGGAACGACTGGGTCAGCACCACGGCGAAGGGCTCGCCCGCGTGCTGTCCGAGGAACAGCGGGAACGTGAAGCCGAACACGATGATCGCGACCGTGGTCCAGATGAGGAGCTTGCGGCGTCCGATCCGATCCGCCCAGGGACCCGAGACGAGCGTGAAGATTCCGAAGAACACGACGCCGACGATCTGCATCACCACGAAGTCGGTGTAGCCGAAGCCCTGACCGGGATAGAACTGCGCGGCGAACGCGGCCTGGTCGAAGACGACGCCCTTCGCCTCGGCGGCCTTCTGCGCGGCGGCGGCCGCGACCTCCACCGAGAACGGCTTCGTGCCGAACGACAGCGTGAAGTTCGTCATCAGGTAGAACAGCACGTAGGTGGCGAGCATCACGAAGGTGCCGAGGATCAGGTGCTTCCAGTGGTGCCGGAACACGGTCGCGAGGGGCAGTTTGCGGATGGTTCCGGTGTCCTCGGCGCGCTTGAAGGTGTCCGACTCGACGAGCTTGAGGCGCACCCAGAGGCCGATGATCACCATGACGGCGGAGAACAGGAACGGCACGCGCCAGCCCCAGCTGAGGAACGCCTCCGATTTCAGCGACGGGTCGGTCGCGTGCGGCAGCAGCGCGTTGATGATCAGGAACAGCCCGTTGGCGATGATGAAGCCCAGCGGGGCGCCCAGCTGCGGGAAGGAGCCGTACCAGGCGCGCTTGCCCTTCGGCGCGTTCTCGGTGGCGACGAGCGCCGCCCCCGACCATTCCCCGCCGAGCGCGAACCCCTGGGCCAGGCGCAGCACCAGCAGCAGCAGCGCCGCCCACCAGTTGATCTGCTGGAACGTCGGCAGCAGGCCGATGAGGAACGTCGCGATGCCCATCGTCAGCAGGGAGGCGACGAGGGTGGCCTTGCGGCCGTAGCGGTCGCCGAAGTGGCCGAAGACCATGGCGCCGATCGGGCGGGCGACCATGGCCGCACCGAAGACGCCGAACGAGGCCAGCAGCGCGGTGGTGTCGTTGCCGGTCGGGAAGAACAGGATCGGGAAGACGAGCACCGCGGCGGTCGCGTAGACGTAGAAGTCGTAGAACTCGATCGTCGTGCCGATGAGGCTGGCGAGGATCACCCGCGATCGCGGATTGGCGGGTGCGGTGACGGTCTCGGTGCTCATGCGGTCCTCCGGTCGGTGCGTCGATCTGCGTTCGCCGACCCCCAGACGCGCGGCGAGCACCCCGGGAGTCTACGCCCGACGTTCAGCGGACACACAGGTTGACACGCGGCCGCGGCGGAGTGCGACGCACAATGCCCCTCGGATCCGGTCGTGTCCGCTTCGACCGGATCCGAACCCGCGTCCCTCAGCGCGACAGCCAGGCCTTGTATTCGATCACCGAGCCCGGGGCGACGTCCAGCTTGAGCGTCGACCCGCCCTGATAGATCGTGTCGGCCGCGATGATCTCGCGGGTTCCGGCGTCGAGAACCACCGTCGCACTGAACTGCGGTCGCTTCACAGAGGCGACCTTCAAGGCGATCCCGGGCCGCCCCAGGCGATCGGTGACCGTGCCGAGCACGGTCACTCCGCCCGCGTCGCGGAGCAGCTGCAGCGCGGCGGCCTGCTGCGCCGGGCTCAGCGCCCACTCGTTGCGGATCGCGCTGATCGCTCCCCACAAGGTCATCGGGTCGGCGTCCGCCGGCAGATCGATGCGCTGCGCGATGTAGGCGCGGAGCGCCATAGGGTCTGCGGGGGGCTCGGCGAAGTACCGCGCCGCGCTCTGCCGGGGCACCTCGGCGGCGGATCCCTCGCCGGGCGCACCGGTGGCGGGAGCGACGATCTTCCCATCCGACGTGACGGAGTAGGGGGAGCCGGCCTGGGACTCGAGGTGGCCGGTGCCATCCGCGTCCCACACCCACTTCTGCCAGACCGGCGTGATGACCGGATCCGGCTTTCCGTCGTCGCGGAGCGCCCAGCCCACGACCTGCGCGTCGCGCGTCGGGGTGCGCGGCTGCGCGGCCTGCAACGTCGCTATCGATGTGGCCATCACCTCGTCCGCGGTCTGCGGAATCGGTTGCGCGACGAGCACGGGAGGGGTCATGGCATAGGCCGGAGCGGCTGTCATCGGACCGATTGCCAGTCCGATCGCGATGACGGCGGCCAGCGCGGGCGCGATCCACGCCGTGCGCACGGCGATCCGGAGCGGGCGCGATGTCTTCATCGCGCGGCGGATGGTGAAGAGATGATCGCGGATCGGCCGGTTCGGGGCCGTGCGCGCGGGCGATGCCACGGAAGGTGCAGCCATCATGCTGCGCAGCAGCGCCCAGTCCGCCGCAGTCGGCGCGGTGTCGGGCGGAGTCGCGGCTGGGTCAGCTTCGCGGATCAGCGTCTCGAGCAGGTGGTCAGTCAACGGCATAGGTCATCACCCCTTTCTCGGGTGTCGATGCGGATGGTCTTCTGTCGGATCCGGGATCCGGATCCGGCGGGGGAGTCGCCACGGGCTCCTGGAGCAGCAGTCGAAGGGCGGCGCGCGCCCGGCTCAGTCGCTTCCATGCCGTGGCCGTGCGGCACCCCACGACCTCGGCGATCTCCTCGGCGGCGAGTCCGTCCCAGTAGTGCAGCTCGAGCACCTCGCGATCGGCGCGGCGCAGCAACGAGAGCGCATGGCGCAGTTCCACATGGGCGAGGTCATCGTTCGGTCGGGCAGCGGCGGCGAGATCTCGCAGCCCCTCCCGCTCGCGGTCGCGTCTGCGGTAGGCGTCGCCGACGAGGTTGCGGGCGGTCTGCAGCAGCCACGGGCGGCGGTACGGCTGTTCCGGGTCGAACCGGCGCCAGGCGATCTCGAAGCAGTCCATGGTGAGCTCCCTCGCGTGCTCACGGTCGTCGACGCGGCGCTCGATGTATCGCAGCACGGCGGTGTGGTGTTCGGCGAAGAGCCCCTCGAAGGCGGTGCGCCGGCCGTTCACAGGCGGGTCCTGCGTCACGGCCGCCTTGGGCTGGCCGTCTTCGTCCCGGTGGGTTCTCTGCACGATGCGGTTCCGGATCCGGCTCAGTGCAGCGGCGGGTTCTCGGCGACGATCTGCCGGGCCTGGGCGTACAGCGCAGCGATGTCGGTCTTCATGGTCTTGAGCTGATCCGAGTGATTCTGCACCACCACGACCTCGGCATTCCATTGCCCTGCGTAGTAAGCATTCGTCCAGCCGCTGGAGTCGCGACAGGTCGCATCGGCGACAGCGAGGTCGATCTCTGCCGGGGTCGGCTTGCGAGGGCTGGTGTCCGCATCGGGGTCCACTTCCGTGTCGCCATACGTGCGGATCGGCCCTTCCGCCGGCTGTGGACGCATCGAGGGAGGCGGCGCATAGAATCCGAGCTCGATGCCGAGCTTGTGAGTCGGCATCCATTCACCGTCGCCGACGGGGGCGGAGGTCGAGACGTCGTAGCCGGCCGCCGTGATGCACTTCTTCCAAGACGCGGAGGCCTTCTTCACCGCAGGATCTTGGGGGACCTGCTTCGTCCCCTGGTCGAACCACATTCCGACCGTGTTGAAGATGTCGCCGGCTTTTCCGCCGTCGAAGGTCTTGCGGCTCTCGTCTCTGCATGCCAGCAGCGTGGTATCGAGCCCGGGTGTCGATTCCGCGATCCTGTTCAGTTTCACCGAGGTCCTCGGATCAGGCGTCGGTCCCGGGATGTAGAGCGCTGTGTAACCGTACTGCTTCGCGATGTCGACGGTCAGGGCAGGGAAAGCGGACATGTTCCTGGGGAATACGAGATAACTGGTGTCGTCGGTCGGCTCGACGGGGATCGGCCACGAGAAGCCCTCCTTGCTCAGGCACGTCTCCATGCGCCGGTTCTCCGCGTAGTTCACGAGATGCACGAGCGACGCGGCAGAGTACTCGTCCAGTGGCATCACCCAGTGCGCGATGTCCTTCTCCGGCAGATCGGGCATCGCCGCGGTGCCGTTCGCGGATGCGACGGCGGACGGCGTCGAGCAGCCGGCGAGCGGTGCGGTCAGGATCGTGACGGCGAGAACGGCGGCCGTGCGGGTGCGCTTCATGCGGTGACCTCTCTTCCGGAGCCTGTCGCGGCTCTCACCGGTAAAGGTTGAGCGCCGATCCGGATCCTGACATCCGAGTTCCAGGATGACTCTTCGGACACGAAGACGCGGGACCCGAAAGATCGGATCCCGCGTCACATGAGTTCGTCGAGCGGCGCGCGCTCAGTGCCAGAAGTAGCCGAGGCCCGCGTTCAGCAGGGTGAGAGCACCAACGGCCCAGAACATCCCCGCAGGAACTCCGGCGCCGCGCTTCTGACGGCCCATGCCCATGCCGATCAGCGCGCCG
>JAFDWK010000113.1 GCA_018268515.1 Actinomycetota bacterium
CCTCAGCCATAACCCACCCTCCTCGAATTCACCGGAGCAGCGACTGCCGCCCTCCTGCTCAGCAGATTAGGTCGACGGTCTCCGCCGTGCGATGGGGAGAACTACCCATGCACGCGAAACTCCTGAGCGGAGGAACCGCACAGGTAGAGTGAATGGCGCTCATGCCCGCCCGCGATCGCGGTGCGGGACGTGAAGGGGGGATTGCGACCGATGGATCAAGGCAGCGCCGCGGCAGGCGCCGTGCTCAGGCTGTCGATCGTCAGCGACGACCGTCGGCTCGACGCGGGCGTGCCCGCGCAGGTGCCGCTCGTCGAGATCATCCCCGGCTTCGCCCGGAGCCTGGGAGTGCTGGATCCGGCTCTCGCGCACGGCGGCTACGCACTGCACCGCGCCGACGGCTCGGCCCTGGATCCGTCCCGCGGCGCGCTCGCCCAGGGCGTGCACGACGGCGAGCTGCTGACGCTGGTGCGCGGCGGCCTGGTGCCCTCCCCGCGCGTGTACGACGACGTGGTCGAGGCCGTGATCGACGCGACCGGCGAGCAGCACGGCGCGTGGACCCCGAAGGACAGCGCCCGCACCGCCCTGTTCATCAGCCTCACCTTCCTCGCCCTCTGCGCGCTGCTGCTCGTCGCGAGCGGCGCCGGAGTGCTGTCCGCGGTCATCGCGGGCGGCGGCGCGGTCGTGCTCACCGCCGCCGCAGCGGTGCTGCTGCGACTCGAGCAGACCGAGGCCGGACACGCGCTCGGACTCGCCGCCGCGTTCTTCGGCGGGCTGTGCGGCTTCCTCGCCGTGCCCGGCGCGACGCTGTGGGGCTGGCCGCTCGCGGCCGGAGGCCTGGGCATGCTCGTCGTCGGCGGCGTGAACCTCGCCATCGCGAACGACAAGCCCGAGATCCACCTGGTCCCGATCGCGCTCGGCGCCGCCATCGGGATCCCCGCCGCCATCACCGCCTTGTTCGGATCGACCGTCGCTCCCTACGCCCTGATGCTCGCGATCACCGCGACGCTCGCGAACGGACTGCCGTGGCTGGTGCTCACCTCCACGCGCATCAGGGTCATCTCGCCGCAGAGCGACGCCGACATCTTCAGCGACCCGACGCCGATCGACGGCGATGACGTCAAGCGCCGGGCGGCTGCGGGCACCCGTGCGCTCATCGCGCTGCGCGCCGCGCTCGGCATCGCCGCGCTGATCGCCACCCCGCTGGTCGCCGCCCACGGGCTGCCCGGCGCGATCCTGTGCCTGCTCGCCTTCATCGGCATGATGTTCCAGTCGCGCCAGGTGCATGCCCGGCGCGGCGTGCTGGTGCTCATGATCGTCGGGGCGCTGGGCCTCGCCGCCACCGGTCTCACCGTGGCTCTGGCGCAGCCCGATCTGCGCCAGAGCCTGCTGGTGGTGCTGCTGGCCGCGACGATCATCCTCATCGGGCTCACCCTGATGCGTCCGAAGGCGCGACTGCGGCTCGCCCGCGTCGCCGACACCGTCGAGGTCATCGCGATGGCGCTCGTGCTGCCGCTCGGCGTGATCACGGCGGGGCTGCTCTAGACGATGGCGACCAAGAAGGACCTCATCGAGGCGCAGGGGTTCAGCCGGCGGCGGCTGCTGTCCGCCTTCACCTCGGGCGCCCCCGGGGGCAAGGAGCTCGAGCCGGCCAAGCCCCTGCGCGCGGTGACCGCGGGGATCGCGCTGACGATCATGGTGCTCCTCGGCGGCCTCTTCTACGGCCTGCTGCGACCCGGCCTGCCGCAGGGCTGGGAGAACAACCGTCTCATCGTCGCGACCGACACCGGCGCCCGGTACGTCTCATCCAAGGGCGAGCTGCATCCCGTGATCAACACCGCGAGCGCGCGCCTGCTGATCCCCTCGAACGAGTTCTCCGTGATCCGCACCGACCGCGACACGCTCAAGAAGATCCCGATCGGCCCTGCGGTGGGCATCGTGGGCGCTCCCGACGACCTGCCTGCCGCGTCCTCGTTGCGCAACACCGGCTGGACCGCATGCGTGGACGGATCCGACGGTGTCGCGGTATCGGTGGGAGGCTCGTCCGCGCAGGCCGCTCCGGCCAGCGCCGGCGCCGTGGTGCGCCGCGGAGATGACATGTTCGTGATCGCCGGCGGCCTGCGCCATGCTGTCCCGGCCACGTCCGCCGACGCCGTGCTGCGTGCGGTCGGGCTCGGCACCGCCCGCCCGCAGACCGTGGACGGGCGCTGGCTCAACCTGTTCGCCCCGGGCACCGACTTCGCCCCGCTCGAGCTCGGCGCCGTCGGGGCGCCCATCGCGGGCAGCGATCTGTCCAGCGGCGACGTCGTGCACGTGCAGGGCGCCGCGGACGACGTGCGCTACCTGATCACCGCCGACGGCAAGGCCGCACCGCTGTCGCCGCTGGCGTATCAGCTGTACCTGCTGGGCTCCGGTGCGAACGCGGGCGCGGTGCGGGATGTGCCGCCCGCGCAGCTCTCCGCCCTGCCGACCGGATCCGCCGCCGGAGGATCCGACTGGCCGACCGCCGCACTCACGCCGCTCGCGACCGACACATCATCGTGCGCACTGCTCGGCTCCGATGGCCGCACTGTCCTCGCCTCCACCACCGCGTCCCTGCCCGAGGACCGCAAGACACCGTCCGTGCGGGTCGGCACCGGCGCGCTGGTGCAGGTCGGATCCGGCTCCGCGGCGATGCACATGCTGATCGATGGATCCGGCACCGCGTACGCGATCTCCGGCGGCACCGAGGCGGTGCAGCGTCTCGGCTACGCGAAGAAGGACATCGGCCATGCCGCCGATGCCTGGATCCAGTTCTTCCCGGCGGGGCCCGCGCTGTCCAGCGCAGCCGCGGGGCGCACGCCCAGCGTCGCGAGCGGCGGATGAGACGCGCCGCGGTCGCGCTCGGCGTCGGGATGCTCGTCGCCGCGGGCGCCGTCCTCGCACCGGCCGCTGCGGCGCCTGCCTCCGCAGCGGGCCAGGCCTGCGAGCCGGGCCAGATCGTGCTCACCCCGAACAAGCCGGCCGCGCTGGCGTCTCTCGATGCGGCCGCGGCGAACAAGCGCGCGACCGGACATGGTGTGACGGTCGCCGTCGTGGACTCGGGCATCGACGCGGGCAACCCGCATCTCGCTGCCGCGGTCATCGGCGGCGTGAACCTGGTCGGCGACGGAGAACGCCCCGACGGCCTCAGCGACCCGCTCGGCCACGGCACCGTGATCGCCGGCGAGATCGCCGCACGGCCCGTCGCCGGATCCGGCGTGGTGGGGCTCGCCCCCGATGCGGCGCTGCTGTCGGTGCGGGTCTTCCGCAGCGACACCGAAGACGACGCCAAGAAGGGGTTCGGCCCCACCGCCGCGCGGATCGCGGAGGGCATCCGCTGGGGTGTCGACCACGGCGCGCGCGTGATCAACGTCTCGATGAGCGAGCGATCGGACGATCCGGCCCTGCGCGCCGCCGTGGAATACGCCGCCGCCCACCACAGCCTCGTCGTCGCGAGCGGCGGCAACCGGGCGTCCGATCCGGAGGCGCCGGACGCGGCCCGCTTCCCCGCCGGATACCCCGAGGTGCTCGGCGTCGCCGCCGCCGCGGATGACGGCCTGGCCACCGACGATTCGATCCACGGCCCTCAGGTCTCGGTCACCGCCCCCGGTGCGAACGTGCTGAGCACCGCGACCGGCGCCGGTGACTGCCAGTTCGAGGCGGTGCCCTCGGCGAGCTGGGCGACCGCGTACGTCAGCGGCGCGGCGGCGCTCGTCGCGCAGGCGCATCCGGACGAGCCGGCCGCCGCCTGGGCGTACCGGCTCGAGGCGACCGCCCTGCGCGCCGACGCCGACCACCGCGACGACCGCAACGGCTGGGGCTTCATCCAGCCGGCTGCCGCGATCGACCTGCTCCCCGACGCGAGCATCCGCGGCCCGAAGAGTCCGTTCGTCGACAACGCCGGCAGCGCCGTGCGTCCCGTCGGCGCGCAGGTCGGATCCGATCCCTCCCCGTCGGCGTTCCTCGCAACGACGCAAGCCGCGATCCTGGCGGGCGTCATCGCCGCGGCGCTGCTGGGCCTGCTCGCGGCGCTCCTGCTGCTGCGCAGGCGCCGCACGGAGCTCGCCGAGGCGTCCACGAACAGCCCGCCGCGCATCGGCGGTCTGCTCGACCAGGAGAAGCCCGACCCGTTCTGAGCCCGGCGCGGTTGCTCCAGGTCGGTCTTTGCGCTGAGCCGGCGAGAAGGTGGAGGTCCGGCGACAGGCTCAGCCGATGCCTTCCAGCACGAGCAGCATGCCCACGTCGCCGAGCAGGATCCGCCCCTGCACCGGAGTGGGCGCATCGGGTGCGAGCACGGCGGCGCTTCCATCGCGGGAGAACGCCTGCACCCCGTTGGTGGAGTTGAGGTCGGTGAGCGTCCAGCCGGAGCCCGCGCGGTCGAGGCGGGCGTGCGTCTTCGACAGCGTGCGCGTCGCGTCGGGGATCCGCAGTGCCTGCACGCCGGGGGCGGCGACGGGGTTGCGTCCGAGCACGATGCTCGCCGCCGTGAGCGGCAGTCGGCTGCCGTCGTCGAGCACCAGCGCCCACCGCTCACCGGATGGGCGGGGAGGCGGCACGGACGGTCGGGAAGCGCTGGCGGCCGGGGCCGCGCTCGACACCGGCGAGCCGGGAGCCGCCTCCACGGCCGCAGCAGCCGGTGCGGCCTGTGCCTCAGGTTCCGCCCGCGTCGCGGCGGCCAGGATGCCGGGCGCGGATCCGATGAGCGGCGCCTCTCCGACGGCGGTGACGGGTCCACCCGGCACGACGTCGATCAATGCGGACTCGGCCGCCGCAGCCGACGGTATCGCATACCCCGACGCATCGCGCGCCAGAGCGGCTCGGGGCGAAGTGACGCGCGTGCGGATGGCGGACACCGGCGAACCGGATCCTGTACCGGTCCGATCCGCAACCGGATCCCGCCCGGTGGCCAGCAGCGTGGCCCACAGCGGCGGGAGGATGATCGCGAGCAGGGTGAACCCGCCGCCGTGCCGGAAGCGCTTGTTGATCCGGTGCGCGGCCACGATCTTCAGGTACAGGCCGTAGAGCTGCACGACGGGGATGAAGAAGAACACCACGCCCCAGGCGGGTTTGCCGCCCTGCGCGAGGATCTCGGCTTCGTTGAGGACCGGCGCCCAGCCCTTCCAGCCCTCGCCGCCGAGGCGCGGGAACAGCTTCGACAACGCCGCCGCGTACCAGATCCACAGGCCGACGCCGAGCACGGCAACGCCGAGGAGGCCGGCTGCGAGCATCGGCAGCAGCGCCGAGGCGGCGTTCGACGCCATGAGCGATCCCCCTCCGTATCGTCCGCGCTTCAGCCTATCCGCACGCGGGTGGCGCGCCCCGGCATCCCCTCGTAGCGACGGTTCAGGCGATGTGTTCGGTGCGGGCGCGTCCGCCGAGGCGGGGTGGGCTGCCGATCCCGGGTGGGGGCAGGAACCAGACGTTCGCGTGCATGCCGGTGTCGTCGATGCGGATGGTCCAGTCGTTGTCGTGGATGAGGTGGTGGCAGGTCTCGCACAGCAGGACCCCGTTGGTCGTGTCTTGCTAGTCTGACCTTTATGAGCAACGTGGTGGGGTTGGGGCGACCGGTCGCAGTGTACGCGCGGATCTCCGCGGACAAGACGGGAGAAGGCCTGGGCGTTGCCCGTCAGGTCGAGGACTGCATGCGCCTCGTCTCGGACCGAGGCTGGGTGGTGTTCGACACCTATGTGGACAACGATGTGTCGGCATTCACCGGGGCGAAGAGCCGTCCCGAGTTCGCCAGGATGCTGGCAGATATCGAGGCGGGCCGGATCGGGGCAGTGGTGGTGTATCACCAGGACCGTCTCACCCGTCGCCCTGGTGAGTTCGAGCAGTTCGTGGAAGCGTGTCAACGTAATGGCGTCGACCAGTTGGTGACGGTCACGTCGGATATCTCGTTCGGGAACGACAACGGGATGCTGGTGGCGAGGATCACGGCGGCGGTCGCGGCGAATGAGTCGGCACGGAAGCGGGCTCGGATCCTGCGGAAGATCGAGCAGAACGTCGCAGCCGGGAAACCGAATGGCGGGGCGACGCGCCCGTTCGGGTATGAGGAGGACCGGATCACGGTGCGCGAGTCGGAGGCCGCGATCATCAGGGCCGTCGCGGACAGGTTTATTCAGGGTGAGTCGTTGCGGTCGCTGGTCGCGTGGCTGAACGAGGAGGGCGTGCCGACATCGGGGAAAGCCAACTCCTGGCGGTCACCAACGCTGCGAGGTTTGCTGCTGTCGGGGCGGATTGCCGGGCTGCGCGATCACCGCGGTGAGGTGGCCGGCGAGGCCGTGTGGGACCCGATCATCACCCGGGAGCAGCGGGAACGGATCCTTGCGGTGTTCGCATCGCGGAAGCGGTCGGGTCGGCGGACGCCGCAACGGTACCTGCTGACGGGGTTGCTGCGCTGCGGGAAGTGCGGGGGCAAACTGTTCTCCGCCGCGAGGCAGACCCCGCAGGGCAAGGTCGAGCGTCGGTACGTGTGTCAGTCGGGGCCGGATCACGGAGGGTGCGGGCGGCTGACCATCTCAGCGGTCCCGGTCGAATCGTGGTTGACCGAAGCAGCGTTGTATCGGCTCGACACCCCGGAGGTGACAGCGGCGTTGGAAGGCAAGCATGAGACGGACGCGCGGCACGTGGACGCAGTGGCCGCGCTGGAGGCGGCGCAACGACGGTTGACGGATGTAGCGGAGATGTTTGCCGCTGGGGACATCACGAAGGCCGAGTACTTGGCCGCGCGTCCGGTCGCGGAGGCGAAGGCCGCGGAGGCCATGCGGATGTTGGAGTCGCTGGCGACGAAGGACAACCTGGACAGCTTGGTTGGCCGCGGAACCGTCCTCCGGGAGCGGTGGGACACGTACTCGCTGGATCGGCAGCACGCGATTATCCGCGCGATCCTGCCGTCCGCGACGATCGCCCCCGGAAGACCGGGGCGCGGAAACTTCGATCCGGAGCGGGTTCAGCCGCACTGGGCGGCTTGACACGCGATTCGGTGAGGAGCATGGATATGAACGATCACGGCACGGGTCAGCCGCCAACGCCGGGGAGCAGAGTGCCGACCGTTGTGTTCTACGACATCATGCACGAGGCCGCGACCAGGGTCCGTGGCGCACTCGTGGGGCTGTATGACGACGGGACGATCGACCAGGAGCAGTCCCTGCGGGCCGCACTGGCCGTCGCTGAGCAGATTGAGCGGGTTCCGCCGGATGATCGGGCAGCGATCACCCACATGACGGATCGGTTACGCGCGTACTTCGCGCGGCTGGAAGCCATGGCCCTTCTAGAGAGCGGCCAGTTGCCATTGATCTTCGATCGTGAAGCGGAGCTCGGTGACGGGCTTCCCCGTCCAATCGAAGGATGAGCCGTGACCGAGCACGAGGATCGAGTCGGACGCGAGGCTCGTGAGGCGATGCCGGTCGGGGTTCAGGGGTTCGGCGACGCTGAGGAATAGCTGATGGGGACTGCTGCACGGATAGGTGACATCTGATCTGGCTTGCCCGAGGGGTGGGTCTGGAAGGATATTGCTGTGCCCAAGCCCTACCCGAGTGAGTTCCGTGACGACGTCGTGCGCGTCGCGAGGAACCGCGAGCCCGGAGTGACGATCGAGCAGATCGCGAAAGACTTCGGTGTCCATCCGATGACGCTGCAGAAGTGGCTCCGCCGCGCTGATATCGACGAGGGCGCGAAGCCTGGTCAGTCCCGCTCAGAGGCGGCCGAGATCCGTGAGTTGAAGAAGCGGAACCGGCTGCTGGAGCAGGAGAACGAGGTGCTGCGGCGGGCGGCGGCGTATTTGTCGCAGGCGAACCTGCCGGGAAAAGGTGGTACCCGCTCGTGACGGAGCTCGCCGCTGACGGGATCCCCGTCGCGGTGACGTGTCGGGTGCTCAAGCTCTCCCGCCAGCCGTACTACCGGTGGCTGGCCGCCCCCATCACCGATAGCGAGGTGGTGGAGGCGTATCGCGCGAACGCGTTGTTCGACGCCCACCGCGATGACCCCGAGTTCGGGCACCGGCTGCTCGCCGACGAGGCCCGCGATGCCGGCGAGGCGATGTCGGATCGGACTGCGTGGCGGATCGCCTCGAGCAACGGCTGGTTCAGCGCATTCGGCAAGCCCAAGCGTGGCAAGGGCCGCAAGCCCGGCCCGCCCGTTCACGACGACCTCTGCGCCGTCGTCGACGAGCACGGCCGGGTGCGGCACGTGTTCGCCGCCGGCGGGCCGAACGAACTCTGGCTCGTGGACATCACGGAACACAAGACCGCGGAAGGCAAGCTCTACCTCTGCGCAATCAAAGACGCGTTCTCCGGCCGGATCGTCGGGTACTCCATCGACTCGAGGATGAAGTCCCGACTGGCCGTCCAAGCGCTCGAGAACGCCGTCGCCATGCGCGGCGATGTCGCCGGCTGCGTCGTCCACAGCGATAGAGGATCTCAATTTCGAAGCAGGAAGTTCCTGCGCGCCCTCAGCCGTCACCGCATGGTCGGGAGCATGGGAAGAGTCGGGTCGAGCGGAGACAACGCGGCCATGGAATCGTTCTTCGCGCTGCTCCAGAAGAACGTCCTCGACCGGCGCACCTGGACCACTCGTGAGCAGCTTCGCATCGCCATGGTGACCTGGATCGAACGGACCTACCACCGCCGACGCCGGCAGCGCAGGCTGGGCCGTTTGACGCCCATCGAGTTCGAGACCATCATGAACACGACCGTCGCACTGGCGGCGTGACTAGGAACTGTCACCTACTCGTGCAGCGGGACTGTACGGTCAACGGTGTA
>JAFDWK010000114.1:0-143 GCA_018268515.1 Actinomycetota bacterium
TGAACTGAGCGCACGCGCGGTCGTCGAGAGCCCCGCTCAGGGTCCCTGAGCCTGTCGAAGGGCGCATCGGAACCTGGCATGGCATGGGTCCCTGAGCGAGCGCAGCGAGACGAAGGGCACAGCTGACGCGCCTGCCTCACCCC
>JAFDWK010000114.1:328-892 GCA_018268515.1 Actinomycetota bacterium
ACGCCTTACGCTGGCCTGGTGATCGACCCGTTCGACGACCCCGATGCCCACCGAGAGCGACCGCGCGACCCATCCGGATCCGCCTTCGGCCCCGCTGCCGATCCGATGCCCTCGAGCCAGCCGCAGTTCGCGCCGTCCGCCACAGGCTTCGCCACCTGGCTCGTGCACCAGCCCGACATGACGCCCCAGTTCGCCCAAGATGCGATGAACACGTTCGAGGGCGTGCTGTTCGTGATGCGCGACAGAGCGTTGCGGCCGGATGTTCCGCAGCACGTAGCGCAGTTCATCGAGCTCATGATCGAGGATGAGCTCAACGGCGGGGCGGATCCGGAGATCTTCGGCGAGGTGCTGGACGTGCTCGACGACTTCGTGCATTTCCGCATCGAGAACTCCCGCGACCCCGAGGAGTGGGAGGACGTGCACGACGCCCTCGAGGAAGCCTTGGACGCGCGCGACGGTGCGGGGCTCGACAGCGCTCTGGATGACCTGCTGGCGGAGCCGGATCCGGTTCCCGACGACGTCAAGCTGCGTGCCTACGCGCAGCTTCCGTTTCTCCGCGCCCTG
>JAFDWK010000114.1:947-5517 GCA_018268515.1 Actinomycetota bacterium
TGGGCATCCGCGCGCACGGGACGAATGAGCCGTGGTCGCCGCGTTCGGATCCCGACGCCCCGATCGCGGCGCGCTCGATGAGCGATGTGCCGCTTCTCGACGCCTGGTGGGAGGCGCTGCAGATGTCGCACGTGATCGAGCGAGACCGCTCCCGGATGCGCCCCGGCGCCGGGGCGCAGAGTGCGTCACCGGCGCTGACCCTCGACCTGGCGGAGGAGGTCATCGCGTACTTCCTCGCCAACGTCGTCACCGGATCCGGCTGGCTCGCGCCGGTGGCCGGGGACGTGGCGGCGGAGACGATCGCAAGGATCCTCGCGACGCTGGATCCCGAGCGGATGGCACAGAGCGCAGACCAAGACGAGCCGGGTTCGATGCGCGACGACGTGGTCGAGAGTCTCGCTGAATCGCGGATGAGGGATCTTGCGTCGATGGGTCTGCTCACCGCAGCCGCGGACGGCGGCTGGACGGTTCCGGCCGAGCTGCGCCACGTCATCGCGCGTGCGACGGTGCTGTCGGCGACGCTGGCTTTCGTCGACGAGGAGTTCGATGACGAGTTCGACGAGGAGTTCGACGACGAGTGAGGCGGCGCGGTCTCTGAGCTTGTCGAAGGGCCGGTCCTCGAGCGAGGACGGTGGCTGGACCGGCTGCTACTTCGTCTGGTTCGGATGTCTGGTGTGAACCTGCTCGCTGGCGCGAAAGCTCAGACGACTGGAACGAGCGACGTGGAATGGTCGCCGTCATAGGACTCTTCTACTTCAGAAGAAGTCCTGAAGTACAGGGCTCGATCTCCCCCTTTCATCACCGATCGATGGTCGCCGCCGCTGCTAGGGAGCTTCTCTTGCATGCACCGACGTTCCTCGAAGCACTGCCCGGGCGAGGGTCGCGGCCGCCGGCCCGAAGTCTCCGGAGCGCCGCCCGCGACGCACGGCACCGGCGAGGATCTCCAGAGCCGACAGCGTACGGCTGTCCGGATGCGGCGGGCTGGACGGGTTCGCGCCGTCACGCCAGCCGATGTCATACATCACGGCGCTGATCAGCGAATCCCAGCGCCCGACGGGCGTCTCACTTCCGGCGACGGCGAGAGCCGCCCATCCGGCGTCCCGCTCCGCACCGGGCTTGCCGAGCGGCAGACGCGCCGCGATGTGCTCCGCCAGCGCGACCGGGTCACCAGCCACGCGCCCGGCTGCCAGCGTCGGAGACAGTCGCCCCTTCCGCACCGAGACGAGACCGAGCGCCCGGGCGGTGTCGCGGAGATCGGCCACCGGCCAGGTCAGGTCCTCCCTGTTCGCCTTCCCGATCCACCAGTCGGTCACGCCGGTGCGCAGCGCGATCAGTTCGACATCTGCGGGCTTGAGGTATCCGGCCGAGGTGAGCGGCACCCCGTCCCCGATCACGTCGAGCAGCATCCGGAACGGCTCGGTGATGCGTGCCGCGTCCTCGCGGCTGAGCTCGGTTGTTCTGGCCGTGGCGGGCAGCACGAGCAGGTCGCGCAGAGCCTCACTGCCACGGATCTCGCAGCGCTGCAGCAGCGAGACGAGTTCCTCGGCCACCGGGATCCGCTCCGCGAACACCACCGCGAGGGCATCGTTCGCCTCGTCGAGATCGAAACGGTCGGGATCCCAGTCTTCCGGCAGCCAGAGTCTCGCTTCTTCCGCCGATTCGAACTGGCCCGGGCGCAGCGCGTCCGAGTACCCGGAGCGCACCCAGTCGGCGATTTCGCCGTATCCCCATGTCCCGCCGCAATCTTCGGGCGGGCAGGCGAGCCGGCCCGTGAGGCAGCGGGGTTCGGCCGGCGGCGCGTCGAGCACTTTCTCCACGCGGAGCACATGGTGCCAGCCATCGCCGAAGTCGTATTCGTACCAGAGCCGATCGCCGACGGCGCGCAGGATGCGATCGATGCGCACGTCGCTCTCGAGCACGCCTTCGTCCCCCTCCGAGACGTCGAAGTCGGTGAGGAATTCGGGTGCGTTGTGTTCATGTCCGGTGCGGAATTTGTGCAGGTGGCTGTCGGTCCACCCCATCGCCGCCTGGATCACGTCGTGCAGCTGCCCCAGGGTGACGTCGCCGGCGACGTCGACGCGCCGCCAGACGGGCGGCTTGGTGTGCTGCAGATCGATTCGGATCCGGAATCCGCGCACGGTCGCCGGCGCCGGGTGCAGTTCCGGCTCGCGCGGGCGCCAGGGATCGAAGGCACCGTGCATGGTGTGGAGCAGGTTCAGTTGCTGATCGGGCGTCGCCCCCGCGAGCAGGCGCTCGATCAGCGAAGTGACGTTGTCGGGCTGCTGATCGTCGGATGCCATGATTCCAGTCTCGCAGGCGTGCACCCCGTCGCGAACCCTGGTCGGGCCTGTTCGTCGAGCGGGCCGCAGCGATGGCTTCGTGATGGATCCGCACCTGCTTGAGAAGGTCCGAACTCGCTCGGTGCAAATGGCTCATGCCACACCCGGCCCCAGCGCGCTCGCGCTCGCCCGCCCGAGGCCCCCTCGCGGGCTCGGTCAGGCGGCGGGGCGGAACCGTTTCGGCGGCGGATCCACGTCGCCCCAGAGGTAGCGCAGCGGCAACCGTCTGGTCAGGGTCGTCGCCGACCCGTCTGCGCCGCGAAGGATGAAGTCGTCCTTCCGGTCACGGGTGATCCGCCACCCGCCGCGATGCAATTCCATGTGGTGGAATCGGCAGAGCAGGATCCCCCGGTCGATGTCGGTGCGGCCCTGGTCGCGGTGCCATTCATCGATGTGGTGCGCTTCGCAGTACGACGCCGGGCGGTCGCACTCGGGCCATCGGCAGCCGCCGTCGCGCACCGCCAGCCCGATCCGCTGCTTCGGTGTGAACAGCCGCTCTTCGCGCCCGACGTCGAGCGGATTGCCGCACGAATCAACGGTCACGACGATCGCGCCCGCTTCGCACAGCCGCCGCTCGGCCACCGCGGCGGGAACGACGGTGAGCCCGTCTTCGGTGACGGCGACGCGGCCGAACGCACCCGTGGCGTCGACGGTCTGCACGATCCGCAGCCCGGCCTGCCGTGTGCCGAACACCGCAGTCGCGTCGGACAGCACCCCGGCGCGCACGATGTCGAGGAGCAGGTCGTAAGTCAGCTGATCGTTGGTACGCGCGTCGGCGGTCATATCGGTGGCCGCCTGCCGCTCGTCCGCATCGACGAACCGGGGGCCGCCTCGGCGCGGACGCAGTGCGGCGGCGAAGATCGTGTCGAAGAACGCTCCGCCCTCGTCGTCGAACACCATGCTCCCGCGCCGGGTGCCCTCCGGATCGAGCCAGGTGCGGAACGACCGCCGCTCGTATCGCGCGCGGGCGCGCTCCTCGGCCCCGACCGGATCCAGCAGATCCCGCACGCACCGTGCGTGTGCGAGCAGCTCCTCCACGGTGCGTCGCGTCGCCTCCTCCACCAGCTGCCCCGCCGCTGCCGACCACGCATCCTCGCATCCGGCAGGAGGCTCACCGAGCCCACGACGGATCGCGTCGAACTGCGCCGACGTCAATCGCTGCGACCGCAGCGCCACGCGCAGCGGCTCGAACCACGGCAGCACCGGATCCGGCTGCGGCTCCTCCCCTGCGCCGCCAGCCCCCGAATCGGCGGGGTAGTCAGCACCCGGATCCGGCTGCGGCTCCTCGCCGGCACCACCAGCCCCCGGATCATCGGCACCGCCAGCACCCGAATCGGCGGGGCCGTCAGCACTCTCCGGATCCGGATCCTCCGCTCGCCCGGATGTCGGGCCCGGCCCCTCATCGAGGAGCGCCTCTCCCACTCGCACCTGCCGGGACGCCTCGGCCTTGCTCACACCGCCGAGCTTCTGCACCAGCGACGCCGCGGACCGGTGACCGTGCCGCTGCGCAAGCCCCTCGTGCCCTGCCCGCCACGACGACCGCGCGTGCATCACGCCGGCCTCGATCGCCTGCAGCTGGTCGATCAGCACTGCCAGTTCTGCGGTTTCCCCGATCGCCGCGACGAGGTCGACATCGCTCAACGCGACGATCATCGCCTGCGCGTCTTCGATGCCCGCACTCGCGCCGAGCCGACCCCGGAGGGTCGGGATCAGCGCTGCGATCGCATCGAAGGAAGCCATACCCCATGCTCTCAGCCACCACCGACATTCGTACATTTATCCACAGGTCCGATCCTGAGAGACACCTGCGAATCAACGCCGTGAGGCTCTGGCGTCCGGATCCGCCGTCGATGTACGTAGATTCTGGTGCGGGCCCGGGGCGACTCTGGCGCGAACGACCCGCGCCACAGTATTTTGGACCCCGTGAGCCGCGCAGCCAAGATCGCCACCGGAGTCGCGGCCGCTGCCATCGTCGCGGGGCTGGTCGCGCTCGCGTATCCCGCGTTCGCCGCGCTCGGTGAGTTCGAGCACCCGGCCACGAGTGCGGCGACCGCGACTCATCGCACGGCCGCGCCCGATCCCACGCCGTCACCCTCGCCGAGCCAGGACTCCGGATCCAGTGACTGCGTGAACGAAGCGTCGATCAGCATCACAGGCAAGCACGGCGATTCACCGACGGCGAGGCTGGCCTACGCGAGTTCGCTCACCGACGCGGGCGCGCGGCCCGGCGC
>JAFDWK010000115.1 GCA_018268515.1 Actinomycetota bacterium
GGCACTTTACGTGAGTCTCGTCGATGACTTGCGCGCGCAAGTACAGAGCAGTACAGTGACAGTCACTTGCGCGCGCAAGTGGTCGCGAATCAGGACGCCGCCGTTCGAACGCCCCGTTCGCCGACCACTGCCACGCCCCACCGTGACCGGCTGTGGGGCGTGAGGAGCTCGATGGAGTCTCTCGAGCGCGATTTCCATCCGAACTGCATTCTCGACAATGGAGTCATCATGACCAACGCATCGCCATCGGACTCGAACACTGAAGTGGCGACGTCCGAGCCATCACCGCTTCCCGCCCCTCTTCCGCCTGCGCCGGGAGCACTCGAGGAGGGCATCCGCACCACCACCGGCCTCATCCGCCCCAGCCGGGCATCGACCTCGTACATCTTGGTGGCTGGTACTCGCCCAGTTCGGCGTCTTCGTCGCGTTCATCACCCCCCTCGCCATCTCCCTCTCCGTCAGCCTGAGCTACCTCGCTCCGCAGCACGAAGAGTATCTGGGCTACATCACCGGATCCGGTTCCGTGGTGGTCATGATCATCACGCCCATCATCGGCATCCTGAGCGATCGCACCCGCACCCGGCTCGGACGCCGGCGCCCCTGGATCATCGGCGGCATGCTCGTCGGCATCGGATCGCTGTTCGTGATGGGAACCGCACCGACCGTGCTCCTGCTCGGCGCAGGCTGGATCCTCGCGCAGATCGGCTGGGGCACCGCGCTGGCCAACATCACCACCTCGATGGCGGACACGCTCCCCGAGCAGCAACGCGGAAAAGTGGCCGGCCTGGTCGGGTTCGCCACCCAGGTCGCACCGGTCGCCGGTGTCGTCATCGCGGGAAGCTTCGTGGCCGATCCGTTGCTGATGTTCCTCATCCCCGGCGTGGCCGGCGTTGTGTTCACCACGCTCTTCATCCTGTTCTCCCGCGAACAGGACAGCCGCAAGATGGTCTTCGCCGAAGCATTGACCTTCACCCGCGCACTGAAGAAGTACATCTTCAACCCGCTGAAGCACGCGGACTACTCCCTGATGTGGGCGGGGCGATTCCTGTTCTACTTCGGTCTCACGCTCAACACGACCTTCTCCGCGTTCTTCTTCGCCAGCCGGCTGGGCGTCGGGGTCTCCGAAGTCGCCGGGGTGCTGGCGACGCTGAGCTTCATCGGCATCGGCGCGACCACGCTCGGCGCCATCGGGGGCGGATTCCTGTCCGACAAGCTGCGCCGTCGTCGCATCTTCGTGCTCGCGGCCTCCCTGATCTTTGCGGCAGGCGTCTTCATGCAAGCCCTTGCCAGCGACCTCCCGCTCCTGTTCGCCGGGTCGCTGGTCGCCTCCGTGGGCATCGGTGCGTTCTCCGCCATCGACCAGGCGCTCCTGCTCGATGTGCTGCCCGACCGTGACACGGACGCGGGGCGGTTCATGGGCATCGCCGGATTCGCGACATCCATCCCCCAGGCGGTGGCCCCGTTCATCGCGCCAGCCATCCTCGTCATCGGCGCCACCACCGCGGGAGGGAAGAACTACTCACTGCTCTTCTGGATCGCCGGATTCATCACCCTCCTCGGCGGACTCGTGGTGATGAGAATCCGTTCCGTTCGCTGAGTGATGCGGGAAGGGGGTGCACGGCACCGATCGCCGCGCACCCCCCATCGTTCACTTGTGCGCGCTAGTAAGCACGTCTACGATAGAATAACTAGCGCGCGCTAGTTTTGACAAAGGAGTCTCGGTTCCGCCGAAGCTCTCTTCCTCTCTAGGAGCATCCCGATGAGCGAGAACACTCGTGCCCTCTTCGTCACCCCACCCTTCGCCCAGGGTGCGAAGGAGGAGCCGGCTTCCTACCTTCGCGCCGGGTTCTTCGCGTCCGCCGCCCCCGCCCGCGCGACGCTGCGTACCACGGCCGTCGGTCTCATCGAGCCGCACCTGAACGGATCCGTCGTCGGTGACGAGGTGCTGGCCCCCGGCTGGACCTCATACCGGCACCGTCTCATCGTCAGCACGCATGACGTGACGGATCGCATCGTCGTCGGTGAGAACGTGCTGGGTGCGGTCCTCGGCGAGGGATGGGCGGTCGGCCGGCTCGGCTGGGAGAACAGGCGCCACCACTACTCGGACCGCCCCGCCGCATGGTTCGACCTCGAGCTGCAGTACGAGGACGGGCACACGGAGCGCATCGTCAGCGACACCAGCGTGGTCGCCTCCCGGGGCGGGGTTCGGGCCAACAGCATCTACGACGGCGAAGTGTTCGATGCGCGCCAGGAGCCCGAGGGGTGGGATCGCGCGGGCTTCGACGCGAGCGGCTGGGTTCCGGTGGACTCCTTCGACTGGCCGGCCGACGCGCTGGCCGAGCCGATCGCTCCCCCGATCCGACGGATCGAAGAGCGTGCGCCGGCCGAGGTCATCACGACACCTGCAGGGAAGCTGGTCGTCGATTTCGGGCAGAACATCTCGGGGTGGGTGCGGCTGACGGTCGAGGGCGAACGCGGCACGACGGTCACCGTGCGCCACGCCGAGGCGATGGCCGGCGGCGAGATCGAGCCGGAGACCCTGCGGACCGCGGCCGCCACCGACCAGTACATCCTCCGCGGCGGCGCACCCGAGACGTGGGAGCCGCGCTTCACCTTCCACGGGTTCCGCTACGCGGAGATCGACGGCTGGCCCGGTGAGTTCTCGGCAGAGGCGGTCCGCGCGATCGTCGTCCACTCGGACATGGAGCGTACCGGGTGGCTCACGACGTCGAACGCGCAGCTGAACCAGCTCCACTCCAACGCGGTGTGGTCGATGCGCGACAACTTCGTCGGGGTGCCGACCGACTGCCCCCAGCGTGACGAGCGTCTCGGGTGGACGGGAGACATCAACGCCTTCGCGCCCACTGCCGCTTTCCTCTACGACGTTCGCGGCGTCCTGGGCTCCTGGCTTCGCGATCTCGCGCTCGAGCAGAAAGAGAAGGGCTTCGTGCCCTGGGTCGTGCCCGAAGTCCTGTCCACCCCGTCCTCCCCGACGGCACTGTGGAGCGATGTCGCCGTCAGCCTCCCGTGGGCCCTGTACCGCGAGTACGGAGAGCAGCGGATCCTCGAAGACGCCTATGAGTCGATGACGACGTTCATCCGCCAGGTGGCCGAGCTCCTCGACGACGACGGCCTCTGGAGCACCGGCTACCAGTTCGGCGACTGGCTCGACCCGGATGCTCCGGACGACAACCCTGCCGGAGGGAAGACGGATCGTCACCTGGTCGCATGCGCCTACCTGTGCCGCGCCACGCGCGAGATGGCGCAGACGGCGCGCATCCTCGGCCACGCGGCGGACGCCGCCGAGTTCGACGCGCTGGCATCGCGTGTGCGTGCGGCGTTCCGTCGCGAGTTCGTGACGGCGAGTGGTCGCCTGGTCAACGAGACAGCGACCGCGTACGCCCTCGCGATCTGCTTCGGGATCCTCGATCCTGCGCAGCTGCAGCACGCGGGCGATCGCCTGGCGACCGTCGTCGCCGAAGCGGGATTCCGTATCTCCACAGGCTTCGCCGGGACTCCGCTCGTCACCGATGCACTGTCCTCGACCGGGCATACGGACGAAGCCTACCTGCTGCTGACGGAGACGAAGGCGCCATCTTTCCTCTACCCGGTGACAATGGGGGCGACGACGATCTGGGAGCGGTGGGATTCCATCCGACCGGACGGCAGCATCAACCCCTCGGGCATGACCTCCCTCAATCATTACGCGCTCGGCGCCGTTGTCGACTGGATGCACCGCACCATCGGCGGGCTCACCGCCATCGAGCCGGGATACCGGCGCATGCGCATCGCACCGCAGCCGGGTGCAGGGCTCACGAGCGCCGAGCTTCGGCATGTCACCGCACACGGTGAGGTGACAGTCGAATGGCGCATCGATGGATCGGCCTTCTCCCTGAACGTCAGCATCCCCGACGACACCAGCGCCGAGGTCCTGCTCCCGCTTCACCCGCACAGCCATGTCGCCGAGATCACGGGGGGTGAACACGCCTTCCGTTACGAGATCGACGCGGCGGCGGCGAAGCAGACTCTGACATTGGACTCCACACTTCGCGCCGTCTCGGACGATCCTGCCGCATGGCGCCGATTCACCGAGGCCTTCGCCCGCCACTTCCCCGGGGTACCGCTCGACGGGCGTGCACCGGAGGCAGCCGGGATGTCCGTCAGCACCATGCTCGAGTACGTCCCTGGCGCCTCCGACCAGCTCAGGGCGGACCTCGCAATCGCTCTCGCCGGCGAACTCTGACCCGTCGGCTTCGGCCGCTTCGTTTCCCGTTTCCACATTCCGGAGGACCCGATGCCCGTAGCGCCCTACAAGAATCCCGAGCTCTCCGTCGACGAACGCGTCGCGGATCTCCTCTCGCGGCTCACTCTCGAGGAGAAGGCCGGCCAGCTCACCCAGTACTTCTACACGGGCACGGGCGAGCCGATCCCCGAAGGCCTCGACATCGAATCGCTCCCGCCGGAGCATCGGATCCACGTCGAGCTGCCGGCGCGCATCGAGGCTGCCGTCAAGGCAGGGCGCGCAGGCTCCCTCCTCTTCATCCGCACTCCTGAGCTCAGCAACCGGCTGCAGAAGTATGCGGTGGAGGAGAGCCGCCTCGGCATCCCCCTGCTCTTCGGCTTCGACGTCGTCCACGGATGGCGCACTGCTTTCCCGGTGCCCATCGCCCTTGCAGCGACCTGGTCAGAGCACACCGTCGAAGCCGTGCAGAGCGCCGCAGCACGAGAGGCGCGGGCGGCGGGCGTGCACTGGACGTTCGCCCCGATGATCGACATCGCTCGCGACCCGCGATGGGGTCGCATGATCGAGGGCGCCGGTGAGGATCCTGTCCTGGGGGCGGCGATGGCCGCTGCACAGGTGCGCGGATTCCAGGGAGATTTCGGTGACGACAAGCTCCTCGCCGGCCCCAAGCACTTCTTGGGATACGGTGCAGCACGCGGCGGGCGAGACTACGACGACGCCGAGATCTCGGACAGCGAACTGTGGAACGTGTATCTTCCGCCGTTCCGGGCCGCCGTCGAGGCGGGCGCGGCGAACGTCATGAGCGCGTACATGGATCTCAACGGAGTGCCGGCTGCCGCCAGCAGGAGACTGCTCACCGGCATCCTCCGCGAGCAGCTCGGCTTCGACGGATTCGTCGTCTCGGACGCGAACGCGGTGCGCTCCCTTGCCGTGCAGCACTTCGCCGCCGACCAGAAGGACGCCGCGGTGCGCGCGCTCGGTGCCGGCCTGGACATGGAGATGTGCGCCTTCGACCCGGCCTTCGACACCCTTCCTGACGCGGTCGCGAACGGAAGCATCAGCGAAGAGGCGCTCGATGACGCCGTCCGCCGTGTACTCACGGTGAAGTTCCGCCTCGGCCTGTTCGAGAACCCGTACGCGGACGAGGCGGCAAGCGACGCGGTGCTCGCCTCCCCCGAGCACCGTACCCTCGCCCGTGACGCCGCGGAGCAGGCGATCGTTCTGCTGAAGAATGCCGGCCACGCGCTGCCGCTCGATGCGAACGCCATCGGCCGCGTCGCCGTTGTCGGTCCGCTTGCGGACGCGCGCCGGGATCTCCTCGGGCCGTGGATCTTCGCTCATGACACCAGCGAGACGGTCACCATCGTCGATGCCCTCCGGGCCGTTCTCGGCGAGGATGCGGTGTCCTATGAGGCCGGCGCGGGTCTGCCGGAGCGCCTGCACCCCTCCCCCTTCGATGTTCTGGATCCCAGCATCGAAAGAACTCCTGACGACTACGACGACGACGCGGCTATCGACCGTGCGGTCGTGCTCGCTGCCGCGTCCGATGTCGCCATCGTCGTCGTCGGTCAACGGCAGAACCAGATCGGCGAGAAGGCGTCGGCCAGCACACTGGATCTCCCTGGGCGCCAGCTCGAGCAGCTGCGACGCATCCATGCGACCGGGACGAAGGTCGTGCTCGTCGTGGTGTCCGGACGCCCGCTCGACATCCGCTGGGCGGACGAGCATGTGCCGGCCATCGTGCAGGCGTGGTATCCGGGCTCGCGCGCGGGCGAGGCTGTGGCCGCGGTCCTGCTGGGGGAGGTCAGCCCCGCCGGCCGGCTGCCGTTCACGTGGCCCCGTCATGTCGGGCAGCTTCCGCTGATCTACGCGCACAACCGTACGTTCGAACCCGACGACCAGGACCGGCGCTACTTCGACGAGAGCAACGCTCCCCTGTATCCCTTCGGTCACGGGCTGAGCTACTCGACGTTCGAATACAGCAACCTCACCGTCGGCTCGCCGGCGATCGCCGTCGGTGATTCGACCACCGTCGCCGTCGATGTCACGAATACCGGATCCCGGGAGGCCGACGAGGTCGTCCAGCTGTACGTTCACCAGCGGTACGGCACTGCCTCCCGGCCCGTGCGAGAGCTCAAGGGATTCCGCCGTGTCTGCCTCACCGCGGGTGAGACGCAACGGGTCGAGTTCCCGCTCACGCCTGCGGAGCTCCGGTACTGGAACTCGGAGACAGCATCGTACGTCCAGGACGTGACGACCTTCGACATTGGCATCGGCGCCGACTCCACCGCGACACTGGACGCATCCCTGTCGGTGATCCGATGACGGTGCGGCACGACGCCCGGAACGCTGACGACACGCCGCTGCGAACACCACTGGAAAGGCAGCAATGACTCGCTCTCCCTTCAACTCCGGCTGGTCCTGCCGGCCGAAGACCAGCATCTTCGCCGACGTGCAAGGACAGGCCGCGGCAGGGGCCGCGGTCCGCCTCCCTCATGACGCCCTCATTTCGCTGGAGCGTCGCGCAGACGCGCCGAGCGGCGCCGCCGGAGCGTTCTTCCCGGATGGAGCGTTCGAGTACACGAACACGTTCGATGTGCCGCTGGCATGGCAAGACAAGCACATCGCGCTCGAGTTCGAAGGCGTGTACCGCGACGCGATGATCTATGTCAGCGGTGCGTTTGCAGCCCAGCGCCCGAATGGGTATGCGGCATTCGTCGTGTCCCTCGACGGTTTTCTCGAGTACGGGTCCGAGAACACCATCCGCGTCGACGCCCGCGCCCATCAGGACTCGCGTTGGTACACCGGAGCCGGCATC
>JAFDWK010000011.1 GCA_018268515.1 Actinomycetota bacterium
GTGCTTCACGCCGTCGTCGCGCACTGCCGCGGCGAGCGCCGCGGCCTCGCCCGCCGTCGTCCACGGATCCGCGTGCACGCACACGAAACGTGGCTGGCAGTCCACGCCGTGCCAGACCGAGAGGTACACAGGCACTCCCCCGGCCTGCTGCGCGATCCGCTCCCCCACCGCGATGCGCTCGGTGGTCGGCGGCCCGAGGATGAACACCGCATCCACATCGTGCACGTCGTACCGGTCTGACGGAGTCATGTAGACCGAGACGAACATCGCGACGTAGAGGGCGACCACGACACCGAGGACCCCGAGGATCCAGGCCCGTCGACGACGGGACGAGGAACGACGGGGCATGGGAGGGATCGTAACGGATCCGCCCCTGACCCGACTGATCCCAAGACCGTGCCGCGGTGCAGCGCGCATCGTCAGCCAGGACATGACTCGCGGCTTGTACAGTGATTCCGTTCAGGACCGGGTGAGGACAAGGGCTGGGGCCATGGAACTACGTGACGTACTGCGCCTGCTGCGCGCGCACTGGATCGGGATCGTCGTGCTGGTGGCGCTGGGCACCGCCGGCGCCTTCGGATACGCGATGACGCGGCCCCGCGTCTACACAGCGAGCGCGACTGGCTACGTGACGCTCCGCACGGCCAGGACCGATGTCGGCGCCGCCATGGACAACAGTCAGGCGGCGGAGCAGCAGATGGCCTCGTTCGTCAACATCGGCACGTGGCACTCGGTGGCGGAGTACGCGATCGACACGCTCCACCTCGACACGACGCCGCAGGCCCTCGTCGGTCAGGTCACCGTCACCAACCCTCCCGGAACCGTCTTCCTCGCGGTCTCGGCCAATGCCGCCACGCCGACCGCCGCCCGCGACCTCGCCGAGACGTGGGTGCGCAGCATGCAGAAGCAGGCGGTCGCGCTGCAACCGGCCGACGGAAATGGTGCAGCCGCCGTCGTTCTCGTGCCCCGCGACGATGCCGCCTTGCCGAGCACGCCGTCGTCGCCGAACATCGTCAAGTACATCGAGATCGGCGCGGCGATCGGACTCGCGCTCGGATTGATCTACATGCTCATCCGGCACCTGCTCGACCGGCGCGTGCGCGACCCGAGGGAGATCGAGCGGCAGACCGGCGCGACGGTGGTCGGCTGGCTCCCCCTGCAGAAGGCCCTCGGGGAAGGGCGTCCGCTGTTCGGATCCGATGAGTCGCTGAGCTCCCTCGGCTACCATCCGGCGGTCGAGGCGGTGCGCGAGCTGCGCACGAATCTGCAGTACATGAGCATCGACGACCCGCCCCGCGTGATCGTGGTCACCAGCCCGCTGCCCGGCGACGGCAAGTCGGTGACGGCGGCGAACCTCGCACGGAGCCTCGCCGATGCCGGCCAGCACACCGTGCTGATCGACGCGGATCTGCGCCGCCCGGTGATCGACACGGTGTTCTCGCTGTCGAACGCCGTCGGGCTCACCGATCTGCTGGCGGGCCGTGCCTCGCTCGCCGACGTGGCGCACGTGATCGACTCCTCGAAGAACCTTGTGGTGCTGACGGCCGGGCGCATTCCGCCCAACCCGGGTGAGGTGCTGGGATCCAACCGCATGCGCGAGCTTCTGAAGGATCTGAGTGCGGAAGCGACGGTGATCATCGATTCCCCGCCCACGATCCCTGTCTCCGACGCGGCCGTGCTGTCGGCATCCGCCGATGGCGTGCTGACGGTGGTGTCGGCCGGACGCACCACCTACGACCTGCTGCTGCGCTCCCTGACGAACATCGAACGGGCCGGCGGCCGCTCGCTCGGCGTGGTGCTCAACAAGGTGCCCCGTCGCGGCACCAGCGTGCGCAACTACGGGTATTACGGATACCAGTACGGCCGGGCGTACGCGCCGCACGAGCCGACACCGACGCTTCCCGGCGAGAGCACGCTCACACACTGAGATCGGATCCCGTCGCGACCGCGGGCCCGCGGCCGTGAGCGTCGCGCGCCTGTCGGCTTCACGCACCCCTGTGGCAGCGCCGACGCGGCGCGGATGCGGCCCCGCCCGGAGCGGCGCCGCATCCACGTCTCGTCGGTGCCGTCCGCCGCGGCCCCAGCAACCCGGCCCCAGCCACGGTTTGCGCGCCACGGACTGCACCAGCAAGCGCACCGCTCCGGGGGAGGGAGCTCGGTACCCCTGCACACGTTAAGGAGTCGGATCCGCGCAGAAGTGACGCGAACGCGACGAAGATCCCGTCACGAGCTACGGCGCGACGAGCTCGAAGGTCATCTCGTCGGGGTTCGGCCCCCACGGATCGAACACCACAGCGGGGTCGTAGACGTCGAGCGCGTGCTCCCACCCGGGGCCCCAGAACCCGTCGCCGTCGAGGTAGCGCATCGTGAAGTAGTACCACCCGCGCGAGTTCATCAGCAGGCGTCGGCGCGCGGTGCCGTCCGCGCCGAGGGTGATCCGTGCCGTGTGGCCTTCGATCGACTGCACGAACACGGTGCCGTTCGGCGGGCCCTGGAACGACACCACCAGGCCTGTGGTCTGCGCCTCGGGCACGAGCATGTCTTCGGTGCCGGTGATGTTCTCGAAGCCGTGCACCACGAGGGGCAGCACGGTGAAGGATCCGGTCACCGCCGGCGACGACGTCGCCGGCGAGGGTGATGTCGATGGCGTCACCGTCGGTGAGGGCGTCGCCGGCTGCGTTGCCACAGGTGGCGTCGCCGAAGTGAACGCCCAGATCTGATAGCTGTAAGTGCCGTCGCCGAGTTGAAGGCCGCGGGTGTCGAAGCTCCAGGTGCCGTCCGCGGCGACGACGGGTGCATACCGTGCATCGCCGAGCTGGATCGCCACGGCGGCACCCGGTGTCGCGGTTCCTGTGAGCACGGGCGAGATGTACCCCGTCGTGTGGGCCGGGCTGGTCATCCCCGGGGTCGGCGCGGTCGACGATCCGGTGTCGGTCGACGGTGCAGGATCCGGGCGGGCGGCCGGACCGGGCACATCAGGGCGGGCCGCCACCGGCCGGGTCGGAGCGAGCGGGAGATCAGATGCGGAGTCGATGCTCAGGCCGGCGTCGGGGATCGTGGGATCGGTGATCAACCGGCCGGTCGGTGGTGCACCCGGGTCGGTGGGCTGCGCACTGTGGCCCGTGCCAGTTGGCGCAGGCGACGGCGCCGACACAAGCGGCGACGGCGTCGAGGCCGACGCAGGAGCCGCGGTCTCCGCCACGGCGATGGTCGACGGCGCGGCGAGCAGCGGGGTGGTGAGCACGAGACTGCCGACGGTGACCGCGGCGCCGCCGACGAGCAACCAGGTAAGCGCGCCCGCGCCCGCGGCGACGACGGCAGCGGCGGTCGTCGCCGACGAGAGGGTGGCAGAGGCGGCGCCGATGCCCGCCGATCCCAGCAGCACGGCGAGGGTCGTCCGTTGGATGCGCCCGGCTGCGCCGCGCAGGCTGTGCAGCAGGATCGCACATTCACTGCAGGTCGCGATGTGCAGGGTCACCGACGCCGCGACGTCCGCGTCCCGCGGTTCGGTGAGGTACCGCGGGAAGAGCCGTGCCGCGTGCTGCGCGTCGTCACGCAGAGAGATCGGAATCTGTCGGGTCAGCCACTCGAGCTTCAGCCCGAGCCGCGCGCGCCGCTGCAGGGCCGATACCGCGTTCGGCTTGATCCCCAGCTCGCGCGCGATGGCGGGCCGAGGAACCTCGACGACTTCCGCCAGCCACAGCACCCGCTGCCAGCGCTCCGGAAGCTCCTGCAACGCGGCCAGCACCTCGGCCGCATCGCCGTCGGCCTCGGCGATGCTCAGCGCATCACGGTGGTCGATCTGTTCGGCGTCGGGGGCGTCGATGGTGTTCTCGTCATCCTTGCTCCACCGCATCGCGGTATTGCGCATCACGGCCTTCAGGTACGGTCGGAACGCGAACGTGGGTCCGGCATCCGTGGTGGTCACCTGCGTGTAGATGGCGAGGAACGACTCCGACACCAGATCCTCGGCGCGAGAGGGGTGGATCCGCTTCGCGAGACGCCGTGCCGCACCGGAGTGCCGGGTCCACAGGGCTGCGAAGGCGGAGGTATCGCCGCCGCGGAGCGCGGTCAGCAGTTCCCCATCAGAACGCTCATCCATTGGCACCCTCTCCCCGGGAACGATGTTCGAAGGAGCCTACCCGGTCGCACGACGAAGTCCGGCCCTGCCGCATGACTGCGGCAGGGCCGGACGACCGACGAATCGCGGTCCCTTACGGTGCAGTCGTCGTGTTCGACCCCACGCCGCCCGCGGCGAGGTAGAGGTCCAGCACGTTCAGTGCACCGATCGCCTGGATGTACAGCGCCGCCACCGAGAACTTCGTGTGGGTCGGCGCCGACGACGGGTTGAGGATACCGTTCCAGTATCGATAGGTCGGGTTCTGCGCGTTGATCGTGATGCGGAGCACGTTCTGCAGCACGTTGAAAAGGTTGTTGAGCGCCGTCTGGAGCGCCGAGAACACGGGCTGCAGCGCGACACCGGTGAGCACCGCCTTGATGATGTCCCATGCCGCTTGCAAGGCCGGAATCGTGCTGAGCAGCGTCCCGAGAGAACCGATCGTGACCCAGGTGCCACCGATGACGGGGCCCTGATACTGCTGCACCTGCAGGCCGTTGAGGAGCAGTGCCTCGAGGCTGTTGGTGAGTCCGGTCATGAAGTTCGTGACCGTGTTGGCAGGCAGCTGCGTGGTCGCATCTGCGAACAGGATCGTGTTCGGGGCGAGTCCGTTCAGGAACGTGGAGTAGCTCGCGTTGAACGGATCGGCGCCGCCGCCCAGCAGAGTGCCCACGTCGATGGTGAGCTTCCCGTCACCGAGGTTGACCTGAATCGGCTGGTCGTTCCCGGCAGGGATCGAACCGGTGATCAACGACGTGTCGAGGAAGAGGCGGTATCCCGCCAGCGCGATCGCAGCGTTGGCGACCCCCAAAACGGCATTCACGGCACCGACAAGCGTGTTGACCAGACCAGAGAGAGCTGTCGACTGCAGGATGATCCGCAGGTAGCCCAGCAGGTAGTCCCGGTTGACCGCACCAGCAACGTCCTTGCACGGGTTGTACCAGGCGCGGCCGGCCACTGCACCGATCTCGAGCGACAGGTTCGCCACGTAGGAGACGAGGTCGGCGACGCCCGAGCCCGTGAGGTTCGCAAGGATCGTCTTGAGATCGAGCGTGCCCAGCTGCGGCATCGACTCGCCCTTGTTCAGCGCGAGTGCACCGGTGTTGGTGACGAGACCCGAGGCGCCGCGGGAGTCCCCATCGGACTCGGCGTAGCCGTACTGGTTCAACGTGCCCGTGCCCGCAGGCACCAGGAGCGAGAGCACGTTCGACAGCAGAACGCCGACCGGCGCGGTCGGAAGCTGAACATTCAGCGCACTGAGGTTCAACGCACCGAACTGGTTGTCGGGGTCGGCCGGGGTGGGCGCAGTTGCATGGGCACCGGCGAGAGCCACGATGGTGTCGAGATTCAGGCCCAGGATCGAGCCGCCGAGCAGTTTGCCGTGACCCTGGGTGGTGTACTGCCCCTTCATGCAACTCGCCGCGTACGCCGGAGCAGCCGTGGCCACCATCAGCGCGGGCACGGTCCATGCCGCGCCCTTCATGATCGTGCGTCGCGAAACCCCCCGCGACGCACCAGCTTCCTGCGCACCCTCTACGTCGACCATGACCATCCCCTCAGGTTTGTCTGCGCCTGAGCGATGCCCGGCGGACCGATCCACAGACCAGTTAACAAGCGAGTATACATACTCGGTTAACACACAAGTTAACGTAGCGAGACGATCGGACTCACCTGCGGACCTGGCCCCGCGTCACAGCGACGCCAGTTGGCTACCGGGTGCGTGCCTGCCGCAGGAACGCCGACGGAGTCGTCCCGACCTTCGCGAACACCCGATGCAGGTAGACGCGCGAGACCCCCAGCTCCGCCGCAAGATCGTTGACGGTGAAGGAGCGATCGGCGCGGTGCACCGCGACCGCCTCCCCCGCGGCATCGATCAGCTCCGCCTCGCGCGCGGTGAGCTCCTGATCGGTCGGGCCGAGCACCTTCTCCAGCAGCGTCACCGATGCGCTGTCGAGCATCTGCTGAAGCTCCTCGGCGCCGTCGGGAGATACCTCCTGACCCTGATCGAGATGGCCCTCAACCCGCGTCGCAAACTCGGCCACCGCGGGCGGATCCGAGATGTGCACATGCCCGAGCCGCAGCTCGGGGCGGCGGCGGTCATCGAGCCGGTCCAGCGGTACGGCGTACTCGAGCAGAGCGACCTGTTCGGTGACGCCGAGGGTGAGGTCGGCGTCCGCGGCGACGATGACGAGCTCCCCCGCCGACAACAGCATCGGTGCACCACCGGCGAGGCGCAACGTGGCGTACCCGTGCGCGACGACCAGCAGCCGGGCTCTCACATCGCGTCCCGCAACAGGCTCATGCCTCGACTTGAGCACGGCCGTTGCACACCTGATCCCGACCAGGGACCCCTGCGGCAGGCTCAGCGCGCGTCCGGCCACCGTCAGCCCATCGGTGATGAAAACACTCCACCCCAAAGACCGGATGAGCTGCCGGGCGTCTTCACCGGTCAGCTCGGGCCAGTCGCGGCCGCGGGTCGCGTTGTCTTCAGTCACATCTCGTTAAGACTACGCGGTGGCTCCTTCGTGACGCGAGTCGGTGGATTCCCAGCGATTTCGGATCTCGACCAGGCCAAGAGTTTCGGCGTTCATCTGCGTCGTCGAGTGAAGGCTCCCGCGATCACGGCGATTCCCGAAGCGAACGCGTTGCGGACTCTGTCCCGCTGTTCGGCTGCAATCTCTCGCCGACTGGGTTCATGGCCCAGATCCATGCGCAACCGTGCCCGGTTGACTCGCATGGCCCGCACGATGATCTGGGATCTCGCACGCAGAGTCGGTGCGCTTCGCAGCCGTGCCACCCATTCGACGAGCCTGTTGTCCTCAGACGCTGACCAGTGCCTCCACAGCGCATAGTCACGCGCGTTCTTGAACGCACCCAGCTCCCCGAGACCGGCCGCGAAGGCCACCTCGGCACCGAGGTCGAGAGCCAGTGCTCGAGTCGCGTCGCGGAGCTGCTGATCGGCATGGATCCATGTCTCCGGCTGGGCAGTTCCGTGGGAACGCGCCACATGCGTCACCTCGATGAGCACCTGCGCGGTCGACGCAGGGACCGAACACCATCTGTGGGCAATCTCAGCCGTTTGCCTCGCCTCCCATAGACGATCAAAGACTTCGGCAGGATCGAGAGATAGCCCCGGGATCGAAAGATGCACGTCCGCCGCAGCCCAGGCGGGGTGTTCGTAGTTCGAGGCGTGACCGAACGGCGATCCGTTGTGGAACTCCGTCAGCCGCGACCAGCCGTCCGTTTCCATCGCGCCGAGAAACTTCTGCATGTGCGCGGGACGGACGAGAACGTCCGTGTCAGTCGAGTAATGCGGGCTCGCTCGTAGCGGCGCGTCGGTCGGTCCCTTGATATGGAGCACATCCGCGCCGACTCGATCCGCGATCGCCTGGATCGCCGCATGCGTGAGATGCACCATCGCCCACGTCGGTGTTTCGCGCGCAGCAACCATGATTCGAGTATGACCGACGCTCAGCACCCGGCGGGAGTGACGTCGCCCCGTGTGGTAGAAATGAGACAGGATCTTGCCGAGTGCTGGTGTATGCGTCGTGCCATGATCCGCGCATTCGGTGGTGGGGAATCAACATGGGGCGGACGCGGACAGTATCGTCGTTGCGTGCAACTCTCGATCGAGTCGAGACGCTCTGGGACGGTGTTGAATGAGTTCGGCCACGGCGTCCTCAGCCACGGCGCATGGCCTGAAGGGGTCTGCGCCGGTCAAGCCAGGTTTCGGATGGCGCGACGTAAGACTGTATGAGTTCTTGATCGGCCTCACCGTCGGCTTCTGGCGTTATCCGGTGGTCGGCGGCATCCCTGGTGAGATTCTGATGATGCTGGTGGTCGTCGGCATCGGCGTCTTCGTCCGCCCGAGAGTCACGTCGCCGAACCTGTTCTGGATCGGGCTTGCCTACGTCGGCATGATCGCCGGCACCGTCGTCGTATCGTTCAGCGCGGGTGAGTCCTGGCTTCAGCGAGCGTTCCGTCTGCTGTTACTCATGGCCTTCGCGATCACGATCGCTGGTGGGCGCCTGGACTGGCGCTCATTGATCACCGGTGCCTTCTTTGGTCTCGCCGTCAATGCGGGGGCCTACTACCTCCACCTCACGCCCGACAACTACCCGCCGTACCTCACGGGTTGGCTGGGGGACAAGAACGTCGCGGGCCTTTACTACGCAGCGTTCGGGATGCTGGCGCTCGGCCTGGCGCAACGAATACGGACGAAGATCGGCATCACCGTCGCGTTCTTCGGCCTGATCTGGCTCACCGGATCGCGAACCTCTCTTGCCGCATTTGTGGCCGCTCTCATCTGGTGGGCATTGCGCAACAGATTCGGGCGGCTCGTGCGGGTGCTGGCATTTGCCGGTGGCGTTCAGCTCCTGGTCTGGTTCGAGGCGGAGTTTTCACAAGTCGGTCCGTTTGCCGATCGCGAGGGCACTGACCTGCTTCGCGGCACGATCCACGCGGCGGAGGCCGCGAAGGTCGAGCTCACGCCCTGGTACGGCCAGGGTCTGAACACCGCCTGGGTCGACATCCCCAACCATCCCCACATGTGGTTCCACGACTCGTATGCCGCGCTTCTCGTCGAGGGTGGCTGGCCGATGGCGACCACCATGTTGTTCCTGGTGGGCATCGTGGGGCTAGGACTCTTCAGCGGACGTCGTCATGTGAGTTCCGGGCTGCGCGCCGCCGAGGGTGCCCTCATCGTCGTGCTCGTGGCAGCCTGGCAACTCGGCGAAGTGTTCTTCACGTCGGTGGCCTTTCTCGCGCTAGGAATCGCCTGGTATGAGCGTTTTGGCGTTCCGCTCGACCGTTCACAGACAATCCTTGAACATGCGACGCTGGAATGAGACGAACTGGATGAGGCTCGCGCAACTGCTGGTCGAAAAGCGTGCGGGTGTGAGATATCACCTCTCGCGCCTCGGAATGCCCATCATGCGAGCGGCTTTCGCGTCCATCGGGCGCGGCACCGTGATCATTCGTCCGCAGTATCTGCAGGGAGTCGATCGCATCAGCGTGGGCGACGATGTGATAGTGCGAGATTCTGCCTGGCTCGCGACTGAGGGCGTGACCGGGCGGTTGACGATCGGCTCGCGGACCTACGTCGGACACCGCTGCCATTTCCATTCGATCGACCCGATCAGCATCGGCACCGGCTGCGTCTTCGCCGACAATGTCTTCGTCGCAAGTGCAGATCATGGGCGCGTCGACAGGCATTCCCTTGTCGGGACCGGTGCGATCGTCATCGGCGACGACGTCTTCCTGGGGCAGAACGCCGTCGTGCTGGGCGGGGTGAGCATCGGTGATGGCGCGACCGTCGCCGCGGGTGCCGTCGTCACCCATGATGTGCCGGCCGGGACCGTCGTCGGCGGGGTCCCGGCACGCCCGCTGCGCACGGAGCGCGTGTGACCGACCTCCGCCCGCCGTCCGCCTCGGTGATCATCCCGTGTCGGAACAGCACTCGAACACTCGGACTGCAGCTCGAAGCGCTCGCACGCCAGGTCGATGCCCCGCCCTTCGAGGTCATCATCGCCGACAACGGCTCCACCGACGACCTCGCCGGCCTGCTGGACGAGTGGCGCGACAGGCTTGCGCTGAGGCTCGTGGATGCAGCGGAGCACCCCGGCGCCGCATACGCACGCAACGTCGGGATGTCCCGCGCCGGTGCGGACAAGCTGCTCTTCTGCGACTCGGATGACGTCGTGGCCCGGGACTGGGTCTCACGGGGATGCGATGCACTCGACCTCGTCGACGTGTACAGCGGCCCGGGATTCCGCATCGCCGACGGCGCCATCGGCGACGACCTCAACGATGTCTGGCGTCGCCTCGATCGAGAGCTCGAGCCTGATCTGCCCGTCCGCGCGGGCACAATGGTACCGTGGCCGATCATCCTGGGCGGCAATTCGGGAATGCGGCGCACGACCGCCTGGGCGGTGCACGGATACGACGCCGGGCTGCGCGGCGACGTCGAGGACAACGACCTGGCGATCCGGCTGCAGGATGCGGGCTTGGTGATCGCTTCGGCCCCCGGTGTCCGCATCGTGTACCGATCGCGCACCGGGGCGCGACAGGCGTTCCGCACCGCCAGATCCCGTGGCGCCTCGCATGTGTCGCTCTGCGCGCGGCACGGCATCGCAGATCGATCGCCGCTCCTCGCGAGCGGGCGCTGGCGGTCCGAACCGATCCGCGTCGCAGCCAGCGGATGCCGGATGCTGCTGCGCCCGAAGACCCGCGATCTCGAAGGCCTCGCCTCTCGCGCAGGACTCGCGATCGGGGTCTACGAAGGGCAGTTGCGAAAGGCGACGGGGCGGGATCGCGTCACCCCCGCAATCGGAGCCGGCTGGGAAGACGGAGTGAGCGAGCAACTGCTGCGCCGCCCGATCCTGATCCTCTCCCCTCATCTCGACGATGCGCTCTTCAGCGCCGCCGAGCTCATCCGCCGCGGCACCCCGGAGGTCTGGACGGTGTTCGCCGGAGCGCCGAATCCGCCGATCACCACCGATTGGGATCGCTCGTGCGGCTTCAGCGACTCGCAGCAGGCGCTGGAGGTGCGACGCGAGGAGGACGCAGCCGCATTCGAGGGAGCGGCCGCCCGGGTTCGCCGGCTCGACCATCTAGACGGCGCGTACACGACACCCGAGCGCCGGCGTCGCGATCTCACGACCCTGATCGCGGAAGTGACGTCGTGGGTCTCCGCCCACGCCGACTCCGATCCCATCGTGGTGCTGCCTGCGTGCGCGGGCGTCCCTGTCGCACGACCGACAGAGAGGAACGACGGCCGGAGAACGGAGCTCGCGCGACGAGCGGAGCGCTCGCCGCTGGCGCCCCTGCTCGCGCCGCTGCGCAACGTCAAGCATCAGCACTACCTGCGGCGCCGCCGGCATGCACAGGCCCTCGGCCTCGCGGTGAACGACGACCACGTGGCCGTTCGCGACGCGGTCGGCGAGGCCCTGACGGGTGTCCCCGGGGTCACCCTGGCGCTCATGGAGGATCTGCCCTATCTCTGGTGGCATCCGGCCGACGCTGCCGTCGCAGACATCGCCACGCGTTGGGGCCGAGAGATCGTCCCGCTGAGCGCGGTTACCGACCGCACCTGGAAATACGAGCGCATTCGGCACTACACATCCCAGCTCGAAGTTATGGATCGCGAGAAGGGCCGCCTCACACAGGCCGAAACGCTACCGCACCGCGAGCGGCTCTGGCTTCTCGCGAGTTCGGCACAGGTCGGCTAAGCCCGGGCCATCCGCGGGACGCTATCCGCGTCGGGCGGTCTCGATCAGATCCATCCACGAATCCACGACTCGCCCCGGGCTGTATCGCGCGCCGACCTCGATACAGCGGGCTGCCCGTTCCTTCCTGCCCTCCGGATCCTCCATAGCTGCACGCAAGGTACGAGCGATGGAGTCACGGTCATTGTCCGGTGTCAGATAGCCGCACTCAGCGACGATATCCGCTACCGCCTTAGAGCTCGCCGTCGAAACGGTGGGAACTCCGCATCGCGCCGCTTCGATGAGCGTCATCGGGAGGCCCTCAAAGCTTGACGTCAGAATCGCAAGCGAAGCTCCGCTGAAGGCTCGCGCCGGATTGTCTTCGCGACCGTGGAAGCGTATTTGAGAACTGGCCTTGAGAGTCTCGGCGTGATGTTCAAGCCGTTCCCTGTCCGCACCGTCGCCATAGATGTTCAGGCGCCATCCAGGAACGTCTCTGGCAACCATGTCGAAGGCGTCACACAGCACGTCCACACGCTTCTCGCCAGACAGTCTTCCCAGATAGACAATCTCATTCAGATCGCTCTCCTCCACGTTGACTGTGGGAACGATGGCGCATGGATTCGGAATAGCGATGAAGTTGTGTGCAAAATGCGTCTCAAAATCCGCAATATCCGCACCAGAAAGCACGACAAATTGGTCAACCACTCCAATAGTCTCCCGAATTGCTGCATCGAGGTTCCAATTCAGAATTCCCTCGAGAGATGAATGGGCTTGTCCTATCATTAGCGGCCGCCGTCCGGTGCGCGCCAAATACCCGGTCCGGAACAGCAACTGCGAGACTTCGGGCGCAGCAAAAATGACACAATCGCCGGCCGGAAGCCGGTCAAAGAAGCGTCGAAATCGACGATCGCGCCAAAATCTCCAAGGTCGTGACAGCACTCGCTTGATGGCAAGTTTCATGCCGAAAGGACCAGGATACAGATGAGCATGGTGATGCAAGGACGTATGCTTCTCGAACCTGTTGACGTGGAAGACCGGCCCCTTGACCGCAGGCATACGAACGGTCGGATTCAGAGTGATATATCCTACGGCATGGCCACGCTCAGCGAACTCGGCGGCCAGGGTTTCGACCACGGAGGAAATTCCGCCGAGATTGCCAAGGTCTAGAACGCCGAACCAAATGCAAACGCGATCTCCCACATTGGACGCGTATTTGTCTTTCACGAATTTCCCCGCCTTCTTGGCATGCAGGACCGGCCAATATCCATGCGGTTCGCTCCAACACTCCAGATATGACCCAAGCGCCTAGTCTATTGTACGGCGCTGAGGAAGCCGGCTCCGAAACCTCAGGATGGCATCGCGCACAATGCGAGGATTCCAGACCCGTTCAAGGAACTGCCCCTGAAGGTTCCCGACGACTCCTCCCGCGCGGAAAGCGAATGCATAGCGCGTCTCCATGTCAGCCTTCCTTACCCTCAAGTACTCGAAAGGGACCGTAACACTCTTCGAGAGCGCCCAGCGCAGCGACATCCCGCGCACCGGGCGGCCCAGATCCCGCGAAATCCCCCACATTCGCATCTGAGCGCGGAAGTAGCGCCTCCGCTGCGCAAACACCTCGTCGACCCCAGGGCGAAGCCGATAGTCCACGACCGCCTCGGGATTGACAACAATCTCACGCCCGGCTTCCTGCGCCTTCCAACTGAAATCGACATCTTCCGAGCCACCGATATGCCGCTCGTCCATACCTCCCAGCGCGAGAAAAGTCTCGCGCCTTACCCCGATGTTGCAGCCGAACGCGAAATCCAAGTAACCGAGGTAGCCGATGGGGCCGACGAGCACGGGTTCGCCCTCGACATGATCCGTGATCACCGCAGACGCACCCTGGGTGATCATCGCCTTCCACGAGTGAGGCGGGTTGATGACGTCCAAGCGCAGCAGCCCTGTTGCCAGCACATCCCCGGCGTCCAAGGTCTCAGACAGAGCCTCGACCCATGCGGAAGACACAACGTCGTCCGCATCGCAGAACGCCAGGTACGGCGACCGGGCGCACCTCGCCGCGACGTTTCGTGCGTAGCATTGCCCTCCCTTCTCGAACGCGGGGACCACGCGGATCTTCAAGTAGGCATCAAACCCAGCGACGATCTCTCGAAGGAGCGCAGAGTTCTCGTTGTCCGCGACGATCACTTCAAAGTCCCTCGCCGTCTCCTGACCCTGCAGCGCCTCAAGCTGCGCGCCCAAAGTCGCCTGGTTGCGAAAATACGCGATCACTACAGAGACATCTGGCATCGGTCCTCCTTCCACTTGGGCCGCTGGATACTCATGCGTCAAGACGCCCCAGCGCCACTAGTCGCGCGAACCCCACTGCTGAGTCGCGAACCTCGGCGAACGTGCCGAGCCCGGCGACCCGTCCATCTTCCAAATACGCGAGCTGGTCGACGTGGAGAACCGTAGACAGGCGGTGAGCAACGATGATCGTGGTGATCTGCCCGGCCAGGCTTCGGATTGTCGACGCGATGCGATCCTCCGTCTCGTTGTCGAGTGCGGAGGTCGCCTCATCGAGGACGATCACCCGCGAGTCCCGGTAGAGCGCCCGGGCGATACCCACGCGCTGGCGCTGGCCGCCGGAGATCCTCGAGCCACCTTCGCCAAGTTCGGCATCGATACCGTTAGGGAGCGCTGCGACGAGTTCGCCGAGTTGCGCACGTTCCAGCGCATCGTGGATGCGGTCGGTATTCCATTCGTCCGGAGACTCACCAAAAGCAACGTTGGCTGCCAGACTGCCGTGCAAAATGAACACGTCCTGAGGAACGTAGGCGACGATGTCGGGCCAGGAGTCTGCGATTTGGGCGACTGGCTGCGACCCGTAGGTCACGTCGCCGTGATCCGCGTCGATCAGTCCAAGAATGATATCGACAAGTGTGGTCTTTCCGGAGCCGCTCTGCCCGCAGAGAGCAAGGGACGTCCCTGGGGGGATCGTCAGATTGATACTCGAAAGCACATTGCTAGGTCCGTCCGGGTAGCGGAAAGAGATATCTGAAATGACAATCGGCTCCGGATGCTGGGGGCGTGGCGCATCAGACCGCCCATACCGCGGCAATGCCGGACGACGTTTGAGAGCATCGACAGTGATCGCCAGACCGGGGGCACCGTTGCGGATGGTGCCGATGGTGGCGGTGAGCGCCGACATCGTCGGGAGAAGTTTGAGGGTGGCCGCCACGAACAGGCTGAGCGTGGGCACCGCGGAGCTCCCCTCGTTCGACAAGGCCACCACTGCGATCAGCAGCGCAATACCTCCCATGCCCAGCACTTCGAGCAAATATTTCGGAAGTTGTGAATAGAAGTTCGCTCGCCGGCTGGCGAGGCCCTGCACCGCATTTGCGCGATCATATGCCGCGACGAAATGTGCTTCGGCACCATGCATACGGATCTCGCGGAATCCGCCCACGGCGTCTACAAGCGCGAGGCTCCTCCGGTGCGCGGCCACCATCGCGTCATGCCCCGCCTGGCGGTTCCGTCTTGCCAAGTATTGCTGGATTATGAAGACGACGATGGCGAAGTAGGCGATGGCGACAAGCGCGGGCACCGGCATGACGGCGACGATGAGACCGATCGCCATGAGGATGGAGATGGCTGAGGCAACGAGGTTGAGGATCCCGCCGAGCACCTTCCCATGCGCGTCCCCCGCAGCGCCCTCGACCGTGCGCATGAGCTCACCGATGTCGCGACTCCGATACGAGAGATAGTCCTCGCTCAAGAAGGAGCCCAGGATGCGCGAAGAACTGAGCACCTGGAGTCTTACGACCAGCCCTACGCTCCACCATTGGATCAGCAGACTGAGCACCGCTTTGACCGCAAAGGCGATCACCATGAGCACCGCCATGAGCACGACGAACTGCGTACGATCGGGGCGACCGAGAATATCGCTGAGCACCCGCAGATACCCGGTCGACATATCGGCACCAAGGAGCACGTTCATCAGCGGGAGAACCGCCGCAAGCCCGAGGAGGTCCATCGATGAGACGAAGAACTGCGCCACGACGTAGAGGCCGAGCCTCAGGCGATCCCCTCGCGGAAACGTCGAAACGAGGTATAGGAGATCTTTCCTCATATGGCCGCCACCGCCCACGCAGCACGACATCTACGGGTTTCTTTCATGTTCGTCGTCCCCCAATTCGATTCTGCCATCCGGAGGATGCGTAGACGTCCAGGATCGCGTCGACCATCTCGGCAACAGTCGGTATCGATGATGAGAGCGACGGCCGTGCGCTGAGGTCGAGCCCCTGTGTCACCGCGATCTGCGCCAGCGCGTTGACATCGTTGAACGGCGCGATACATCGTTGGGGAAGAATCTCGGGGTTACCGCCGATAGGGCTCGCGGCAACCCCCATCCCTTGCGCCACCGCATCCAGCAGCGCGTATGACAGATTGTCGGATCGCGACGGCTGCAGCAGCACATCGTGCATTGCCATGGCCTCCTGGGCGTCGACGAAGCCCACGAATCTGGTCTGTTGCTCGATACCCAGCGTCCGCGCGAAAGCTTCCAGTTCCTCGCTGAGCGTTCCCGTTCCCGCGACGGTGAAGGTGGCGTGAGGATGGTCCGGAAGCAGGCGCGCAAATGCCTGCAGTGACATCTGCACATCTTTCTCCGCATCGAGTCGAGACAAGGAAAGCATACGGAGCCCGGCGGCTCGGGCAGGCAAGGATGTCGGCCGGTCGACGCCGTTGAGAACCACCCTGATCGACTGCTTCGGGTGCCAACGCTGCAGCATGTCGCGCTTCGTCGACTCGCTCACCGCAATCGCCGCGGCGAAGCGGGTCAGGCGCACCCGGTGAACCACTTCCATCAGGCGCGCCTCGACTCGTGATGGATGGAACATGTATCGGTCGGGCGATATGTGGTGCTCTGTCGTCACCAGTGTGACAGGAAGGTCGCAGGCGGCCGCCGCCAGCAGGATGTCTGCCTTAGCAAGATGCGAGTGTGCGATGGACGGGCGCCGTCGCTTCAGCACCTCGCGCAGAGCCCGCACGAACCGTGCCGTCGACGTCGTCGCGAGCGGCTCGACCGTGACTCCGAGATCTCTGAGCCCCTCAAGGAGCGGCCCCTCGGGGGCTGCGACGATCAGCCTCCACCCCGGAAGCCCCATGCGAGCGACATCGAGGATATGGCGGGCGACGCCAGCCATATTCGACACTGGACACACCCACAAGACAGTCCGGTCAACCATGCCGCGACTTTCCGCGCAGGTCGTCGAGTTCATCGGAGAGCGCAGCGGGGGTCGCCCAGCCGCACGTTGTGATGATGTCGCGCAATCGCAGACGCCAGTCGAGGCGCTCTCGCGCCAGTGCGATGTTCCGCTCGGCGACAGCCGGAGTCCACATCTCCACTGCCTCTGCCAGCACCTTCACACCCGAAACGCGGTGCCACGGATCCACCTCGATGGTGGCGCCATCCCAGAACATGTCCCGCGCGATGGCAGGCGCTCTGCCTGCCACGGTCGCACCGGCAGCGAGTGCGTCTACCCACCGTGCAGTGACGTAATCCCGCGTGTGGTGTGTGTACTCGCCGGGGCTCACAAGGTTGCTGAAAGCCAGCACGAACCTGGTTGCGCCCAGGCCGCGTCGCACGTTCGAGTAGTCGACGACCTCGTCGCCTGTCATGCGCGGGATGGTCACGAAACGGATGCCCTCAGCCGCACAGGCCTGCGCCGTCAGAGTGTCATCTGCCCACGCGGTCGGCTGCCGACCGAGCCGCAGCACATCGTGTGGTCGCGCAGGAACGACTTCACACCTGTCAAGCGTGTCGGAGCCCCAAGCCGCCCAGTGGATCGGTGTGGCCGTGCGAGCGTGCCACTCGCCCATCAGATCGCGATCAGTGATGAATATCTGATCAAACTGACGTCGTTGCGCGAAGCGCGCGATCCACTCGGTCGAGAAGGAATCGATCACCCATGCAGCGGTCGACTCGTATCCCCGAAGCCACTGACTCAGCCGTGCCGCGTAGGCCAGGTGCGCCGGATTCGGCGCGAGTACCAACAAAGATCGCGAGCCACTCCTACGTCGCGGCAGATAGGAGGAGAGCTTTGAAACGGCCGAGACCTCTCCTCGATCGTCGACCACGATGAGTCGAGCACCGAGCAGCCGTGTCGCGAGTTGCGCCAACTCGTTTATCGGCGCCCAGCCGAAGCCACGCGGCTTTATGTAGAGAAGATCGATGTCCGTCACGCGTGACCGCCGTTCTGTCTGCTTCCACCCAGAGCAGTCAGTCTCGAATGTGCAGCATGAAGGACGGTGGCCCACTCCCGGAGTACACGTGTCGGCTCGTATGTCGCCGCGCCATCACGCGCCCACGATCCTCGTTCACGTAAAGAGTCGGCGTCCGCAACCAGTTCTCGAATGCCTGATGCCAGCCCGTCAACACCATCCGCAGGAGGCACCAGCTCGCCGTGCACTACCACCATCAGGTCATGCAGTCCAGGCGAACAATCGAAGGCGACGGTGGGTACGCCGTATTGCGCCGCTTCGAGCACAGACATTCCGAAGCCTTCCCATCGCGAAGAAGAAATATGTAGGGCGGCATCGGTAAACACCCGCGAAATATCGTGGGCAACGCCGCATAGCCTCACACGGTCCCCCGCACTTCTATCAATGATCAGCGCTTCCAGATACCTTCGCTCCTCGCCGTCGCCATAGATATCGAGGGTCCAGTCGCGCAAATCGTCCCTGTCAGTCGCCTGCAGAAACGCAAGGATCAGTGCTTCAAACTGCTTCTCGCCGGAGAGCCTGCCCAGCGCCACGGCTTTCCGACTGACAACGGTAGAGCTCGGGGCTTCCGAAAAACGCAGAGGCGACAGCATATTCGGAACAGCAAAGCAAGGGACTCCGAGGAGCGCCTCGAACTTGTCCGCATCTTTCTGCGATAGCGCAGTAAAGGCATCAACCGAACGAAAGGCTCCTCGTAGCGCGGTCGCAAATGGCTCGTTGGATTCGAACGGCTCAAACGGGGAATGATGCTGGCCGATCTGGACCTGCTGAATACGATCCGATAGGCCCAGCTCATCAAAAGCGCGCTTTGCGGAAATATCGGTGAACACGACAACCGCGTCCTTCGCCTCTCGGGCGAACGCTTTGATCATGCGTCGACGGATACGGAATCGATCTAGCCGCTTGAACAGCAGCACCGGAATCGCACGAGCAACTGCGAAGAGCGAGTGTCGCTCGGCAGTCCTTTGCAGCACGGGGTATCGATGCAGGTGCTCACGCTCGATGACGGTGCGAGTACGACATGACGCGGTTCTCTCACCTGGATAAGCGGAGAATACTCTCACAGATACCCCGATCGCCGACAATGCAGAAGCAAAGTTTTCGACGAACCGAGCACCCCCGCTGACCTCAGGGTATCGTGGTGCGACAATGATCACGTTCCGACACCATTGAGGCCACCACACGGGAACGGCCTCAGAATCCCGCGCTCTGGACGACCGCCTCGATGGTCGGCGCTCACGAGCGCCCTGATGTTCCTGCGAACTCACGAGACCACCGTTTCTATCCTGTTCGAGCCTGGCCCAAGCCCTAGCAGCAGTTGAACCTGCGTGCCGAAATGATCACGATCGAAGTCCCGCGCCCGCGCTATGCACCGCTGGGCCAGCGTGTCGCGGTGAGCTTCCGGCAGCCTGGCGAGTCGCCGTGTGGATTCCAACAGTTCGGCCAAGCTCGACCAGGGAGCAAACGCCGCAAAGTTCCCTACGATCTCCGCGGGTCCTGCCTCCCCGTAGACGAGAGGCAGCACTCCGGCAGACATCGCCTCGACAGTGCTGATACCGAAATGCTCCTGGGAACGGGGGTGGGCAATGGCATCGCTTTCCACTCCTTGTGCATGCCAGAAGATGGATGCCGCACCCAGGGCATCGGTAACGTCCCTACGAGAGGCATTCACCATGATGTCGATGGGCAGCCCTGCTGACTGCTCACGGAGAGCGGTGACGAACGACTCGTCATCCGCAGAGGCAGCACCGACGAGCTGCAACCGCCACCCTTCCGTGTGGAGATCTGTCAGCCGACGGAACGCATCAATGAGGTATCCCTGGGACTTGTGCGGCACCCCGGGTCCTCGGCCTGATTGAAACCGGCCCACTGCCACGATCCGCCGCTCTTTGGCGAGAGGCATGAGCATGTCGCACGGCGGGTAGACCACATCTGCACTCCGAGCCCACATGACTTTGACGTTGTCAGCAGTGAAGTGGGAGTTGGCCCAGATTTGCTGATATGTGTCGATGGATCCTCGAATATTCCGATCGACGAGGGTACGTTTGGCGAGCTCTATCGCCCCAAGGTATGCACGTCGGGCAAGATGCATTTCTTGGATGTGGAGTTCATGCGGGAAGTGACAATAGAAGACATTCAGTCGTCCGCACCCCGGCAAAGTTGAGTGATAGTCGCAATTGATGAAGAGATCCGGTCGTCGTGCGCGGATCGCGGCCGCCTCCACCCGATCGATGCTGAGCTGCTGCACCGCGCGGCGGCGGGACGCTTTCATGGGTGCAGGCAGCATCTCGATCGTGATCGACTCAATCGACTCGCCGAGATCATCCTCGATCTCGGCGACCGATGCCGTCCGCGAGGCGAAGATCGTCGTCTCAATTCCAGCCTTGGCGAGTTCGAGCGCCATGACCAGCGTAAGGCGTTCAGCCCCACCGCGTGCGTTGAGTACAGGGAAGTACAGTCCGGCCGTCCGTATCGGCACGCGATCCGCCTCGGCGAGAACATCAGACTGGTTCCGGGAAGCAGACTCAGACATCGTTGGCCACCTCTTGCGGACGTAACGCCCCGGCAACAGCCGCAGATTCCACGAGCCAGGCGACACGCTTCTCGGCGAGCCAACGCGGCATCCGGTCGAGCGCGCGGTCGGTCCTGCGAGCCTTCTCGAGCAGCCTGCCGAGACCGTCCCTCTGGGCCGTCCGGTCGATCAGCTTACCCCAGACCCCTGCACCGGGCGTTCTCCCCCCGAGCACCTCGACGCCGTGCTTCGCGGAGAATGTCTGCTTCGCCGCGCCGGAATAGAACGCGCGCTTCACGCGGATCTCGGTCGTGACCGCGGCGATGTGGTGAGGCGTCTCCAACTCGGGCGCGAACACGAGTTCCACCCCTGACTGGCGGAGTCGGTACCCCCAGTCCACGTCCTCCCACCCGTAGGCGCGGAAATCTGTGTCATACTCCCCGACGCGGTAGTATGTCTCGCGTGTTACCGACACGTTGCCGCACCAATACCGCCAGCGCTGATCAGACGGCAGACGGTAGGCCTCCTCTCGGAAGAGAACATCGCGAGTGTTCCCATAGGCGCGGGCATACGGCGTCTCGGGAAGCACGTTCTCTACGAGTCCGATGACGCCGCGCTCCACGCCGTCCGCATGTCGCGCCAGATTCGCCGCGACATAGTCCGGCTTGGGTCGGAGGTCGTCGTCGCACCGGATGAGCACGTCCCCCTGTGCCGCGGCGAATCCCGCGTTCAACGCCGCGGATCTCCCCCTGTTCTCAGGGAAGGCAATCACAGAGACAGGCAGTTCCCGGCGCGCGGCCTCGACCACGGAAGCGGAGTTGTCGATGTCTCCGTCCAAGACGACGATCGCCTCCCAGGAGGAATCCGTCTGGGCGCGCAGCGCATCGAACAGAAACGGCAACCGCCTGGCACCCCCACGGGAGGGCACCACGATGCTCGCTGCCGGCGTCGTCACAGCCACGCCTCCATGCGATCCAGTGCCGTCCAGAAGCCTGCACCGTTGTCGACGTGACCCTGCCAGATCTCCGGGATGAACGGCGTTCCCGGAGACAGCCGGTCCATCCGCTCGGCGAACTCCGGCCAGTCGATGTCGCCCTCGCCCACCTGCACGCCCTCGCCGTCGACGCCGGTCGCGTCGACGAGGTGCCAGTGGATAGTGTGCGGGGCGAGCAGGTCGACCGCCTCCGAGAACGCCAGACCCAGCCAGTTGGTGGCGAGCTTGGTGTGCGAGGCGTCGAAGCACAGGGCCGTGCCCGTCTCCTCCGCGAACCGGGCCGTGTCCCGCGGATCGAGGAACAGGTTGTGGAACTGCTGCCCGCCCATCAGCCACGGATACGGCGGCAGGGTCTGCGCCGCGATCCGCACTCCGGTGGAGTCCAGGCGCTTCAGAGCCGCCGCGACCCGCGCATACTTGTGCGTGCGCTGCTCGGGCGCGATGTGCTTGTCCTTGGTGAACCCGCCCATGGTCACGACCATGATCGGATCCTCCTCGACGGTGAACCACCGCCGCAAGTCGCGGGTCACGTCGATGGTGCGCTGCACCTCTCGGATCGAGCGCTCCCAGATCTCCTCGTCGTCGGAGGCGAGATCCACCAGGAAGTCGCCGGCGAACAGATCCGGAAGGTGCGTCGTGAACCCGATGGGCAGCTTCTCGGTGAAGAACTCGTCCATGTCGACCTCGAGATCCTTGTACGAGAAATGGAACTCGAGGAAGTCGGGGTTGGACTGCTTCAGCAGAGCCGCGGCATCGTGATAGCGCACCGGGAGCCCCCAGGGTCGACGGAACGTGAACGGCCGCCCCTCAGGAGCCGCGTCGCGCAGGTCGCCGTCGAAGAAGAACTCACCCTCGGCCATGTCGCGCTTGAGTGTGCGCCCGAGCAGTTGCGGCAGCGCGTTCGGCTGCAGGCCGCGGCCCGGGCTCTTCACCATGACGTCCTCGGCGGTGATGACCGCGCCGCTGGCGAGCGGCCGCGCGGCGACGAGCGACTTCGCCAGCGTCACCCGGTTCATCTGCTCGCCGGTCGACACGACACGGGTCTCACCGGTTCCCATCGAGGTCTCGATGTCGCGGATCTGTTCGACCATGATCCGGAACTCGTCGGGCAGCAGCGACACGGTGTGGTCGTTGCCCTCCATGGTGCGGTCGATCGTGAAGTGCTTCTCGATGATGTGCGCGCCGCGCGCGACCGCAGCGACCGGCACATGCCAGCCACGCTCGTGCCCGGAGTAGCCGACCACGCACTGGCCGATCTCGGCGAGCCGGTCGAGGTAGCGCAGGTTGAGGTCCTTGTACGGCGCCGGGTACGTCGACTGGCAGTGCAGCAGCGCGAAGGGCGCGCCCTTGCCGCGCAGCAGCGCGACGGTCTCGAGGATCTCGCTCTCCCGCGACATGCCCGTGCTGAGCACGAGCGGCAGCCCCTTGTCGGCCGCATCGGCGATGAGCTCGTGGTTGGTGAGGTCGGCCGAGGCGATCTTCAGGGCCGGGATCCCGTAGTCGGCGAGCGCCTGCACGCTCGGCGCGTCCCACGGGGTGCACATCACGTCGATGCCGGCGTTCTTGGCGTGGTCGAACACCTCGAACAGCTTCTCTGCAGGCAGGGAGAACCGGCGCAGAAGGTCGAGCGTGTACTGCACGCCCAGATCCTCTCCCCCGGTCGCCGCCCCGCGCTGGCGGTACAGGGCGTCCATGTCGCGCAGCTGGAACTTCACCGCGTCGGCGTTCGCCTCGACGGCTAGGTCGACGAGGTGTTTGGCGAGGTCGACGGATCCGTTGTGATTGTTGCCGACCTCGGCGATCACGAATGCCGGGTGCCCCGGTCCCATCTCGTGGGATCCGATCCGCAGCGTGCCGGTCTCGTCGAGGGCGATCGCCCAGAGGTGGCCACGGTCGTCGACGAGCGGGACGTGGTGCACGCCGTTGCGGCCGAGCAGCGGTGCGATGTCGGCCGGCGTCGCGGTGTGCGGGGCGGTCTGCACGCCGCGATTCGCCACCACCGCGCATGAGACGTCGAGCGTCGCGGTGGGGTTCTGGATGATCCAGCGCCGGAAGTCGCCGTCGGAGAGGGATCCCTGCAGGATGCCGTGCTCGTCGACGCAGAACACGATGCGCTGCTTGTTGGCGTTGATCTTGCCGAGGCCCACCAGCACCGGGTCTTCAGCGAAGACGATGTAGGGCGCGAGGTCGCGTTCGATGATCATGAGAAGTCCCCCAGAACAGTGTCGTTGCGCGAAGATGCCGTCGAAGGCTGGGACGGCCCCACGCCGTCCGCACCGTGCAGGTCCCCCAGAACCTGTTCGGCGATCCTCAGATCTACCAGCGTATCGATGTCGACGCCCTCGGCCTCGTCCATGACGAACAGCCCCACGCGTCCCCCGATCCTGTTGTGCTTCCGCTCATAGATCTCGGTGCGGGTGAGATACAACGATCCGGTCTCCTTATAGAAGTAGTCGTCGATCCCGAGATCCTGCCGGCGCGGGCGCGCGGCCGGGTCGTACTCGGCGGTGGCGCTGCCGTCCGTACTCGGGTGCCAGAAGAACGGCGTCTGTGCGACGACACCGACCAGGCTGTCGACGCCGGTCTCGCCGAACTCCCGCACGGCGCGGGCGATCGTGCCCGGCAGCCGCACGGGCGAGGTCGCCTGCAGCAGCATCACGGCGTCGGGGCGTCGCCCCTCGGCGATGCGATGCGCGATCGCGTGCTCGATCACCGGTTCGGTGGGCGTCGTGTCTTGCGCGAGCTCGGCGGGACGCAAGAATGGCACATCGGCTCCGGCCGAGCGGGCGATCTCGGCGAGCGCCTCATCGTCGGTCGAGACGAGCACGTCGAGGCCGGCGGCGAGCGCCTGCTCGATGCTCCACACGACGAGCGGTTTGCCGGCGACGGCGCGGGCGTTCTTGCCGGGGATGCCCTTCGACCCGCCGCGCACGGGGATCACGCAGAGGATGTTCATGAGGTTCCTTCGGCGAGGGCGAGCACGGCGTCGGCGATCGCCTGGGCGGGTTCGACGGCGGGCCGGGCGGGTGCGGGTGTGGGACCGGCGTCGATCTCCCAGCGGCGGATCCCGTAGCGCTCCCAGAACTCGGCCAGCCAGCGCGGGGGATCCGGATAGAAGGACCAGGACGGAAGACCCGCGGCCGCGGCCTCGAGGATGCCCGTGGAGAATGCGGCCACCACCGGGCCGCCGAGGTCGGCGAGCGGCCGCTTGCTGCGGTCGATCCGCATGCCCCGCCGCTCCCAAAGGGCGTGCTGGACGCGCGAGAGCCGATCCGCCTCCGACGGGTGCGGACGGTAGGCCCCGCCGGTCTCTCGCCAGAACCGGCTCGCCGCCCGTGCCATGCCCCTGCGCGGAAGCTCCGCGCCGTGCAGCTGCCCGAGATACTGCGGCACGCCGCCGGCCGCCGGCTCCGCCGACGCGTCGTCGGCATCCCAGAACAGCTGGGATCCGACCACGGTCCATCCGACGTCGTCGCGGCCCGAGGCCCAGAAGGCGCCGTCCGCCTCGCTGAAGGCCAGCACGTGAGCGTGCGAGGGCAGCGGCGGATTGAACGGGGTCAGCAGACCGTGCTGGACCACCACCATGGGGAGCCCGCGCCTCGTGGCCAGCCTCCACGCGGCCTCGCCGGCCGGCAGGTAGTGGCCCGCGCCGACGACGACCGCGACCGAGTGCGGGAGCGCGTCGATCTCGGAGAGGCGCGCTCCGGCCTCCTCTCCCCCGAGAAGCTCCCTCACCTCGGACGGGCTGTGCACGCAGCTGACCACGGCGAGCTCCGGAACGCGGGAGAGCAGGCCATGCAGCGAAGCGATGCCGGAAGGGGAGCGGGAGTCGATGGCGAGGAGCACGGTCGGAGAGGCTCCGCGCACGGCGGTGCCGAGAGCAGGGGCCTCCCGTGCCACGCCGCTCAGCTGCGCGCGCATCCGCTGCAGCCGGTGCCGGCCCGCCTGCCAGCGCCGCCAGTCGTCGAGCTCTGTCGGGAAGTTCAGGCCCATAGCTGCTCCAATCGGCGCAGCCTGTGCGCGAGGGTGTGCTCCGCGAGGGTGCGGGCCCGTCCCCGCGCTCGGATCCCGTCGGCCCACCGCGGGTCGGCGATGACGCGGCGGCACTGCTCCACCAGCTCGTCGGCGCTCCCATAGCTGAGCACCTCGGCCCCGGGCTCGTAGAACCGGTCGACGTCGGGCCGGTCGCAGATCTCAACGGCTCCGACGCCCGCCGCCTCGAAGGTCCGCATCGTGAATCCGTCCTGATCCGCGTGCAGGTTGAGCGTCGCCGCAGAGTCGCGCATCGCCCCGTAGGCCCGCCCGCGCGACAGCTCGCGACCGGATCGGACGCCGGGATGCGCGTATGCCCCGGTCCGCAGCACGTCGACGGGGTGACGCGACCAGTCCCTGCCGAAGGCCGTGACCTCGACACCGGCTCCAGCCAGTCGCCGCAGCGCTACCTCCCGGCTCGGATAGCGCGCCCCGATCAGAGTGACCCCTCCGGTCGGCCTGGCCCTTATGGGTTCCAGGGCGTCGAAGCCGAGCGGGACGTGATGCGCTTGCACACCCCGACTCCGCAGCGCCTCTGCGTCCAGCGCGCTGTAGGTCGCCAGCACGCCGATCTGCGCAAGGGTCTCGTCACGGTATGACATTCGACGCAGCTCGTCGTACATCCACGTCACGCGGCGTGCGGGATGTGATGAGAGCGCGTCCCACCAGTCCTGACCGAGGAAGTCGCCTCGTACCACCACAACGGCATCAGGGCGGTACATCCGGAGCGCCTCGATGGCCCTACGCGTCAGTGCTCTCGCCGAGCGCTGCGCCACCCGATGCTCCGGTTCCTGATGCAGCAACCGCATCCCCATACGGTCAAGTGCGTTTCGTGGCGAGTCGTAGACGTGAACTCTGGCGTGATGCCCGAGTGAGGCGAACGTGCGCCCAAGTGCCGACGCGTAACCGTGAAAGCCCGGACTGACGACGAGAATCCTCACGGGCCATCCACCAGACCTCGCGCGTCGAGCTCATCGAGCGCGTCATCCCAGAGCTGCGAGGAGGCGACATCGCCCCGCCAGGACCCGACAATGAAGTCGGCCACCGCGTCGGATGTCGTCCGAATCGGGAGTGGCGCTCCCAACGCCCGTAGCCGACCCAGGTCCGCACAGGCATGGTCGATATCCCCGGAACGGTGGACATCGACGTACTCGATCACAGAGGTACCGGCAGGGCTGGCCGCCGCCGCGTATTCGGCGAGCTCCGTCAGCGAGGTCCGATTTCCCGTCCCGCAGTTCAGAATACGAGGCTCGGCGAGGCGAGGCGGATGCTCAAGGTTCCACGCGATGAGTTCGGCGACATCAGCGACGTGCACGAAGTCCCGCGTCTGGGTCCCATCTCCGTAGATCGAGAGGGGGCGCCCCTCGCGAAGGCGTGCGAGGAACGCAGCGAGCACCCCGGTGTAAGGATTGTGCAGCGCCTGCCCCAGGCCGATCACATTCTGCGGCCGGATGATCACGGCAGACGCCGCACCTCGCACCTCATCGACGAGCACGCCCTCGGCCCGAGACTTCGTCTCGCCGTAGAATGAGACCGGGCTATGCGGGTCGTCCTCATGTGAAGCGCGAAGAGAGCCGTCCTCCGCACGGAGCCCTTCGCCGTATACTGCGCGCGAGCTGAGCGAGACGATCGGCACGCCGGCACGAGCCGCCGCTCGCGCGGCCAGGCGACTGCCCTCGACGTTCGCCCGCTCGTAGCGCTCGCGTTCGTACATCGATTGCGCCGTGCCGGTCTCCGCGGCGAGATGGACCACGGCGTCGAACAAGGGCAGTCCTGTCCATGCCTGCTCATCTGCGACATCCGCCCGGATCACGTCACCCGGGAAGCGCAGCATCGCACCTTCCGGGTCGGAGTGCACCTGCGGCAGCAGGAGATCGATCGCCACGACGCCGTGTCCGTGGTCGCGGAGCCGCGAAGCGACGTGCTGCCCGATGAATCCGGCGCCACCGGTGATCAGCACTCGCATGTTTCCCTCCCGGGTTCGATCGCAGTGAGTTCAGGGCAGAGCACCGTGTGAGCCCATGCAACGTCGCGCGCGTCGCTCGGCAGGCGTCGTCGGTCGATGCTGACTACGATCGTGAGCTACGTCTCAGCGTCCGGTGCTCGACACCCGCATCACTCTGCCGCGCTGGCGCGACCGGACGCGCCTGCTGGACGACCGACACCGGCACCTGAGCCGGGACCTCGGCGGGTGCCGTGCCCCGAACAGGAACGGAGGCAGGAGCCTGGGCCGGGTGCACGGTCTCCGCTCGCATCGGGCCGGGAACAGTCCCCCCAGGCACGTTCGGCACCACCGCGGGAGCCTTCGACGTGCGCTTCTCGCCGTTCTTCTGCGGCTTCAGGTAGTAGCTGTTGTTCTGCCGGTAGTACCCGTAGCCCTGGCTGTCGGCACCCTTGAGCGGAACCATGTTCAGCACCACACCCAAGACGCGTGCATGCACCTGATCGAGCTGGGCACGTGCCGCCGCGCCTGCCGCCTTGCGCGTCTGCCCGACGGCGAGCACGAAAACGACCCCGTCGACCAGGGTGCTGACCACGGTCGCGTCGGTCACCGGCAGCACCGGCGGCGCATCGATCACGATGAAGAAGTCCTTGCGGAACTCGCGCAGCAGGTTGCTCAGGGCCACGGAGCCGAGCATCTCGGAGGGGTTCGGCGGGGTGCCCCCCGACGGCAGCACGAACAGGTTCGCGTCTTTGGCGGGCTGGATCGCGTTGCGCACTGCGACCTGACCGCTGAGCACCTCGCTGAGGCCGATCGAGCCGTCGATGCCGAAGTTGCGTGCCACCTTGGGGCGGCGCAGGTCGCCGTCGATCAGCAGGGTGCGCTGGCCGGACTCGGCGATCACGCGCGCGAGAGAGGCGGCCGTCATCGACTTGCCCTCGCCCTGGCTGGCGCTGGTGATCATCACCACGCGCACCTCGCTGTCGACGCTCGAGAACCGCAGACCCGTGCGCAGCTGGCGGAACGCCTCGTTCGCGATGGTCTCGGCACGAGAGTCGCCTTCCGGCGTGCCGTTGCGACCGAGCTTCGGCACTCGGGCGAGCACCCCGGTGCCCATCAGCTCGCGCATGTCGGTGTGCACCCGCACCTTGACATCGAGGGCACGGCGCAGGAGGAGCCATAGATATCCCAGCACGAGTCCCGCAACCGCGCCGATGGCGATCGCGAGCTTGGCATTCGGTGTGGCCGGCGAAGTGGGAACGACGGCGTCGTCCATGGGGACGATCTGGATCGAGGATCCATTGTCCTGCGTCTTCGACTCGATGTCCCCGACCACCGTGGCGAGTGCGTGCAACGCACCGTTCGCGAGCTTCTGCGCGTTCTCAGGTGAGCCGGAGGTCGCTGTCACCTGAATCAAGGTCGAGCCTGCGGCCAGCTTCGCACTCAACGACCCGTTCAACGTCGAGGGATCGGCGTTCGTCTCTTTGATGATCGCATCGCGCACCTGCTTGCTGTTGATCAGCGCCAGATACGAGCCGGCCTTCGATGTCGCCGCATCGGAGCCGGCGAAAACTGTCGCCCCCTTGGTGGCGATGAACCCCGAAGACTGCGCCTCATAGGTTTTGGGAGCGAGGAACCCGTACGCGGCACCGGCCAGCGCGCCCCCGACGATCATCAGGACGAGGATCTTCCATCCACGCCTCGTGATCGTGAAGAAATCGAGAACTGTCACGTGTCGGATCCCCCAAATAAGCCGTGCATTCGTCATCGAGGGCGCGAAAAGGCGCACTCGACTGCTTCCCTGACACCATGATAGCGAGCCGCATGCGGTTCAGAGACCCTACCAGGCCGCCGCTCACTCACGAATCGGTTTGTCTCCTTCGTGACGATCGCTCCTTCGTCAGCCCTTCCAAGCCGGGGATCGCTGTGCCTCATCGATCACCAGCGCGACGCGTTCACGCCCCACGCTCGGGGAGAACAGTGACTGCCAGCGCTCGCGTTGTTCCTCGACGTGCGGATCCGCGTCTCCGGACATGAGTCGCTGAATCGCGTCGATGAGTGCCTGCTGATTTCCGGCAGGCACGATCATTCCGTGCTCGGCCCCCACCACCTCAGGCAGCCCACCCGCATCGCTGACGATCACGGGCACGCCTGCTGACATCGCCTCGGCTGCGACCAGCCCGAACGGCTCTGGTGCGACCGACGGTGCGACGAGCACATCCACCGCGTCGAAGAGCTGCTGCGGCAGAATCCAGCCGACCCGATCGGTCAGGGAGTCGATCTTCGCAAGCGCCTCGGCGACGACCACACCAGCGCGCGGATCCACGAATCGCGATTCGCCTGCGAGGCGCAGGCGCACTTGGCCTGGCAGAAGTCTGTCCAGCTCGACGATCGCGTTCGCCAGTACGTGCAGCCCCTTGTCCGCGCCCAGACGACCGAGAAATCCGATGACGAACGGGTCCTCGGGGCGGCGACGACGTGACGCGCGTCCGAACGGGTCCGTCCAGTTCAGCAACACGACCGACCCGGGCACTGTGTCTGCAAAATGCTGCGACGGGACAACAGTCAAGAGGGCGCGCGAGCGCGCGATCCGGGCGAGAACGCCCTTCTTACCTGCCGGGTACTGGTGCAGGTGCACGATGCGGTTCCGCCGGCCGGCGGTCGCCGCCGACGGCACGAGTCCGTTGCACCACAGGATCCCGTCGCGGCGCTTGCGGTCCCATCGCCGTAGCGCGCGCATCCAGCTCACCCGGTCGTGCGCCTCGAGCACCGTGACATCGAACCCCCGTGCGAGGGCGGCATCTGCCAGCGCCGACGGCTGGCTGGGGGCGACGACGGCGACGTCACGCCCGAGCTCGCGCAACGCCTCGGCGATGTGCAAGAGCATGACCTCTCCGCCGCCGATCGCGCCGTGGTTCGTGGCGATCCAGATCCGCTCCACGCTCACTGCCCCGCTTCCGTCTCCGGTATGGATCCGCGTCGCACCAGTCCACGCCCGGCCAGCTCGCCGAGCGCGGCCTCGACCAGGGCGGACGCGTCGGGGTGCGGACCGTGCTCCTCGGTGAGCGCGTCGACGAGCTCCGCGGCCGTGTGCGACACCGCACACCGCAGCCATATCGTCGCCGCGATCCCGGCGATGCGCGTGAACGTGGGGCCGACGAGCACCGACACCTCGCCGTCCTGCTCGATCGCGTCGGTCCACGGGGACCGCACGATCGGCGCATCGCCAGCGGAAACGACGTCGGATCCGGCCGGCGGATCGGTATCGTTCCCGGATCCGGTCTGCGAATCGCCATCGCCCCAGCGCTGCTGCGGGGCGGGCGCATGGCCGATCCATTCCTGTGCCGCCCGCGCGTCGGTCCCGGCTTCCGGATCCGCTGCCACCCGCGGGCCGGCCCCGTTCGTCTCGGGCGTCTCGGGCGTCTCGTGCGTCTCGGTTGTCGCCTCGAGCAGCCCGTCCACGAGAGGTGCCGTGTCCGCGATCTCCGCATAGCGCAGCCGGTACGGGCCGCCCGCCCGCGACGCCGCCTCCGCGAGACGGTGCAGCGGATGCTGCACCCGCCACAGCGACGAGGTCTGCGGCACCACCTCGGCGATCAGGTCGTGCAGGCCGATCGGCTCCAGCCGAGCCTGATCCTCATCGGCCGCCCGCGACAGGCACACCAGCGCCGCCAGCCGGGGCGCCGCGGACGGGGTAGCCCCGAGGCCCAGTTCGTCGGGTGAGGATTCGTCCTTGCCGCCCGGGAACTCGGGCACGATGATCGACAACGGCTTGATCAGCCCCTGCAGTCGTTCCTGCGCATCGATCAGCATCAACTCGTCACTGAGATATCCGAGCCGCCGGCCGAGGGTGCGCGCCGCGGTGCTCTTGCCTGTGCCGGAAGACGCCACCAGCACGACACCACGCTCACCATCGGGCGAGACGAGCCCGGCCGCATGCAGCAGCAGCGCCGATCCCGCCAGCCGCTCGATCGCCGCCTGCGTGACGGCACGCGAGAACGCGTACGGGAACGCTCCGTCGGTGCGTTCCGGGATCCGCGGGGTGCACGCCGTCACTGTCATCTCGGGACCCGGATCCGGATCCGGTGCGAAGACCACATCGATCGGCCCGGCCGACTCGTCGACAGTGCGCGCCCACAGCTCCCGGATCCGTTCGCGCAACGGATCCGGATCCGCATAAGCACCCAGATCGATCGACCAGCGCTCCCCGAACAGACGTAGCACGAGCGCACCGGAGGTCTCGCGCGCACTGCCCGCCATGACACCCGTCCCCTCAGCCGATCCCGGTTCTCCTCTAGGGTAGAGGTCATGGGGGTGCCGGAAGTTCCGATCTGGGCGTTGACGCACCTCACGCATGCGTCGCTGCAGCGCACCGCCGAACGATGCCAGACCGACCTGCTGCACATCAAGGGCCCGGCCACCCGGCTCTCGTTGCGCGACGGCCGGCACGACTCCTCCGACGCCGACGTGCTGGTGCGCCCGGCCCACCTGGACCGCTTCCTCGACGCGCTCGTCACCGACGGATGGGCCCTGTTCACCGGCTTCGACGAGGGCTCGCCGTTCGGGCACGCCGCCAATTTCGAGCACCCGTCGTGGACGTACGCCGACGTGCACCGTCAGGTGCCGGGGCCCCGGGTGACGCCCGAGGAGGCGTTCGAACGGCTCTGGCGCGACCATGAGACCGCCGACATCGGCCACCGGCCCTGCCCCGTGCTGTCGGTGACCGGGCAGGTCGTCGTGCAGACCCTGCACACCGCCCGCTCGCACGGCACGGAGCGCGCCGAGGCGTGGGACCTGTCCGCCCCCGAGCTGCGCGCACAGGCCTGGACGCTTGCGCGAGAGCTCGGCGCCGACGCCGCCTTCGCCGCCGGTGTGGGTGACCTCGACGCGCACCGCAACGCCCCCGACCACGCGCTCTGGGAGTACTGGTCGCAGCCCGAGCAGGACCGCCTGGACGAATGGTCGGCGCGCTACCGCTCCGCCACCACGGCCGCCGAACGCCGCGAGGTGATCCGTCAGGCGCTGCACGTCAACCGCACCCACCTGCGTATCCGGCTCGGCCATGAGCCCAGCCGGCAGGAGCTGCTGCGCGAGCAGTACGCCCGGCTCACGTTGGGGATCCGCTCCATGACGCGGCACCTGCGGCGCGGACGGAGCGACTCGTGACCGCACGCTACGCGATCGCGCCGCAGATCGCGTGGGTCGACGGCGCCGACGGCGGCCGCGAGGAGAGCGCCGTCTGGATCGCCCGCCTCGACACCGCCGAACTCTACGAACTGCGCGACGCCGCCTGGCTGGTCTGGGTACTCATCGCCGACGGCGTCAGCACCGTCGACAGCATCCGCGCCGAAGTCGCCGAACTCGGCGCCACCATCGACTTCGGCGACCAAGGCCTGCAAGGCTTCCTCGACGACCTCGAAGACCGCGAGATGATCGTCCGGCGCTGAGCCGTCGCGGTGACTAGCGGTCGGGCGGCGGCGGGCTGAGGCACCACGGTCCCTGAGCCGTCGCGATCCCTGAGCCTGTCGCGGTCCCTGAGCCTGTCGAAGGGACCTGAGCCTGTCGCGGTCCCTGAGCCTGTCGCGGTCCCTGAGTCGTCGCGGTCCCTGAGCCTGTCGAAGGGACCTGAGCCTGTCGCGGTCCCTGAGCCTGTCGAAGGGACCAGGCACCGCGGCCCCCAAGCCGTCGCGGTCCCTGAGCCTGTCGAAGGGACGAGACACCACGGTCCCTGAGTCTGTCGAAGGGACAAGACACCGGGCGCGCCCCGTTCGTCTCTATCGGTCGAGTGCCATACCCACAAGCCTCCGTTCGGAGGCAGAATGGAGGCGTGCACGCGTCCATCGACCCGCTCACGATCGTGCTGAGCGCGATCGGCACCGTCGTGATGCTCGGCGGCATACAATTCGCCGGGGTCAGGTGGGTCGCGCGTCACATGGATGCGATCGCCGGGCGCTCCGACGCCAGACTCGCCGGGTTCCGCACCGAACTCAAGAGCGACATCGCCGACCTCAAGGGCGACCTCGCCGGGTTCCGCACAGACCTCAAGAACGACATCGCCGAACTCCGCACCGAACTCAAGAACGACATCGCCGACCTCCGCACCGAACTCAAGAACGACATCGCCGACCTCCGCACCGAACTCAAGAACGACATCGCCGAGCTCCGTGCCGACCTCAAGAACGACATCGCCGAGCTCCGTGCCGACCTCAAGAACGACATCGCCGACGTCCGCGCTGAACTCACCGATGTCAAGCATGAGTTCGACGTCGAGAAGCGCGAGCTCAGCGACGAGAGAGTCTGGTCGCGCGGTGGCGCCACCCTCCGTGCCACCCCACCATGGCCCGCTGCCCCGCAAAGCGCGCGGCTACGTCGCTTCGACAAGCTCAGCAACCGGCTTTCCACCCCACGGGAGCCATGTCGGCGGTACTGAAAGCCGACCTGGCAGATCCGGCCACACGATGATCGTGCCGAACCCGGTTTCGTCCTGCACATCCGGCCCGATCATCGAACTCTGCACCGATTGCGTGATCCGGCCCCGCTGACCGCCGTGGGCTGCGTACCGTACCCACAAGCCCCCGCTCGGAGGCAGAATGGAGGCGTGTACATGTCCGTCGAGACCATCACGATCGTGCTGAGCGCGATCGGCACCGTCGTGACGCTCGGCGGCAGCACTTTCGTCGGCATGGCATGGATGGTGCGCCGTATGGACACGATTGCCGAGCGCGCCGACACCAGCCTCAATGTGACCCGTACCGAGCTCAAGTCCGATATCGCGGATGTCCGCGCAGAACTCACCGAAGTGAAACGAGAACTCAAGAGCGACATCCTCGAACTGCGTACGGAACTCAAGGGCGACATCGCCGACGGGCGTAAGGAACTCAAGAGCGACATCGCCGATGTCCGCACTGAACTCACCGAGGTGCGACGAGAGCTCGGCGACGTGAAGGTCTCGGTCGCGCGCTGGGAGGGGCCGCCGCGCCACCTCGCCATGGCCCGCTGAGACGGGGCTTCGCGGCGTGCGTCGCTTCGACAGACTCAGCGACCGAGATGCTCGGCTCAGCGACCGGAACGATTCGCTCAGCGGCCGAGATGATTCACAGTGCACCCTCCATAGAATCGTGCTGTGACCTCCCGACGCGAAGCCCGTGAAGCCCGCCAGGCCTCCGAGGCGACCTCCGCCGAGCCGTCCAGCGATCTCGCCGCCTTCTTCAGCGGTGAACCGGCGCGGGTCGAAGCAGGGCAGGGCGACGGAGACGGCGGCGGATCCGGTCGCGACGGCGGCGGGTCCCACAGCGACGGATCTGGCAGCGGCAGCGGATCCGGAAAGCCCCCGCGGCGTCCTCGTCGACCGCTGATGAAGAGCGCACGGTTCTGGGTGCCGGTCTCGGTGCTGCTGGTGCTCATCGTCGCGGGCGTCACCGGCGGCATCGCCGCGAAGAAGCTGTACGACCAGGCCATGTCGGCCAAGACGGATCTGGAGCAGGCCATCCCCCTCGTCGGGCAGGTGCAGCAGAGCATGCTGGCCGGAGACACCGCGAAGGCGAAGACCACGATCGCGCAGATCACCGCGCTCACCGGTGCGGCGAAGACGAAGACCAGCACCGGTCTGTGGAAGAACGCGGAGTGGGTGCCCGTGGCGGGCGCGAACCTCACCGCGGTGCGCGTCGCCGCCGATTCGGCCGACACGCTCGTGCGCGACGCCGTCAGCCCGCTGACCGCGATCGACCTGCAGGCGCTGATGCCCAAGGACGGCGCGATCGATGTGAACAACCTCACCGCCCTGGCCGGCGACGTCACGCGTGCCGACGAGACCGTGAAGCGGATCCAGCACAACCTCGCCGCCCTCGACCGCTCGGCGCTGATCCCGCAGGTCGCCTCGGGCGTGACCAAGCTCGATACCGAACTCGCCACGATCAGCCCGATCCTCACGCCCGCGCACAACGCGCTCACGATCCTGTCGAAGGCGCTCGGCGCCGACGGGCCGCAGCACTACCTGCTCATCTTCCAGAACAACGCCGAGTCGCGCGGCACCGGCGGAAACCCGGCCGCGATCGCCCTGCTCACGGCCGACCACGGCCGGATCTCGCTCACGCAGCAGGCCGGATCCGGCGACTTCCACAACGCCCGCGACCAGCCGATCATCCCGCTGGATCCGCAGCTCGAGGCGCTCTACGGCACGAAGGTCGGGCGCTGGATCCAGGACTCCACGCTCTCCCCCGACTTCACCGACACCGCGAACATCGTGCGGGCGTACTGGGCGGAGTCGTTCGGCACCCCGATCGACGCCGTCGCGTCGTTCGACCCGGTGGCGCTCAGCTACCTGCTGCGCGCGATCGGACCGGTCACCCTGCCCACCGGCGACGTGCTCACCGCCGACAACGCGGTGCCGCTGCTGCTCAGCGAGGTCTACGCGAAATACCCCGAGGGCCCGGAGCAGGACGCGTTCTTCGCCGCCGCGGCGAAGGCCGTGTTCGACGGGCTGCTCAGCTCCCACCCGGATCCGAAGGCGCTGCTCGACGCCCTCTCCCAGGCCGCGAACGAGGGGCGCCTGATGTATGCGCCGGGCGCGAAGGACCAGACCGACCTGCTCGCCGGCACCCCCGTCGGCGGCACGATGCCGACCTCCAACGACAAGGCCACCGCGCTGGGTGTCTATATCGATGACGTCACCGAGGGCAAGCTCGACTACTACATGCGCATGGACATCGCGGCGAAGAGCACGCAATGCGAGGCCGCATCCGGATCCGCGCCGTCGTTCTCCAGCACCGTCACGCTGAAGAACACCCTGGATCCCGCGGCCGTCGAGGGCCTTCCGGTCTATGTCTCGCCCGCGCGCTTCTTCGCCAAGGGCGACGTCTCCACCGACATGTACCTGTACGGCCCGGTCGGATCCACGCTCACCTCCGTCACCGTCGACGGACAGCCGGTCGCCGCGAATCCGATGCCGCACCTCGGGCGCACCGCGGTCAAGGTGAACGTGCTCACCCACCCCGGCACGCAGGTCACCGTCGAGGCGACGTTCAGCGCCCCGCACGGATCATTCGGTCCGCTCGAGGTGCGGCACACGCCGATGGTGGCCGAGACCCCGGTCACGATCAACGCCCCGGGGTGCGCTGCGGCGAAGTAGCCGGATCCGGTCCCCGAGCCCGTTCCTCGAGGCCCGGTCCCTGAGCCCGTCGAAGGGCCTGGCCCCTGAGCCCGTTCCTCGAGGCCCCGGTCCCTGAGCCTGTCGAAGGGCCTGAGCCCGTCGAAGGGCCCGGCCCCGGTCCCTGAGCCCGTCGAAGGGTCCGGATCCGGCGGCATCCGCTCCCGCTCGCTGGTCTCAGTTTGCGGCTTCGTGCACCGCATACCCGCAATACGCGACCGCTCAGCGAGATGGCTACGGCGTCGCAGGGCTCGGCGGCGGCTCGGACGGCGGCTCGGACGGCGGCGGGCTCGAGGGCTCGGGCGACGACGGCTCCTGCGGCGGCGGCGCGACCGGCGCGCTGCTCGGAGGCGCAGCCGGCGTCGTGCTGCTGCTCGCCGGCGGTGGCTCGTAACTCGTGCCCGTCGCATCGGCCACGAGGGCGGCGAGCGCGGCGCGCCAGCCGTCCCACGGCGCGAACCCCGGAGGCGTGAACGGATCCGACGATGCCATCAGCGCGGCGGCGCGCGTCACCGCATCACGGAGGTCCCTCGACCCGCCGGAGTTCGCGTCCACTGCGGTCACCGCGTAGCCGGGCATGGTTCCGATGAACGTCGTGATCGCCGAATGGAACGTCACGCCCGCCGCGGCGAGCGCGTCGCTCGCTGCGGACGTGCTCTTCTCCACCGCGGCCAATGCCGTCGCATCGGCCGTCGATGCCGGTTTGGACGGCACCACCAGCCCGTCCACTGCCGTGACGTAAACCTGTCTCGCGGCCTCCGCCGCGGCGCGCGCGGTCTCGTCGCTCGCGCCTTGCATCGCGGCCAGCGGCGCCGCGAATCCTGCCGCCGACATCTTGGCCGTCTGCACCTGTGCCGCGAGCCTGTCCACGCCGTCGATCGCCGCAGCCACGCGCGCGGCATCGACGGTCACGGACGGCGACGGCGACGGCGACGGCATCGGTGCGGCCCCGCCCGGTGCCGCCAGCGCCCACCCGGCACCGGCGAGAGTGACCGCGACCCCGACAGCCATCGCGATCAGCTGCGGCCGCGTGAGCCCGGCACCGGGTCCGGCCGACGGCGTTCCCCCAGGCTGTGCTTCGGGTCCCCCCTGTGCCGGCGCGCCGAATCCCCCGACCACGCGACCGGACGAGGAGCCGGAACGGGTCCCGTCATCCCCGACGGCCTCGGCCGTTTCCGGAGGCGTCCGGATCCAGGCTGTCGGATCCCACTCCCCGGCCGGAGCTCCGGCCGGGGCGTCGGCGTCAGCGTCAGCGTCAGCCTCAGCCTCAGCCTCAGCCTCAGCGCCAGCGCCAGCGCCAGCGCCAGCGCCAGCGTCAGCGTCAGCGTCGACCTCGGCCTCGGCCTCGGCCGGGGATGCCGCGTCGCGCCCGCTCGGCTCCGGATCCGTGCGGATCCAGGCCGTCGGATCCCACTCCCCGGCCGGAGCCGCGATGGAGGCCTCGGCCGGCGATGCCGTCTCGGACTCCGAGCGGATCCACCCGAGCGGATCCGTCGCGGAGGTCTCGTGCCGGTCTTCGTCGGATGCGGCACCGTCCGCTCGGTCCACGACAGGCGCCGCTGCATCGTGATCGAGACGTCCGAACAACTCGTCCAGCTCACGGTTGCGCTCTTCGTCGGTCACACCGGCGATCTCAGGCTTCTCGGGCGCGGCGAACCATGCCAGGAGATCGTCATGCGGCCCGTCGGATCCCGGATCCGCTTCTCCGCCGACGTCCTGTCGGTCAGCGTCCTGTTCGGACATGGTTCCGCCTCTCCCCAGTGGACGCGGTCACTACGGACTCTATCGAAGACCGGGTGCCCGCCGGTGCCACCGCCTTCGCCGCGGCGCCCGCAGACCACTCCGCACGCAGGCACCGAGCACCACCCCACGCGCCGGCACCGCAGACCACTCCGCACGCCGGCACCGCAGACCGCCTCGCCCGCCGGCACCGCAGACCGCCTCGCGCGCCGCCGGGCACCCCACGCGCCGGCACCGCAGACCACTCCGCACGCCGGCACCGCAGACCGCCTCGCCCGCCGAGAACTCGGAGCACGCCCCCTCGAAGGAACGCCACCCCCCGCTCACTGGTCGCAAATTGCGGCCACACCGCGTCCCCAACCGCAATACGCGACCAGCGAAGAGGTCCCGGCACGCAGGCACACCGGCGCACCGGCGCACTCCCGACGCACCGGTACGCGCCGGCGCGCCGGGAAGCGCCGGCGCACCGGTACAAGCACCCGCGCGACGCCGGTCGCTCCGGCGGGCCCTTCCTACTACGGCCGCCCGAGCCCCAGATATGTCCAGCCGGCCTGCCGCCACGCGGCCGGATCCAGGCAGTTGCGCCCGTCGACCACGACGCGCCCCGCAGCCAGCGACGCGGCATGCTCGGGCGTGAGCTCGCGGCGGTACAGATCCCACTCGGTGACCAGCACGAGCGCCTCCGCCTTGCGGATCGCCTCGTCGCGGTCGGCCTTGTACTTCAGCTGCGGGTGCAGGCGCTTCGCATTCGGGATCGCCTCCGGATCCGTCACCGTCACCTTCGCTCCGAGCCCGCGCAGCCGGGTCGCGACCTCGAGCGCCGGCGAATCGCGCACGTCGTCGCTGTGCGGCTTGAACGCGGCGCCGAGCATCGTGATCCGCCGCCCCACGACGCTGCCGCCGAATGCGTCGACGACCAGCCGCACGGCGTGCTCGCGGCGGCGCAGGTTGATCGCGTCGACCTCGCGGAGGAACCCCACGGATGCCCCGCGTCCGAGCTCCTCCGCCCGCGCGGCGAACGCGCGGATGTCCTTGGGCAGGCAGCCGCCGCCGAACCCGATCCCCGCCCCGAGGAAGCGCCGGCCGATCCGCTCGTCGTGGCCGATCGCGTCGGCGAGCAGGGTGACGTCGGCGCCGGAGGCCTCGGCGATCTCGGCCATCGCGTTGATGAAGGAGATCTTCGTGGCGAGGAAGGCGTTCGCCGCCCCCTTGACCAGCTCGGCCGTGGCGAGGTCCGTCGCGAGGAACGGGCTCCCGGCCGCGATCGCATCGGCGTAGGCCTCGCGAAGCACGTCCGTCGCGCGCGCACCCGCGTCGTCGGCGGCGGCGCCGACCACGAGCCGGTCCGGACGCAGCGTGTCGTGCACCGCCCAGCCCTCGCGCAGGAACTCCGGGTTCCAGACCAGGGTCGCCCCGGTGTCGGCCACGCGGCCGGCGAGCCCCGCGGCGGTGCCCACGGGCACGGTGGACTTGCCCGCCACCACGTCGCCGGGCGCGAGGTGCGGGATCAGCGCCTCGAGCGCCGCATGCACGTAGCGCAGATCGGCGGCCGACGAGTCGGGCTGCTGCGGGGTGCCCACGGCGACGAAGTGCACCTGCGCCCCACGGACCGCGGCGATGTCGGTCTCGAAGCGGAGCCGCCCGCTCGCCACACCGCTCGCGAGAAGCACGTCCAGCCCGGGCTCGAAGAACGGGGCGCGGCCCGCGGCGAGCGCGGCGATCTTCGCCGGATCCGTGTCGACGCCCACCACCTCGTGGCCGATCGATGCCATCGCCGCCGCATGCACGGCCCCGAGATACCCGCAGCCGATCACAGACATCCGCATGAGAACACGACACCGGATCCGCTTCTCCGCCACCCTGCGCGCAGACGTCGCGCGGATGTCCGGGCGGTGAACGTTGAGCGCGTGAACGCTGGGCTGGCGAACGGTGGGCGTGGACGCCGGTCCTGCGGACTGCGCGAAACGCGCTCACCAGCGGGCGCCTGGCTCACTGGTCGCGAAATGTCACTTCACTCGAAGCGCAGCAGCAATACGCGACCGCCAAGGTAAGCACCGACGCACAGCACGAACTGCGACGCAGCGATCGGGGCTGTGACGATGGACTCGGAGCGGGATCGCCCTCGGCGCGGGCACGAGAACCGACGGGCTCGACGCGCCGCGACCGGCGCCTCTCAGCCGGCGCGTCCCCGAAGCGCCCGGCGCAGACGCGATCATCGCGCCTGCGCGGTCTCCGGACGGTGGAAACTCTCCCGACGCACCTCGCCTGAGGGAAGCGGCGAGGAATCGTCCCGATAATAGTCGCCGTGATACTGGTATCCGAAGTAGACCGCACCGGCACCGCGCTGCGGCACCCGGTTCAGCACAATCCCGAGCGTGCGGGCCCCGGCGCGCTCCAGGTTGTGCACCGACCTGCTGAGCATCTCGTACGTGGTCTTTCCGACAGTGCCCACGATGATCGCGCCGTCGGCGCTGTGCGAGAGTACCGCCGCGTCGGTGACGGGGATCAGTGGCGGTGCGTCGATGATGACAATGGCCTCACGGGCGATCGCCTTGAGCAGATCGCGCATGCGTTCGGATCCGAGCATCTCGCTCGGGTTCGGCGGCACCTTGCCGGCCGTCACGACCAGCAACTGCCCATCGCCGAAGCGCTGCGCGACCTCGGTGATCGTGGCGCGTCCTGCCAGCACGTCGGAGATGCCGGCGCCCTTGGGCAGGCCGAATACGGTGCTGACCATGGGGCGCCGCAGGTCACCGTCGATGAGCACGACCGGCTGGCCGCTGGAAGCCAGGGTGACCGCGAGGTTCGAGGAGATCGTCGACTTGCCGTCGCCGGGCAGCGGACTGGTGACCACGATGATCCGCGGCGGGTTGTCGACGTCGATGTACTGCAGGTTGGTGCGCAGCTCGCGCATGGCCTCGCTGATGCCGAACAGGTGCGCCTTGTCGCTGGCTTCACTGTTGCCGCCATCGAACGGCAATAGGCGGTTGTCCACCGAGAAGGTCTTCTCGTCGGGAATGGTGCCGACCACGGGCTTGCCGATCTCGCGCTCGACCTGCTCGATCGACCGGATCCGGCGATCGAGCGTGTAGCGCAGCAGCCCATAACCGACCGCGAGCGCCAGCCCGATGAGCGCGCCGAGGGCGAGCGCGAGCTTGGTGTTCGGCGAGGACGGCTCGTCAGGCAGGAGCGCCGAGTCGATCGGGCTGAGGAAGACGATCCCCTTGGCGCCGGGGTCGGCGGCAGCCGTCTCGAGGCGGTTGACCTCCGCTCCCATCGAGCGCACCCAGGCCTCGGCGAGATCTCGCGCCTTCGCAGGCGTCTCCGCGTCGGCGCTGACCTTGAGCGTGGTGGTGTCGGCGATGTTGGTGACCGTGACCTGCTTCACCAGCTTGTCGGGGGTGATGCCGAGGCCCAGATCCTTGATCACGCCATCCGCGACCGCGCGCGAGGCGCCGAGCGCGACATAGGTCTTGACGCGCGCCGTCGCCAGTGTGTCGCCGGCCGTCGCCGCGCCGAGTTTGGTGTCGCCGGTGTCGCCAGTCATGTTCGCCTGCACGATCGCTGAGGCGTCGGCCGTGTAGACCTTCGGCTGAAGCAGGGTCCACCCGAAGGCGACAGCGACGCCGAGCAGCGTGATGAGGATCATCCCGATCCAGTGGGCACGAAAGACCCGAAGGTAGTCACGCAAGTCCATGTGGGCGCTCCCCCTTCGCTCGGTCGCCCACAGGAAGGCGAGATCCCATTTGCTCCCTGATGCTACCCCGAACCGGCTGCCAGTGACATACAGCGCGCGAGGCGACGACCCACCGCCGGGCGCGGTTGGCCGTGGTTCCTCATGTCAATATGCCCGCGAGGTGTTTCCCGTGCCTCACGTGAGTATGTCCGTGAAACTCAGGCCGCTCGCT
>JAFDWK010000012.1 GCA_018268515.1 Actinomycetota bacterium
CTCGAGCTCGGCGGCAAGGCCCCCGCGATCGTGTTCCCGGACGCGTCGATCGAGAAGGCCGCGGAGGGCATCGTGACCGGCGCGTTCTTCAACGCGGGGCAGGACTGCACCGCCGCGACCCGGGTGATCGTGCACGCCTCGGTGCACGACGCTCTCGTGAAGGCGCTCGTCGAGCGGGTGCGCACCCACGCCCGCACCGGTGCCCCGCAGGAGGACGGCGTGTTCTTCGGTCCGCTCTCCAGCGCCGCGCAGCTCGCCCAGGTGCAGGGCTTCGTGGACCGCCTGCCCGCGCACGCGACGATCGAGACCGGCGGCCGGCGGCAGGGCGACGTCGGCTACTTCTTCGAACCGACGATCGTCTCGGGCATGCGGCAGGACGACGAGGCCGTGCAGAGCGAGATCTTCGGACCGGTGCTGACCGTGCAGTCCTTCGAGGAGGACGACGAGGCCCTCGCCTTCGCGAACGATGTGCCCTACGCGCTGGCCGCGTCGGTGTGGACGAAGGATCACACCCGGTCGCTGCGCTTCTCCCGCGACCTGGACTTCGGCTGCGTCTGGATCAACACGCACATCCCGTTCGTGTCGGACATGCCGCACGGCGGATTCAAGCACTCGGGCTACGGCAAGGATCTGTCGCAGTACGGCTTCGACGACTACACGCGCATCAAGCACGTGATGAGCGCGCTCGACTGAGGTAGCCCCACGCCGACGCAGCCCCGTCCCCCGGGCGCGCAGACGCCCTCCCCGGGGACGTTGAGCGGACTCTTCGCGCTCCCCACCCGGAGCCGTCGAGCGAAGACGCCGAAGACGACGGAGACGGAACGGGGCGCCCTCGCGAGAGCGCCCCGTTCCGTCTCGCTCCTCGCCGCGCTCGGTGCTCGCCCAACGACCCCAGAAGATGTCCGCTCAACGGCCCCCAGGGGTGTTCGCTCAACGGCCCCGGACGGTGTAGCCTCGCCTACGCCGTGCAGGCACGAGAACAGGAGGTGATCCCCATGAACGAATCGACGTGGGTGCTCCTGATCGGGGTCACGGTCGGGCGATAGGTCGTCCGGGAGCGCCGCTGAAAGCGCACTCCCGAAAGGCACGACCATGAACCCTCACACCTCCGCACTGACCTTCACCTCCGAGCGGCCCGCCGCTGCGGAACCGCGTCGCGACGGCATCATCGAGCGCGACTTCATGCTGGGCGGGGACGACGGCATCGCCGGCATCCTCTGGACGCCCGGGTCCGCCTGCGCCGCGCATCCCGTCCCGCTGATCCTGCTCGGCCATCCGAGCGGGCCCGGCCTGGCCCGGATGCGCCCTCGCCTGGGCGGCCGGGCGCGCGCCGCCGCCGAGCTCGGCTACGCCTCCGTGGCGATCGAGATGCCCGGCAACGGCACGCGTGCGCCCATGCCCCAGCTCGAGAGCGCCCGTGCCGACCTGATGCGGGCGCTCGATGCCGGCGAGCGTCCCGGCGAGGACGTCATCGATCGACTGGTGCTCCCGTTGGTCGACGCGACCGTGCCGGAGTGGCAGGCGGCCCTGGACGCCGTGCTCGCCCTGCCCGAGATCGGCGGTCCCGTCGCCTACTCGGGCGGCGTTCTCGCGATCGGGATCCGACTCGCTCTCGTCGAACCTCGGATCGTCGCCGCCGGGCTGTTCGCCGGCAGTTACGTGCCGTTGAGCATCCTGGACGAGGCCCGGCGCGTCACGATCCCACTGCACGTGCTGCTGCAGTGGGACGACGAGGGCAACGACCGGCAGCGATCGCTCGACGTCTTCGACGCGTTCGGATCCGCGGAGAAGACGCTGCAGGCGAACCTCGGCGGCCACACCGGCGTTCCGGCGCACGCCGGGGAGGACGCCGGGCGGTTCTTCGCACGGCACCTGGGCTGAGCCCCCGGGACGCCTCCCTGGGGGCGTTGAGCGAGCACCGAGCGTAGCGAGGAGCGAGACGAAACGCGGTGCGCTCGCGAGGCACCGCGTTTCGTCTCAGTCGCCTGCGGCGTCTTCGCTCAACGACCCTGGGAGAGGGATCGGCGCTTCGCTCGACGACCCCGGGAGAGGGCGGTCCGGCAGGTCAGCTGAGACCCTGCGCCGTGAGCCAGGCCTTGGCGATGTCGGCCGGCTGCTTCTTGTCGGCTGTGCTCTGCACGTTGAGCTTCACCAGCTCCGCCGTGGTGAGCTTCGCGCTCACGGCATTGATCGCCTTCGACACCTTGTCGGCGACGTTCTCGCTCACGATCGGCACGACGTTCGACGGCAGGATGAGGTTCTTCGGATCCTTCAGCGCGACGAGGTCACCCTTGGCGAACGCGGGGTCTGCCGAGTAGATGTCGGCGACCTGCACGGTGCCGGCCTGCAGCGCTTCGAGCGTGGTCTGGCCCGTGGCCGAGAAGGTCAGGTCGACGCCGTACAGCGTCTTCGCCGCGGCAGGGCCGTAGGGGCGCTTCTCGAACTCGGGCGCCGCGCCGATCGTGACGGGCGCCGGCATCTTCGACAGATCCGCGATCGACGACAGACCGTACTTGTCGGCGTTCGCCTTGGTCACCGTGTAGGTGTCCTGATCGGCGGCCTTGGCGTAGTCGAGCGCCGTGAGGCTCGACGGCAGCGCCTTCTTCAGCGCGGCGTAGACGTCGTCGGAGCTGTTCGTGTCGGCCTTGCCGCCCAGGTACTCGAGCAGGTTCCCGGTGTACTCCGGGAACAGGTTGATCGCCCCCGATTTCACGTCGGGCATGTAGGCGTCGCGCTGGCCGATGTTGAACTTGCGGTCGACCTTCACGCCGTCCTTCTCGAGCGCCTGGGCGTAGATCTCGGCGATGATCTCGTTCGAGTAGTAGGCCTGGGATCCGATCACGATCGTGTCGGAGGAGCCGGATCCGCTCGTCGACGTGGGCTTGTCGAGCGGATTGCTGGAGCTGCACGCGCTGAGCGCGAGAGCGGCGGCCAGCGCGACCGTTGCTGCGGCGGCGAGGCGGGGGAGGCGAGCGGTGAACATGGTGTTCCTCTCTGGTGGGGACTGCGTCAGGCTGGTGGGGACTGCGTGAGGCCGGTGGGAGTGCGTGAGGTCAGGCGCGGGCGGGGCGCAGGGCGCCCCGGGTGCGGGTGCGGGATCCGTCGTCGTCCGCGCGTCCGCCGCCGGCGCGGATGCCGGCGGGCACGGAGGCGCGCTGGGCGAGCGCGAACAGCAGATCGGCGATCAGTGCGAGGGCGGCGACGAGGAGGGCACCGGCGAGCACCTCGTCGAAGCGGCCGAGCGGGATGCCCTGGATGATCGGGTATCCGAAGCCGCCGAGGTTCACGTAGCCGGCGATCGTGACGGTGGCGATCACCTGCAGGGTCGCGGCGCGCAGGCCGCCGATGAGCAGCGGCAGTCCGAGCCGGAACTCGACCTTCCAGAACACCTCCCACGGCGTCATGCCCATCGCCTTCGCCGCATCGATCACGCGCGGATCGATCGCCTCGATGCCGGTGTAGGCGCCCGCCAGCAGTGAGGGGATCGCGAGCAGAACGAAGGTGACCAGGGCCGCGGCGGGCACCTGCAGCACGCCGAACAGCAGCACCAGCAGGATCAGCAGTCCGAAGGACGGGATCGCACGCGCGGCGCCGGAGATCGCCACCGCGACCTCGCGACCGCGCCCGGTGTGCCCGATGAGCCAGCCCGCGGGGACGGCGATCGCCGCCGCGACCAGCACCGAGGCCACGGTGTAGAGCACGTGCTGCCCGAACAGCACCGGGAGCGCATAGGATCCGGTCCACTGCGCGGGGTCCAGCAGCCAGCGGATCGCGTCGGCGAAGAGGTTCATGCGGCGACCCCCGCGGTCACGGGCTCCTCGGCCGGTTCCGCGTCCGGCTCCTGCGGTTCCCGGAGGGCGGCGGATCGGCGCGTCTTCCCGGCGCTCGCGCGCTGCCAGGGCATCAGCACGCGTCCGAGCAGCACCAGCAGCAGGTCGATGACGAGCGCCAGCACGATGACGGCGAGGACGCCCGCGAAGACCTCCTCGATGAGCCGGCGGTCCAGGCCGTTCGTGAAGAGATAGCCGAGGTTCTGCACCCCGACCAGGATCCCGACCGTGGCGAGGGCGATCGTGGAGACCGCGGCCACCCGCACGCCCGCCAGGATCACCGGGCCCGCGAGCGGCAGCTCGACGGTCCAGAACCGGCGGCCGGATCCGTATCCCATCGCGGTGGCCGCACGGCGCACGTCCGGGTCGACCGAGTCGAGGCCGTCGGCGACGGCCCGCACCAGGATCGCGACGTTGTAGATGGTGAGCGCCACGACGAGATTGGGGGCGTCCGTCGCCTGATAGCCGATGAACGCCGGCAGCAGGATCAGCAGCGCCAGCGAGGGGATCGTGTAGAGCAGCCCGGTGAGCACGATGAGCGGACCGCGCACCAGGCGGTACCGCCAGGCGATCCAACCCAGCGGCACGGAGACGACGACCCCGAGCACGAGAGCGATCATGCTCTGCTGCAGATGCACGGCGGAGAGGCTCAGGATGAGCCCGAGGTTGTCGATGATCCAGGTCACGTCAGCCGCCCGTTCCCCCGTCGATCGCCACAGCATCCGCCGGTGACTGCACCAGGGTGCCCTGTGCACGCCCGTCGGCGTCGACGATCACGGTGCCGTGCGGGGTCTGCTTGAGATGCAGAGCGCGCCGCCCGCGGTCCGCGCCGATGAACGCCGCGACGAACTCATCGGCGGGAGCGGCGAGGATCTCCTCCGGGGTGCCCTGCTGCACGATCCGCGCGGCCTTGTCGAGGATGACGATGCGGTCGCCGAGCAGCAGGGCCTCGTCGATGTCGTGCGTGACGAACACCACCGTCTTGTCGAGCTCGCGCTGCAGCCGCAGCAGCTCCTGCTGCAGCTCGGTGCGCACGATCGGATCCACGGCGCCGAACGGCTCGTCCATGAGCAGGATGTTCGGATCCGCGGCCAGCCCGCGCGCGACGCCGACGCGCTGCTGCTGCCCGCCGGAGAGCTGGCTGGGGTAGCGGTCGGCCAGGGCCTGGTCGAGGCCCACGGTGTCGAGCAGCTCCCGCGCGCGCACGTGCGCCTCGCGCCGGGAGACGCCGTTCAGGCGCAGCACCGTGGCGACGTTGTCGATCACTGTGAAATGGGGCATCAGCCCGGAGTTCTGCATGACGTAGCCGATGCGACGGCGCAGCGCGACGGGATCGCCGCTCTGCACGCTCTCCCCGTCGATCTCGACGGTGCCGCTGGTGGGCTCGACCATGCGGTTGATCATCCGCAGCAGGGTGGTCTTGCCGGATCCGGAGGATCCGACCAGCACGGTCGTCTGCCGGGCGGGGATCACCAGGCTGAAGTCATCGACGGCGCGGGTGCCGTCGGGGAAGGTCTTCGTGACGGAGCGGAACTCGATCATCGGTGGTCCGCCCTCAGGGGAGCGCTCCCTCGTCGGGGACCTCGCCCGGGCGCACCGCGACCTTCGCGTCGAAAGCGACGTAGCCGGAGAAGTCGACGCCGACCCGTTCGATCGCGGTCGGGTACGGGTGCGGGTATGCCCAGGCCAGATCCTTGTGGTCCTGCTCGTCCACCCGGATCGAGTAGTACTGGCAGACGCCCTTCCACGGGCAGGTGTACGGCGTGGGGCTCTCCTGCAGCACGCCCTCCGTGATCGAGGTCGGCGGGAAGTAGCGGTTGCCCTCGATGATCACCACGTCGGCGTCATCGGCGTTCGCGATGACGGTTCCTTCGAATACTGCTTGCATGCTCGCCCCTCCTCGGGAATCGATGCGACTCGCTTCTTCTCGGCGTGCGGCGCGACGCGGCGCCCTACCGACAGTACGCGCGGCCTCCGACATCGGAAACAGCCATGCCGCTGTCCGGATTCCCGGATCCGGATCCGTCCTGCGTTCGAGGAGCGATGTTCGTCCTGTTCTCCCCTCACACCGAGCGGACATCGCTCCCCGAAACCAGGGAGGGGCGCCGGGCGGAGAAATCGTCAGGCGGACTGGCGACCGTAGGCCTCGAGGAGACGCAGCCAGACCTCGCTCATGGTCGGGTACGAGGGCACCGCGTGCCAGAGCCGGGCGAGCGGGACCTCGCCCGCGACCGCGATCGCCGCGGCGTGGATGAGCTCGGCCACGTCGGGGCCGGCCATGGTCACCCCGAGCAGCACCTGCCGGTCCTCGTCCACGACCATGTGCGCGCGCCCGCGGTAGCCGTCGGCGTGCAGAGACGCCCCGGCGACCGAGGAGAACGCCACCTCGACCTCGCGGATCCGGTGCCCCGCCTCTCGTGCGGCCGCGGCGGTGACGCCCACCGCGGCGACCTCCGGCTCGGAGAACACGACGTGCGGCACCGCGGTGTGGTCGGCCGTGGCGACATGCCGCCCCCACCGCTCGTCATCCACGGGCTCGCCCTTCGCCCGCGCCGCGATCACGTCGCCGGCGGCGCGCGCCTGGTACTTGCCCTGGTGGGTGAGCAGCACGCGGCCGTTCACGTCGCCGACCGCGTAGAGCCAGTCCACGCCCGGCACCCGCAGGGTGTCGTCGGTGCGGATGTACCGGCCCGCGGCGAGGCCCACGGTCTCCAGCCCGATGTCGCCCGAGCGCGGCGTGCGCCCGGCCGCGACGAGGATCTCGGCGGCGCGCACGTCGCCGGCGTCGGTCGTGACGGTCACCCCCTGGGCGTCCCGGGCGACGCCGAGGGTCGCGACGCCGGTGCGCACGTCGACGCCGAGCTCGCGCAGCCCTTCCGCGACGAGCTCTCCCGCGAACGGTTCGACCGAGCCGAGCAGCCCGCTGCGGGCGAGCACGGTGACCTCCGCTCCGAGCGCGGCGTAGGCGGTGGCCATCTCGACGGCGACGACACCGCCGCCGATCACCACGAGCGAGGCCGGGATCTCCTCGGCGCTCGTGGCCTCACGGCTGGTCCACACCTTCGCCTCGTGCAGGCCCGGGATCGGCGGGATCGCGGCGTCGGATCCGGTGCTGACCGCGACCGCGTGCCGGGCGGTGAGGGTGCGCACGCTGCCGTCGGGCGTGGTCACGGCGACCTTCCGTTCGCCGCTCAGCCGCCCGTGCCCTCGGACGAGGTCGATCCCGGCGGAGTCGAGCCAGGCGACCTGGCCGTCGTCCCGCCAGTGGCTGGTGAACACGTCGCGCCGGTCGAGCACGGCCCGCACATCGAGCTCGCCGGTGATCGCCTCGGCCGCGCCGCCCACATGCTGCGCCGCACGCAGTGCCTGCGGCGAGCGCAGCAGCGCCTTCGACGGCATGCAGGCCCAGTAGGAGCATTCCCCGCCGACGAGCTCGCCCTCCACGATCACGGCGGTCAGGCCGCCCTGCACCGCGCGGTCGGCCACGTTCTCGCCGACCGGGCCGCCGCCCAGCACGATCAGGTCGTATTCATCGGTCATGAGGGCCCTTCCGATCGTCGTTCGGTCGTGGTGACGTCAGCGTCCGTCCCAGACTCCCAGAACGCACCCACACTCACACGGATTCCGACGGAATCGTCAGGTCCGCAGTACCCGGAGCGGATCCGTCCGGTGCCTCACTCCCGGCGGGGTCCCCGCGCTCTTGTCCCCAGCGCCCGACCGGGAAGATACTGTGCACATGGCGATCCGCAGCGCGGCCGTCGTGGACTGGACGGGGCGATTCGAGCAGCTCATCGCACGCGAGGCGCAGCTGGGTGCAGACGAGCTGGACGAGCTCGGCCAGGCCGCCTGGTTCACGGGCAGAGACGAGGTCAGCCACCGCGCCTGGGAGCGCGCGCATCTGCGCCACCTCGACGACGGGAACCTCGCCGCGGCCGTGCGCTGCGTGTTCTGGCTCGGCTTCACACTCCGCGAGCACGGGGAGGAGGTGCTGGCGCGCACCTGGATGGGCCGGCTGCTCGAGCTGTGCGCGCGGCCGGAGGCGGATGCCCGCACCGAGGCCTATCGCGAGCTGTGCGGAGCCGCGGCCCGGTACGGTCAGGGCGACGTCGAGGGATCCGTTCCGCAGTATCGCCGGGCGACCGAGCTGGCCGCCGCCACGGACGACGGCGATCTCGACGCCCTCGCCACGATGGGCCTGGGGCGCGCCCTCGTCGACCTCGGTCGCCTCGAGGAGGGTTTCGCCTGCCTCGACCAGGTGATGCTCATGATCGGATCCGGGCGGGTCAGCGACCGCGCCGCGGGGCCCGCGTTCTGCTCGGTCGTCGCGGGGCTGCTCGCACGCGGCGACCTGGAGCGGGCCCGGGTGTGGACCCGCGACCTCGGCGACTGGTGCGACACGCAGCGCGGGCTGGAGCCGTTCCGCGGCGAATGCACGCTGCATCGCGCCACCGTCATGCAGCTGGGCGGGGAGTGGGGCGCGGCGGCGAAGGCCGCGGAGCAGGTGTGCCGCACCGAGACGCGCGCCGAGACCCTCGGCAACGCCTGGTACCGCGCGGCCGAGCTGCACCGCGTGGCCGGCCGGGCGGCGGCGGCCCGCGACGCGTACCGCGAGGCGGCGGCGATCGGGCGCGAGGTGCAGCCCGGACTCGCGCTGCTGCACCGCGACGCCGGGGAGCTCGAGACGGCGTGGTCGGGCCTGTCCCGGGCGCGCGCGAGTGCGCTCGGCCCGGCGGATCGCGTCGACGTGCTCGCCGCGGCCGTGACCGTCGCCCTGGACCGGGGTCGGATCGCCGAGGCCCGCGCCGCGACCGAGGAGCTCGCCGCGTGCGCCGCCGCCTTCGACTCCCTGTGCCTGCACGCCCAATCCGCGCAGGCCCGCGGTGAGGTGGCGCTGCGGGAGGGACGCCCCGCCGACGCTCTCCCGCTGCTGCGCGCGGCCTGGCTGGACTGGCGGAGGCTGGACGCCCCACATCAGGCGGCGCTCGTGCGCATCGCGATCGGATCCGCCGCCCGCGCGGCCGGCGACGAGGAGGGGGCGCAACTCGAGTTCGATGCGGCGAGGGCGGTGCTCGAGGGGCTCGGCGCGGTGCCGGATCTCGCCCGGCTGGAACGGCTCGCCACGACGACGCACCGGGAGGCGGCGGATCCCGGGCTCAGCCGTCGCGAGCGCGAGGTGCTCGAGCTCGTCGCTCAGGGGTGGTCGAACCATCGCATCGCCGAGCATCTGTTCCTCAGCGATCGCACCGTCGCCCGGCACGTCGGCAGCATCCTCAGCAAGCTCGACGTGCCCTCGCGCTCGGCCGCGACCGCTTACGCCTACACGCACGGGCTGGTCGCGACGGTCTGACGCGCCCGGGCTGGTCGCAACGGTCCCACGTGCCGGCGTGATGGCAGGGCTCGATACGTCCGCCGGATCCGGACGCGCCGCGTGCCGGCCGGATCCGGAAGCGCCGCGTGCCGAACTCCGTCGATTCGGGGCGCGCCGGGCTCGGAACGGCGTGCCGAAGCCGGACTCGGAATGGCGCGCCGAAGCCGGGACCGACCGCGTTCGGCACCACCGACGAGAGACGACGTGCTCCCGAATTGGTCATTTCTGCCGATGCCGGCCACTCTGTCCCGCCCGTACCGTGCCGGGAGAACCGGAGAACCCGAGACGAGGGCTCCGAGGAGGAGGCCATCATGTCCACGACACTCGACCTGGCCATCGTCGGCGCGGGCGCCGCGGGTCTGCATACCGCCCGCCGCGCGATGCACCGCGGAGCGAGGATCGGGGTCTTCGACGCGCATGCGCGCATCGGCGACTCCTGGCGCGAGCGCTACCGGTCTCTGCGCCTGTTCACCCCGCGGCGCTGGGCGGAGCTGCCCGGTCTGCGGCTCGACATCGGCGTGTTCGACTACCCCACCGCGACCCAGTTCGCCGACTATCTGGAGCGGTACGCCGCGACGTTCGAGATCCCGGTGCGCACCGCCACCCGGGTGCAGCGGCTCTCGGTCGAGCCGGACGGACGGTTCCGCCTCGAGCTCGGCACCGGGGAGGACGTGGTCGCGGAGAAGGTGGTGGTGGCCGCAGGCGCCCACCACCGGCCGATCGTCCCGCGATTCGCGGCCGACCTGGATCCGACGATCCGGCAGCTGCACTCGCTCGAGTACCAGGGTCCGGAGGACTTCGCGGCCGGGACGGTGCTCGTGGTGGGCGCCGCCAACTCCGGCACCGACCTCGCCCTCGACGCCGCCGCGGCGATGCACGAGACCGTCATCGCCGGGCGCAATCCCGGTCAGATCCCCGGCCGCATCGACACCCCGATCGGCAACCTGATCAGCAGCATCTTCATCCGGCGACTGCGCAACTTCACGAGCGACACGGAGAAGGGACGACAGGAGTGGGAGCTGCGACGCGGGCACGGCGTCAATCTGGTGCGCAATCACATGTCGGATCTGCGCAAGGCAGGGATCCGGCAGGTCGGACGTGTCGCCACGGTCGAGGACGGCCTCCCTGTGCTTGAGGACGGCGAGCGCCTGCATCCGGCGACGATCATCTGGGCGACCGGATCGCGCCCGATCCTGAACTGGATCGACATCCCCGGCTTCGCAGACGAAGAAGGCGTCCGGCATGAGCGCGGGATCTCCACGGTCGTACCGAGGCTCGCGTTCATGGGGCTGCCGTTCCAGTACTCGATCGCGTCACCGACCCTCATGGGCATGGGCCGCGACGCCGACTACGTGGTCGAGCACCTGCTGCAGCCCGCGCCTGCGCTGCGCGCGGCGTGACGGCTGGCGGTGTGGGCGGCGGCTGGCCTACAGACCGCTCACTGCAAAGCACCCCTGTCGCGGTCCTCTGCGTAGCGCGGCGCCATCGACTCCATCTGGTCCATGACGAGCTTGATCGCCTCGGGCTGCTTGTCGGGCGGGTACTTGTACTTCACGAGCAGCCGCTTGATCGAGGAGCGGAGCTTCGCGCGCACGTCGTCACGCACCGTCCAGTCCGTGCGCACGTCGCGGCGCATCACCGCGACGAGTTCGCGCGCGATCTGAGCCAGCACATCCTCGCCCTGAACCGACACGGCCGACTCGTTCTGCGCCACGGCGTCGTAGAAGGCCAGCTCGTCCTGTGACAGCGGCGGTGAGAAGCGCTCGCCGCGCGACGCTTCCGCAGCGACGTCCTTCGCGAGAGCCACGAGCTCGGCGATGACCTCGGCGGCCGTGAGCTGCTGATTGGTGTAGCGCTTCATGATCTCGGCGATGCGCTCGGAGAATGCGCGTTGCCGCACCAGGTTGCCCCGGGTCGCCGCGGCTCCCGCCTCGACGAGCGAGGCACGCAACGCCTCGATCGCGAGATGCGGGTTGGGCGCCGCCTGCGCCTTCGCCAGGAACTCGGGCCCGAGATCACCGAGCGAAAGCCGCGGCAGCCCCGCCGCATCGTAGATGTCGAGGACGTCTCCCGGCGCGATCGCCTCGGCGACGAGCTGACCCAGCAGTCGCTGGATGTCATCGGGGATCGGCTCGTCACGGGCCTGGCGCTCGGCCGCGTCGTACTTCGCCATCCAGACGCGCACTTCTTCGTAGAACCCGATCTCCTGCCGCAGATCGGCGAGGCTGTCCTGACCGGATGAGAGCGCCCATGCCCGTGCCAGTGCGCCACTGGCCGCGCGGAAGCGGGCCTTGAGCGTCTCCGGCCCCAGATCCGGGGCGTTGAGCGGGTTGGCGGGGTCGCGGAGGTAGTTCGTGGCCATCGTCGCCGCGGTCCTCCAGCTGCGCGGACCCCCCTTGGCAACCACTGCCTCCCAGTCGCAGCCGGCCAGCATGTCGCGGATCAAGAGGATGAGCTCGTCCGCGATCTCCCTCGCCTTCTCGGCGACATCACGGCCGATCGGGCGGTTCTCCTGATCCGTGGGCGTGTACTCGGCGAGCGCCTTGGCGAGATTGTCGGCCAGGGGCGCGTATGCGACGAGCAGTCCATCTCGCTTGCCACGGAATGTGCGGTTGACCCGCGCGAGCGTCTGCATGAGCAGCGCGCCCTTGAGCGGCCGGTCGAGATACAGCGTGTGCAGGGGCGGCGCGTCGAAGCCGGTGAGCATCATGTCTTTGACGATCACGAGTTCGAGCTCGTCTCCCGGATCCTTCAGCCTCTTCTTGATCGCGGCGTTCTCGGAATCGCGGCGCACATGATCGCTCACCGGGGGCTGGTCGGTCGCACTGCCCGAATAGACGACCTTGATCTTGCCGGCGTCGAGCGCATCGGAATGCCAGTCGGGCCGGAGCGCGACGATCGCGTCGTAGAGCCGGGCGCAGATCTCCCGGGTGCCACCGACGATGAGCGCCTTGCCCGGCGACTCGATGAACGGGAGCATGCGGGCGCGCCGCTCTTCCCAGTGGGTGACGAGATCCTTTGCGAGCCGCTCGATGCGCGCCGGCGCACCATAGACGGCGTTGACGACGGCGACGGAGGCCTCGAGCTGTGCCCGCTCGGTGTCGTCGAGCCCGACCGTGTATTCGTCGGCGGCGCGATCGATGTCCTCCTCGCTCGCGCCCGCCGCGAAGCCCACCTTGAGAAGCCGCGGCTCGAAGTACACGGGAACGGTCGCGCCGTCGTCGACGGCACGGGTCAGGTCGTAGATGTCGATGTAGTCGCCGAAGACGTCCTGCGTGTTGCGCTCGGCGAACGAGATCGGCGTGCCGGTGAACGCGATGAGCGTCGCATGCGGCAGGGCGTCGCGCAGGTGGCGTGCATAGCCGTCGAGGTCGTCGTAGTGGCTGCGATGGGCCTCGTCGACGATGAGGATCACGTTGCGACGATCGGTCAGCAGCGGATGCCGGCTCCCCGCCGCCTTCTCGGTCTCACTCAGCCCGAACTTCTGCAGGGTCGTGAAGTAGATGCCGCCCGTGACGCGGTTGCGCAGCTCGTCGCGCAGCTGCGCCCGCTCGCGCACCTGCACGGGCTTCTCGGCGAGCAGCAGACTGCGATCGAACGTCGCGAACAGCTGACCGTCGAGCTCATTGCGGTCGGTGACGACGATGATCGTCGGGTTCTTGAGCTTCGCCTGCCGCGACACCAGGTTGGCGTAGAGCTCCATCTCCATGGACTTTCCGGATCCCTGGGTGTGCCAGACCACTCCGGCTTTGCCATTCGACTCCACCGCCTGGACCGTTCTGCCGAGGGCCTTCGTCACGGCGAAGTACTGATGCGGCTTCGCGATGCGCTTGGCAAGTCCGTCAGGTCCTTCATCGAACGCGGTGAAGTTGCGGACGAGCTGCAGGAAGCGCTCCTGGTTGTAGAGGCCGGCGAGCGCGTCGTCGATCGGCTGCACGTCGTCGCCGAACTCGATGCGCGGCTGTTCCAGGGGCTTGCCGTCGTCGTCGACGTTCCACGGTGCGAAGTGGTGGAACGGCGTGAACGGCGTGCCGTAGCGGGCGTCGATCCCGTCGCTCGCCAGCGTGAACACGCAGAATCGGAACGCTGCCGGGAACTCGCGCAGGTACGTCTGCAGCTGTGCGTGCGCAGCGGCAGCCCCGACCCCCGCGGCCCCGGCCCGCTTCAGCTCCATGATGCTGAGCGGCATCCCGTTCACGTAGAGCACGATGTCGAAGCGCCGATGGAGATCGCCCTGCCGGATCGTCACCTGGTTGACCGCGAGCCAGTCGTTGTCGGACGGATCCGTCGAGAGCAGTCGAAGTCTCAGGTTCTGCTCGACGCCGTCATCGTCGATGTAGCTCAGCGGGTAGCCACCGACGAGATACGTGTGGATCCGATAGTTCTCGGTGATCGCGTCCTGAGAGGTGGGCGTGGCGATCTCGCCGACCGCCTGCTGCAGATACGGCACCGGAACCGCGGGATTGAGCCGGCGGAGCGCCTCGAGCAGCCGCGGCCGGATCAGCAGTTCGTCCCACGTCTCCCGCTCACCGCTTCCGGGCGCGATCTGCTCACCGCGCAGGGGCCGCCAGTCGAGCGGCTGCGACAGCAGCTCGAGGGCCTGGTCCTCCCAGTCGGATTCCGCGAACCCGGTCATGACGATGCTCCTTCACTGCTGAGGTCGGTGGTGCAGACCCGGTAGCCTCTGCCCATGGATGATGCCTTCGACTCGCTGGACGCGTGGCGTGGGCGGCTCACCGGCCGGCAAGGGCAGGCACCTACGATCGTTCTCCGTGCGCCGCGTGAACGCGCACGGTCATCTGGCGCGGGCGCGTTCCTCGGCCTGGCTGACGATGGCCGCACGTACTGGGTGAAGGTGCCAGGCAATCCCCAAGGCGACCAGGTTCTCGTGAACGAAGTGATCGTCGGGGAGCTCGGCAGGCTGATCGGAGCACCTGTCCGCGAACGTGTGCTCATCAGGATTCCACCGAGCATCTCCCGATGGGACATGTTCCCCGCCGGCAGGAGTGACGCACCCCTGATCGCCCACGGCTCGCTGCACGTGCCGGGCGCGATCGACGACGACGACCTGCGGTACACGAGGCGAGACGACAATGCGCGTCGGCAGTCGGCAATGGTCGCCTTGTGGGACCTTTGCCTCGGTGAGGATCCGCAGTGGCTATACGAGACGACAGCCGCGTACTCGATGTGGTCATACGACCACGGTCTGTGGTTCACCACCGGCGAGGGCGACTGGGAGGAGTCCGTGCTTCGCCGTCTCGTAACCACCGACGGCACGTTCCCCCATATCCCCACGGGGCTGGACCGGCGACGGCTGCTCGACGTCGCCGACGCCATCCTCGGTCTGACTCCGGAAGCGCTCCTGTCGGTGATGTCGGCGGTCCCTGTAGAATGGGGGACCGATGACAGGAGCCTCGAAGCGATGGCGTGGTTCCTCTTCCGCCGCCGAGAACCGGTAGCGCAGCGGCTCCGGAGACACGCCGAGGCCCCGTCGGGTGGGCAAGCGACGGGAACTCCGAAATGAGCAGCGCATACCTCTACTGGCTCGTCAGGTACGTGCCCGATGTGGCGCGCGGCGAGCGGGTGAATGTCGCGGTCGTGGTCGGCTGCGACGGCGGCGACTGGGCGATCCGGGTCGCGCCCGACCTGCGCCGCGCGAGCAGGCTGGGTGGCGATGCGAGCGCGCTTCAGCCCTGGCTCACGAGGCTGGAGCGCACGATCCACGACTACGAGCACCCGCCTCTCGATCTCTTCGCGGGTACCGACGATGTCAGCGTGAACCGGGCCTGGCTGGAGCTGCTCTCGCATCGTTTCAACAACGTGCTTCAGATCAGTGCGGCAACACCCGTCGAAGCGCTCTCGGCGCAGGACGGTGCCGATTTCCTCTTCCCGTTGCTTGTCGCGACTCCCGCACCGGTGCGCCGGTCGCGCACTCGCGCCAGGCTCGTGCACGATCTCGGGCAGCTCTACGAGCGCACGGCGAGCCTGGAGGTCGGCACGTCCCTCCTTCGCCGGCCGGAGGCGCTCACCGGCCGACAGCGAGGGCGCTTCGACTTCGCTGTCGTCGACGACGATGTCGACCAGCTGTCGCAGGCGTTCGCCTTCGACGTCCGCAATCTCGACACCCTCGAGCAGGAACTGCAGTCGTGGAACTTCGTCGTCAGCCGCGTGCGTGAAAGCGGTGCGTCGATCACGCACGGCTCGATTCAGCATCGCGCCGCCGCCGGCGTGCCGGTCGCTGTCGCGTTCCAAGAGCCGAGCGCCCGGGACGACCGCCGCTGGGACATCTTCGAGGCCGCGCGCGAGGCGTGGGCGGCGCTCGATGTCACCGCCGTTCCGAGCACGGAGCTCGATGCGATCGCTCGCGAGGCGCGGGAGCTCGTGCTGGCGTAGCACCGGGCCTGCTACGGGGCCGCCCAGGAGGGCTCCAGGGCCCCCCGTACCGACGGCGGGATCAGTCATCGAATCCGCAATGCGCGCACCGGCAGGCGCGTACACGGACGGGTCCGGAACCATTGATCCACCTTTCATGTTCGCGCCGAAGAAGTAACCCAAACGGCGTTTGACCTACTTCTTCGGATCCTTTTGCAAACTCTGGCCCATCGCGTCGAGCAGTTCGGGCGGTCGCGTCACGACTTCCCCACTTTCTGCTCGGCGATCTTGCGGACGACCTCGAGGAACGACGGGGCGTACTGCCCCCAGGCGTCGCCGATCTTGGCCGGGTCGAGTTTGCCGGTATGCACCTGCTCGCACAGCCGGAGCCAGCCTTCGCCCGTCGCCGCGGTGAGGGCGAAGGCGATGCCGGCGTTGAGCATGCTCCCCGCACCCGGAATGAGCTTCAGGAAGCTGCGGGCGAGGGCCTGCCCGCTGATCTGCACGCCGAGCTGCGCCAGGGCGCCGGCCGACATCATGGTCTTGAGCTCAAGGTCGTAGATCGCGGCGATGCGCCCCATCATCGCGAGCTGGATCGGCGCCAGAAGGGCGGCGTCTGCGACCGGAACCGGGACAGCAGCCGCTGCGGCCGCGGCAGAGGCGGCGGTTCCGATGACGGGCCGGGCCATCTCCCGCTTCCAGGGGAGGTTGAGCCGCTGCGCGATGCGAAAGGCATCCTTCTCGTCCTCAGGCGAGAGGGCGAGGGTCTCCGCGACGAGCTCACCGAGGCCATGCCCCGTGCCCTTCCCGTGCTTGTCGCGGGTCGAGGTGAGCATGACTCGTTCATAAGGCACCGTGATCGGCTCGCCCGTGTCGCGGTCGGTCGGATGCTCCAGCCAGTCGACGAAGGATTCGAGGTCTTTCGTGACGCCGTACTTGCCGGTGATCGGGTTCCGGATCCAGTCGACCTTGGTCAGCACGAGAACAACAGGGAGCCCCGCGGCATCCAGCTCTCGGATCATCGCGATCGCCGCGGGTGTGAGGCGGTCGCTGGTCGAATGCACGCAGTACCAGACCACCGAGATCTGCTCGTTGGCGGGGCGGGCGGAGATCATCGCCAGGTGCTCACGCAACTGGGCCGCCGGCGACTGAGTGGATCCGATCTCGAACCCCTCGATATCCCAGATGCCGAGGGAGTCGTCGTGGAAGTAGTGCACGCCGCGAGTCACGGGCATGCCCTTGCCGACCTCGGCCCAGTCCCGCTGGAACACGGCGTTCACCAGGGATGACTTGCCGACGCCGGAGTCGCCGATGATCGCCAGGTTGAACCGGCCGTACCGGGACTTGGCCTCGGCCGTCGCCTCGATGAACGGCTTGTCATCGAAGCCACGGAGGCCGTCGGGAGCGTCATCGAGGTTGCTCGTCGTCATCCTTGCCGTCCTTCTGTCAGTTGCTCGGCTGCGAAAGCGCGAAGTCGAACGAGAGCTTTGCGTCGGGTTCGATGCTCGACACGATCCTCGTGTAAAACTTCTGGGCTTGTATCTCCAGGAGCGGGCGCACGCCATCAATGTGCTTGGCCGCGGCGGCTTCCGTGAGGAGTTCCTTGCTCGCCTTCAAGGTGTCGATCTGAGGCGTGGTCCAGCTCAGGATCCCGTTCGACTCCGTGGCGACTCGGAAAATAGGATCCGGTCCGTAACCGAGGAACTTGAATGTGGGAATGCTGATCTCGTACGACTTGTCGCCGAGTTTCCGGATGCGGACGTCTTTGCCCTCGATTCCGTACTTCGCGTCGTAGTCGTAGCGGAGGAACGTCGTCCGATCGCTGAGCGGAATGTCGAAGAGCCCGAAGAAGCTCTGATTGTCCTTCATCTCCTTGATATCGGTGATGCCCGTGGTGACGAGGATCACCTGTTCCTCACCCTTGACGGAGCGCACCACCTGGACGTCCCGCAGTTCCTGCGCGCCGAGGACCCTGCCCACCATCAGACCCATGGCGGCCGCACCGCCACCGATGAGGATGATGAGCAGGATCACCAGCCAAGCGGGCATACGGCGTCGACTCGTGGCAGGAATGGTCATTCGTGGAGCGTCCTCACTCTTCGGTGGAGTCATCTGAGCCGCCCGTGCGGCCCGGCAAAGGCATGAACTCGATCCGGGTCTTCAGCTCATGTCCCCACGCGTAATCATGGCTCAGATGCTGCGCGCGACCGAGCACGATGCTCGGGGCGATGCCCCACTCGCCTGCGAGAGCGCGGATTGCGACAAGGTCCCGCCGATGCGGGAGCCGATGCTCTTCGGCAACCGGGATCAGCACCTCTGACGCGTACCGGTCGGCTTCGCGCTCTGCCTCGGTGCCATCGCCCTCGAGGTAGAGCTCGCGGTCGCCGTGGAGCATCACGTGGCCGAGCTCGTGGAACAGTGTGAACCAGAGCTGGTCGTCGCTCTTCCACAGCAAGGAGAGCTGGATGACGGGGCGCCCGTTGACCCAGCGCGTCGCCCCGTGGATCCCGAGACCCGGGACAGCGGGGATCAGGCACAGCACGACGCCGACCGCGCGCAGCGCCGCGGCTGCCGCCTCGATCGCGATCACCGGATCCTCCCGGGTGGAACGACGCAGCTCGGGGATCAGCGACTCCAGCCCCTCGCGGTCGAACGCGGGGACGTCGTGCAGTCCGTCATGATGGCGCTCGGCGAGCGCGAGCCAGGTGACCAGCGCCTCGCTGTGATCCCTCGCGATCGCCGACCGGCGATAGGCGACGGCTCCTTCACGCCACGTGACCTCGAACGCGTCCAAGCTCGCGACGCCGAGAATCGCAAGCAGCTGACGCACGGTCTCCGCACGGTCGCGGGATCCGGCCGTGATGTACGACCACTTGCGCAGGTACGACAGCGGGAATGCCCTGGCAGCTTCGTACTGGCGTTCCAGGTCGGCAACCTCCTGAAGCCGTGCGAGGTCTTCGCGGTAACCGCTCTCGTACTGATTCCAGATGCGCGCGGGCACGCCCGTGACGCGCTCGAGGGCGAGCGCGAGCGCGTGCGACAGCGGCGCCTTGCCATGCAGCAGCTCGCTGACATGCTTACGGCTCACGCCGAGCCGACGGGAAAGCTCAGCCGCATTGATCCCCTCAGCCTCCATCCACTCCGAGATGAAGTCGCCGGTGGTGACGACATAGTTCGGCTGTGCAGTCATCTCTCCACTCCCTTCAGCGTCGGTGATAGTCCACGATCTCGAGCACGAGAACCGTCACGATCTCGCGATCCGCAGGAGTGACGATGAGGCGCCAGTTCGCGGTCAATCGCGCCGACCATTCCCCTATCCGATCCCCGGTCAGCTGCTCCCAGCGGCCCGTGCCCCGCAGCAGGTCATCCATCTGCATGGAGCGTCTCAGTTCGGCGATCCGCAGCTTCAGCGTCTTCGCGACCTGCGCGCCGAGCTTCTTCTGCATGGCGCGTTCGTCGGTGCAGGTCTTCTCGAGCTCTCGCGTCGCGTACTCCAGCTCCATGTGTTACCTAAATCGTAACACGGCTGGGTTCGGATGGAAAGGGCCTGATTCGCATCACCATTCGAGCCTCCGCTTCCGTGCGTCCTGCGATCCCGCCGGTCGGACGCCTCATTCGCGCGCCTTCAGGTACAGGACGAGCCCGCCGAGAGCGAACGCGAGAACGACGGCACCGACCGTCGCGGGGATCCAGGACGCGAACCGGTTCAGGGCGTCGCACCCCGCCCCGATGAGCACGCCTGCGCCGATGATGATCGCGGGGACATAACCCGCCCAGGACAGGGGAGAACCACCCAGTTGCACGGCGCCCCACCACAAGAAGAACAGGGCGACTGCGACCCAGGGGATCACCACCCACCACACGACCGGGTGCGTGTAGACATGGCGCATCATCGTCGCGGGCAGGATCAGCAGCACCCCCGCGGCGCCGACCACCGCGACGACGAGGAGGACCCACAGGAGCCTGCCGTGTCGCGCTTCGTTCGCATACGCGGCCGCGAAAGGGGCAGCAAGGGCGACCAGAATCGCCGCGATTCCGATCGCCACCGCGATGAGCCATCCCCAGACGGTCCAGTCTTTGACGAACTGGACGGCGACGTCCTCTGTCCGGATCCGCAGCAGCGCGTTCGTCGTTGTCATCACGTGGTCGTGGTTCATGATTCCCCCCGGAAGTCAGGTGTTTGTTGTGCTCGGTCAGATTTCAGACGGATGGGTCTGCCGGACGGTCGGGCTCGTCATCGACCCAGATGTCGGTATCGATCTCGATTCCACTGGGACGAACCGGCAGACCGAAGAAATTGCGTTCGATACGCACCCGCTTGCTCACCCGAGACGCGTCAGCTTTCGTTCGGGCGCTGAGCTTCTTGCGAGCGTTGTGGTGTGAGCGCCACTCGTCATACCGACGCAGCACTCGCCACGGGTCTGCACGCACCAGGTTGCTGTGCCCCTTCCGTCCGGCCGCGACCAGCGCGTTGAATCGGGCTGTGACCACCGTGTCAGCGAGAACCGCCGCGATCTCGCACCCGAGAAGCACGATCAGGGCGACTGCCGCGGTGAACGCGAGCACCCCGGATCTCTCCACCAGCCACCAGGTGCCGAAGATCAGGGTGAAGGGCACGAACACCCAGAACCCCATCCAGAACGGCCGTGCAGGATCGGGCCCTATTCGTCGCAGGGCCTCGTGCGCCTCGACCATGATGCGCGCCTCGGTGGCGCGGAGATCAAGCTGCTCGGCCTCGGGACCGGCCGGCATGTCTTTGCGCTGAGCCAGCGCTTCGGCGTGGCGTGAGCGCCAGTACTTGCTCGAGGTCGGCGAGCCGCGCAGACCGCTCGATTGGGCCGAGATCCATCCCGGCAGCTTGTTGATAAGCCAGAGAAGAACCGGCGTCGCGATGAGGACAGGGATCGCCCAGGCACCGAGGGTCGAACGAGCCCACTCTTCGTAGGCGCTCACGTCGCCGCCTCGACGATCTTCTCGGCGTCGCGAACGCGAAGTTTGCCCGACATGAGCTGCGGGAGCAGCGCGTCGCGGGTGGAGGCGAGGGTGCGGTTCTCCTCAGTCAGCGCGCGAACGGATCCAAACACCGCACCAACCGTTTGCTCCAGGGCCGTCAACTGGCTTTCAGCAGGCACCACCAAGCCAAGACGACGCGCCTGTCCCATGCTCAGCTTTGGCTGCACTGCGCCCGTAACGAGCGCGGACACATCAGCCTGTCGAAGCATGACCGATAGAAGCTCGGTACTGACCTTCGTGCCCGTAAGAACGTGCGCATGATTGTTCACCCAGGCGGGGCCCCACACGTAGTGAACGTACGGACTTCCGTCGGACCGGCAGACGGATCCGTCCTCTCCAAGCAGAACGATCGGCTCGTCAAACAACGGGGCATCGACCGTGCCCATCTGTCCGTTGGCGCCGTAGTACGGGATGACGCCGCGACGTTCAGCGCGACCGGCAGCCGAGAGTGGTACACGTCGCCGATTATGAAAGGCCGCGACATCGCCGAGAGTGCGGTCGTTCCCAGCGCCCACCGCCGCAACGTAGGACACATTCAGAAAGGCTTCCGCGGCACTCTTAGCGGCCGTGTTCGCGGCGATCTTGTCGTCGAGGGCGCCCAACACCTCGGCGATTGCCTGCTGCTCGGGAAGCGGCGGGAGAGGAATCTCGAGTTCCGACAGGATCCCCAAGTTCGTGTGCGGCACGCCGGTCGAGATCGCACGGTCATCAATCTGCTGGAGGAAGTCATCACTCGTCGATGCGTAGTAGACGAACTCCGGGATAGCACGATCGCGGTCCACCCGAAGTCTCATCTGGCTCTGCGAGACGACGAGCTGCTGAGGGCCACTGCTCGGGACGAGTGCAACCTGACCGAGCGTCCCGCGCTGGGTATAGATCACATCTCCAGCCATCGCGGCGTTTCGAGAAAGGTCTCGCGCGAACTTTTCCGCGGACACGAAGACGAACTCGCCGCCTACGTAGCGACCCTCATTCAAATTCGTCCCACGAATCACGGGCACACCTGACTCCGCATAGTCGGCATTGACCAAGGACGATCCAAATGGGCCACCTACAAGTCCGCGATCGGCCGCGACTTGAGCGAGCGGTTGACGATTCACGACACCCTCCCCAGCTGCTCGCGCACCACATCCGCCAGGCGAGCGGACTCGGCGAACTGGGCTTCGAGCTCGGTGCGCAGGCGGGCGAGCTTCTCCTGGATGGGCTCGCCGTCGTCCTCGACCTCGGCGGCGCCGACGTAGCGGCCCGGGGTCAGGGCGTAGTCGGCGGCCTTGATCTCGGCGAGGGTTGCGGAGTAGCAGAAGCCGGGGATGTTCTCGTAGGGATGCGGCGTTTCGTCTCGGTCGCCTTCGGCGTCCTCGCTCAACGACCCCGGGGGGAGGTCGCCTTCGGCGTCCTCGCTCAACGACCCCGGGGGGAGGGTGCCGGCGGCGTCCTCGCTCAACGACCCCGAGTGCGTTTCGTCTCGCTGCGCTCGCTCAGGGACCGGGTTCATCCAGGCGTGGAAGGTGCTGGCGATCCTGGCGATGTCCTCGTCCGAGAGGGCGCGCTCGGCGCGGTCGACCATGTGCCCGAGCCCCCGAGCGTCGATGAAGAGCACCTGGCCGGCGCGGTCACCCTTGTCCTTCGCGAAGAACCATACGCACACCGGGATCCCCGTCGAACGGAAGAGCTGCGTCGGCAGGGCGACCATGCACGAGACCAGATCCGCCTCGACGATCTCCGCGCGGATCTGCCCCTCTCCGCCCGAATTCGACGACATCGACCCGTTGGCCATGACCACACCGGCCTGCCCGTCCGGGGCGAGCTTCGACAGGATGTGCTGGATCCACGCGTAGTTCGCGTTGCCTGCCGGCGGCACGCCGTACTTCCACCGCGGGTCGTCCTCGTTGCGCGCCCAGTCCTTGATGTTGAACGGCGGGTTCGCCATCACGAAGTCCGCGCCCTTGTCGCCGGTCAGCTCAGGGTGCAGGTCGCGCGCGAACGTGTCGCCCCAGCGCGGGCCGAGGTTGCCCGAGAGCCCGTGGATGGCCAGGTTCATCTTCGCCATGCGCCAGGTGCGCTCGTTGAGCTCCTGCCCGTAGACGGAGATGTCGGATCCCTCGCCGTGGTGCGCGTCGATGAACTTCTCGGCCTGCACGAACATCCCGCCGGATCCGCACGCCGGGTCGTACACGCGCCCGTGCGTGGGCTGCAGCAGCTCGACGAGCACCCGCACGACACTGGCCGGCGTGTAGAACTCCCCGCCCCGCTTGCCCTCGGCCGCGGCGAACTTCTCCAGGAAGTACTCGTACACCTCGCCGAGCAGGTCGCGGGCGCGCCGACCCGACTCACCTGCCTGCCCCTGCCCGGCGAACCGCGCCGAATTGAACAGGTCGATCAGCTCGCCCAGCCGGCGCTGGTCGACGTTGTCGCGGTTGAAGATGCGCGGCAGGGTGCCGGACAGTTGCGGGTTCGCCTGCATGAGGCCTTCCATCGCCTCATCGATGAGCGAACCGATCGATCGGATCCCCTCGCCGAAAGCCGGATCCAGCCCCTTCGCGTTCTCGGCCAGGAAGGCCCACCGTGCCCGCGCCGGCACCCAGAACACGCCTCGGCCGGTGTACTCGTCGGTGTCGTCGATGAGCTCCGCGATCTGATCGTCGTCGTAACCGTCGGCGGTGAGTTCGTCGCGGATCCGGTCCCGGCGCTCGTCGAATGCGTCCGACACGTACTTGAGGAACACGAGACCGAGGATCACGTCCTTGTACTGAGACGCGTCCATCGATCCACGCAGCTTGTCGGCGGCCTTCCAGAGCGTGTCTTTGAGCTCCTTCATGGTCGACGGAGCCTGGGGAGCGGCTTTCTTCGTACGCGGCATGATTCCCTTCATCGCGGGTCGGGCGCCGCGTCTGCGGCGTCATCGGTGATCGAGACGCGACCGGCGACGATTCCGGCCGCGAGCAGTTCTGCGTAAGTGTCCAGCGCTTCGATGCGTCGCGCGAGTGCATGCTGCCGTGCGGCGATATCGGCGAGCGCGGATCCCAGCACCGCGCGCGTGTGCGGGGGCACACGCCGCAGCATCCAGCGCCGCCAGGATCCGGCACCACCGGTCGAACGGGCGATGTCGGCCGCCACCAGAGCCGGCACGAGCCCGCCCGGATCGTCGGGGTCGATCCGCAGCACCCGCGCGGGGTAGGCGACGACCTTGGATCCGTCGGGGTCGACCCATGCGCGCGGTGACGGCGCCGTGCGGAAGACGACGTCACCCGGGAGCGTCAGCTGAGCCGAAGCATGGGCTGCGGCGAAGGCGAACGGGTCGACGCGCTTCGCGCCGATCGACACCTCATGGTCGAGGTCATCCGCGTCGACGACGACGAGTCCGCGGTCGCCGAACTCATCCGATGCCAGCCGGACCCCGGCTCGCACGCGCAGGTGGCGCTCCGCGATGAGCGTCTCGACGGTCGCCGTCGGTACGGTCTGCTCCTCACCCGTCCGCAGCGCATGCGCCGGGGCATCTTCGCCGAGCTCCCCACGGGACGCGTCGAGGAGCGCCGGCAGATCACCGGAGAAGAAGGGCTCGTCCGCGCGGGCCGACGACGGCGGCACCAGCGGACCACGGGCCGCGATGAGCGAACTGGTGCGCACCAGCCGGGTGAAGCGGAACGCATGCGCCCGGACATCTCGCACCCGCCCCATCGCAGCCATGACGTCGCTCACCAGATCCGCGCGCGCGGCCGACGTGAGCGGCATCCCGGCCAGGTCGGCGACGGCGGTGAAACGTTCCGCCACGGGCAGATCCGCCGCCTCCCTCCCCAGGATCCACATCGCGAGCGCCTCGCGGGGCGCCGACTGCACCAGACCCTCCGGCAGCTTCACGATCGCGCGCACACGACCCGAACGCAGCACATCCGCACGCCCCCCGGCGTCGGTGGCGGGCACACCATCGGTGAGGGCCGCCGCAGGCGCGATGACCATCGCCCGGTCACGCTCCCGCATTCCGAGAGAGACCTCGTCGAGCGCACGCAGCATGTCGGCGACCGACCGGATCCCGGCCGCGGGCAGGCGCACGACGTGCATCTGCGGATCGGCGCCGCCGTGCTCACCGATCCGAAGTGCGATCCCCTCGCTCAGCAGGCGACGGCGGAGGTCACGCCGTTCCGGAAGCGGTGCGACGCCGAGATCGACGCCCTCACGCACCTGCACCATCCGGACGGCGAGCGCGGGCCCGATCCCCCCGCTCAGGACGAGCTCGGACTCGTGCTCGCCGGCAAGTGCGTGCGCCATCGCGAGGAACAGATCCTCCGCATCGGCAGTGAACGGCCCCGCCGATCCGTGCGCGGACCGCATCGCGACATGGCGGCGCTCCAGCAGGCGTGCGGCCCCGAGCGGCGAGTACGCCGCATCGGCGAGCAGGTCGGCCCAGCGCGCCCACGCGGTGCGGCTCGCCGACAGCTCGGTCAGCAGGCTCGCGTCTTCGGGATCGAAATCACGGGCCCGGCTGCGGAGCTCGTCGAGCGTGACCTCGCCGACGGCCTCGCCCGACAGAGCGCGCAGCGTGAGCAGCGCGTCGACCACGGCCAGATGTGCCGAGTCGGCGACGTCGAAGTCGGCCGGCGCTGCTGCCGCGGCCGAATCGGCCACCGCATCGGCGTTGTTGCCGTGGCCGGTGCGCTCGAGCCAGTGCGCGACGTCGATCGCGTCGAACATCGACCGCCCGCTCTTCTCCGCCACGACCGGCGGGAACGCATCGTCGGATCCCGCGAAGCGCGTGCGCCAGACGGATGCCACGGGGCGCCGCACGTCGGCCAGCCGGGCTACCCCGGCCAGGTCGATGAGGAGCGGTGCACGCGTGGTCATGCGGCCAATGTACCGACATCCTTCGACATTGGATGGATTTCGTTGATAACCCCCATTATCGGTGGGTGTGCGAGCCTTATCGGTTGTCTGCGCCACGCTCATCTCGGCAGCGTCTGACCGCTGCTGCGACAGGCGGGGATCTGCTGGGGAGTCACCCGCCTGTCGGTTCCCCCACCTCCCCGAACGGAGCACGACATGAACAAGTTCCCCATGATCGTCGCGGCGTCTGCCGCGCTCGTCCTCGCACTGACGGCATGTTCAGCGCCCAAGCCCACGGATTCGGGCAAGACCCCTGACACCGCGCCGGCGGCCGGCGCTGCTTCGCCGTCGCCCTCCGCGCCCGGAGGCGGTTCCGAATACGGCGCGAGCGAGAAGAGCTCCCGGGGCAACCTGATCAAGAAGATCGGGCAACTCGCCGGCACGTCGTCGTTGGAGAGTGATGTCACGACCTCGCGATTCGCGGTCACTGACCTCAAGCTCGACCTCCCGTGCACCAACCAGTACGCGCAGCCCTCCAAGAACGGCCATTTCCTGGGGATCCACGTCAACGTCGAGACGACGCCGGAACTGGCCAAGGAGCAGTTCCCGTGGCTGATGTTCACGTCGTACGACTGGCAGGCGTACGACGCAGACGGCAAGCGCCTGAACGACCCGCAGGGAAACGGATACTCGTGCCTGGACTCCAGCGAGGTACTCCCCTCGAAGATCGGACCGGGCGAGAGCGTCTCGGGGTGGATCGTGCTCGACGTGGCGGCTCCGACGGGTGCCGTCGCCTTCACGATGGCCGGCAGCTCGACGGGGTGGGAGTGGAGCTACTGACCCGCCTCAGCGCACCGGGAGCACGTGCGTCGGGGCGGGGGCCGGGGTGCGATGCCGGATCCGGCCCGGGGCGCCGGTGCGCTCGTCGAGGTCGAGCACGCTGATCTCGTCGGAGCGCTGGCCCGCGACGAGCAGCGCGCCGTCGTGCACGAGGTGGTGGCGCGGCCAGTCCACGCCCGCGTCGGCGAGCGCGAGGGGTTCCACCCGGTCACCGGATCCGCGCACGCGGAGCGCGGCGATCGTGTTGCTGCCGCGCACCCCGGCGTAGAGGGTCTCGCCGTCGCGCGAGCGGCTGAGCTCGGCCGGATAGTCGTGGCCCGGCGTCGCGATCGCGGAGACCTGCGTGCCGGCGACGAGGCCCCAGCGCTCGCGCCCATCGGCCTCGGAGCGGGTCGCGGCCAGGGTGAACAGCTCGCACGAGTACTCGGTGACCACGTGCAGGTGCCCGCTGGGGTGCACGACCATGTGCCGAGGTCCGGATCCGCGCGGCAGCACCACCTCGTGATCGAGCGTCAGCCCCGACGCCGAAGGGCGCCAGATCCGCACGAGGTCGTAGCCGAGGTCGGTCGTCGCGATCCGGCCGTCGGGCAGGAACGCCGCGGCGTGCGCGTGCGAGACACGGGGATCCCCGTTCGGATCGAAGCGGTTCGGATCCCCGGCGTAGGGATCCGCGGCGGCCATCGGATCCGCGCCTTCGTCCGAGGCCGGATCCACGCCATCGCCGAACAGCGCCTCCCGCAGCTCGGCCGCCTTGTCGCGCGCCTCGGGCACGAGAGCACCGTCGGCGCCGAGCCCGATCCGCACCACCCGGCCGTCGCCGTAGCAGTTCGCCACGAGGAAGCGCCCGTCGGGTGCGACGGCGAGATGGCACACGTACTGCCCCGCCGCGACCGGCTGCCCGAGCGGGCGCAGCGTGCTCTCGCCCGTGCGCGCGAACGCTGCGACCTCACCGGATCCCTCGAGCGCCGCGTAGACGACATCGAGCGTCGGATGCTGTGCGAGCCAGGACGGCGACGGCGCAGGCACGACGGCGCCGCGGTAGCCGAGCGTGGTCGGGCCATGGCCCTCCGCGACCGCGAGCAGCCCGATCCCGTCGGCTGGTCCCTCCATGTCGGCGCCGTACCCGCCGGTCCAGAATCGCGTCATGCGAGCCTCCTCATGTGCAGAGTTGCCTTTCCACGGGCTCGTGCGGCCTCGGTCGGGGAGTTCACTTGGCACCTGTGGTCGCTATGAGAAGCGCATTCCGACTACAGGTGCCAGGTAAACGAGGTGCCAGGTGAACGAGGTGCCAGGTGAACGACGGGGACGACGTCGCGTGCCCCCGGCGCCGGTCGCATCGCGTCAGTCGACGAGGTCGTGGCGCACGACGACCTGGTCGCGCTCCGGGCCGACGCCGATCACCGAGATGCGGGTGCCGCTCATCTTCTCCAGCGCGAGCACGTAGTCCTGTGCGTTCTTCGGCAGCTCCTCGAACGTGCGGGCAGAGGAGATGTCCTCCTGCCAGCCCGGGAAGTACTCCAGGATCGGCTTCGCGTGGTGGAAGTCACTCTGGTTCACCGGCACGTCGTCGAAGCGCACCCCGTCGACGTCGTAGGCGACGCACACCGGGATCTGCTCCAGGCCGTCGAGGATGTCGAGCTTGGTCAGCACGAGGTCGGTGATGCCGTTCACACGCGTCGCGTAGCGCGTGATCGGGGCGTCGTACCAGCCCACCCGGCGCGGACGCCCGGTGGTGGTGCCGAACTCGAAGCCGCGTGCGCGCAGCCAGTCGCCCTGCTCGTCGAAGAGCTCGGTGGGGAACGGACCGGATCCGACCCGCGTCGTGTACGCCTTGACGATGCCGACGATGCGGTCCAGGCGGCCGGGGCCGACGCCGGATCCGGTCGCCGCTCCTCCCGCGGTCGCCGACGACGAGGTCACGAAGGGATAGGTGCCGTGGTCGACGTCGAGCATGGTGGCCTGCCCACCCTCGAACACCACGACCTCGCCACGGTTCAGCGCGTCGTCGAGCAGGTGGCCGGTGTCGGCGACCATCGGGCGCAGCCGTTCGGCGTAGGAGAGCAGGTCGTCGACGATCTCGTCGACCGTGATGGCGCGGCGGTTGAAGACCTTGACGAGCAGGTGGTTCTTCTGGTCGAGGGCGCCTTCGACTTTCTGCCGCAGGATGTTCTCGTCGAAGAGGTCCTGCACGCGGATCCCCACGCGGTTGATCTTGTCGGCGTAGGCCGGGCCGATGCCGCGTCCGGTGGTGCCGATCATGCGCTTGCCGAGGAAGCGCTCGGTGACCTTGTCGAGCGTGCGGTGGTACTGCGTGATGATGTGCGCGTTGGCGCTCACCTTGAGGCGCGAGGTGTCGATGCCGCGGGATCCCAGGGCCTCGAGCTCGTGGAACAGCACCTCGAGGTCGATCACGACGCCGTTGCCGATCACCGGGATCACGCCCGGCGAGAGGATGCCGGAAGGCAGCAGGTGCAGGGCGTACTTCTCATCGCCGACCACGACCGTGTGGCCGGCGTTGTTGCCGCCGTTGAACTTGACGACCCAGTCGGTGCGCTCGCCGAGCAGGTCTGTGGCCTTGCCCTTGCCCTCGTCGCCCCACTGGACGCCGACGATCACGATTCCTGGCATGGGTGTTCCCCCTTTTCAGTGGCGTGCGAGCCCTTGGGGGCGGCCGCATCCGCCGCCGTGCTTTCGCCGGGTTTGCACCGGCTGATGAGCTGGCCCGATCGGGCGGATCCAGTCTATCGGAGGGGGTCCGACGCCGTTGCGGGCGGGGCCGCGGATGATCTCCGTCAACGCCGTGGCACCGGGCCCGATGGACACGCCCTTCTTCTACGGCCAGGAGACGCCGGAGCGGGTCGCCTTCCACAAGTCGCAGGCAATGGGCAATCGCCTGACCCTGATCGAGGACATCGCGCCGGTCGTGCTCTTCCTCGCCACCGACGGCGGCTGGCTCACCGGCCAGGTGCTCTTCCCCAACGGTGGATACACCACCCGCTGAGCCGCGATCCGGACAAGGAGCATGACCATGACTGAAGAGTTCTCACTCCCCGCGCCTGTCACGGCCTTCGTCGACGCCGTCAACGGCGCCGACACCGAGGCCTTCGTCGCCCTCTTCGCCGAGGACGGCGTCATCGACGACTGGGGCACGACGTATCCCGGCCCCGACGGGGTCCGCCGCTGGGCCGGTACGGACGCGATCGGCGCCGGCGCGCACATGAGCGTGCTGACCGCGCACACCGAGGGCGCAGTCACCTCGACGACCTTCGACTGGCGCAGCCGCAAGTTCAACGGCGTGTCCGCGGGCATCTTCACGGTGCGCGACGGCCTGCTGACGAGTTTCGTCATCCCCGCGCAGCACTGAGGCCGACCACGCCAGGGCGGTCGCGGCTTCCGAGCCGCGGCCGCCCTGGCGTCATGTGCGGGAGTCTGTGTCGCCGGTGGAGCCGGATCTCAGGCCGGGACGCTCGCGCCGGCGCCGCGGATCCGATCGCCTCTGCGGTGAGCGCTGCGCCGGTGAGCTCGCGGCACGGCGTCCCGCGGCCCCGCGCGTCACCCCGCAGTATCGACATCTGCGCCGCGTCGACCTCGACGGCACGAGAACGCGCCGAGCGCACGGCCTGTCGACGCATGGATCCCGTGCACTCGGCAGCAACCCGTACGGCGGGCCGTCCGGCCGTGTGGATCTGGTCCGCGGATGGGCAGTCCTCCCCATCGGATCCGGGTCGCATCGTCAGACTCGGCGGTTACGCTGTCAGGGTTGCGTGCCACCGGCTCGCGCACATCAGGACCACCGGGGGGAATCGCACGTGACCCAGAACAACGACGCCGCCGCGTTCGCCGCGCAGACCCCGCCTCCGCCCGCGGGCGTCGTCTCTCCCCCGCCGGCGATCCCGCCCGCTCCACCGATGCCGCCCGCGCCGAGCATCCGGCGCGAGCAGCCGGCTGCGCAGCCCGCGGCGACGACCGCGGTGCCAGCAGGGGGTGTCCCTTCGACAGGCTCAGGGACCGCAGCGCCGGCCGCGCAGAGCGCCCCCGCCGCTGAGGCCCCCGCCGATGCCAAGCCCGCCCCCACCGAGGCGGAGATGGCCCGCGCCCGGCAGATCCTCAGCGTCGTATCGGAAGCGTACTCCGCCCGCATGGTGGGGCAGGAGCGCCTGCGCACGAGCCTGCTGCTCGCCCTCATGGCCGGCGGCCACATCCTGCTCGAGTCGGTCCCCGGTCTCGCGAAGACCACGGCCGCGAGCACCCTCGCCGACACCGTGAAGGCCGATTTCAAGCGGATCCAGTGCACCCCCGACCTGCTGCCCAGCGACATCACCGGCACGCAGATCTACGACGCGGCGAACGGATCCTTCCGCACCGTGCTCGGCCCCGTGCACGCGAATTTCGTGCTGCTCGACGAGATCAACCGCTCCAGCGCCAAGACCCAGTCGGCCATGCTCGAGGCGATGCAGGAGCGGCAGACCACGATCGGCGGCGAGGTCCACCGCGTGCCGCGCCCGTTCCTCGTGATCGCGACGCAGAACCCGATCGAGCAGGAGGGCACCTACGAGCTGCCCGAGGCGCAGATGGACCGCTTCCTGCTCAAGGAGATCGTGGAGTACCCGAGCCCCGCCGACGAGCTCGAGGTGCTCGCGCGCATCGACTCGGGCGCCCTGGATCCGGATCGGCACGCCTCCACGACGATCTCGCTCGCCGACGTCGAGCAGCTGCAGGACATCTCCTCGCGGGTGTACGTGGATCCGGCGATCCGCAACTACATCGTCTCGCTCGTCTACGTCACCCGGAACCCTGTGCCCTACATCGGCGAGACCCTCGGCGGCTACATCAAGTACGGATCCAGCCCGCGCGGATCCATCGCGTTCCTGCAGGCCTCGCGCGCGCTCGCCCTGCTCGCCGGGCGCTCCTACGTGATCCCGGAGGACGTGCGGAGCCTGCGCCACCTCGTGCTGCGGCACCGCGTGCTGCTGACCTTCGAGGCGGAGGCCGAGAACGTGCGCAGCGAAGACGTCATCGACGCCGTGTTCGGCGCCGTGCCGACCCCCTGACCATGACCCCGTTCGTCCGTGCCACCCGCCTGGGAGATGGATCTTGCATCTCCCAGGCGCTTCGCAGCGGCGTTTTCCATCTCCTCCGAGTTCGCCGCCGCGCTCGGGGATGGGTTTCGCACCTCCACGGCGCGGGGCAGCAGCGTTATCCATCCCTGAGCGGATCCGCGACGCGGGCGGGGGTGACATGGCCAGCCTGCTGACGCCGGTGAAGGGCAAGCTCTTCATCGACTCGACGCGCAAATCGACGCACGCGCTCGACGGCGCCTACGCGTCGCTGCTGCGCGGGCACAGCCTCGACTTCGACGACCTGCGCGCCTACGAGTACGGCGACCAGATCCGCGACATCGACTGGAAGGCCACCGCCCGGCTCGGATCCCCGGTGGTGCGCCGCTCCCTCGCGACCCGCATGCACACGGTGCTGTTCGCCGTCGACACGGGCCTCGCGATGACCGCGCTCGCGCACGACGAGAAGCCGAAGAAGGATCTGGCGATCCTGACCGTCGGCGTCCTCGGGCTGCTCGCACTGCGGCACGGCGACGACTTCTGCCTGGTGCATGGCGACTCGACCGGGGTGCGCCGGCGCGAGATCGGCCGCAGCGAGGCGGCTCTCGAGCACACCCTGCGCACGATCGACCGTGCCGTCGACGACGCCTCCGCGCCGAGCGACCGGGACTCGCTGCTGTCGTACATCGCGCGCACGATCTCGCGGCGGATGATCGTGGTGGTGCTGACCGACGACGCCCCGGTCGGCGACGAGACCGAGCGGCTGCTGCGGCGCCTGAACGTGCAGCACGACGTGCTGTGGATCACGCTGCGCGACGCGGAGCCCGTGCTGGAATCCCGACCGTCCGCCGCCGGGGCGAAAGCCCGCCG
>JAFDWK010000013.1 GCA_018268515.1 Actinomycetota bacterium
GTTCGGCGTCCGCACCGAGCAGCCGGCGGAACTCGCCGGCGGGCAGCCCATCGACACGGACACCGCCCGGATCCTCGCCGGAGGTGTCGTCGCGTGGGAACGGGTGCTCACCCACCCGGTCACCGGGGCGATCCTCGCCGTCGACCACTACCGGCCCAACGCGGACCTGCGCCGCCTCCTGCACGCGAGAGACTCCCGCTGCCGCTTCCACACCTGCGGGCTGCCACCCGTCACCCAAGACCTCGACCACACCATCGACGCCGCATACGGCGGGGCCACCGAAGAAGGCAACCTCGGCGGGCTCTGCCGCAGACACCACGTCCTGAAACACCAGACCGCGTGGACCGTGACCCAACTCGGCGCCGGGGTGCTCGAATGGACCAGCCCCACCGGCGCCACCTACATCGACAAACCACCCCCACCCGTCACCTTCACCACCGATGCCCCAGGTCCACCGGCGAACCCCGACTCGGACCGCGAGCCGGCGCCATTCTGAATCGGATCCCGAACCCGCGCCGTTCTGGTCCGGCTCCAGATTGTGCACCGCTCAGCAGCACCCCCTCGGGAGAGCTCGAAGCCCCTCGCGAGCGGTCGCGCCCTCAGGAGAACATGCGCCCGTTCCAGCGGAGCCATCCGGCCTGGTGTCGGCCGGACGGATCGTGGTGCGTCCAGTGCACCGTGCCGCCCCTGTCGCTCCACTCGTAGTCACCGAGGAAGTCGACCCGGTCGCCCGTCGACAGCCCATCGAGGCGCGGGGCGATGTCGATGTTGTGCGCGACGAGGATCGAGACTCCCCCGGGCGTGGTGAGGATGAACTTCTGATGCCGCGAGCCGTCAAGGTCGTCCGGCAGGACCCGGGTGACCACACCGGTGCCCTGCACCTCCACCCCGCTGCGCCGGTCGTGGTACAGAGCCGGGATGGGATCGTCCACTGATCCGCCCGCGACGGATCCCGAGGTCGCAGACGGCGATGCGACCACCGCCGCGGGGAGAGCTCCGGGGATCCCTCCCCGTCCGATCACGAGCACCGCGAGCGCGACGAGGGCCACCACGACGAGGATCGTCGTCCAGCGCGCCCTCTGTGTCACGGCGCCCAGCCTATCCGCGCGCACCGCGACCTGATGACCCGATACGGCACCTCATCCCCGATCCCCGGGAGCAGTCCCGGTCCAGCCCGCCGGATGGATCCGGCCCTGCGCGTCACCGAAACCGCAGCTCCCTCGCCCACGGAACCGACCGCGAGGCCGACCGCGGGGCTGGACGCCCCGGATCCGCTCGCCGCGGCGCGCTGAATGCGGATCCGCGCCCTTCGACAGGCTCAGGGACCGGAGCACCAGGCTCAGGGACCGGAGCACCAGGCTCAGGGACCGGAGCACCAGGGGCAGGGACCGGGGCCGCTCGCCTCACATTCCGGCGTGCTCGAACGCGGTCGTGGGCAGGTCGACGATGTGCGCGCCGCCATCGACGACGAGCACGGATCCGGTCATGTACGACGACTCGCTGGATCCGAGGAAGCGCACCACCGCCGCGATCTCGGCGGGCTGCGCGGGGCGGTGCAGCGGCACGTCCGCGGTGACCGTGGCGTACGCCTCCTCGCGCGAGGCGAGCCCGGCATGCTCGGCGAACTCGTCCATCTCCTCGTCCGCCATCGGCGTCTGCACCCAGCCGGGGCAGACCGCGTTCACGCGCACGCCGTGCTTGCCGTAGTCGCGCGCGAGCGTACGGGTGAGGCCGATGAGCGCGTGCTTTCCGACCGTGTACCCCGCCACGGAGGGACCGGCGAAGAGCCCGGCGAGCGAGGAGATCACGACGATCTGCCCCTTCGCCTCGATCAGCGCGGGCAGCGCCTCGCGCGCCATCACGAACGCCGTGGTGAGGTTCGCGCGGATCGCACCCTCCCAGCCGGCGTCGTCGGTCTCGCCGACCGGGGCGAAGCCGTGGCCGCCCGCATTCGCGACCAGCACGTCGATGCGGCCGAACGTCGCGAGCACCTCGGCGACGGCGCGTTTCGCGTCCTCGGTCGATGCGGCGTCGGCGACGATCGGGTGCGCGCCGACCGCGCGCTCGACCTCGCGCAGCGGCGCCTCGCGGCGGCCGACGACGACGACGTGCGCGCCCTCGGCGGCGTAGCGCGCGGCGATCGCGGCGCCGATGCCGGTGCCGCCGCCGGTGATGACGACGACGCGACCGGTGGATCCGTTGGTGCTCATGGGTTCTCCTGGGGTTCGAGGTTGGAGGGCGGGCCCTTCGACAAGCTCAGGGACCGAGGTCTGGCGGGCCCTTCGACAAGCTCAGGGACCGGGGGGTTCAAGCCGGGAAGCCGGAGCGCGCGCTGTATCCGAAGTCGCTGAGGATCCCGGATCCGTTCACCGCGCGGGCGCGCGGGGAGGCGAGGTAGACGACGTGCGCGGCGATCTCCTCCGCGCTCTGCACGGGGAACGCGCCGGCGGCGAACGCCTCATCGCCGAGGTCGCCGCGGCTCATCGGCGTATCCACGATCGAGGGCGACACGGTCGTCACGCGCACGTCGTCGCCGGCGAGGTCGACGCTGAGCGCACGCCCGAACTGCACGAGCGCCGCCTTCGACGCGCAGTACGGCGCCATTCCGGGAGACGCCACGAATGCGGAGTCACTGGCCACCAGCACGATCGAGGCCGCGGGTGCCGTGCGCAGCGCCGGCAGCGCGGCGCGCAGGACGAGGAAGGCACCGGTCACGTTCACCGCGAACACGGACTGCCACTCGGCCAGAGTGGTCTGCTCGATCCCGGATCCGACGGGACCCGAGATGCCCGCGCAGCAGACCACGGTGTGCAGCTCGCCGAGTGCCGCCACGGCATCCGCGACCGCCCCGGCGACCGCCGGCTCGTCGGTCACGTCGGCGAGGAACTGCACGGATCCAGGACACAGCGCGGCGGTCTCCGCAAGGCCGGCGGCCGAACGGTCCAGCAGTGCGACCCGGACGCCCTCCGCGGCGAGCGCCTGCGCGACCGCACGCCCGATCCCTCCGGCGGCGCCGGTGACCAGGGCGGTCTTGCCCTGCAGCTGCAGCTCCATCGCCGCTCCCTCCGTGTGCCCGAGGCGATCCGTCCGGCCGCCTCCGCTCCGCCATCCTGCTCCGCGCATGGCGCGGCCACGAAGCGGCGGGCGACGGCTGTGCACGCAGGCACCATCGTCCTTCGCTCACGGGCAAGCCGGCCGGATGCGGAACGGGCAGACTCGGCAGAGTCCGCATCGATGCGTCTTCCGCACAGCAGCTCCGCGCTGCGCCGGCCCACCGGCCCGAAGAACGCCCCGTCACCGCGCGAAGGAGCCGACGTGACCGCTGAGCAAGACCAACTGACCCACACCGCATTGCGACAGGGAGCCCTCGGCGTCGCCGGGATCGTCTTCCTGGTGCTCGCCGCCGTCGCGCCGCTCACCGGCATCGTCGTCGTCGCCTCGCTCGTGATCGCGTTCGGCAACGGCGGCGGAGCCCCGGTGTCGTTCTTCCTGGTGGCGGTGATCCTGCTGCTGTTCGCGGTCGGCTACGCGCAGATGTCGAAGCAGCTCGTCAACGCGGGTGGGTTCTACGCCTTCGTCGTCAAGGGGCTGGGCCGCACCGGCGGCCTCATCGCCGGTCTCATCGCGACCCTCGGCTACAACTTCTTCGTCGTCGGCACGATCGGCACCAGCGGATTCTTCATGCAGACGATCATCGCCCAGCTCACCGGACTCGACATCCACTGGCTGGTGTGGGGGCTGCTCTCGATCGCGGTGTGCTTCGTGCTCGCCCGCATCGGCGTGGACTTCTCCTCCAAGGTGCTCGGCATCTGCCTCGTGCTCGAGGTGAGCATGCTCGTCGTCTTCGACATCTCGGTGCTGATCCGCACCGGGTACAGCTTCCAGGCGTTCAGCCCGGAGGCGGTGTTCTCCGGATCCCTCCCGATCGGCCTGCTGCTCGCGGCCACCGGATTCCTCGGTTTCGAGGCGACGGCGCTGTTCGGCGAGGAGGCCAAGCAGCCGCTGCGGACCATCCCGCGCGCCACCTACACGGCGATCACCGCGATCGGCATCATCCTCGGCGTCACCACCTGGGCGGTGGTGAGCGCAGTCGGCGTCGCGAAGGCGCAGCAGACCGCGGTCGACCACCTCGAGAACGGCGACCTGATCTTCTCGATCGCGCAGACCTACCTCGGCGGCCCGCTCACCACGGTCATGGAGATCCTGCTGCTGGTGAGCCTGTTCGCCGCCATGCTCGCGTTCCACAACTCCGCGACCCGCTACCTGTACGCACTCGGCCGCGCCCGGATCCTCCCGCACGCCTTCGCCCGCACCCGCGCCACCGGCACCCCGCAGATCGCCGGCATCGTACAGGCCGGCTTCGCCGCGGTCGTCGCGGTGATCTTCTTCCTCGCCGGCGCCAACCCGATCACCCAGATCGTGCCCGCCATGCTCGGCTTCGGCACCCTCAGCGTGCTGATCCTGCAGGGGCTCGCCGCGCTGTCGATCGTCGTCTACTTCCGCCGTCGCGGTGACGGCCGGTGGTGGAGCACCTTCATCGCGCCCGGCATCGGCTTCCTCGGCATCGCCGCGATCGCGATCCTGGCGATGTTCAACTTCAACATCGTGGCCGGATCCGAAGAGCTGTGGATCAACCTGCTGCCGCTCCTGCTCGTGCTCGCCGTGATCGGCGGCATCGTCTACGCGCAGTACCTGAAACGCGCGAAGCCCGTCGTGTACGACGGCCTCGCCGCCGACCTCGAGCAGTTCAGCACGCACTGAGCGCCGTCCGGTCCCTGAGCCCACTACCCGGTCTCTGAGCCTGTCGAAGGGCCGGGCCCCCGAACCACCCACCAAGGAGCATCATGACCACCATGAACCCCGCCGACACCTCGACCTGGCTTCCGCTGGACGGCCTCGCCCCCGGCTTCGATGCGAACAAGGCCCCGCACACCACCGCCCTGTCCGGCCGCGAGCTCAACGTGACCGCTCCCAACGGCACCCGCATCGCGCACACCTTCGCCGACACCGAGGTCACCTGGACCTACTCCCCCGGCGAGGGCGATCCGACCGAGGCGGCGACCGACACCGACACGTATGAGGCCGTCGAGGTCGACGAGGATCTGTTCTACGTGCAGTTCCACCACGACTACCTGCCGAACGAGGCCGTGTCGCTCATCGTCGACCTGCGCGCGGGCCGCGTGCTGTCGATCATCAGCGAGATCCTGCCGACGCTCGAGCCCGGCCGCACGCGCGTGGTGCACCACTTCGGCACGGCGACGATCGACGGCGCCGACGTCACCGGCGACGAGCCGCGCCCGACGACCGCGCTGATCGGCCGCCGCGTGGAGTGGGTGTACAGCACCGAGCACGCCTACGAGCACGTCTACCTCTCCGAGCGCTGGTACAGCTGGCAGTGCCTGGCCGGTCCCGAGCGCGGACTCGCCGACACCGACGAGAACAGCGTGTGGGAGATCCGCCCCGGCATCTACGTGTTCGCCTGGCGCGAGAAGGTCATCCCGTGCGCCTCGGTCACGATCGCCGACCACCGCGACGTCACCAGGATCCGCTCGCACGGCGTGCTGTTCGGCCTGGACGAGACCGGCGAGGTGCCCACGCACTTCACGTTCGGCGCCTGGGGCCGCCTCATCTCGGTCAGCCACCACGCGCCCGAGCTCGAGCCGGCGAACTTCGGATCCCAGGGCGCCGCCGGCGTCGGAACCGGAGCCTGAGATGACCGCCGCCCCCGCCGAGCTCATCGTCACGGCCGACGTGATCCGCACGGTCGACCCGGAGCGTCCGACCGCCGAGGCCTTCGCCGTGCGCGACGGCCGGATCGCCGCGCTCGGCACCCGCGCCGAGGTCGAGACCCTGCGCGGCCCCGGCACGCGCGTGCTCGAGCTCGGCGCGGCGGCGGTCTACCCGGGCTTCGTCGACGTGCACAACCACCACGCGCTCGCCGGCCGCACCGAGCTCTTCGAACTCACCCTGCCGCCCTCGCTCACCCTGGACGAGATCCTCGACCGGGTGCGCGAGAAGGCTGCGACCCTGCCCGAGGACGCCTGGATCATCGGCGGCGTGATCGCCTCCACCCTGCTCCCGTCGCTGCAGAGCACCGCCGTGCGGCTGCGGCTGGATGAGGCCGCGGGCGGACGCCCGGTCGTCATCGCGGAGGACTCCCGGCACAACCGCTGGGCGAGCACCCGCGCGCTCGAACTCGCCGGGATCGGAGTCGGCGCGATCCCGGCCGGCGGCGTCACGATCCTGGACGCCGAGGACGGCACCCCCACCGGCGTGCTGCTCGAAGCCGCCGGGATCCCGGTGCAGGAGGCCTACGACCGTTCGGCGGGGCTCACCGCGCAGCAGCATCGCGCCGCGTCGAAGCACGGCGTGCACCTGGCGAACTCCTACGGCATCACGGCGTTCCAGGACGCGGGGGTGTCCACCGACATCCTCGGCGCGCTCCACGACCTCGATGCGGACGGCGAGCTCGACGCCTGGGTGGTGTCGTCGCTGCTCGTCAACGACGAGATCTTCGGCTTCGATCCCATCGGATCCCCGCTCATCGCGCGCGGGGAGGAGTTCCGCACCGCGCACCACCGGCCCGACTTCGTGAAGATCTTCCTCGACGGAGTGCCGCCCGCACGCACGGCGTCGTTCCTGGAGCCGTACGTCGCCGACGCCGTGCACGGCGCGCACTTCCACGGCGAGACGACCATGACGTTCGACGAGCTGCACGGCTGGCTGCGGCAGGTCGCCGAGCGCGGCCTGGGCGCCAAGGTGCACTGCACAGGCGACGGATCCGCCCGCCTGGTGCTCGACGTCGCCGAGCGGCTGCGCGCGGACGGCTTCACCACGCCGATCCAGATCGCGCACGGGCAGTTCCTCGCGGACGAGGACATCCCGCGACTCGCCGCGCTCGACGTCACCGCCGACATCTCGCCGTTCATCTGGTTCCCGGGGGTCATCCCGCAGATGCTCGCCGAGGTGCTCGGCGAACGGGCCGAGCACTCCCAGCCGAACCGCTCCCTCATCGACGCCGGAGCGCTCGTCGCCGGCGGATCCGACTGGCCGGTGAGCGAATCGCCGAACCCGCTCGAGGGCATCCAGGGCCTGGTGACCCGGGCGGATCCGCTGCGCCGCGCCCCCGGAACGCTCTGGCCCGAGCAGGCGATCTCGGCCGAGGAGGCGCTGCAGGTGTTCACCCGCAACGCCGCGGTCGCGATGGGACTCGGATCCGAGACCGGATCCCTCGAGGTCGGCAAATCGGCGGACTTCGTGGTGCTCGACCGCGACGCGATCGCCGGCCCCGCCGACGCCATCATCGACGCCCGTGTGCTGTCGACCTGGTTCGCCGGACGCGAGGTGTACGCAGCGGAGTGAGGCGCGGACCCGCGGGTCGCGTGGCGCGGCGGGTCGGCCCGCGAGAAACCTCTTTCAGCATGAGACCCACCCGCAGACGTGGTGTCTCATGCTGAATGTGGTTTCTCGAGGCGGCGGCGAGGGTACGGCCATGCGACACCCCTGTCCGACGTGCAGCGCGCGGTCCCGCCTCCGTACGGCGCGCCTCGCTCGGAGATATACGCGATTTCGGATCTTTTCCGCGGATCCCTCCGAAGAAAAGGCACAACTCCGTGCTTGGCGCCCGGGATTCAGCCCCGCGGCAGTGGAACGTCGCGTCCGCGCAGGCGCCAGAGCAGCCAGAGCGCGCAGACCACCGTCATGACGATCACGATCATGGACAGGTTCCAGGCGGCGGTCGGCACGAAGGGGTTGCGTCCAGCCCCTTCGCTGTCCGGCTCGACGACCCAGAACGTGCTCGCGGCCGTGCTCGCGAGCCATGCGAGCACGGCCGTGGCGAACGGCAGCAGAATCGCCACCGACTTCTCCCACCGTCGCCAGAACCGGCTTGACGTGACGAACGCGACCCCGACGATCCATCCCACCATCGGTGCCACGATCCCGCCGAAGCCGAGCAGCAGCGCACCCATGATCGCGAACCACTTCGTGTCCACCATCGGCGACTTCCCAACGGGCACAGGAGCAGGCGCGACCACGACGACCGGCGCGGGCGGCGCGGATCCGGTCTCCTCCTTCGCCGCCGCGGCGATCTGCGCCGGATCCCCGAGCTGGCCGATCCGGGCATGCAAGGCCGCGGCATCAAGCCCGTCGAGCTCCTCGGCGATACCGCTGCGCAGGTCGTTCGCGACCCGCCACGGCAGCTCTGCGATGGCGGCGTCCAGACGGTCCAGGTAGTCCTCGCGCAGGCTCTGCGCCTCGGCCTCGGTCATGCGTCCCCCTCTGATTTCGCCCGCGCCGCGGGCGGAGTCTCTGCGATCAGACCCGCCACGCTGCGCGCGAACGGGATCCACGACGTCCGGAACTGCGCGAGCTGCTGCACCCCGAGCTCGGTCAGCTCGTAGTACCGGCGCACCGGGCCGGACTCCGACGGGCGCTCGAACGTGCGCACCCCGCCGCTCTGCCGCAACCGCGACAGCAGCGGGTAGAGCGTGCCGATGCTGGCGATGAGTCCCTCGGCCGAAAGCCGCTCCGCGAGCTCCCAGCCGTACATCGGGCCGCGCGCGAGCAGGCCGAGCACGCAGTACTCGACCACGCCCTTGCGCATCTGCGCGCCGACGTCCACTGTCATGCCACACAAGCTATCTTGTATCGCAAGATGGATCAAGGATCCCTCGGCGAGACTCCGGATTCTGCGCGAGACTCTGGATTCTGCGCGAGACACCACTTCCTGCGCGAGAAACCAGCGCTGCCGTGGTGTCTCATGCAAGAGGTGGTTTCTCGCTGGAACGCTCTCCGGAGCAGCCAGCACGCAGACTGCGATCCTGGGCGGTCCGAGCTCAGGCCCTGGCCGCGCTCGCCTCCGACGGCGCGGCAGGCAGGGGCAGCTCATCGGTCGCGTTCGACGCGAAGCCGCGCTTGATCAGCGGCAGGAACGGCTTCGACAGCATCACCCGGGTGGTGAGGATCCCGAGTGCCGCCGCCGCGCGCGTGGTCGGGACGGCCCACTCCAGGCTGCCGAACGGGATCTTCTTGCCGTCGGCGATGAACGGATCGATCCGCTGCGCGTAGCGCGCCAGTGCCGCGGACAGATCCCCTCCCGCCGCATCCGCGATCTCGGCGGCGAGCACGTACGCCCCGACCAGCGCCATCGCCGTGCCCATGCCGCTGAGCGGAGACCCGCAGTACCCGGCGTCGCCGACGAGCGCCACGCGACCCTGGGCGACGTCCGGCACGTCGACTCGCGCCAGCTCGTCGAAGTAGAAGTCGTCGGCCCCGCCCATCGCGGCGAGCACCGCCGGAGCCTGCCAGCCGGCGCCGGAGAGGATCCGCCGGATCAGCGCCTCCTGCGCCGCCCTGTCGCCGCGCAGCGCCGGATCGTGGTCCACCCGCAGCGTGAGCATGGCCTTCGATGTGGACGGGTCATGATCGGGGCGGATCCCGAGCATCGCCCCGGGCACGATGCGCATCGAGAACCAGCCGTCCTCGATGCCGGCCGGCGTCGGCATCGTGAAGAACGCGGCATAGCCGCCGAGCCGGGTGGCGAACAGCTCCTCGGGGCCGAACGCCAGGCGACGGGTGGCGGAATGCACGCCGTCCGCGCCGACGACCGCGTCGAAGCGCCCCGCGGCGCCCGAGGCGAAGCGCACCTCAACGCCGGTCTCGTCCTGCGCGAGGGCCTCGATCCGGTCGCCGTAGCGCGGCGAGAGCAGACCCGGCGCCGCAGCGTCCGCCTCGGCGAGCGCGTCGAGGAGCACCCGATTCAGGTCGCCACGGGCGATCTCGACGTCGGCGACGGCGCCGCGGCCGTCGAAGAGCTCGACCGGCATGCGGCCGTAGGAGCGGCCGCGCCCGTCGACGTAGACCATCCCCCTCTCGTGCAGCTGGTGGGCGCGGATCCCGGACATCAGCCCCATACGCTCGGCGGCCTCGCGGCTCGCCCCGCGCAGGTCGACGGCCTGCCCACCCGGGCGCGGCTCCGGCGAGCGCTCGACGACCGTCGTGCGGATGCCGCTCCGGACGAGCTGGAGTGCCGTGGCGATCCCGGCGATGCCGCCGCCGGAGACGAGGACGTGGGGTGCGGACATGACGTGCTCCTCGGTTCGAAAGATTCAGACGTTTGTCTCAGACGCATGTCTACACCCCTCTGAGACGCATGTCTAGTACAAGCGTCTAAATCGCCCCTACGATGGCGACATGGGAAATCGTGAGGACCTGCTCGCCGGAGCCCGCCGCGTCATCGTGGAGCGCGGCGTCGCGAACGTCACGGCGCGCGACATCGCCCAGGAGGCCGGCGTCAGCCTCGCCGCGATCGGCTACCACTTCGGCTCGAAGGAGAAGCTCGTCACGGAGGCGCTCCTCGATACCCTCGGCACCGGGATCGGCGACGGCATGGAGGCCGCGATCCTGGAGGCGAGGGAGCTCCCCCGCCTCGCCGGTTTCGCCTCCCTGTGGAACCGCATGCCCGCGGTCTTCGCGGAGAACCGGGAGACGCTGCTGGCCAGCATGGAGAACGCCGTGCGCATGATGCGGGATCCGGTCGCGCTGACCCGCATGCAGGCCGCTGTCGAGGAGGGATACCGGGGCGTGGCCGAGGGCCTTGTCGCCGCCTACCCCGACCTCTCCCCGGAGCAGGCCGTCGCGCTGGCGCAACTGGAGTTCGTGCTCTCCCAGGGCCTCGGGATCCTCTGGCTGCTGAGCCCCGAGGGACGGATCCCGGACGGCGACACGCTCGCGTCCGCGGTCGCCCTGCTGCGGGACGGGACGCCTGCGGACTGACCCGTGGCGGTTCCGCGGCCCCGGCCCGGCCCGACCCGACCCCGACCCCGACCCGACCCGCCCCGCCCCGATCCCACCACCCGGTCATAGACTGGATCGGCGACGCCGGCCGACCCCGGGAACGCACGTGTCACGGGAAGGGCGGGGAATGCCGATCACCAGGACCGTGCTCTCCACCGCTGCGCAGCACCCCACCCAGCCGGCGATCGTGGGCAACGACGCGGCTCTGGACTACGCCGGCCTCGTCGAGGACTCGCGCCGCGTGTTCGCGGTCGTGGATGCGTCGCATCGCGCTCAGGCCGCTGCCCCCTCGCCCGCCCCCGAGACCGGCGGCATCCCGATCACCGCAGTCAGCATCGCGAACGCCTTCCACGCGGCGCGGATCGTCGCGGGCCTCGCCGGATACCGCGCGGTGTCCGCCACGATCGACCCGCAGTGGCCCCTTGCGCACCGCAGGCACGTCATCACCGCCGCGGGGATCGGGCTCGTGGTCAGTGACGACGCCGCACTCGCGTCCGCTCTCGTCGATGCCGGGTGGAGCGGCACCGTGCTCACGCTCGCGGAGTTCCTCGACCGCGAACGGACCGCGATCCCCGCGGATCCGCCGACCGTGCGCGACGACGATGAGGCGTTCCTGCTGCTCTTCTCCTCCGGCACCACGAGCGACCCGAAGGCGTTCCTGAAGACGCGGCGGCAGTACCGCGAGAACATCGCCGTCTCGAGCGCGCACCTCGAGCCGCTCCCCGGCGTCGCGACCCTGGCACCGGGACCGCTGTCGTACAGCCTCACGCTGTACGCGCTCATCGAGTGCCTTGCGACCGGCGGCGGGGCGCATCTCGCGGACGCGTTCGACGCCGCACAGCTCGCCCGCCGCGTCGCCGCCGAGCGGATCACCCGCATCGTCGCGGTGCCGGCCGTGGTGCAGGTGCTCATCGACGCCGCGCGCAGGGATCCGTCCGCGTTCGCCGGGCTCGAGCTCGTGGTCACCGGAGGCGCGAACCTGCCGTCCGTCCTGCGCGACGGCCTCGCCGCGGCCCTGCCGCACGTGCGGCTGATCAGCTACTACGGCGCCGCCGAGATCGGCTTCATCGGCGACAGCCGCGGCGGCGACGGCACCCTGCTCGAGGTGTACGACGAGGTGGCGGCCGAGATCCGCGACGATGCCGGGCGCAGGGTTCCCGATGGCGAGCTCGGCACGCTGTGGATCCGCGCCGCCGCCTGCTCGGACGGCTACCTCGCCGCGACGACCGACGCCGTGCTGCGCGGCCTCGACGGCTGGGCGACCGTGCACGACGTGGGCCGGATGGTGGACGGCCGACTGCAGCTGGCCGGGCGCGCAGGCGACATCATCGCGACCGGCGGGCACAAGGTCTCGCTGCCCGAGGTGGAGCGCGCCTTCGATGCGATGCCCGGGCTCGGCTCCGTGTGCGCGGTGGCGCTGCCCGACGCACGACTCGGCGCCGTGGTCGCGCTCGTGGTCGAGGACGGCCCGGCGAGCGCGATCCCCGTGAAGGCCGACCTGCAGACGTGGGCGCGCGACCGCCTGGCACCGCAGTTCGTGCCGCGCCGCTGGTACCGGCTCGATCGGATCCCGCGCACCGCGGGCGGCAAGATCCGTCGCGCGGCGACGACGGAGCTCATCGAGCGCGGCGAAGGGATCCGGCTGTGAGCGGCGGATCCGCGCCGAATTCCCGCCCGGGAATCGACCGCCGCGTCGTCGTCACCGGGCTCGGCGCGGTCACACCGAGCGGGCTCGACGTCCCCGCGCTGTGGGACGCGGTCGTGAGCGGCCGGAGCGCGATCACGACCCTCGACGAGCCGGAGTTCCAGGGCCTCGCCGTGCGGATCGGCGGCCGGATCCGCGGCTTCGACGCGACCGGGATCGTGGATCCGCCGCTGCGCCGCCGCCTCAGCCCGCTGCAGCTCTGGGCGATCGCCGCCGCCGACCAGGCCCTGGCCCAGGCCGGCGTCGACCCCGCCGCACTGCGCGCCGGCGCCGCGCTCCCCTGGGATCCGGCGCGCACGGCCGTCCTCGCCGCGACCGGATCCGGCCCGGTCGATCAGATGCAGGCCGCCACCCGGGCGCTGGACGCCCGCGGCCCGCGCGCCGTGCCGCTGAGCGTGGTCGTGCACGGCGCCCCGGACGCGGCGGCGGCGCTGCTGAGCGAACGCTACGGTGCCCGCGGCACCGCGCACGGCGTGACCGCGACCTGTGCATCGAGCGCGATAGCCCTCGGCGATGCGCTGCGCCGCATCCGGCACGGCTACGCCGACGCCGTGCTCGTGGTGGGCATGGAGGACTGCCTCAATGCGGTCAACCTCGCGGCGAACGCGAACCTGCGGGCGCTCGCCGGCGGATACGAGACGGATCCGGCCGCGGCGAGCCGCCCGTTCGACCGCGGACGACGCGGCTTCGTGATGTCCCAGGGCGCCGCGGCCCTGCTGCTCGAGGCCGAGGACGCCGCCCGCGAGCGCCGCGCGGAGCCGCTCGCCGTGCTGGCGGGATTCGGCGAATCGAGCGACGCGCACCACCCGACGGCTCCGCACCCGCGGGGGCGCGGTGCGGCGCAGGCCGTCGCCGCCGCGCTCGCCGACGCGGGCCTCGATGCGCATGCCGCCGACGGTATAGACCACGTCAATGCGCACGGCACGGGCACGCCGGCCGGAGACGCGGCCGAACTCGCCGCCCTCGACGCCGTGTTCGGCGACCGGGCCCGCCGGATCCCGATCACCGCCACGAAGTCGAGCACGGGGCACCTGCTCGGCGCCTCGGGCGCGGTCGAGGCGATCCTCGCGATCCGCACGCTGCAGACCGGCCTGATCCCGCCCACGATCAACCTCGACGATCCGGAGTTCGCGGACTGGGACATCGTCCGCGGCACCGCACGCGACGCCGGCCGGATCCGCCGCGTCCTCTCCCCCTCGTTCGGCTTCGGCGGCCACAACGGTGCCGTCGTGCTGGAGGCTCCCCTTGTCGACGAACCACAGGAGGCACGATGACCGACCGTCTCACCCGCCGCGCCGAGCTCGCCGAGCGCTACCTCCCGGACGAGGTGCTCGAGCGATTCCGTGACCGTGCGGCTCGCTACGACCGCGAGAACCGGTTCTTCGACGAGGACCTGACCGAGCTCGCCGAACGCGGCTACCTGCTGCTGTTCGTGCCGGAGGCGCACGGAGGCCCGGGACTGAGTCTCGACGAGGTCTCGCACCTGCAGCAGCGGCTCGCGACCGCGGCCCCGGCGACGGCCCTCGCGGTGAACATGCACCTCATGTGCACGGGCGTCGCGAAGGCCCTCGCCGACCGCGGCGACCACTCCCTCGACCAGGTGTTCACGGAGGCGATCGCCGGTGAGATCTTCGCGTTCGGGATCAGCGAGCCCTCCAACGACTGGGTCATGCAGGACTCGAAGACCATCGCGGTCCCGCAGCCCGACGGCGGCTACCTGCTCAGCGGGGTCAAGATCTTCACGTCCCTCTCCCCCGTCTGGACCCGGCTCATCACGCACGGCCGCGACGACACGGATCCCGAGAATCCGATGCTCGTCTACGGCTTCCTCGAGCGCACCGCGGAAGGCATCGCCGTGTCCGACCAGTGGGACGTGATGGGGATGCGGGCCTCGCAGAGCCGCGCGACGATCCTGACCGATGTGCGCATGGCGCCCGAGCGGGTGAATCGCCGCATCGGCGTCGGCCGCGTCCCGGATCTGCTCACGTTCGCGATCACGAGCAACTTCCAGCTGCTGATCGGATCCGTCTACGCCGGCGTCGCACGCCGCGCACTCGAGCTGGGCGCCGCGGGCCTGAAGAAGCGTCGTTCGGCGAAGGCGGGCGCGAGCTACGCCGAGGTGCCCGAGTCGCGCACCCGGCTCGCCGACGCGCACCTGGAGTACCTGGCGGTGCCGGCCCAGCTGGAGGCTTACTGCCGCGACTTCGACGAGCTGGCGGACCACGGCGCGCGCTGGCCGCTGCTGCTCGTGAGCGCCCGGCTGAACGCCTCGACCGCCGCCCGCCGCGCCGCGGAGGCGGCGCTCATGTGCACGGGCGGGGCCGGCTTCGACAACGGCCACGAGCTGAGCCGGCTCTACCGCGACGCCACCGCGGGCCTGTTCCACCCGCCGAGCGCCGATGCCGCCCGCCCGATGTTCGCCGCAGCGCTGCTGGACGACTGAGGCGCCGCGCGTAGCCGGCGCGCGGACCGCAGCCTCCGCGGCCGAGGAGGGCCCGGTCAGGCGACGTGCGCGGCCTGCGACCGGCGCCGTGTCATCCGCTTGAACCAGTCCACATCCGGCAGGCGCATGAGCAGCGATCCGCCGAAGATCGTCGTCAGCACGTACACCGCCGCGAGGCTGGCGAGCTGGGGCGCCGCCGAGGCGGCGATGCCTGCGATCACGATCGAGAACTCCCCGCGCACGGTGAGCGCGAAGCCGGCCCGCCAGCGTCCCGGCACGCCGATCCCGGCGCGTTTCGCGGCGAGATAGCCGCTGGCGACCTTGGTGCCCATGGTGATGATCCCCAGCAGGATCCCGGGCAGCAGCACATCCCCGAGGTGCGTCGCATCCGTCGCCAGCCCGAAGAACACGAAGAACACCGCGGCGAACAGGTCACGCAGCGGGCTCAGCACCTCCTCGGCGGAGTGCGCCACGCGCCCCGAGAGCGCGATGCCCACGAGGAACGCGCCCACGGCGGCCGAGACGCTGACCTTCTCGGCGAGGCCCGCGACGAGCATCGTGAGCCCGAGCACGCCGAGCACGAGCGGCTCGGCGAGGTCGGGGGTGAACAGCTTCGATACCAGGCCGCCGAAGCGCAGCGCGAGCACGAGGATGAGCGCGACCACGCCGACCGCGATCGCCACCGTGACCGCGCCCTGCAGCAGCCCCGCGCCGACCACGAGGGCGGCCAGGATCGGGAGGTAGAACGCCATCGCGAGGTCCTCGATCACCAGCACCGACAGGACGACCGGGGTCTCCCTGTTGCCGACGCGGCCGAGGTCGCGCAGCAGCTTCGCAGCCACCCCCGAGGAGGTCGCCCAGGTGATCCCCGCGAGCGCGACCGCGGCGACCGGACCCCAGCCCAGCAGCAGGGCGAACGCCGCACCGGGCAGCGCGTTGAACAGCATGTCGAACAACCCCGAGGTCCGGGAGCGGCGCAGCCCGTACAGCAGCTCGTCGGCGGTGTACTCCAGCCCGAGCAGCGCCAGCAGCAGGATCACGCCGATCTCGGATCCGACCTCGAAGAACTCCTGGCTGGCGTCGAGGGGGATCAGGCCGCCGGTGCCGAACAACAGCCCGGCGATCAGGTAGAACGGGATGGGCGAGAGACCGATGCGGTTGGCGAGCCGGCCGAGCAGGCTCATGCCGAACAGCAGCGCTCCGACCTCGATGAGGATCGTCGTGGTGTCGTGCATCGCTCCGGGCCCGGTCTACGCGGGGCCGTGATCGATGAGCCTCATCGCGGTGTCCAGGCCGGTCCGGGTGCCGACGGCCACGATGATGTCTCCGGTGCGCAGCTGCTCGTCGGGTGTGGGCGAGGGGATGACCTTGCGATCGCGCAGGATCGCGACGATCGAGACGTGCGTCCGGGTGCGCATCCGGGTGTCGCCGAGGGTGGATCCCGCGTACGGCGAGTTCACGCCGACTTTGATCTTCTCGGTGTACAGGCCGTCGGTCTCGTCGGTCAGCTTGGTCAGGCGGGTGATCGCCACGGACGCGCCGAACATGTCCGAGAGTGCCTCGGCCTCGTCCTCGGTGATGGGCACCGAGTAGCGGGCCGAGTCCGGATCGTCGGCGTCGTAGACGGCGAGCTGCCGCTCCCCGTCCCGGAACAGGATCACGCCCAGCCGGTCGCCGCGTTCGGTGACGAGATCGTTCCGCACGCCGATTCCCGGCAGATCGACCCTCTCGATGCGCACACTCACAGCACCTGACAATACCCGCATGGTTCCGCCGGTGCCCGCTCAGTCCACGAGGTCGCGCATCTCCCGCTCGATCGCGCGGAGCACCGTCGCGTCCTCCGGCGACACCTCGCCCGGCACATACTGCAGGGAGAGGATCCGGCCTCCGCGGAACCGGTTCGAGCGGTGCCGTTCGTACAGTTCCCAGTCCACCGGGCCGCCGTAGTCGTAGCCGACGCTGATCCCGGTGAACGGCGCCATGCCGGCCAGCATCGGCACGTCGTCCAGGCGGAGCCGCTCCACGCCGCCCACATCGACCGCGAGACTCCAGCGCAGACCGAGATCGGCCCGCACCCGAAGGTCGATGCGGTGTCGGCCGGGCGCCGGCGCCGCAGAACGGATCCGCCGCATCGCCCCGTAGGCGTTGTACGACAGCAGCAGCTCGCCGCCGTCCAGCGCGAGCAGGTATCCGCCGCCCTGGTCGCCGTGCGCCAGGATCACGCCCTCCGCCGCCGCGGCGAGGTCGAGCTCGGCGTGCACGTCGAAGGAGCGCAGCACCGTCAGCCGCGCCGAGCGGAACCGCTCCAGCGGCGGGCGGAACGGCACGAGCGAGACCGGGGCCGACAGCGCCGCCTCGGAGTCGGGCCGTACGGTATGCAGCGTGCCGTCGTCGTCCAGCGGGAACACGGTGTTGCGCCAGGCCTCATGCCGCCAGCGCTCGGCGAGCGCTCGCACCCGCTCGGGCTCGTCCTGCGCGCGGTCCCGGGTCTCGGTCGGATCGCTGGGCAGGTGGTAGAGCTCCCAGGTGCCGCCCGCCGCGCCCTGTGCGCGCGTGGGGGCGACCGGCGACACCGCCTTCCACTCCCCGTCGACCAGCGCACGCCGGCCGACGCACTCGAAGTACTGCTGCTCCCGCCCGGGGGCTTCGGGATCGGCGAGGACTCCGGCGATGCTGCCGCCGTCGATCTCCGGCGCGGCCTCGCCGTTCCAGCGCTCCGGCCGGGAGACGCCGGCGAGGTCGAGCAGGGTGGGCGCGAGATCCGACACGAACACGAACTGCTCGCGCAGGCCCGGGGCCTCGGCCCCCGCCGGCCAGGAGATCACGAGCGGCGCGTGCACGCCGCCCTCGTAGGTGCTCGACTTGAACGAGCGGAACGGGGTGTTCGAGACCCGCGCCCAGCCGGTCGGGTACTGGCCGTACAGCCGGGGCCCGCCGATCTCCGCCACATCCCGCGGCACATCCGTCACCCAGCCGTCCGGCACCGCGCCGTGCATCCCGAACTGGGCGAAGTAGCTGCGGGTGCCGGTGGGACCGCCCTCGGCGGTGCCGCCGTTGTCGCTGGCGACCACGATGATCGTGTTCTCCCGCTCACCCAACTCCTCCAGCCGCGCCAGCAGCCGCCCCACACTCTGATCCACCTCGTCCACGGAGGCCGCATAGACCTCCATGTGCCGCGCGAACAGCGCCCGCTCCTCGGCGCCGAGGTCGTCCCAGCGCGGGATCCGGTCGCCGTCCGCGAGCGCATCCACGGGCAGTGCGGCATGCGCCGGCACGATGCCACGGGCGCGCTGACGGGCGAAGCGCTCCTCCCGCAGCGCATTCCAACCGGCCTCGTAGCGCCCGCGATGGCGCTCGATGTCCTGCTCCTTGGCCTGGATCGGCCCGTGCACCGACGTGTGCGCGTAGTAGAGGAAGAAGGGCTTGCGCGCCTCGTTCACGCGGAGCTCGTCGATCATCGCGATCGCCCGGTCGGTCAGCTCATCGGTGAGGAAGTAGCCGTCGGGGAACTCCGCGATGTCGACCACCGAATTGTCCTGCACCAGACGATGCGGATGATGCAACGACGTGAACCCGTCCATCGACCCGAAATACCGGTCGAACCCGCGCTGCAACGGCCACGACGACCGATCCGCCCCATCATGCAACCGCGTCTCCAGCGTCAGATGCCACTTGCCCACGGCGAAGGTGGCATACCCGCCGGCCCGCAGCGACTCTGCGATCGTGGGGGCGGCCGCGGGCAGCTCGCACGCGAAGCCCGGGTAGCCCGGGTCGGTGTGCGCGACGAATCCGAAGCCGGCCCGGTGCGGGTTCAGCCCGGTCAGCAGCGCGGCGCGGGCCGGCGAGCACATCGGCGCCGTGCGGTAGTTCGTGAACGTCCACCCGCCCTCGGCGAGCGCGTCGATGTGCGGCGTCGGGATCTCGCTGCCGAAGGGACCGAGGTCGCTGAAGCCGAGATCGTCGATCAGGACCACGACGATGTTCGGAGCGCCCTCGCGGGCGGTCGGCCGGACCGGCCACGCGGGCTCCGACTCGGAGGTGAACTCTCCGACGCGCCCCCGGAAGCCCTCGTAGCCGCGCGCCACGGGATCCATTCAGCCCGCCTTCCGGATGAGGCCGAAGATCCGCGTGCGCAGCTCCGCGAACTCCGCGGTCGCGCGGGTCTCCAGCTGGTCGCGGGGACCGCCGAAGTCGATCTCGATGATCTCGGTGACGCGCGCGGGCCGCTCGCCCAGCACGATGACCCGGTCGGAGAGGTAGACGGCCTCGTCGATGTCGTGGGTGACGAGCAGGATCGTCATGCCGAACTGCTCGCGGATCCGCAGGCACAGGTCTTCGAGCTCGAACCGGGTCTGCGCGTCGACCGAGGCGAACGGCTCGTCCATCACGAGCACCTCGGGGCGGTACGCGATCGCACGGGCGATCGCGACGCGCTGCTGCATGCCGCCGGAGAGCTGCCATGGGTACTTCGCGCCCGCGCCGGCGAGTCCGACCGCGGCGAGCGCCGCGGTGATGCGCTCCTCGCGCTCGGCGGCGCTCAGACGCAGATGCCTGAGCGGCAGCCGGACGTTCTTCTGCACGGTGAGCCACGGCATCAGCGAGCGCGTGTACTCCTGGAAGACGAGCGCCATCTCCTCCGGCGGCCCGTCGATCTCGACGCCGTCGATCCGAGCGGATCCGGCGGTCAGCGGCTGCAGTCCGGTCAGGCACTTCAGCAGCGTGGTCTTGCCGATGCCGGAAGGCCCGACGATGCAGGCCACCTCGCCGGCCTGCACGTCGAACGTGAGATCGGCGATCACCGGCACATCGCCGCTCTTGGTCCGATAGGTCTTGGCGAGGCCCTGCACGCTCAGGCGCGGGGCGGTGGCGGCGATGCTCATTCGCTCTTCTCCAGTTGTTGTGAGGCGATGTACCAGCGCAGCACGGTGCGGCGGAACAGGACGAACAGGGCGGTGGACAGGTAGCCGAGCACGCCGAGCACGATGATGCCCGCCCACATGTCGGCGATCGCGAACGACTGCTGCGCGAGCAGCGTGGCCGCTCCCAGCCCCGCGGAGGATCCGAGCATCTCGCTCGCGATCATCACGACGAACGCCGTGATGAGGCTCACCTGCATGCCGGAGAGGATCCGCGGGCTCGCGGCCGGCAGCGTCACCTGGAACAGCCGCTCGGCGCGGGTGAGCCGGTACACCCGGCCGACCATCTGCAGCGTGGGATCCCCGGCGCGCACTCCGTCGATCGTGGAGATGAGGATCGGGAACAGCGCGGCGAGCGAGATCGACAGGATGCGGGTGCCGTTGCCGAAGCCGAGCAGCGACACGAAGATCGGCACGAGCGCGACCGGCGGGATCGCGCGGAAGAAGTGGATCGTCGGCTCGACGAACCAGCTCAGCGGCGCGACCAGCCCGAGCGCGCAGCCCAGCAGCACGCCCGCGACCGTCGCGATCAGGAACGACACCAGCAGGTTCAGCACGGAGATGGCGATGTCGCCGAGGAACGCCGGCGTGCCGATCAGCTCGCCGAGGCGGGCGAGGATCGCGGACAGCGGGGGGAAGAACGTGTTGGTGGATCCCGCCGAGGCGATCCACCACAGTGCGATGAGCACGACGGGGACCGCGATCTCCACGACGACCAGCAACCAGCGCGGGGACGCGCTCAGCCGACGACCGCGCCGCAGCCGGGCGCCCGTCTGCACGGAGGTGGTGAGGTTGGGCGTGGTGGTGCTCATGCGTGCTCCGCCTTCCGGTACTGCGGGTGCCAGTGCAGCAGGCGCCGCTCGCCCCACTGGCTCAGCCCCTGGATGAGAAGTCCCAGCACGCCGAGGATCAGCACGTAGCCGAACAGCTCGGGCTGGTTTCCGGAGATCTGCGACATGAGCAGGCTCTGCCCGAGTCCGGGCCCGCCGCCGAGCAGACCGGCCACCACGGCGATGACGAGCGAGGTCGGCGCGGCGACCCGCAGCGCCGTGCCGATGTAGGGCAGTGCGCTCGGGATCACGATGCGCGCGAGGATCTCCGTGCGGCTCATGCCGTAGGAGGCGCCAGTCGCCCGGGCGACGGGGTCGGTGTCGAAGACGCCTGCCGAGGACTGCACCGCGATCGCGATGAAGGAGCCGAAGAAGACGAGGAACGTGCCCATCCCCGCCGTCGGGCCGAGCACCAGCACGACGACGGGGAGGATCACGATCGGCGGGATCGGCTTGAGGAACTCCAGCGGCACACGGGTCGCGTGCATCGCGAGCGGAGAGGATCCGATCGCGATGCCCAGCAGCACGCCGACGAGCGCGGCGATGATGAGCCCGGTGAGGGCCATGACGAGGGTGTCCGCCGTGGCCTGCCACAGCTGCGGCGTGCCCAGCAGCCGGCCCGCCGCCCCCAGCGCCTCGAGGGCCGAGGGCAGCGGCGCGCCGGCGAGCGGACCGACGGTCGCCGCGAGCTGCCACACCACGAGGGCGGTCAGCGCCCCGGCGGCGCCGAGCAGCGCGGGGACGATCCGGGAACGATTCACGATGCTCACTTCGAGATGTTGACGCCCGTGAGGTCGACGGGCTTCTTCAGGAAGCCGAGAGCGACCATCTTGTCGTCGGGACGCTGCAGATCTTCCGCGGCGACCGTGGCCGGCCACACCGGCACCTTCACCTGGTCGACCGTCAGCGTCGACTTCGTGTATGCGAGGCCGGCCTTGATGGCCTCCTCCGGGTGGGCGGTGGCGTACTCGTTCGACTTCGTGATCGCGCGCTGGAAGGCGCTGATGACGTCCTTCTTGGACTGCACCGTCGAATCGCCCGCGGTCCACAGGCCGGTGGCGCCGGTCTCGAAGAAGCCGATCGAGGGCGCCGAGAGCTGCGGGTCGCCGGCGGCGGCGGCCTGCGCGGTGAAGGGGCTCACGAGCGCGGCCGCGTCGACGTTGCCGCTCTTGAGGGCCGCGACCGCGGAGGTGAAGTCGAGCACGACCCACTTGACGCCCGTCGCCGGATCGATGCCGTCCTTCTTCAGCTGCTCGGCGATGACGACCTCGAGCTGGGCCTTGCGGGCCGGGATCGCGATGGTCTTGCCGGCGAGCTGCGTGACGGAGGTGATACCGCTGGCCGCGCTGGCGAACAGGCCGGTGTCGTCGTACTTGGCGGGGTCCGCAGCGCTCGTCGCCTTGTCCGGGTAGCCGTCGGCGGCCGCGATGACCTTCATCTTCACGCCCTGGCTGAGCGCGTTCAGCAGCGGGATGCTGGGCGAGTAGGCGACGTCGACCTGGCCGCTCTGCGCGGCGGCGAGACCGGCGGGCGGGTTCGCGACGATCGAGGTCTCGATCTTCAGCCCCTCGTCGGCGAAGAACCCCTTCGCCATCCCGGTCAGCAGGCTGCCGTCGGAGGTGAGCCCGATCGTGGCGACCTTCACGGTGGTCAGGTCGCCCTTCTTGCCGGGCTCGGCGGAGCCGGACGAGGACGAGCAGCCGGCGAGGGCGACGGCCGCGCCGAGGGCGGCGACCGCGGCGACGGCTCGGAGTGCGCGCGTGATGTGCATGTGTGGCTTCCTGTCGGAGCGAGGGAGGAGATCTCGGATCAGACGCGTCGCTACGGTGCGACTTCATCGTCTTTAATCACCAGTTGGTCACTCAAATATCCAGCAAGGAGTTAGCCTTGTCAAGAAGTCTTAGAATTTTCGTGTCCAACAGGACGCGAAAGTTGAGACGGCTCCCCACCGTCGCACCCCTAGGATCTTCAAGGTCGGAGGAGGACTGACGTGCCCAAGATCGTTGATCACGACGAACGGCGGAACCACATCGCGGATGCGGCCACCAAGGTGATCGCCCGGGAGGGCTTCGAGAGAGTCACCATGCGTCAGATCGCCGCCGAGGCCGGCTATACCCACGGCGCGATCGCCCGCTACTTCCCCACCAAGGAGAGCCTGCTCACGGCGTCCTTCGTCCGGCTGCATGTGCAGGCAAACGGGCGGATCCTCACCGAAGTGGCGGGCAAGCGGGGCCTCGACGCCCTGGAGCAGATGTGTCGCGAGATCCTCCCCTTCGGGGTTCTCGGGCCCAAGTACGCCCGCGTCGTCATAGCCTTCTGGGACCATGCTTCGCAGGACACTCGCGTCACCCAGATCCATCGCGAGAACAACCAGCGCTGGCGGGACCAGTTCCGTCGTTTCCTCCTCGAAGCGCGGGAGGACGGTGAACTCGCCGATCACATCGACATCGACACGGCCGTCGGCGAGATCGCCTCACGCAACGCCGGATGGCAGATGGTGTCCGTACTGCTGCCGGAGGTCGCCGACGATGAGCGCATCGAAGCCGGGCTGCAGGGTTTGCTCGCCGATCTCCGCGGCCGGCGCTGACGAGACGCCGGGCCGCGGAGAACTCCGATCAGCCGGCGGCGTCCTCGAGCACGAACCGCGCGCCCCGTTCGCCGATCACGGCGGCGGGAGCGTTGGTGTTGCCCGTGGTGATCGTCGGCATGACCGAGGCGTCGATCACCCGGAGTCCCGCGACGCCGTTCACGCGCAGGCGCGGATCCACGACGGCATCCGGATCCGATCCCATCCGGCAGGTGCCGACCTGGTGGTGGTAGGTGATCGCGGTGCGGCGCACCCAGTCCTCGACGTCGGAGTCCGACACCTCCGGGCCCGGGTAGGCCTCGGTCGCGCCCCACTCCCCGGCGAGCGCGGGCCGGGCGCCGATCCGCCGGGCCTGCCGCACGGATGCCGCGAGCGCGGCCACGTCCCTGTCGTCCTCGAGGGCGGCGAGGTCGATGAGGAGCGGATCCGCGGTGTCCGGCCCCGACAGGCGCAGCGACCCGCGGCTGTGCGGCGTGACGAGCCCGGCCATGAGCGAGAACCCGTCGCCGGGTCCGTGGGGGCCGGGGCGGGGCTCGAGTTCGCCCCACATCGGCACCGAGAAGTGGATCGGCTGGGTGTCGGGCTCGACCAGATCCTCGCGCGAGCGCCAGAACAGATGGGTCTGGGTCACCGACACTCCGGGCTGCGGCGCTCCGACCGGCTCCCGGGTCGTGAAGATCACCGGTGAGAGCAGGTGGTCGTGCAGGTTCGCGCCGACCGCCGGAGCATCGCGGAGCACGTCGATGCCGAGCGCCTCGAGGTCCTCGCGCGGGCCGATGCCGCTGCGCAGCAGGATCGCCGGGCTGCCGAGGGCGCCGGCGGCGAGGATCACCTCGTCGGCGCGGAGCTCGGATGCTCCGGCCGGCCCCTGAGGCTCTCGAAGGGCGGCGCCGCCGCTCAGGCGCACGCCCACGGCGACGCCGTCCTCGACGATCACGGAGTGCACCTCGGCGTCCGTGACGATCCGCAGGTTCGGGGCGTCCTCGACCGGCCGCACATACGCCATCCAGGTGTTGACGCGCCGGCCGTCCCGCATCGTGACCTGCTCCTGCGAGACGCCGTCGAGCGTGCCGCCGTTGTAGTCGGGGTTGTGCGCGAGGCCCTCCTCGACCGCGGCGGCGATGATCGACTGCTGGATCGGCACGAGCGGGTAGTCGTCGGTCACGGGCAGCGGATCGTTCTCGATCGCCTCGTACACGGGGAGAACCTCGGACCAGCCCCAGCCTGTCGCGCCGGCGCGCTCCCAGCCGTCGAAGTCGCTCGCCGCGCAGCGCACCCAGATCATGGCGTTCAGCGCATGGGATCCGCCGGTGACCTTGCCGCGCGGCAGGTGCAGCCGGCGCCCGGCCGCATGCTCCTGTGGCACGGTGAAGTAGTCCCAGTCCTCGGCGGCGTGCCAGAGCTCGCCCGCGCGGGAGGGGTCGTGGATCGCGGGGTTGGTGTCGTATCCGCCGGCCTCGATGAGCGTCACGTCGTACCCGGCGTCCACGAGACGCCGGGTGACGATGCTCCCCGAGGTGCCGGCTCCGACGACGATCGCGGAGCGCACCCCGGTCGCATCGGCCATGTCTCAGGCCTTCCGACCGGGGCCGGAGACGACCTGCGGGACGGCGACGGACTTGAGGCCCGCGACGCCGAACTCGAGACCGTAGCCCGAGCTCTTCACCCCGCCGAACGGCACCATCGGGTGCAGCCCGCCGTGCGAGTTGATCCACACCGTGCCGGACTGCATGCGGGTCGCGGCTTCGCGCGCCGCCTCCGGGTCGCTCGACCACACCGAGGCGCCGAGGCCCACGTCGACCGCGTTGGCGAGCGCGAACGCCTCGTCCACGTCGGAGTAGCGGATGATCGGCAGCGCCGGCCCGAACTGCTCCTCCTGCACGAGCGCCGCGTCGTTGGCGATGTCGGCCACGATCGTGGGCCGGTAGAACAGCTCGCCGAGCTCGGGCGCCGCCTCGCCGCCCGTGACGATGCGGGCGCCGCGGGCCCTGGCGTCCTCGACGAGGCGCGAGACGATGTCGAACTGCTGCTTGTTCTGCAGCGGGCCGAGCACGTTGTCCTCATCCAGGCCGTTGCCGATCGGAACGTTCGCGGCGATGCCGGCGAGCGCGTCCACGACCTGGTCGTACAGCGAGTCGTGCACGTAGAGGCGCTTCATGGCCGCGCAGGTCTGGCCGGTGTTGATGAACGCGCCCCAGAACAGGTCCTCGGCGATCGCGGCCGGATCCGTTCCGGGGAGCACGATGCCGGCGTCGTTGCCGCCGAGCTCGAGCGTGAGCCGGGCGAGGTTGCCGGCCGAGCTCTCGATGATCTTGCGGCCGGTGGCCGTGGATCCGGTGAACATGATCTTGTCGATGTCGGGGTGGGCCGCGAGCCGCGCGCCCACCTCGCGGTCGCCGGAGATCCCGATGAGCACATCGGCCGGGAGCACGTCGTTCATGACCGAGAGCATCGCGAGCACGCTCAGCGGCGTGTACTCGCTGGGCTTGGCGACGACCGTGTTGCCCATCCGCAGCGACGGGCCGATCTGCCAGATGGTGATCATCAGCGGCCAGTTCCACGGGCCGATCGCGCCGACCACGCCGACGGGCTTGTAGACCAGCTCGGCATGCAGGTTCTCGTCGTCCACGAGCACCTCGGGCGCAAGCTCGGTGGTCGCGTTCGTGCGCAGCCAGGCAGAACACGCGCCCAGCTCGAAGCGGGCGTTCGGGCCGTTCAGCGGCTTGCCCTGCTCGCGCGAGAGCAGCTGCGCGAGCGCCTCGGCGTTCGCGTCGATCGCGTCGGCGGCGGCCAGCAGCAGCTCGCTGCGCTTCGCGTGGCCGAGCGCGTCCCAGGCGGGCTGCGCGGCCTTGGCGCGCGCGATCGCGTCGTCGAGGTCGGCGACGGTCTGCGCGGGGGCGCGGCCGATGACCTCGCGCGTGGCGGCATCGGGAATCTCCCGGCCGGAGCCTTCAGGCGCCTGGATGCGCTCGAGCAGCGCGGACACAGCGGACGTGTCGGTCATCGGTCTCTCCTTCGAGTGTGCGGACGACGATGGATGCTCCCATTGTCGTCCGCGACGACAGCCCGAGGGTTGTCGCCGAGCGCGCCGGACATGTCGTGCCGCGAAGGATCCGGATCCGCGCCCTGATCCTCGTCAGCGTCGGGCCGCGTCGACCCGGCGGACGCCGCCGTGGTCTGTCGTGGTGCCGTGGCCGATGCTCGCGGCACGCAGGAACAGGATGATCCAGCTGAAGATCAGCACGGCGGCGATGAGCTCGACCGCGGTGAGGTTGTAGTAGCCGGTCGCGAAGAAGATCCCGAGCAGGGCGATCACGGCCACGTACACCCAGCCCAGCACGACGAACACCCGCGAGATCCGCCGCAGGAACCATGGCAGGCCCACCACCACGACCGCGAAGGCCACGGCCATCCCGGTCGCCACCGTGTTGTGCAGCACGAAGAACGCGTCGACCGGGAACACCCCGACGCACGCGAGCAGGATGCCGATCAGGATCAGGCCGACGCGCACGATGTCGCGACCGCGGCGGTCCTTCGGATCCGCGGTCGGCAGCGCCGCGGTCGCGTAGCGGGCGATGGTGGTGACCATGACGCCGGCGACGATGAGGGTGCCGTTGAACGCGGGCGCCGAGGCGTTGCTGGACATCCCGAGCGCGGACAGGTTGTCGCGCCACCAGTGCGGATCCGACGCGCCCAGCATCGCCGTCAGCGCCCCGATGACGAGGTAGACGGCGAGGATCACGGCGATCGTTCCGGGGCTGAGCGCACCGGCGCTGAGCGCGCAGACGTACGCGGTCAGGGCGAGGGCGACGCCGACGAGCACCGCTCCGGGGAAGGGGAACACCGGCGCATCGCGGAAACCGGCCTCGAGCAGCTCGGCGAGCCCGAGCAGGGCGAGCAGCGCGACCGCGGCATGGGCGAAGGCGATGGCGGTCAGCTCGTACCACCGCAGCCGCTGGCCGGGTGTCGCGAAGCCGTCGTGAGCGAGGGGCGGATCCGCGGGCGTCGCGATCGCCGCCGCCTCCCGTCGCGCGGCCACGCGTCCCAGCACGAACGCGATCACGGCGACGATCGCACCGCCGACCGCGGCGACCGTGCCCACCGACCAGGCGCCGGTGATCGCGAGGTTGCGCTGCCCGAACAGGGCGAGCGAGACGAGGAAGCCCACCACGAACGCGCCGGCGCCGGTCAGCAGCGCGTCGGTCTCCGCGACCTCCCGCGGCGACGCATTCGCACGGGCCTCACGCAGCCGGGCGACCCATCGTTCCCACTCAGCTCTCATCCGCTCCTCCGGATCCACCATAGGAGGTCCCCGGGCGACGCGGCACGGCGACGCGCGGCCATTAGCCTGGGACGATGACCCAGACGTTCCGCGCCCGCGCCGCCCTGCTCGACATGGACGGCACGCTCGTCGACTCGACCGCCGTCGTGGAGCGGCTGTGGCTGGCCTGGGCCGAGCCGCACGGGCTGGATCCCGCCTTCGTGCTGAGCGTCGTGCACGGCCGCCAGGGGCATCAGAGCATGGCGATCATGCTGCCCGATCGCCCGCATGAGCAGAACCTCGCCGAGAACCGGGAGATGCTGGTCCGCGAGAGCGGTGACGTGAGCGGCGTGGTCGAGGTGCCGGGAGCCGCCGCGTTCCTCGCGGCCCTCGCGCCGTTCCCGCACGCGATCGTGACCTCGGCCGACGACCGGCTGATGCGGGTGCGCATGGACGCGGCGGCCCTCGCGGTGCCGGCCGGCCCGGTCACCGCCGAGCACGTGAGCGCCTCCAAGCCCGATCCCGAGGGCTTCCTGCTCGGCGCGACCCGATTGGGCGTGGATCCGGCGGACTGCGTCGTCTTCGAGGACTCCGGCGCCGGGATCCAGGCCGCGCGCGCGGCGGGCATGCGCGTGATCGGCGTGGGCGCCGGTGCCGCCGCGCACGCCCCCGATGCGGTCGTGGCCGACCTGACCCACGTCACGGTGACCGCCGACGGCGACGCCTTCGTGCTCACGCTCGGCTGAGATCCCAGGCGGCTTTCGGCACACCGTCAGCCGAGTGCGGCGGCCACGGCGGCGCGGGCCTCGGCCGCGGTCGTGGCACCGAGTGCGGCGGCGGCGGCGCGCCGGCAGTCCTCCGCGGTCACCGTGCGCAGCCGGGCCGCCACCCGGGCGAGCGACCGCGCCGTCATCGACAGGCTGGTGACCCCCAGCCCGACCAGCACGGGCGCCAGCGCCGGATCCGCGCCGGCCTCGCCGCACACGCCCACCGGCTTGCCCGCCGCCCGTCCGGCCTCGCCCACGGTGCCGATCAGTCTCAGCACCGCCGGCTGCCACGGGTCGTTGAGCGCTCCGAGCGGGGCGGACAGCCGGTCCGCAGCCATCGTGTACTGCGTGAGGTCGTTGGTGCCGAGGCTGACGAAGTCGACCACGGCGAACAGCTCCGCGGCGAGCAGCGCGGCGGCCGGCGTCTCGATCATGATGCCCGCCCGGGCGATCCCCGCGGCGCGGCAGGCGGCGGCGAAGTCGCGAGCCTCGTCGACCGTCGCCACCATCGGCGCCATCACCTCGAGCGACGCGCTCTCCGCCGCGCCCGCGGCGGCGATCGCCGCCAGCTGGTGCGCGAGCAGTGCCGGGTGCTCCCGGGCGACGCGCAGCCCGCGCACGCCCAGGGCCGGGTTCTCCTCGCCGGCGGCGGTCGCGAACGGAAGCGGCTTGTCGGATCCCGCGTCGAGCGTGCGCACCACGACCTTGCGACCCGCGAACGGCGCGAGCACGCCCCGGTACGCGGCGGTCTGCTCGGCGACCGGCGGCTCCTCGGCACGGTCCAGGAAGCAGAACTCGGTGCGGAACAGGCCGATGCCCTCGGCTTGTGCGGCCGCCGCGGCGACGGCATCGGCGGCCCCGCCGACATTGGCCAGCAGCGGGATCGGCGTGCCGTCGGACAACACTCCGCTCCCATCGAAGGCGGGGGCCTCCTCGGCCCGGGCCGACCGCTCCTCCGGGGGCGGGTCCAGGCGCACGATCCCCGCCTCGCCGTCGACGAGCACCACGGTCCCGGCCGCGATGCCGGTCGCGCCCGCGGCGCCGACCACCGCCGGGATGCCGAGCGCCCGCGCCAGGATCGCCGTGTGCGAGGTCGGCCCGCCCTCCTCGGTCACGAGGCCGACGCAGGTGCTGCGGCCGAGCGTCGCCGTCTCCGCCGGCGCGAGATCCCGGGCGACGAGCACGAACGGATCCGCGCGGTCCGGGATCCCCGGAACCTCCTGCCCGGTCAGCTGCGCCACGATGCGGTCCCGGACGCTGTGCACGTCCACCGCGCGCTCGGCCATCCGTCCGCCGAGGCCGTGCAGCACCTGTGCCTGCCGGGCGGCCTCGTCCCACACGGCGCGCGCGGCCGAGACCCCCTCGGTGCGCACCCGGGCGGCGGCGCCCGCGGCGAGGTCGGGATCCGCGGCCAGCAGGGCCGTCGCGGCGAGGATCTGCGCAGCCTCGCCGTCGGCTCGAGACGCGCTCTCCCGGAGCGCAGCGGCCACGGCCGCCGCAGCCGGCGGGATCCGCTCCGCCTCGGCGTCCCGTGCGACGATCGGCAGGGGCTCGGCCGCGTCCGGTGCGGAGATCGCCGCGCCCAGCTGCGCGACCGGGGCGATCGCGCGTCCCGGGCTCACGCCGAGGCCCCGCAATGTCCGGCCGGGCTCCGGGGCCGCCCCCATCGGGGTCGTGGGGCGAGCGCCCTGCGTCGGCTCCGCGCCGGATCGGTCCCTCGGCGCCCCCGGCCGCAGCGGGGTGCCCTCCATCTCTCCGAAACCGTCGTCGAAGAGCACGGCCACGCGCTCCACCGCGTCGGGGTCCCCCGCCAGTTCGACCTCGTCGCCGAGGCGCGCGCCGAAGGCGAGCAGCCGCATCATGCTCGACGCGGGAACCGCATCCCCGTCCGGCAGCCGACGCAGGCGCAGCTCGGCGCCGGCCGCGGCCTGCGCGATCATCGCGGCGGGCCGCGCGTGCATTCCCGCGGGATTGCGCACGCGCACGGTGCGCACCGCGCCCTCGTTCCCCGCGCCCGGGCGGCCCGACTCCGCCGCCCCCGGGTGCGAGACCGCAGACCCCGGCACGCTCTCATCGAGCGCGCTCTCATCGAGTACGCTCTTATCGAGTTCAGGGCCCCCCGACCCGGCCGGAGCCTGCGGCTCGTCCTCCAGCTGCGCCGACTTGGCGATCAGCGCGCCGTTCGCCTCCGCGGCGACCTGATCCAGCGACGCCCCCTGCGCCGCGGTCACGGCCGCCGCGAGCAGTCCCTCCACGAACGGGGCCGACGCGAGCCGCACCGGCACATCGCTGGAGCGCAGCTCCAGGGCGAACTCGGCGCTCATCACCGCGGATCCGAGATCCATCAGCACCAGCACCCCGTCGCAGGCTCCGGCGAGCCCGTCGATCGCCTCGGCGACGCGCGTCGCATCCGTGCCGAGGATCGGTGTGCCGTCCGGATCCGTCCCGGCCCCCGCGGCGAGCGCGATCGGCACCGCCTGCCCCGGCACCATCTGGGCGGCGAGCTCCTGCGCGGCCTCGGCCAGGCGCAGGCTGTGCGACACCGCGACGATCCCCGTGGCGCTCATCGAACCGGCCTCCGCCCGCCCCGAACCTCCGCAGCCATCGACATGCTCAGCCCGCGACAGCCGCGGCGAGCGTATCGAACAGCAGCGTCGCGGAGGCGGATCCGGGATCCATGTGCCCGGCGCTGCGCTCTCCGAGATAGCTCGCCCGGCCCTTGCGCGCGACCAGGTCGATCGTGGCGTCGCGCCCGGCGGCTGCGGCCGTGGCCGCTGCCGCCGTCGCCTCCGCCGCGGAGCGCCCCTCGGCCAGCGCCGCATCCAGCGCGTCGAGCGCCGGAGCGATCGCATCGAACAGGGTCTTGTCGCCCGCCTCGGCCTTGCCGCGCGCGACGACACCCTCGAGCCCCGCGTGCAGGCCCGCGGCGAGAGCCGCCGGCTCCACCTCGGTCACCGGGCCCAGCGAGGCGCCGATCCGCAGGAAGAGGGTGCCGTACAACGGTCCGCTCGCACCGCCCACGGTCGACACCAGCGTCATCCCGACGGTCTTGAACAGCTCGTCCGCCGCCGCGGGCGTCGTCTGCTCGACCTTCTCCACCGCCGCCGTCATGCCGCGCGCCATGTTGGCGCCGTGGTCGGCGTCGCCGATCGCGGAGTCGAGCTCGGTGAGCCAGTCGCGCTTCTCGACGACGGCATCGCGGAAGCGGTGCAGCCAGTCCACGAGGACGGCGAGCGGGATCGTGTGGGGGGTCGACATGTGGTTGTTCTCCTTCGATCGGGATCCGCATGCTCCGGTCGCGAGGAGCGCCGGGCCCGGATCCGGAGTCCGGCGCTCTCCGCGACGGGTGCGGGTTTGCGTGGATGCGGGCTCAGGCGCCCCAGCGCAGACCGGGCGTGACGACCGGGGCGTCCCACAGCCGGATCAGCTCGTCGTCGGCCTTGAGCAGGGTGACCGAGCAGCCGGCCATGTCGAGCGAGGTGATGTAGTCGCCGACGAGGTTGCGGGCGATCGTCACGCCGGCCTTCTCCAGGAGCGCTGCGACCTCGCCGTACATGAGGTACAGCTCGATCAGCGGGGAGGCGCCCATGCCGTTCAGCATCACGATCGCCGGGGACCCGGTGAAGTCCATGTCGGCGAGGATCGGCTCGACGAGCTGCGCCGCGATGTCCTTCGCCGGTGCGAGCGGCACGCGGTGCCGGCCGGGCTCGCCGTGGATGCCGATGCCGATCTCCATCTGGTCGTCGGGCAGGTCGAAGGTGGGCTTGCCGGCGGCGGGCACGGTGCAGCTGGTGAGCGCCATGCCCATGGACCGCCCCTGGCCGTTCACCCGCGCGGCGAGGTCGGCGACGGCGGCGAGATCCTGGCCCTCCTCGGCCGCGGCGCCCACGATCTTCTCCAGCAGCACGGTGAGACCGACGCCGCGGCGCCCCGCGGTGTACAGCGAGTCCTGCACGGCGACGTCGTCGTCCACGACGACCGAGCGCACCTCGATGCCGTCCATCGCGGCCAGTTCCGCGCCCATCTCGAAGTTCATCACGTCGCCGGTGTAGTTCTTCACGATGTGCAGCACGCCGGCGCCGCGGTCGATCGCCTTCGTGGCGACCTGCATCTGGTCGGGGGTGGGCGAGGTGAACACCTCTCCCGCGCACGCCGCGTCGAGCATTCCGGTGCCGACGAAACCGCCGTGCAGCGGCTCGTGCCCGGATCCGCCGCCGCTGAGCAGGCCGACCCTGCCCTCGGCCTTGCGATCCCGGCGCAGGATCACGCGGTTCGCCAGATCGACGTCGAGCTCCGGATGGGCGAGCGCGAGCCCGCGCAGCGACTCTGCGAGCACGTCCTCCGGGGCGTTGATGAGCTTCTTCATCCTGCGACCTCCTTGTTGCAGTTCCATGAGCATCTCTGCGATCCGATGCGCACCACGACGGTGCGGATCCGGACCGGATCCGCATTCCGGGGACTGCCTCGTCCGACGGGCCGGGACCCCTTGCGTCTCGGACGAGAGCACTCCACAATCGGAATACTTTTCGTTAATGTCGAATATGCGATGAGGATGCCGGATTGTCAAGGATCCGGATTCGGATCCGCTGGCCTCGGCCAGATGACAGATCAGGACGATTCGAACATCGACGCCTCGCGGAGATTTTCGGATCCGCACCGCCGTCGTCACCGTGGTCGAGGAGGGAGCAGCACCGATGATCCAGGCGATCGATCGCGCCGCGAAGGTGCTCCAGCTGCTGCAGGGATCGCGCCACCTCGGCATCACCGACCTCGCCACCGCGCTGCGGCTGCCGCCCTCGACCGTGCACGGCATCGTGGCGTCGCTGCGCGAGCACGGGCTCGTCGCGAAGGAGCGGGGTGGCCAGCGCTACATGCTCGGCCCCACGCTGCTGACGCTCAGCAGCGTCTACCTCGACTCCCTCGACGTGCGGGCGCGCTCGATGCGGTGGACCCAGGAGCTCGCGCGCCGCACGGGCATGGCGGTGCGGCTGGGCGCGCCGCACTTCGCCGAGGTGCTGGTGATCCACCATGTGCTGCGCCCCGACGACACCCCGCAGATGCTGGAGACCGGGGCGGCGCTGCCGGCGCACGCCTCGGCCATGGGCAAGGTGCTGCTCGCGCACGACCTGGGCTTCCAGCGCACGGTGTTCGCGGATCCGCTGCCCAGCCTCACCGGTGACACCGTCACGGATCCGTCCGCACTCGCGGCGGCCCTGCCGGCGATCGCCGAGCACGGCTACGCGAGCGAGGTCGACGAGGCCGTGCTCGGCGAGTCGTCGCTGGCGTCGCCGATCGCCGATGCGCGCGGCGACATCGTGGCCGCGGTCGCCGTGGTCTACCCCACGGCCGACGGCCCGGCCGCCGATGCCGTGGTGCATGCGCTGCGCGACACCGCGCGCAACATCTCCCGCGAGCTGGGCGCCCCGGCCTGGCCCCCGCGCATCGCTCCCCCGGACGACTGAACCCCCGCCGCACAGTCGCCCTCGCGGCACCGCCCTCGCGACACCGCCCTCGTGGCACCGCCCTCGCGGCACCACCCTCGCGGCACCGTCCGCGAGACTGCATCTGGGCGACGAGACAGCGGGTGCGAAGCGCATTCTCGTCGCGGAGTTGCAGTCTCGCGGTCGAATAGCCCAGCGAAAGGGGGTCAGGCGGTGGGCGGCAGCCCCAGGTCCTCCTCGCGGACCGTGCCCTTGGCCGACCACGGGAAGTCGATCCAGCGGTCGGTGTCCTTCCACGCGTAGTCGGGCTGGATGATCGTGGTGGGCTTGGTGTAGATCGTGACCGAGCGCACGTCGGCGCCCTTGCCGCGCAGCAGCTCGACCGCGAGCGCGAGGGTGCGCCCGGAGTCGGCCACGTCGTCGACGAGCAGCACCCGCCGTCCGTTCAGATAGTCCATGTCGAGCGCGGGCGGGATCACCTCGGGGGCGTCCAGCACGGTGCCGATGCCCGTGTAGAACTCGACGTTGATGGCGCCGCAGTTCTTCGCGCCCAGGCCGTAGGCGATGGCGCCGGCCGGCAGCAGCCCGCCGCGGGCGATCGCGACGACCACCTCGGTCTCGAAGCCCGAATCGAGGATGTCGCGGGCCAGATCCCGCATCGCCTCGCCGAAACCGTCCCAGGTGAGCACTTCGCGCTCGATCACCGCATCCGTCATGGATCCATTCTGCCGTGCGGATCCGCCTCTCGGGAACGGGGATCCGGGCACCGGATCCCCGTTCAGGCCCGGCCGAAGTCCTCGAAGATCAGGGTGGTGCGGGTGGACCGCACGGCGGGGATCGCCTGGATGTCCTCGAGCACGATGCGGCGGAGGTCGCGCGCATCGCTGGCCCGCACGAGCAGGATCACATCGAAGTCGCCGCCCACGAGCGCCATGTGCTCGACCTCGGGAATGCGCTGCAGCTGCTCCTGCACCTCCTGCCACGCCGGCTGCTCGAGCGCGAGCATCACGTAGGCCGACGCGTGGTGCCCGAGGAGCACGGGATCCGTGCGGACCGTGTACCCGGTGATCACCCCGGCATCGGTCAGCCTCTTGATGCGCGCGTGCGCCCCCGCGCGCGAGATGTGCACGGTCTCGGCGATCGCCGTCATGGACACGCGCGCGTCGCGGCGCAGTGCGTCGAGGATCGCCCGGTCGATGTCGTCCAGCTCCGCCATACACGTGCCTTCCCGTTCGCGAATCACTGACACTCTGCATCATTCTGACGCGCATGCTCTGCAATCGTCCAGATCTGCACCGATCTCATTGGACGACTGCGCGCCAAGACGCACACTGGAGGCATCACGTTCGGCAAGGAAGGCGGACCCGATGCAGCACACGATGCCTGCCGCGAGCCCCGCGGAGCCTGCCGCGAGCCCCGCGGATCATGCGGATCCCCGGGATCTGCTCCCCCGCGACGAGCCGGTGCGGCTCATCGACGAGACCGGATCCGCGCACGTCGACGACGGCTACCCGATGCCCGACGACGACCTGCTCGCCCGCGCCTACCGCGGGCTCGTCGAGGGGCGCCGGATCAACGATCAGGCCAACGCCCTCGTCCGCCAGGGCCGCCTCGCCGTCTACCCCTCCTCGCACGGCCAGGAGGCGTGTCAGATCGCGGCCGCACTCGTGCTCGGCGCACAGGACTGGCTGTTCCCGACGTACCGCGACTCGGTCTCGGTGATCGCCCGGGGCGTGTCCCCCGCCGACGCCATGGTGCTGCTGAAGGGCGACTGGCACTCCGGATACGACCCGCACGAGCACCATGTCGCGCCGCAGACCACGCCGCTCGCGACGCAGCTGCTGCACGCGGTCGGCTTCGCACAGGCCGCGAAGCACCGCGGCGAGGACACGGTGGTGCTCGCGATGTGCGGCGACGGGTCCACGAGCGAGGGCGACTTCCACGAGGCGCTGAACTTCGCCGCCGTGTTCCACCTGCCCGTCGTCTTCTTCGTGCAGAACAACGAGTTCGCGATCTCGGTGCCGCTGAGCCGGCAGACCGCCGCCGAATCGCTCGCGCACAAGGCGATCGGCTACGGCATGCCCGGCCGGCGCGTGGACGGCAACGATGCGGCCGCGCTCCTCGCCGTGCTCGGGGAGGCCGTGGGCCGGGCGCGTGCCGGCGGCGGCCCGACCCTCGTCGAGGCGCACACCTATCGGATGCAGGCGCACACGAACGCCGACGACGACACCCGCTACCGCGAGCGCGCCGAGGTGCAGGCCTGGGTCGCGAAGGATCCGCTGATGCGGCTGCGCGCACATCTCACCGCGCGAGGGCTGCTCGACGATGCGCGGGAGCAGGAGCTCGCGGACGGGGCCGAGACGATCGCAGCGGCCCTGCGCGAAGCGCTCAACGCCGACACCGACCTCGACCCCGAAGACCTGTTCCGGTTCGTGCGCAGCACCCGATCGCCGCAGCTGCAGGAGCAGTGGCACCAGCTGCGGGACGAGCGGGAGCGCGCCGGATCCGCTCACGAAGCGTCCGCCGCCGAAGGAGGCATCCGATGACCATCGCACATGAGGACGTCCGCGTGGACGTCGACCGCTCCGAGGCGCGCACCACTCCGACCGTGCAGACCATGACGATGGCGGCCGCGCTCAACCGCGCCCTCGCCGACGCGATCGAGGCGGATCCGGAGGTCGTCCTCTTCGGTGAGGACGTGGGCGCCCTCGGCGGCGTCTTCCGGATCACCGACGGCCTCACCGAGCGCTACGGAGAGGACCGCTGCTTCGACACCCCGCTCGCCGAGTCCGGCATCGTCGGCACCGCCGTCGGCATGGCCATGAACGGCATGCGCCCCGTGGTCGAGCTGCAGTTCGACGCCTTCGCGCTGCCCGCGTTCGAGCAGGTGGTCAGCCACGTCGCCAAGATGGCCAACCGCACCCGCCGCACCGTGCCGATGCCGATGGTGATCCGCATTCCCACCGGCGGCGGCATCGGCGGCGTCGAGCACCACTGCGACTCCTCCGAGGCGTACTACGCGCACACGCCCGGCCTGACGGTGGTGTGCCCGTCGACCCCGCAGGACGCGTACTCGCTGCTGCGCGCCGCGATCGCGTCGCCGGATCCGGTGATCTTCCTCGAGCCGAAGAAGCTGTACTGGACCAAGGGCGAGGTCGACACCTCTGTGGTCGGGGAGATCGGATCCGCCCGCATCGCCCGCGCGGGCACCGACGTGACGCTCATCTCCTACGGTTCCTCGGTGGCGACCTGCCTCGAGGCGGCCGAGATCGCGGACGCCGAGGGCCGCAGCGTGCAGGTCATCGACGTGCGCACGCTCACGCCGATCGACGACGCCACCATCACCGCCGCGGTGCGCGCGACCGGCCGCGCCGTGGTCGTCGCCGAGGCGCCGGGCTATGCGAGCGTGGCCAGCGAGATCCAGTCCCGGGTGTTCGAGCGCTGCTTCGAGTTCCTCGAGGCGCCGGTGCGCAAGGTCACCGGCTTCGACACCCCGTTCGCCCCGCCGAAGTTCGAGCACTGGTACCTGCCCGACGCCGACCGCGTGCTCGACGCGATCGACACGCTGCACTGGCTCGACGAGCACGGAGAAGAAGCATGAGCGTTCGCGAGACGTCGGGGACCGTCGCCGCGTCGACGAAGGTGTTCCGCCTGCCGGATCTCGGTGAGGGCCTCACCGAGGCCGGGCTCGTGCAGTGGCTCGTGCAGGTCGGCGACACCATCCGCACCGACCAGCCCATCGCCGAGGTCGAGACGGCGAAGAGCGTGGTCGAGCTGCCGTCGCCGTTCGCGGGCGTGGTCCTCGCGCTGCACGGCGAGCCCGGCGAGACGATCGACGTCGGCGCGCCGGTGCTCGAGGTCGCGGATCCCGAGGGCGTCGCGGCTACGGCCGTCGGCTCCGGCGACGTCGAGAAGGAGGCGTACCGTGCCGAGGAGCGCGCCGGATCCGGTTCCGGAAACGTGCTGATCGGCTACGGGACCACAGAAAGAGCCGGCTCTGGTCGCCGCCGCGCCCGCCGCACGGCCGGTCCCGTGCGGGGCCAGGGCGGTCCCGCCGGGCGTCCGAATGACATGCCCGCAACAGACCGGTTCCCGAGCGAGCACAGCGAGACGAAGGACACCCCCACGCCCGCAACGGACCGGTTCCCGAGCGAGCACAGCGAGACGAAGGACACCCCCTCGCCCGCGGACGACCGGTTCCTGAGCGAGCGCAGCGAGACGAAGGGCGCCCCCTCGCTCCGCCCCGTCGCGGTGCGCTCACCGCTCGTGCGCCGACTCGCGCGCGACCTCGGTGTCGACGTGCGGCGGATCGCCCCCACCGGATCCGACGGTGCCCTCACCCGTGCCGACGTGCTGCGCGCCGCCGTGGACCAGGCCGTCGACGGGATGTCCCTGCACGCGCTCAGTGCACCGGCCGCCCCGGCGACACCCGCTGCCGCCGAGGGCGCCCCTTCCACTCCGCTCGCTGGTCGCGAATTGCGCTCTGCCGCGCCCGATGACGACATTTTGCGACCAGCGAGCAGTGAGAGCGTCGACGGTCTCGCGGTCACCTCCCGCGAACGGATGTCGCCGCTGCGCAAGGCGGTGAGCGCCAGGCTCAGCCGCAGCAGGGCCGAGATCCCCGAGGCGACGGTCTGGGTCGACGTCGACGTGACCGAGCTCTGGACGCTGCGCGCCGCGATGGCGCCCGAGGGCGGCCGGGCCCCGTCACTCACCGCGCTCGTGGCCCGGTTCGTGCTGATCGCGCTCGCCGAGCACCCGCTGCTGGCCTCGCGCCTCAGTGACGATGCGAGCGAGATCCTCTCGTTCGACGGCATCAACCTCGGCATCGCGGCGGATACCGCGCGCGGCCTCATGGTGCCGGTGATCCCACGGGCGCACGAGCTGAACGTCGACGAGCTCGACGCCGCGCTGCGCGAACTCGCGGCGACCGCGCGTGCGGGATCCATGTCTCCCGAGCGGCTGCGCGGATCGACCTTCACGCTGAACAACTACGGTGGCCTGGGCGTGGACGGATCCGCCGCGATCATCAACCACCCCGACGTCGCGATCCTCGGCATCGGCCGGATGATCGAGCGCGCGTGGGTCGTGGACGGTGCGATCGTGCCGCGGCGGATCACGCAGCTCTCCCTCGTGTTCGACCATCGGGTATGCGACGGCGGTTACGCGGCGTCGTTCCTGCGCCGCGTGATGGAGCTGCTCGAGCACCCTGCACGGGCGTTCGGCCGGGTGCGCTGAGTCGGATCCGCTCGGCTCGGCTCACCCGCGCAGTGCGAGCACGAACGGGAGCACGTCGGTCGCGCCCGCCTCACGGAGCACGCGCGCCGCGACCGTGAGCGTCCAGCGGCTGTCGGCCTGATCGTCGACGAGGAGCACCGGTCCCGCCGGCACGTCGAGCCCCGCGGCGGTGACGCGGTCCCAGAGACCGGCGAGGCGGAAGGCGCTGTTCCCGCCCGGCTGCCCGGTGGGTCCGCCGCCCGCGAATCCGAGCTCGCCGAGATACGGCAGCCGCCCGATCTCGGCGATCCCCTGAGCAAGGGATGAGATGAGCAGCGGCCGTGATCGCGACGGCATCGACAGGACGGCGACGGGACGCTCGGCCCAGCCCCACCCGGCGAGCACTCGCACGCACGCATCGCGCACCCGCGGCGGCACCGGCTGGTCCGCGGCACCCGCCGCGAAGATCTCACGCAGTGCACCGCCCCAGCCGAGATCCGTGAGACGCGCGAGCGCGCGGCCTTCCCCGGCCTGCTCGTCGGAGGGGATGCGCCCCTTGACGGGCACGCCGAGCCGGTCCGCGCCCGTCGGCCACTGCCGGCGCGGCTCGATCGGGACCCCGACCCTGTCGAGCGACGCCGAGGCGGCGGCGCTCGCGGCGGATCCGACCTCGGCCGGGAACCAGACGCCGGCGCAGTTGTCGCACCGCCCGCACGGAGCAGCGGTGTCGTCGTCCAGGGAGCGCTGCAGGAACTCCATCCGGCAGGCGCCGCTGCGCTCGTAGTCGATCATGTGCTGCTGCTCGGCGAGCCGCTCCGCCGCGATGCGCTGGTAGCGCTCCGCGTCGTAGGCCCAGGGTTCGCCCGTGGCGACCCAGCCACCCTGCACGCGGCGCACGGCCCCGTCGACGTCGAGCACTTTGAGCAGCAGCTCGAGCGGCGTGCGCCGGATGTCGACCATGGCCTCGAGCACGGGCGTCGAGACGGGCTGATCGCCGAGTGCCGCGATGACCCGCTCCGCGCGTTCGCGGTCGGGCATCGACGCCGTCGCGAAGTAGTGCCAGATGTCGCGGTCCTCCGCGCCGGGCAGCAGCAGCACGTCCGCGCTCTCGCTCGCCCGGCCCGCGCGCCCCACCTGCTGGTAGTACGCGACGGGCGACGACGGCGCGCCCAGGTGCAGCACGAAGCCGAGATCCGGCTTGTCGAAGCCCATCCCGAGCGCGCTCGTGGCGACCAGCGCCTTCACCTCGTTGCGCTTGAGCATGCCCTCCGACTCCGCGCGCTCGTCGGCGTCGGTCTGCCCGGTGTAGGCGCGCACGTCGTGCCCGCGGTCGCGCAGCAGCCGCGCCGTGTCGACCGCCGCCGCGACGGTGAGCGTGTAGATGATGCCGGATCCGGGCAGCTCCTCGAGGTGGCTGAGCAGCCAGGCCAGCCGGCTCGCCGAGTCGGGCAGGCGCAGCACGCCCAGCCGCAGGGAGGATCGTGCGAGCGGACCCCGGATCGTGAGCACCGGGGATCCGCCGCCCTCGTCCGCGGATCCGGTTCCGGATCCGGATCCGGATCCGGTTTCACCGAGTGCGCCGAGCTGCTCGGCGACGTCGGCGACGACCCGGCTGTTCGCGGTCGCGGTCGTGGCGAGCACCGGCACGTCGGCGGGCATCTGCGCGATGAGCTCGCGCAGCCGCCGGTAGTCGGGGCGGAAGTCGTGCCCCCAGTCGCTGATGCAGTGCGCCTCGTCGACCACGAGCATGCCGATGCGACGCACGAGCGCGGGCAGGCGCTCCTCGCGGAAGGATGGGTTGTTCAGCCGTTCCGGTGAGACCAGGAGCACATCGACCTCGTCGCGGTCCAGCTGCGCGAGCACGTCGGCCCATTCGTGCGCGTTCGTGGAGTTGATCGCCACCGCGCGCACGCCGGCCCGTTCCGCCGCGGCGATCTGGTCGCGCATGAGAGCCAGCAGCGGCGAGACCAGCACGGTGGGCCCCGCGCCCTGCCGGCGGAGCAGCAGGGTCGCGACGAAGTAGACCGCCGACTTGCCCCAGCCCGTGCGCTGCACGACGAGCGCCCGGCGCCGCCCCGCGACGAGGGCCTCGATCGCCTCGTACTGCCCGTCGTGGAACTCCGCATCGGCACGTCCGACCAGCTCGCACAGCGCCGCGAGGGCCTCGTCCCGGATCCCGGCAAGGGCTGCGTTCGAGGTCATGCCTCTACCCTCTCCCAGAGCGCCGACATCGGTCGTACCGGACGCCGTATCGAGGAGCAGGATGATGGCGAGATCACCGCCACGACAGCAGGAACCACACCGTCGCGGCGACGTAGCCGACCAGGGTGAGCAGCGCGTAGCGGCGCGGCGTTCCGACCGGATTTCGCCGCGTGAACCCGAAGAACGAGTTCGCGTTCAGCGCATGCAGCAGGAGTCCGCCGAGGAGCAGGCCGGGCAGCATCCGCGACGGTGCGACCGCGAGGATCACGACCGCGAAGAACGCGTACTCGACGAGGAAGGCCGTCTTCGGGAGCCGCCAGAGACCGGCGCCCCAGGTGCGATCGCGCGAGCCGAACCCCAGCACGGGCAGATCGGCCCGGTGCACGACGAGGTCGAGCAACCAGTGCGAGACCGCGGCCAGCCAGAACACGAGCCCCGCGGACCAGCTCTGGTACAGAGCGGCGAAGACCAGCGCCGGCACCAGGGCGAGCAGATTCGACAGCACCAGGGAATGCGAGAACGGGTACGAATCGAACCGCAGCGAACGCTGCAGCGGATCGTCAGGATCGACCGTGACCTTCTCCTTGCCGGCCATCACGAGCACCGGCCAGACGAGGTCGGGCCAGGCGACGCCGACCGCGACGGCAGGGGCCGGCGTCTCGGGGAACACGGCGAGCAGGACGGCGGCGGCAGCGTAGTGACCGATGTACACGCTGGCAATGTACCGTCCTCCGCCATGGTCCGGGATCACGGCGGCACGCGCTGTCCGAGGCCGGTGCGAGAATGCGGACATGAAGCTCGCAGAGCTCGTCACCACGACGACGGAGGTCGCCGCGACCTCGTCCCGGCTCGCGAAGATCGATGCCCTCGCCGGGTTGCTGCGCGATGCGGCGCCGGACGAGCTCGCCCCGCTCGTCGGGCTGCTCCTGGCCTCGCCCCGGCAGGGTCGGCTCGGCGTCGGCTGGCGCGGGATCACGGCGGTCGAGGTGGCGCACGCCGCCCGGCCCGGCCTCACCATCGCCGACGTCGACCGGGCGCTCGATGAGCTGGCCGCGTCCTCCGGAGCCGGATCCGCCGCCGCACGCACGGCGCTCCTCGAGGGCCTCGCGTCGCGCGCGACTCCGGCCGAATGGGACCTCCTCGCCCGAGCGATGCTCGGAGAGCTGCGCACCGGCGCCCTCGCGGGGGTGCTGCTCGATGCGATCGCCCGCGCCTCCGAGCGCTCCCCCGCGGCGGTGCGGCGAGCGGCGATGCTCTCCGGCGACCTCGGCGCCACGGCGCTGATCGCCCTCACCGGCACCGCGGAGGATCTGGAGGCGGTCGGCCTCGCCGTGGGGCGCCCCGTGCTTCCCATGCTCGCGGCGAGCGCCGCGACGCCGAGCGCGGCGCTCGAGATCACCGGCGAGGCGTCGGTCGAGTACAAGCTCGACGGCGCCCGCATCCAGGTGCACCGCCAGGGCGACGAGGTCCGCATCTTCACGCGCAGCCTCGCGGACGTGACGCACCGGCTCCCCGAGATCGTCGAGATCGTGCGCGCGCTGCCCGCCGACGACCTCATCCTCGACGGCGAGACCCTGTCGCTCGACGAGAACGGCGGGCCGCGCCCCTTCCAGCAGACCATGTCGCGGTTCGGCGCCGACGCCGCGCGCGAGCTCGTGCTGCGGCCCTGGTTCTTCGATCTGCTGCACGTCGACGGCCGCGACCTGCTCGACGAACCGCTGTCGGTGCGTCTCGCCGAGCTCGAGCGGGTGGCCGGGGCCTGGCGCATGCCCGGCATCGTCACCGCCGATCCCGGGGCCGCCGAGCGCCTGTCCCTCCAGGCGCTCGGCGCGGGGCACGAGGGGGTGGTGGTCAAGGCGATCGGATCGGCCTACGCCGCCGGCCGCCGCGGCAAGTCCTGGGTGAAGGTCAAGCCCGTGCTGACGTACGACCTCGTCGTGCTCGGCGCGGAATGGGGATCCGGTCGCCGTCGCGGATGGCTCTCCAACCTGCACCTCGGCGCCCGGGATCCGCAGGGCGAGTTCGGCGAACCGGGAGGGTTCGTCATGGTCGGCAAGACCTTCAAGGGCCTCACCGACGAGTTGCTGCGCTGGCAGACCGAGACCTTCCCCGGGTACGAGACGCGACGCACGGACGCTGCCGTGTTCCTGCGCCCCGAGATCGTGGTCGAGATCGCGATCGACGGGGTGCAGCACTCCCCGCACTATCCCGGCGGCATTGCGCTGCGCTTCGCCCGTGTCAAGCACTACCGTCCCGACAAGACCGCCGCCGACGCGGACACGATCCAGACCCTGCGCGCGCTGCTGCGGGAGTGAGGCTTCAGGTCGGGGCGCGGTAGAATCGCCTGGTCCGGCGCCCGCGCGTCACCCGCGTCCGCGTGCCGGTGTTCGAAAAAGGGGCACGAAGCCCGCAGCGCGACTCGCCGAAGGCGGTGGACCGGCGCTCCGGCGAGACACATACGGATCCTGTTCCGTTGTCGTCTCGAAAGGACGTTCCGCATGCCCACCGTCTCCGCCCACGTCGCCCTCACCCTCGCCCAGCACATCGACGCCGTCTTCGGCGTGATGGGCAACGGCAACGCCTACTTCCTCGACGCGATCGAGACCCAGACCCAGGCCGTGTTCACCGCCGTGCGGCACGAGCAGGGCGCCGTCGTCGCGGCCGACGCGCACTACCGCGCGTCCGGCCGCATCGCCGTCGCGACCAGCACCTACGGCGCCGGCTTCACCAACACGCTCACCCCGCTCGCCGAATCGGTGCAGGCGCGCATCCCGCTCGTGCTCGTGGTCGGCGACGAGCCCACGAGCGGTCCGCGCCCCTGGGACGTCGACCAGATCGCGCTCGCGTCGGGCGTCGGCGCCCGCACCTACACCGTGGGCCGCGCCGATGCCGCGGCCACCACGGTCATCGCGATCGAGCACGCGCTCACCTACCGGGTGCCGGTGGTCCTCGCGATCCCCTACGACGTCGCCGCTCTCGAGGCCGGCGACGTGCCCGCCGCCCCCGCGCCGCGCGTGCCGGCGCCGCTGGTTCCGAAGGGCGAGTTCGCCGAGGGAATGCTCGACCGGATCGCCGCGGCCCTGCGCTCGGCGAAGCGCCCGTTCCTGCTGGCGGGCCGCGGCGCCTGGCTCGCCGGAGCGGGTGAGCCCCTGGGAGCGCTGGCCGATGCGACGGGAGCGCTCACCGCGTCCTCCGCGCTCGGCCGCGGGGTGTTCCCCGAGCAGCGCTTCGACCTCGGCGTGACCGGCGGCTTCGGCGCCGAAGGTGCGATGGAGCTCATCCGTGAGGCCGACGTCGCCGTGGTGTTCGGCGCCTCCCTCAACCAGTTCACGATGCGGTTCGGGACGCTGTTCGCCCCCGGCACGCAGGTCTTCCAGATCGACGTGGCCCCCGCGGCCACGCACGCGCACGTCGGCGGATTCGTGCGCGCCGACGCCCGGCTCGCAGCCGAGGCGCTGGTGTCGCGGCTGCAGGGTGCCGAGGGTTCCGGCTGGCGGGAGAGCGTCGACGTCGCCGCGGCGCGCGCCTACGAATCCGGCGACGAGACCGCGCCCGACGGCCGGCTCGACCCGCGCTCCGCCGCGCGCCGCATCGCCGAGCTGCTCCCTGCGGACCGCGTCGTGGTCTCGGACGGCGGGCACTTCATCGGCTGGGCGAACATGTACTGGCCGGTCGCGTCGCCCGACCGGATGATGATGATCGGCACCGCGTTCCAGGCGATCGGCCAGGGCTGGCCGAGCGTCGTCGGCGCCACGCGCGCCCGCCCGGAGGCGACCGTCGTGCTCACCTCCGGCGACGGCGGCGGCCTCATGGCGATCGCCGATCTCGAGTCGGCCGTGCGCGCCGCCGGAGGCCGGGGAATGGCCGTGATCTGGAACGACGCCGCCTACGGCGCCGAGGTGAACCTGTACGGCCTCAAGGGCCTGGCCCGCCAGCCCATGCTCATCCCCCAGGTCGACTTCGCCGCCTTCGCCGCCGCCGTCGGCGCGGAGGGCGTCGCGGTGCGCACCCTCGCCGACCTCGACCGCCTCGCCGCCTGGACCGCCGAGGATCCGGCGGCCCGGCCGTTCCTCGTGCTCGACCTGCGGATCTCGGGCGACGTGATCGCGCCGTACCAGGAGGAGATCATCCGCGTGAACTCCTGACCGGATCCCGGCGGGCAGCGCACTGGTTTCGGGAGGAGAACGCGCGTTCGGGAGGAAGGATCCCCGGATCCGCTCCGCCCGAGAGCGAGTTCTCCTCCCCAGCGCGCGTTCCCTGTCCGAGCGCGCGCCTCACATCATCACCTATCCGCGATATCGCGCATCAGTGATACCCTGATCTTCATGGGACGGGCGGCCGAGGTGATCCGCGACGCGAGAGCGCGCGCCGGGCTGACCCAGGTCGAGCTCGCCCGCCGCAGCGGCATCGCGCAGAACGTGATCAGCGACTACGAGCGCGGCAAGCGCGAGCCTTCCTTCGGCGCGGTCGACGTCCTGATGAATGCGGCCGGACTGACCATCGAGTACGCACCGCTCTCCGAACTGGAGCGCGTCCGGCGCAAGCGCGACGAGATCGTCGCAGTGCTCGCCGCGCACGGCCTCACGAACGCAGGCATCTTCGGCAGCGTCGCGCGTGGCGAGGAGACGCTCACGAGCGACATCGATCTGCTCGTCGATGTGCCGCCTGGCGTCGGACTCTTCGCGATGCTTCGCGCACAAGGCGAGCTGGAGACATTGCTCGGCCGCACTGTCGATCTGATCCCCCGTGAGGGCTTGAAGCCCGATGTCGCCTCGAATGTCAGCCGCGACGAGGTGCTGCTATGACGCGCGCACCACGTGACCGCCTGCTCGACATGCTCGCCTCCTGCGATGCCATGGCCGAGCACCTTGTCCGCGAAGAAGTCGACGAGGGCATACTGTTCGACGCCTTGCGTATGCGTCTGTTCGAGCTCGGCGAAGCCGCGAAGGACCTGCCGACCGACCTGACCGCGACGGAGCCCGAGATCCCCTGGTCGATGATCACAGGAACACGCGATCGGCTGGCACACCATTACTTCGACACGACGCACGCCATCGTCTTCGAGGCCGCACGCCACGAGGTCCGGTGCTCGCACAGGCCGTGCATCGGATGCTGGCCATCGTCGATGAGGCAGAGCCACCGGAGCGCGCCGGCTGATCACGCCTCCAGGAAGGCGCCCTCCAGGAACGAGGCGAGCTCGGCCACGCCGTCGAGCGGCAGGATCGCGGCGACGTACTGGTCCGGCCGGACCACCACCACCACGCCATCACGAGACAGCTCGCGCTCGGCGAAGATGTCCGTCGTCGACCAGTGCGAGGGCGCCGCGGCGTACAGCTTCTCCCAGTCGGTGAGACCGAGCGGGCCGGTCTTCGGCTGGAACAGCGCGGGCGCGGTCGTGACGTCCAGCTCCTCGTACGGCTGCTGGTAGACGGCCTTCACGTCGAACACCGCGTCCACGTCACCCTCGGGCGGGGTGAAGCGCGCGAGCACCGGGGCCGCCGCATCCGCCCACGCGTCCAGTCCGGCGCCGGTGGCGTCGCCGAACGCATAGACCCGCCAGCGGCCGTCGGCCTTGGCGTGGTGGCCCAGGTGGATGGCGTTGCCGTCGCCGACCCGCACCACCTCGGCGCTCTTGAAGCGCTTGCCGAGCGGGAACCCGGCGGCGAGCGCCTGATGCGCGTCGGATCCGGTGATCATCGACGAGGTGTACTGGGTCATGAATCCCGAGGGGAACTCGGCCGTGGCCAGGTAGTAGGTCGCCAGCTCCTGCGGATCCGAGATCTCCTCCGGCTTGCGCGCCATCAGCGAGGACCATTCGCGGTCGAAGTCGATCAGCTGCTGGGCCACCGGATGCCGCTCGGCGCCGTACGTCGACAGCAGCGCGGCGGGCGCGCGGCCGGTGAGCACCGAACCGAGCTTCCAGCCGAGGTTGAAGCCGTCCTGCATCGACACGTTCATGCCCTGCCCGGCCTTGGCGCTGTGCGTGTGGCACGCGTCACCGGTGAGGAAGACCCGCGGCGCGGCGGCGGATCCGGGATCGACGTCATCGAAGCCGTCGGTGATCCGGTGCCCGACCTCGTAGACGCTGTGCCAGGCGACCTGCTTCACATCGATCGCGTACGGGTGCAGGATCTCGTTGGCCTTCGCGATGATCGCCTCGATCGGCGTCGCGCGCACGGCGTGGTTGTCGTCGGCCGCGACCTCGCCGAGGTCGATGTACATCCGGCTGAGGTAGCCGCCCTCGCGCGGGATGTGCAGGATGTTGCCGGCCTCGGCGTTGATCGCGCACTTGGTGCGCCAGTCCGGGAAGTCGGTGTTGACCAGCACGTCCATGACGCCCCAGGCGTGCGCGGAGATCCCGCCGACGTGCTTGCGCCCGATGGCCTCGCGCACGCCGCTGCGGGCGCCGTCGCAGCCGGCGACGTACTTGGCGCGGATCGTGCGCTCCTCCCCCTCGCCGGCCCCCGAGCCTGTCGAAGGGCCGGCGACGTGGCGCACCCGCACCTCGACCGGGTACTCGCCCTCGTCGTGCACGGTGAGGCCCAGGAACTCCACGCCGTAGTCCGGCACGATCCGGCCGGGGCCGTCGGCGGCGGCCTCGGCGAAGTAGTCCAGCACGCGCGCCTGGTTCACGATCAGGTGCGGGAACTCGCAGATGTCGAAGGCGTAGTCGGCGGTGCGCGCGGTGCGGACGATGTTCTGCGGGTTCTCCGGGTCCGGGCCCCAGAAGTTCATCCAGCCGATGTTGTAGGCCTCGGCGACGATCCGCTCGGCGAAGCCGAACGCCTGGAACGTCTCGACGCTGCGCGGCTGGATGCCGTCCGCCTGACCGAGCACGAGGCGGCCGTCGCGGCGCTCGATGATGCGCGTCGTGACGTCCGGGTACTGCGACATCTGCGCGGCGAGCAGCATGCCGGCGGGGCCGGATCCGACGATGAGCACATCGACCTCGTCGGGGAGGTCCGCGGGCCGATCGATACCGGTGCCTGCGGCGGGGAGCACCCGCGGGTCGTGGGAGACGTATCCGTGGTGGTGGAACTGCATCGTCGTCGATTCCTTCCTGACGGCGCCGTCGGGGCTTCGCTCTGGACCGCGCGGTTCTTGCGCGGGGACGTTGATTGTTCTATATTCGAACAGATCGTTCTACTATTGAACACAGACTATCCGAGGTCGCTCGCGCGATCAAGGCGGTGAGGAGGATCCATGGCCGACGCCCCGGCATCGCAGACCCTGAGCCGCGGAATCCGGATCCTGGAGGTGCTCGCCGACGCGCGCGGACCGCTCTCGATCGACGAGATCGCCGCCGCGCTCGGCGTGCACCGATCGATCGCGTACCGGCTGCTGCGCACGCTCGAGGATCACGGACTCGTCTTGCGCGACGCCTCGGGGCTCGCCGCGCTCGGACCGCGAATGGCCGCCCTCGCGGCCGGCGTCGCCCACGATCTGCAGGCCGAGGCCCTGCCCGAACTCACGGCCGTCGCGAACGATCTCGGCATGACCTGCTTCCTCGCGGTGCTCGACGGCGAGGAGTGCATCACGCTGGCGAGCGTGGAGCCCCGGCATGCCGTCGCCAGCGTCGCCCAGCGCCCCGGCGCGCGGCACTCGGTCACGGTGGGCGCTCCGGGCAAGGCGATCCTCGCACAGCTGCCCGACGCGGAGTGGCCCGAGGCCGCCACCACGGCGCTGCGCACCGAGGCGGCCCGCGTGGTCAGCACCGGGTTCGCGACCAGCCATGACGAGGTGATCCCCACCGTGCAGTCGGTCGCGGTGCCACTCGCCCTGCGCGGGCAGCGGCCCGCCGCGATCGCCGTGGTGCACGTCGCCACGACGAACACCGACGCGCAGATCGCGGCGCGCCTGCAGCGCTCCGCCGCGACCATCCGCGAGGCGCTCGGGGCCTGACCCGGCCGGTCACACGATCCTGCGTTCCGCGGGTCGGTCCTGCATTCGGTCGCCTGACCGACCCGCTCCCCGGGCTCAGGCCCGCGACAGGCCGCGGATCGGGCTGACGGCCTGCTCGGCCTCGGCCTCCGGTCCGAGCGGGATGCCGCTGCGGTCGCGCAGCAGCAGCGTCGCGATGAGGCCGATCACGGTCATGCCGGCGAGATACCAGGTCACCGCCATGGTGGATCCGGTCGCCTGCACGAGCGCCTGCGCGATCGTGGGCGCGAAGGCTCCGCCGAGGATCGCGCCGATCGCGTACGAGATCGAGACGCCCGAGAAGCGGATGGACGCCGGGAAGAGCTCGGTGTACAGCGCCGCCTGCGGGCCGTAGGTGAGACCGAGGCCGACCGTGAGGATCACGAGCGCGAGGGCGAGCATGCCGACGCTGCCCGTGTTCACGAGCGGGAACAGCGCGAACACGCCCACGAGCTGCAGGATCCAGCCCGCGATGTACGTGGTGCGCCGGCCGATGCGGTCCGCGAGCAGACCCGCGATCCAGGTGAAGATCAGCCAGGTGACGCCGGACAGCGTGACGGCCCAGAGCACGTCGGAGGTGGTCAGCCCGATCGGCCCCTTCGGGTCCGTCGCGTAGCGCTGGATGTATCCGCCGGTCGTCATGTAGCCGACCGCGTTGTTACCGGCGAAGACGAGGGCTGCGATGATCACGAGCAGCGCGTGCTTGCGGAACAGCTGCACGATCGGCATGCGGGATTCGACCTTGCGCTCGGCGAGCTCGAGGAAGACGGGGCTCTCCTCGACGCGCCGGCGCACGTAGTAGCCGATGAGGATCAGCACCACGCTGAGCCAGAAGGCCACCCGCCAGCCCCAGGCCAGGAACCACGCCTGCCCGGGGATCGCGAGCAGCGCCAGCACGGCGGAGGCCAGCAGCAGGCCCAGCGGGACGCCCATCTGCGGCGAGGCGCCGAAGATGCCGCGCTTGCTCTTCGGCGCGTGCTCGACCGCCATGAGCACCGCGCCGCCCCACTCGCCGCCGGCCGAGATCCCCTGCAGGATCCGCAGCAGCACAAGCAGGATCGGCGCCGCGATCCCGATCTGGGCGCAGGTCGGCAGGAAGCCGACGAGGGTCGTGGAGGCGCCCATCAGCACGAGCGTCAGCATGAGCACGAAGCGCCGACCGTGCTTGTCGCCGAGGTGACCGGCGAGGAAGGCGCCGAGCGGACGGAACAGGAAGCTGATACCGACCGTGATGAAGGACAGGATCTGCGCGAAGCCCTCCCCCGCGGGCGCGAAGAACAGCTGCCCGAAGACGAGCCCGGCCGCCGAGGCGTAGATGAAGAAGTCGTACCACTCGACCGTGGTTCCGATCACGGTGGCGAAGACCACACGCCTTCGGTCGGCGGACGAGGCGATGGTGCCTGTGGGCGTGAAGCCCGGGAGGATTCTGCGGACATGCTCTCTCCTTTGCGTGGGACGTCGTCGTCTTGGCCGACATCGTCGTCGTGCCCGGCACGGTCCGGATCCTGGTGCGGACGGATCCGGATCCGGTGCTTGCCGGGTCCGACACGGATGATATACGATTTCGAATACGAAGCAAGGGCATCGCCCGAAGCACCCCGATGCGCGAGGAGGCGCCCATGTCCGCACCGATCGACCGGCCCGGCAAGATCATCGCGATCCACCTCAACTACCGTTCCCGCGCCGATCAGCGCGGCCGCACCCCGGCGGCCCCCTCTTACTTCTTCAAGCCGTCCTCCTCGGTGACCGGCACCGACGGGGTGGTCGAGCGCCCCGCCGGCACCGAGCTGCTCGCCTTCGAGGGCGAGATCGCGCTCATCATCGGCACCGCCGCACACCGCGTGCGCGTCGAGGACGCCTGGTCGCACGTCGCCTGGGTGACCGCGTCGAACGATCTCGGGCTGTACGACCTGCGCGCGAACGACAAGGGCTCCAACGTGCGTTCCAAGGGCGGCGACGGCTACACCCCCCTCGGCCCCGATCTGATCGCCGCCGCCGACGTCGACCCCGCCGAGCTGCGCGTGCGCGCCTGGGTCAACGGCGATCTGCGCCAGGACGACGAGACCAGCGACCTGCTGTTCCCGCTGCCGCAGCTCGTGGCCGACCTCTCCCAGCACTTCACGCTCGAGCCCGGCGACGTCATCCTCACCGGCACCCCGGCCGGATCCAGCGTGATCGTCCCCGGCGATGTCGTGGTCGTCGAGGTCGACGCCCCGCACTCCCCCAAGACGCTCACCTCGGGCGGGCTTCGCACCACGGTCACACAGGGCACGGTCCCGTTCGACGGCACGCTCGGATCCCTGCCCGCCGTGGACGACCTGCAGCGCGCCGAGGCATGGGGCTCGCGCGAGGAGGCCGGCCTGCCCGCCGAGGACGCGCCGGAGGCGCCCGCCGCGCCCGCGTCGGCGTCCGGCCTCTCCCCCGAGCTGCGGGCCAAGCTCATCGCTGCACCCACCGCCGGCCTCAGCGCCCAGCTCCGCAAGCGCGGCCTGCACGCGTGCTTCATCGACGGCGTCTCGGCCAACCTGCCCGGAGCCAAGATCGTCGGCACCGCGAAGACACTGCGGTTCGTCCCCGCCCGTGAGGACCTGTTCAAGACCCACGGCGGCGGCTACAACGCGCAGAAGCGCTGCTTCGACGCGGTCAATGAGGGCGAGATCATCGTGATCGAGGCCCGCGGCGACGCCACCACGGGCACCCTCGGCGACATCCTCGCCCTGCGCGCCAAGGCCCGCCACGCCGCCGGCGTGGTCACCGACGGCGGCGTGCGCGACTTCGCCGCGGTCGCCGAGATCGGTCTGCCGGTGTTCTCGCGGGGCGCGCATCCCTCGGTGCTCGGCCGCAAGCACGTCCCGTGGGACGTCGACGTGACGATCGCCTGCGGCGGCGCCACCGTGCAGCCGGGCGACATCATCGTCGGCGACAGCGACGGCGTGATCGTGATCCCGCCCGCCCTCGCCCAGGAGGTCGTCGACGCGACCCTCGCCCAGGAGGAGGAGGACGCCTGGATCGCCGAGCAGGTCGAGGCCGGACATCCCGTCGACGGCCTGTTCCCGATGAACGCCGCCTGGCGGGCGAAGTACGACGCCGCGCGCGGAGCCGGCGCAGGGGCCGGAACGAGCGCCTGATGGCCGACGTCCTCACCGCCAGCAAGTCGGAGCAGGCCTACGCCTGGATCCGCGCGCGCATCGCCTCGCACGCCTTCGGACCGGGCTTCCGGCTGGTGCTCGGGACGATCGCCGACGAGCTCCGCATGAGCGTCGTCCCGGTGCGCGAGGCGATCCGCCGGCTCGAGGCCGAGGGCCTCGTCACGTTCGAGCGCAATGTCGGCGCACGGGTCACGCTCGTGGACGAGAGCGAGTACGCGCACACCATGCAGACCCTGGGTCTCGTCGAGGGCGCGGCGACCTCGCTGTCCGCGCCGTTCCTGGACGCGGCGGCGCTGGACCGGGCCCTCGAGGTCAACGACCGGATGACCCGCCTGCTCGACAACTTCGACGCGCACCGGTTCACCGAGCTGAACCGCCAGTTCCACTCGGTGCTCTACGAGCCCTGCCCGAACCCCCACATCCTCGACCTCGTGCAGCGCGGCTGGGCACGCCTCAGCGGCATCCGCGAGTCGACGTTCGCGTTCGTGCCCGGACGGGCGGGGCACTCCGTCGAGGAGCACATCCAGATCGTGGAGCTGATCCGCACCGGCGCCGATCCCCTCGAGATCGAGCTCGCCGCCCGCAACCACCGCTGGCGCACGCGCGACGCATTCCTCGCGGCGCTGCACCCCGAGACCCCCTGACCGCACTCCACCCCGGTCCCTGACCGCACACCCCCCCGGTCCCTGAGCCTGTCGAAGGGCCCGGAACCGCACACCACCACCCCGGAAGGACGATGATGACCGACGCCTACGCCCCGGCAGATCTGCCGGAGAAGATCCAGCACTACATCGACGGCGAGTTCGTCGACTCCCTCGACGGCGACACCTTCGAGGTGCTCAACCCCGTCACCAACGAGACCTACGTGCACGCCGCCGCCGGCAAGAAGGCCGACATCGAGCGCGCCGTGGCCGCCGCCAAGCGCGCCTTCGACGAGGGGCCCTGGCCGCGCATGGTCCCCCGCGAGCGCTCCCGCGTGCTGCACCGGATCGCCGACATCGTCGAGTCCCGCGACGCGCGCCTCGCCGAGCTGGAGTCCTTCGACTCGGGCCTTCCGATCACGCAGGCGCTGGGCCAGGCCCGCCGTGCCGCCGAGAACTTCCGCTTCTTCGCCGACCTGATCGTCGCGCAGGCCGACGACGCGTTCAAGGTCCCCGGCAAGCAGATGAACTACGTCAACCGCAAGCCGATCGGCGTCGCGGGCCTCATCACGCCGTGGAACACCCCGTTCATGCTCGAGTCGTGGAAGCTCGGCCCCGCGCTCGCGACCGGCAACACGGTCGTGCTGAAGCCCGCCGAGTTCACCCCACTGTCCGCGTCCCTGTGGGCGGGCATCTTCGAGGAGGCCGGGCTGCCGAAGGGCGTGTTCAACCTCGTCAACGGCCTCGGCGAGGACGCGGGTGACGCGCTCGTCAAGCACCCCGACGTGCCGCTCATCTCGTTCACCGGCGAAAGCCGCACCGGCCAGATCATCTTCGGCAACGCGGCGCCGTTCCTGAAGGGCCTCTCCATGGAGCTCGGCGGCAAGAGCCCCGCCGTGGTGTTCGCCGATGCCGACCTCGACACGGCGATCGACGCCTGCATCTTCGGCGTGTTCTCACTGAACGGCGAGCGGTGCACGGCCGGATCCCGGATCCTGGTACAGCGCGACGTCTACGACGAGTTCGTCGAGCGCTACGCCGCCCAGGCCAAGCGGGTCAAGGTCGGCCACCCGCACGACCCCACCACCGAGGTCGGCGCGCTGGTGCACCCGGAGCACTACGAGAAGGTCATGAGCTACGTCGAGATCGGCAAGGGCGAGGGTCGCCTCGTCGCCGGCGGCGGACGCCCCGAGGGCTTCCCGACCGGCAACTACGTCGCCCCGACCGTGTTCGCCGACGTCTCCCCGGACGCCCGGATCTTCCAGGAGGAGATCTTCGGACCGGTCGTCGCGATCACCCCCTTCGACACCGACGAGGAGGCGCTCGCCCTGGCGAACAACACGCGCTACGGCCTCGCCGCCTACATCTGGACCAACGACCTCAAGCGCGCGCACAACTTCGCGGGCGCCGTCGAGGCCGGCATGGTCTGGCTGAACTCGAACAACGTGCGGGACCTGCGCACCCCGTTCGGCGGCGTGAAGGCCTCCGGACTCGGTCACGAGGGCGGCTACCGCTCGATCGACTTCTACACCGACCAGCAGAGCGTGCACATCACGCTCGGCGCCCCGCACAACCCGGTGTTCGGCAAGCAGGCGCCGCCCGCCGAGCAGGATCTCGACGACCCGGACCCCCGCTGACCGGATCCGGATCCGGATCCGGAACCGGATCCGCTTCCCGCTCCCGTCGCAAAGAATGTCGCTCTGACGCGCTCATACCGACAACTTTCGCGACGGGAGCGGTACCCGAACCGACTTCTCTTTCACGCAAGGACGCTGACATGACCAATCGTGCAGACATGACGCTCACCTCCTCCGGCTTCTTCACCAGCCAGGAGGCGCCCATCACGACCGACAACCCGGTCGCCACCCCCTCCTCCCCGCCGCCGGACGTGCTCCGCTGCGCGTACATGGAGCTCGTCGTCACCGACCTCGCCGCCTCGCGGGTGTTCTACGTCGACGTGCTCGGCCTGTATGTGACCGAGGAGGACGAGAACGCGATCTACCTCCGCTCCACCGAGGAGTTCATCCACCACAACCTGGTGCTGCGCAAGGGGCCGGTCGCGGCGGTCGCCGCCTTCTCGTACCGCGTGCGCACCCCCGAGGATCTCGACCTCGCGGTCGCGTTCTACACCGAGCTCGGCTGCGATGTGCGCCGCAACCCGGACGGGTTCGTCAAGGGCATCGGCGACTCGGTGCGCGTGGTGGATCCGCTCGGCTTCCCGTACGAGTTCTTCTTCCAGACCGACCACGTCGAGCGGATGAGCTGGCGCTACGACCTGCACATCCCCGGCGAGCTGGTGCGCCTGGACCACTTCAACCAGGTCACGCCCGACGTGCCGCGCGCCGTGAAGTACATGCAGGACCTCGGCTTCCGCGTCACGGAGGACATCCAGGACGAGGAGGGCACCGTCTACGCCGCGTGGATGCGCCGCAAGCCCACCGTGCACGACACGGCCATGACCGGCGGCGACGGCCCGCGCATGCACCACGTGTGCTTCGCGACGCACGAGAAGCACAACATCCTCGCGATCTGCGACAAGCTCGGCGCCCTGCGCCGCTCCGACGCGATCGAGCGCGGCCCCGGCCGCCACGGCGTGAGCAACGCGTTCTACCTGTACCTGCGCGACCCCGACGGCCACCGCGTCGAGGTCTACACGCAGGACTACTACACCGGCGACCCGGACAACCCCGTGGTCACCTGGGACGTGCATGACAACCAGCGCCGCGACTGGTGGGGCAACCCCGTCGTGCCGAGCTGGTACACCGACGCGTCGCTCGTGCTCGACCTGGACGGCAACCCGCAGCCGGTCGTCGCCCGCACCGATTCGAGCGAGATGGCCGTCACGATCGGCGCCGACGGGTTCAGCTACACCCGGGCAGCCTCCGAGGAGGCCATGCCGGAGTGAAAGCAGGGCGAGTACAAGCTCGGCCACCAGCTCTGACGTTCTCCTGGAGCCGGCTCCGGGCTCCGGGGCTTCTTGTCAGGACGCTTGACGGGGACCCCTGCACCCCGATGCGTTCTGACAAGAAGCCCCTGCGCCCTCCGCCTTACCGCACCTGCCCATGCGGGGCGGCCGAGTGTGTACAACGAAGAAACGTAGAAGAGAAGAGAATCTGATGCTCCCCGCATCCACCATCGCGGCGCTCGCCGCGGAGCTGGCCGAGGCCGACCGCACGCACGGCGTGATCCCGCGGATCACCGCGCGCCACCCCGAGGCGACCGTCGAGGACTCCTACGCGATCCAGGGGGTCTGGCGCGACGCGCAGATCGCCGCAGGGCGCCGGCTCGTCGGCCGCAAGATCGGCCTCACCTCGAAGGCGATGCAGCAGGCCACCGGCATCACCGAGCCCGACTACGGCGTGATGTTCGACGACACCGTGTACCCGTCCGGATCCGAGATCCCGGTCGACCACTTCTCGAACGTGCGCATCGAGGTCGAACTCGCGTTCGTGCTGAAGGAGCCGCTGGAAGGCCCCGACTGCACGCTCGAGGACGCGCTCGCCGCGATCGACTACGCCGTGCCCGCACTCGAGGTGCTGAACTCGCACATCGAGCTCGAGGGCCGCACGATCGTCGACACGATCAGCGACAACGCCGCCTACGGCGCCATGGTGCTCGGCACCGTGCACAAGCGCCCCGACGAGATCGATCTGCGCTGGGTGCCCGGCGTGCTGTCGCGCAACGGCGAGATCGAGGAGACCGGCGTCGCCGCCGGGGTGCTCGGCCACCCGGCCACGGGCGTCGCCTGGCTCGCGAACAAGTTCCACCAGCACGGCGCGCGCCTGGACGCGGGCGAGATCATCCTGGCCGGATCCTTCACCCGCCCGATGTGGGTGTCGCGCGGCGACGAGGTGCGCTGCGACTATGGCCCGATGGGAGTCATCGAATGCCGCTTCATCTGAACCCGACCTTCCGCGATCGCCTGGCCGACGCGGACCGCGCCCTCATCGGCCTGTGGGCCTGCACCGGCAGCCCGCTCGTGACCGAGATCGCCGCGGGCAGCGGCCTGGACTGGCTGCTCATCGACGGCGAGCACTCCGCGAACACGCTGGAATCGCTCCAGACGCAGCTGCAGACCGTCGCCGCCTACCCGATCACGCCGCTCGTGCGCGTGCCGTGGAACGACCCGGTGCTCATCAAGCAGGTGCTCGACCTCGGCGCGCAGAACCTCATCGTGCCGATGGTGTCCTCCGCCGACGAGGCGCGTGCCGCGGTCGCGGCGACCCGCTATCCGCCGGAGGGCGTCCGCGGGGTCGGATCCGCCCTGGCCCGCAGCGCCCGCTGGAACCGCGTGGAGCGCTACCTCGTCGAGGCCGCGCAGCACGTGTCCCTCACCGTGCAGATCGAGACCGCGGCAGGCGTCAACGCCGCAGCCGAGATCGCCGCCGTCGACGGCGTGGACGCCGTGTTCGTCGGCCCGTCCGACCTGTCTGCATCGATGGGACTGCTCGGGCAGCAGACGCACCCCGACGTCGTCGCCGCGGTCGAGCACGTGTTCGCCGCGGTGACCGCCGCCGGGAAGCCGGTCGGCGTGAACGCGTTCGACCCGGTCGCCGCCGATGCGTACATCGCCGCGGGCGCCTCGTTCGTCGCGGTCGGCGCCGACGTGGCCCTGCTCGCCCGCGCCTCCGAGTCCCTCGCCGCACGCTTCCTCCCCGCCGCCGGCGCCGGCCCCGCCGCCAGCTACTGACCCGGGCTCGACCTGCGGTGTCTCCTCGGGCTCTGCTCTGCGCCGCATCCGCACCGCCCTGGGGCGGTGACCGTCCCCGTTCGCAGAGGAGGTCGCCCTCGAACTGGCGCATTCATAGGAGGTCACGGCAGGATGAGGGCATGACGTTCCCCGCTCTCGCGCCCCTCGCCGACCGCGCGGCGCTCTTCGCCGCCCTCCGCCAGGACCAGCTGGTCGCCGCGACCGCCGCCCTGGGCGAGCATCGCTGGGATGCGGATCTCGCGGCGGAGACCCTCACCTTCACGTCCGAGACGGATCCGAGCCGCCGGCTCGTGGCACGTGCGTCGCTCGTCGCGACGATCGCGCCGGGACCCCGCTCGCTGATGTGGGCCTGGGCGCACCCGCAGGGCGGATCCGACCCGGAGATCGCGGGCCTGCGCGACTACGGCACCACGTACGCGATCAGCGAGCTCTCGAACCCGGAGCTGCCGTTCCCGGCCGAGGCGGACGCGGATCTGGACGGCTGGATCGCCGGCGCGGCGCACCAGATCGGCGCGATCGCCGAGGAGATCACCGGGCGCTCGCCCTACTACTCCGCCCCCGTGGGCAGCGGCACCCGCGCCGTCTTCCTGCTCGATGCCCCGCTTCCCGCCCTCACCGTCGCGGATGCCGTCGTCGCCCTGCCCCGGATCCTGTCCGAACTGACGCTGTCCGACCCGCGTTCGTCGGTGTGGGATCTGGCCCGTCTCGCCGGCTGGAGCATGCAGTGGGCCGACGAGGCCTACTCGGCCGCGATCGTCAGCGACGCGAGCGGCAGCGCCACGTTCCGCTTCGACGAGTACGCCCGCATCGCCGGCATCGAGTCGCAGCTCGGGCAGGTCCCGCAGGTCTGATCCGGGCGATCCGAAGGGCCCGTCGATGCGCTCGACCCCGCGCGTCGCGGTCGTGCTCGCACTCGTCCTCGGCGCGCTCCTGCTCACCGCCGGCCCGGCCGAAGCACACGTCACGACGGTCGCCTACGCCGATCTGACCGCCGCCGGCACGACCGACGTGCGGGTGGAGTTCGACCTGCAGTACGAGCTGCTCAGCGCCTCCGCCGCCAAGGCCCAGGACGACCCCGGCCTCTTCGCCGACGCGATCGAGCACCCCCGGCAGGGCGCCGAGGACCGGGTGCTCGCGGACCACGCCGCGGCCATCCTCGCCTACACGACCGCGCGGTTCACGGTCACGGCCGACGGCGGCGCGGCCTGCACGCCCCGCGCCGACGGTCCCGCGGTCTTCCACAGCCGCGACGCGACCGATTACGCACGGTTCGCCGTGCGCTACGTGTGCCGCGCGGCATACCACGGCGCCTACGAGGTGCGCAGCTCGCTGTTCCCCGATTCCGAGGGCATGGTCAAGGACACGAAGACGATCGTGACCTATCGGCTCGACGGTCGCTCCGGCAGCGCGGTGCTGGACGCCGCGGATCCGCAGTTCTCCACGGCACAGGCCTGGCAGGATCGCTTCGCCGAGTTCTTCCGGCTCGGCGCGGAGCACCTGCTCACCGGGCTCGACCACATCCTGTTCCTGGTCGCCCTCATCATCAGCTCGCGAAGGCTGCGCGACGTGGTGTTCGCCGCGACGTGCTTCACCGCCGCGCACACGATCACCTTCCTGTGCGCGGCGCTCGGGCTGGTGCACATCGGCGAGAACATCGTGGAGCCCGGGATCGCGCTGTCGATCGCCGCGGTCGCCGCCTGGCACCTGTGGGAGGAGCGGATCCGTCGCACGGCGAGACGCGAGGGCCTGCCCGCCCCTGCGCCGACTCGGCGGGCCGCCCTGCTGCGACTCGGGATCGTGTTCGGCTTCGGACTCATCCACGGACTCGGCTTCGCGACGGCGCTGAGGATCCAGGAGCCGTGGTCGTGGACTCTGCTCTGGTCGCTGCTCGTGTTCAACCTCGGCATCGAGGCGGTGCAGCTGTCCATCATCCTGATCATCTTCCCGCCGCTCCTGCTGCTGCGGCGCCGCATGCCGCGCACCGCGACCGTGCTGGGCATCGTCGTCACCGTGGTGGTGCTGCTGTTCGGCCTGCTCTGGTTCGCGATGCGGGTGCTCGGCATCCCCGGCACGCCCTGATCCCGCCGATCCGCGCGGCCCCCTGGCATCTTCTCGCCCCGGGTCAGCGCCCGAGCCGCTGCCGGGCGGTGTTCCGACCCGCCCCGATCGGCGCATGCGCCGTCGCCCGCGCCAGGCCGAACAGCGGCATGTCCGAGTAGACCGCCTCCTGATCGCCCGCCGGAACCTGGTACGTCTCATGCCAGACGCCGACGCTGCCGGATCCGGACAGGGTGCGCTGGAAGTCGCGCCAGGCCTGCAGGTGCGGAGCGTCGCGATCCGCCGCGAAACGCTGCAGATGCTCCGGGCTCTCCCAGTAGGACAGCAGCAGCGTGGTGCGCCCGAACCAGCTGTGCGCGCCGAGCATGCCCGCCTCGGGGTGACCCGTCACGCATGATGCGACCCTGCGCTCCCGACTCATCGACGTTGCCTCGGCCGTGATCGATCGCGACGGGCCCGAGCGCTTCTCGGTGCGCGAGGTCGCTCAGCGCGCGGACACCTCGACGTCGGCCGTGTACACGCTCTTCGGCAGCAAGGCCGACCTCACGGCGGCCGTGATCGCCGACTCCTTCGCGTCGTTCGCGCAGGCGCAGCGGGAGGCCGAGCCGCTCGGGCTGCGCGCGCTCGGCGAGGCCTACCGGGCCTGGGCACTCGCGCACCCCGATCGGTACCGGCTGATGTTCAGCGGCGCGGTCGGCCACGACGGGGCGCCTTCCGACGGGGCCGGATCCGCCGCGCCCGCGCCCGCGTCGGCCTCCCCCGACGAGGACGCGCTGCTGCCCCTCGCACGCACGCTCATCGGCGTCCACAGCATCGACGAGCACACCGACCTGCGCGGCACGATCGCCGTCTGGGCGCAGGTGCACGGCGCCGTGAGCCTCGAGCTCGCGGGTGCCGCACCGCCCTGGATCGACACCGACGCCGTCTACGCCACCGTGCTCGACGTCATCGCCGCCGCCCACCCCGGACGGTGAGCGCGAGCCATGCACTCCGCATCGTCCCGTCGAGCCTGCACCACAGAGCACCACCAGGGTCTTCGTACCGCACGGCGAGACGCCTCACGGCGCTCTCCCAGACCGGCCCCATCCGTGACAGGCTGAGGGCATGAAGACCTGGATCGTGCGGTTCGCCTCGCTCTACGTGTTCAACATCGTGGTCCTGCTCGTGATCGGGTGGCTCACCCCCGCACGGGTCGGCCTGCACGCGATCTGGGCATCGGTGATCCTGACCCTGGCGACGCTGTTCCTCAAGCCGCTGCTGAAGAAGGCCGCGACCTCGATGTCGGCGCGCGGCACGAAGTCCGTGCAGTACCTCGCCGTCTTCGCCGTCGAGCTCGTCGTGTGGCTGCTCACGGTGTGGTTGAGCGGCGTGCGCACCGGGAACTTCTGGGGCTGGGTGATCCCGCCCGTGATCCTGCTCATCGGCTGGGTGGTCTACGACCAGATCGACGATCTGCTGGCGCGCAAGGCCGGAGAGCTGTACGACGCCGCCGAGGCCAAGATCTCCGGATCCCGTTCCGGATCTTCCTCGCCCACCTCATCCGCTTCGTCCACCGCCTCATCGCCTGCGGCCGCGGCCGGGCGCGAGGAGCTGAGGGACGGGCTCACGCCCGAGCAGCGCCGCATGCTCGACGAACTCGGCTGAGCCTCTGCTCCCCAGCGAGCAACGGGCGGATCCGACCTGTCGTCGGATCCGCCCGTTCTCGTCTGACGGCTCAGCCCGCCGCGCGCTCCGCGGCCTCGACCACGTTGGTCATGAGCAGGGCGACCGTCATCGGGCCGACCCCGCCGGGGTTCGGCGAGATCCAGCCGGCCACCTCGGCGACACCGGGCTCGACATCTCCGTAGACCTTGTTCTTGCCGGTTTCCGGATCCGTCTCCCGCGTCACGCCCACATCGAGCACCGCGGCGCCGGGCTTGACGTCGGCGGCGCGGATGAGGTGCTTGACCCCCGCGCCGGCGACGATCACGTCGGCCTCGCGCAGGTACGGCGACATGTCGGGCGTGCCCGTGTGCACCTGCGTCACGGTGGCGTTGATGTCGCGACGGGTGAGCAGCAGCCCCATCGGGCGGCCGATCGTGACGCCGCGTCCGACGACCACCACGTGCTTGCCCTTGAGGTCGTAGTCGTTGCGCAGCAGCAGCTCGATCACGCCGCGGGGCGTACAGGGCAGCGGCGTGCGGATCGGCGCGTTCACGTTCAGCACGAGCCGGCCGAGGTTGGTCGGGTGCAGGCCGTCGGCGTCCTTCGCGGGGTCGATCCGCTCGAGGATCGCGTCGGTGTCGAGGTGCTTCGGCAGGGGCAGCTGCACGATGTAGCCGTGGCAGGCCGGATCCGCGTTGAGTTCGTCGATCACGGCCTCGACCTCGGCCTGCGTCGCGTCGGCGGACAGCTCGCGCTGGATCGAGTTCATCCCGATCGCCTCGGACTGCTTGTGCTTCATCCCGACGTACAGCTGCGAGGCCGGGTCCGCCCCGACCAGCACCGTGGCGATGCCGGGGACGATGCCCTTCTCCCGCAGCGCGGCGACCCGCTCCGTGAGCTCGGCCTTGATCTCGGCCGCAGCGGCCTTCCCGTCCAGAATCTTCGCGGTCATGTCAACACTCCTTCATACCCCTCCGCGGTTCAGATGACCGCGAGACTGCAACTCGGCGACGAGACTGCGCTTCTCATCTGCAGTCTCGTCGCGGAGATGGAGTCTCGCGGTCAGGAATCTATCCCGGGGGCTTACTGCTGCAGGTCGGGGTAGAGCGGGAAGGCGGCCGCGAGGGCGTCCACGCGGGAGCGCAGCGCCTCGACGTCGGCACGATCCGCATCGGCGCCCAGCTGCAGCGCGAGGGCGATGACGTCGGCGACCTCGGTGAACTCGGCATCGCCGAAGCCGCGCGTCGCGAGCGCCGGGGTGCCGATGCGCAGGCCGGAGGTGACCATCGGCGGGCGCGGGTCGTTCGGGACGGCGTTGCGGTTGACCGTGATGTGGATGTCGTGCAGCAGGTCTTCGGCCTGCTTGCCGTCGATCGCGGCATCGCGCAGATCCACGAGCACGAGATGCACGTCGGTGCCGCCGGAGCGGACCGCGATGCCCGCGTCCTTCACGTCCTGCTGCGAGAGGCGGTCGGCGATGATCGCCGCACCGCGCAGCACGCGCTCCTGGCGCTCCTTGAACTCCGGGGTGCCGGCGATCTTGAACGCGGTCGCCTTGGCGGCGATCACATGCATGAGCGGACCGCCCTGCTGGCCCGGGAAGACGGCGGAGTTGATCTTCTTCGCGATCTCGGCGTCGTTCGTGAGGATGAAGCCCGAGCGGGGGCCGCCGATGGTCTTGTGCACGGTCGACGAGACGACGTGCGCGTGCGGCACCGGGTTCGGGTGCAGGCCCGCGGCGACGAGTCCGGCGAAGTGGGCCATGTCGACCCAGAGCAGCGCCCCCACCTCGTCGGCGATCTCGCGGAACGCGGCGAAGTCGAGGGTGCGCGGGTAGGCGGACCAGCCGGCGATGATGACCTTCGGCTTGTGCTCGATGGCGAGGCGGCGCACCTCGTCCATGTCGATGGTCGAGGTCTCCGGGTTCACGCCGTAGGCGACGATGTCGTAGAGGCGCCCGGAGAAGTTGATCTTCATGCCGTGCGTGAGGTGGCCGCCCTGGTCCAGCGACAGGCCGAGCAGGGTGTCGCCGGGGCGGGCGATCGCGTGCAGCACGGCGGCGTTCGCGGTCGCGCCGGAGTGCGGCTGGACGTTCGCGAACTCGGCGCCGAACAGCTCCTTGGCACGGGCGATCGCGAGCTCCTCGGCGACGTCGACCTCCTCGCAGCCGCCGTAGTAGCGACGGCCGGGGTAGCCCTCGGCGTACTTGTTCGTGAGAACGGATCCCTGCGACTGCAGCACCGAGACGGGAACGAAGTTCTCCGAGGCGATCATCTCGAGGAACGTCTGCTGGCGCTTGAGTTCACGGTCGAGGACCTGGGCGATCTCGGGATCCACCTCGGCGAGAGGGGCGTTGAAGAAACGGTCGGTCATGGCATGCTCCTTTGACGATTGCGAAGAGAAGGGTGCTCATCGGCCCAGGCGCGCGGTCGAATCCATGACGGTCGCTCCCCGGTGGTGACCCACCCAGACGCCAGTCGCGACAGGGATGAGCCTACCCGATCGGATGCGGGATCCGGAGGGCGATGACGGCAGCCCGCCCGCCCGCGCCCGTCCGGGCACGGTAGTTTTTGTTCATGGTCCTGCATGATGCACCGCCGCTCGTCCCCTTCCCCGCTTCCGTGCAGCTCGGGCAGGGATCCGTGCCGCTCCGCTCCGTGCGGCTGAGCGGAGATCCCGACGCCGTCGCACTGCTGCGCTCCGACCTCGAGTCGCTGCCGGGCGGTGCGCCCCTCGACGACGAGGGCACCACCCGGGTCGCCCTCACCGTCGATCCGCGCACGGGCTCAGCCGAGGGCTACGCGCTGGACGCGGCGGACGACGGCATCCGCATCACCGGGCACGACGCCGCGGGTCTCTACTACGGCACCCGCACGCTCCTGCAGCTGCTGCGCCGCGAGAGCGGCGGGGCGGGATCCGGATTCTGGAGCGTGCCGGAGGTGCGCATCGAGGATGCGCCGCGCTTCGGCTACCGCGGCGTCATGCTCGACGTGGCACGGCACTTCTTCGGCGTCGCCGACGTGAAGCGCTGGATCGACCGCGCCGTCGGCCTCAAGTACAACCACCTGCACCTGCACCTCACCGACGACCAGGGCTGGCGGATCCAGATCGAGGCCTGGCCGCAGCTGACCGGCGCCGGATCCGGTGGCGATGCGACCGGATCCGGCGGCTTCTACACGAAGGACGACCTCCGCGAGATCGTCGCCTACGCCGCCGCACGGCACCTGACGGTGGTGCCGGAGATCGACCTGCCCGGCCACACGCACGCGATCGGCCTCGGCTACCCCGATCTCGTCGAGGAGCCCACCATCACCGAGGCGAACGTCACCGAGGCCGCCGCACTGCACCAGCCGCTGCCCGTGCACGGCGAGCACTACGCCGGCTGGGGCGTCGGCCACTCGTCGGTGAAGATCCACGACGAGCGCACCTACGACCTCATCCGCGACGTGCTCCTCGAGGTCGCCGCGCTGACGCCCGGGCCCTACCTGCACATCGGCGGCGACGAGTGCCTGGGCACGTCCGCGGCGGACTTCGCCCTCTTCTTCGCCCGCGCCGGACGCCTGGCCGCGGCCACCGGCAAGACCCCGCTCGCCTGGCACGAAGCGGGAGCCGTCGAGGATCTGCCCGCGGGAATGATCGGGCAGTACTGGGGGTCCGCCGAGCCGCAGGACGACCACGCCGCGCATGCCCGCCGCTTCGTCGAGCGCGGCGGCGCCCTCATCCTGTCCCCGTCCGATCGCGCCTACCTCGACATGAAGCCGCGGCCCGACCACCCGCGGGGGCTCGCCTGGGCCGGCATCGTGCCGCTGCGCACCTCATACGACTGGGATCCGGAAACCCTGCTCGATGGGGTTCCCGCCTCGGCGATCCTCGGCATCGAGGCACCGTTGTGGACCGAGTCGGTCACCACGATCGCCGAGGCCGACTCGCTCGCCTTCCCGCGCATCGCCGCGCAGGCGGAGATCGGCTGGTCGGCGCAGAATGGATCCGAGCGCTCCTGGGAGTCGTTCCGCGCCCGGGTCGCCCGGCTGATCCCGGCGTGGGAGGCCTCGGGAATCGCGGTCGACCGCGCCGCGATCGACGACCCGAGCGCGACGCCGCCGGACGGCGCCGTCGCCCCGCAGACCACCGCAACCGCCCCGAGCAACGAGGAGACCGCATGACCGCCCGCACCGAGAGTTCCGCACAGGGATCGCTCGTCATCCACTCCGCCCGCATCGCGTCCGGCGGGTCCGTCGTCGAGGACGGATGGGTGCGGTTCGAGAACGGCGCCGTGGCGGCCCGCGGCACCGGATCCGGCTGGGCCCCCGCGGACGTCGTCGTGGACGCGATCGAGGCGGCCGGGGCGGGTGCCGTCCTCACCCCCGGCTTCGTCGACATCCACGGCCACGGCGGCGCCAACGCGGCCTTCGACGACGGCATCGACGCGATCCGCACCGCGCGCGCCATGCACCGCTCGCACGGCACCACGCGCGCGGTCGTCTCGCTGATCACCGCGACGCTGGACCGGCTCGAGGAGCGGGTGGCCATGGTCGCCGACCTCATGCAGACCGACCACGACCTGCTCGGCTCGCATCTGGAGGGCCCGTTCCTCGACCCGGGCCACATGGGCGCCCACGATCCCGCCCTGCTCCGCGCTCCCGTGGCGGCCGACGTGCAGCGCCTGCTCGACGCGGGCCGCGGCACGGTGCGCCAGGTCACGCTCGCCCCCGAACTGGAGGGCGGGCTCGAGGCCATCCGCGTCGTCGTCGCCGCGGGCGCCGCGGCAGCGGTGGGCCACACCGACGCCGATGACGCCACGATGCGCGCCGCCTTCGATGCCGGTGCGACGATCCTCACGCACGCGTTCAACGCGATGCGCCCGGTGCACCACCGCAACCCCGGACCGGTGCTCACCGCCGCGCACGACGAGCGCGTGACGCTCGAGGCGATCGCCGACAACATCCACCTGCACCCGCACGTGATCAAGCTGGTGTTCGACGAGGCGCCGGGACGGGTCGCGCTGATCACCGACGCGATGGCGGCGGCGGGTTCCGCGGACGGCGACTACATGCTCGGCTCCCTGCACGTCACCGTGATCGACGGCGTGGCGCGCGTGGACAGCGGATCGATCGCCGGCTCCACCCTCACCCAGGACGTGGCGCTGCGCCGCGCCGTCGAGGCGGGCGTCCCGCTGGCGGACGCGGTGCTCGCCCTGACGCGCACCCCCGCGCGCGCGATCGGCGTGGCGGACGAGCTGGGCGCACTCGAGCCGGGTCTGCTGGCCGATGCCGTGCTGCTGACCGCGGAGCTGGAGGTCGCGGCCGTCTGGACGGGCGCACCGCTGCGCCGCTGACCTCCCGGGGCGCACCGTGAGGGGCGGGGGCCGCTGCTCCCCAGCAGCGGCCCCACCCCTCGGTCTCCCCAGATCCTCTGGTTCCCGGGTCAGAGGGTCCTCCCCGTTCAGAGTCGGCCGGCCCGGAACTCCTCCCCCGAGGCACCGGGCCGACCTGGCCGACGGATCCCCATCCGCCGGGGTCTGTGCTCGCCGCCCCCCGGTGGCCCACGCAGACTGTCTCTGACAGGAGAGATGGCGTCTGCCCGGATCCATTACGCGGCTTCGCAAGATTTCCTCAGAAAAGTTCTGAGACGCTGTCTCACGCACATCGGGACCGAGTCCGATCCGTGCGAGCCCCTGGCGAACGTCGGTGATTTCGTTCGCACCCTGGCGCGATCGCCGCTTCGGGTGAAGAATGGAGATTCCGCGTGATGAGGACCATGGGTCTGCGTCTCTTCTGATGAGAGCGCTTCCGACCTGAGAACCGAGAGATGACCGACCACACCATTTCACCGAGCGATGCCGCGCCCGAAGCGGCGCGCAGCGACGCCGACCTCGTGCTGCGTACGCGCTCGGGCGACGCCGGCGCCTACGCCGAACTCTGGCGACGGCACTATGCGTCGGGCATCTCGGTGGCCCGTTCGATCACCAGCGCCTTCGACGCGGACGATCTCGTGCAGGAGTCCTTCGCCCGCATCTACCAGGCCATCCAGAAGGGTGGCGGCCCGACCGGGTCCTTCCGCGCCTACCTGTTCACCAGCATCCGCAACACCGCCGCAGGCTGGGGCCGCGCGCGACGCGAAGCCCCGATCGACGAACTCGACGTGGTCGCAGACCCCTCCTCGACGGAGCAGGCGACGAACGACGCCCTCGACCGCAGCCTCTCGGCTCAGGCCTTCCGCAGCCTGCCGTCGCGCTGGCAGGAGGTGCTCTGGTATTCCGAGATCGAGCAGATGAAGCCGGCCGAGATCGCGCCGCTGCTCGGCATGACGGCCGGAGCCACCGCGCAGCTCGCCTTCCGCGCCCGCGAGGGCCTGCGCGAGGCGTGGATCCAGGCCCACCTGAGCACGGCCCAGGCCGGATCCGTCTGCGAATGGACGATCGGGCGGCTCGGCGCTTTTTCGCGCGGCAACCTCGGCGCCCGCGACCGCGCCAAGCTCGAGAACCACCTCGGCGAATGCGCGCGCTGCCTGATCGTCGCCGCCGAGGCCAAGGAGGTCTCGCACCGGCTCGCGTTCGTGCTGCTGCCGCTGGTGCTCGGCATCACGGGCTCCGGCGCATATCTCGCGATGCTGCAGAGCGGATCCGCTCCCGTCGTCGCCCTCGCCGCGATGCCGTCGAGTGTCGTGCAGGGTGCCGTGGTCGTCGGATCCGCCGGCGCGGGGGCGACCGGCATCGGCGGATCGTCCACGGCGGCGGGCTCGTCGGCGACCGGTTCCGGCGCCTCCTCGGGCGGCGCGATCGTCACCGGCTTCGGGGCTCTCGTCGGCGCCGGGTCGGCGGCCCTGGTGATCGCCGGCGCGATCGTCGCAGCGGCCGTGGTTCCCGGTCTCTCCGCCAGTCCTGCGGCGACCTCCGCTCCCTCGGCGGCCGATCAGCGCGAGTCCAGCATCGTGGCGCAGGTGTCGCTGCCGCAGAGCGATCCCGCAGCCCCGGCCACCCCGCCCGCGCCGGTGCCCGCACCGGCCCCGGCGCCGCGGGTCGAGAAGCCGAAGGCGCCGCTCGTGAGCACCCCGGTCGACACCGGCAGGACCGAACCGGCGGGCAATGCGGCGCCGCCCGTACCGCCCGTGCCGCCGGTGGATCCGGTGCCGCCGGTGGCGCCCGGCGCGAACCCCGGAACCGACCCCGGCACCAACCCCGGAACCGGCCCCGGCACGACCCCGGGGACCGGACCAGGCACCGACCCCGGAACCGACCCCGGGACGGGTTTGACCTGGGGGAGGGCGACCTTTCGACTCGACAGCAAGTTGCACACGCACGTCCTGATCCCGATCAGCGGTGCTCCTGGCGCGACCGTCCAGGTGTGGATCGATGGACGACCTGCACGAGGCGACGAGATCGTGCTGGACGACAGCGGCCATGGGACGGCCGACATCCGCCCCA
>JAFDWK010000014.1 GCA_018268515.1 Actinomycetota bacterium
CGGTGCGGCGGCTGACATGAACCAGCGACAAGCCGGGGGCATGGGCGACGAACTCACCAACGCCGCCCTCGTCGGGCTGATCGGCATGTTCGGCATCGCGCTCGTGCTGCGCGCAGCCGGTAGCGTCACCGCGTTCCTCACCGGCCTGCCACAACCCGACGCCGGCCCGGCTGCGGGGCTCGGGGTGCTGTTCAACCCCGCAGACCCCGCGACCGCGCTCAGCGCCGAAGGACTCAACCCGATCCTGTACTGGCTCGTCAGTGCGGTCATGCTCGGCGGGCTCGCCGCCGGGATCGTCTGGGTCTGGATCATGCTGCGCCACCACACCAGGAAGGCCGAGACCGATCCGCACCGACTCGCCGGGATCGCGACCAGCCATGAAGTCAAGACCGCAGCGTCCGCGAAGGCACTGCTTCATCGCGCGGCCACGCTACGGCCCTCCTTGGAGTCACCAGCCCCGCAGGATGTCGGCTACCTCCTCGGGGCCAGTCGGGGCACGAAGGTATGGGCATCGGTCGAGGACTCGATTCTGCTGATCGGCCCGCCCCGCTCGGGCAAGGGTCTGCACGTCGTCATCAACGCGATCCTCGACGCACCCGGCGCGGTCGTCACCACCAGCACCAGGCCCGACAACCTCACCGCCACCCTCCGCGCCCGCCGCCGCAAGGGCGGGCCGGTCGCCGTGTTCGACCCCCAACACCTCGCCGAAGGCATCCCCGCAGGGCTGCGCTGGTCACCCATTCGCGGCTGCCACGAGCCGCTGACCGCGATGATCCGCGCCAACGGCCTCGCAGCCGCCACCGGCCTGAGCGCTGGAGGGGTCGAGTCCGGCGGCTTCTGGGAGGGGAAGACCCGCACCGCGCTTCAGAGCCTGCTGCACGCCGCCGCGCTCGACGGCCGACCACCAGCCGAGCTGTTCAGGTGGACCCTCGACCCCTCGGCTGCGTCCGAAGCCGTGGCGATCCTCAACTCACATCCGAACGCGGCGATGGGGTGGGACGACTCACTGGCAGCGATGATCGACGCCGACCCCAAGACCCGCGACAGCATCTGGCAAGGCGTCTCCCTCGCCCTGACCGCCCTCGCTGACCCACGCGTGCTCGACGCGGTTTCACCTGGCCCGCACGAGCAGTTCGACCCCGAGACCTTCCTCACCGAACAGGGCACCCTCTACCTGCTCGCCACCGGCGCCGGCGCGGGAGCATCCGCATCGCTGGTCGCGGCGTTCGTCGAGGACCTCATTGAAACTGCCCGCAGGCTCGGCGCCCGCTCGCCTGGAGCCAGGCTCGATCCGCCGCTGCTGCTCGCGCTCGATGAGATCGGGAACCTCGCACCCCTGCCGTCGCTCCCGATGCTCATGGCCGAGGGCGGCGGCACCGGGATCACGACCATGCCCGTGTTGCAGTCGCTCGCCCAAGCCCGCGACCGGTGGAACGAACATCAGGCCGGCGCGATCTGGGACGCCAGCATCGTCAAGATCATCCTCGGCGGCGCATCCAACAGCCGCGACCTCCAAGACCTCTCCACCCTCATCGGCGAGCGAGACGAGTACACCGACAGCATCACCCTCGGCGACCGAGGCACGCGCTCCAACCAGCGCTCCATCCGCCGCGTGCCGATCCTGCCGCCCGACCGCATTCGCACGCTGCCGTTTGGCACCGGCATCACCATGCTCCGCTCCGCACCACCCATCGTCACCGACCTGCGGGCCTGGCCCAGCCGGCAGGATGCCGCGCAACTCCGCAGCGATCGCGCCGAGCTCGAAGTCCTCCTGCGCCGCCCCGCACCCTGACGACTCTGGGTGCTGGGGCGCACCTGCCTGACACAGCGACCACATGCAGCTGGCCGCCCAAGTTCAGGAGGACGCCATCATGGCCATTCACACCCAGGAATCACTGTCAGGCTTCATCGCCTCGGAGCCGTTGCTCACCGAGACGTCCAAGGGCGATGCGAGGTTCTTCGCCCGCATCGGCAAGGAGCACTTCCGCCGGGAGGAAGACGGCTCGTTCACCCAGACCGAGACGACCTACCACCACCTGGTGATGTTCGGACGGTCGGCCGAGCATGCGCACGCGAACTTCGCCCAGGGCGACAACTTCGTGGCCGAGGGCTACACGCGCCCGGTCAATTACGAGCGCAACGGCCAGGCGATCGAGGGCGAAGAGTTCATCGCCAAGAAGATCGGCCACGACGCCGCGCGAACCCGCTACGAGGTGGACCGCACCCCGCGCAACTCGGCCGGACGAGACGCCGCCGCCTACGAGTCGCCGCAACGGACGACCGCCGCGGCCCAGGCCGCGCCGGTGAGCATGTGAGTTCGGGAGCCAGGCCATGACGAACGATCAGAACCAAGAACCCACATCGCCAGATGTCCCCGTTAGTCCGTCCGACGTGGATGAGCCCGACGTGTTCGACGGGCCGCCCCGCGTCACCAACGCCGACATTCCCGAACCGCCCCATCCGGTGAACTGGAACCTGCTGACGGCTCACGAGCTGGAGCAGGAATGGCTCGCGCTGAACCGGTGGGTGGACTGGCTGCGCCGCACCTACGGTCTCCAAGTCGCCGTGATCCCGCCGTTCTGGCATCACCATCCCGAGCTCGTCTGGGAACTCTCGGCGCTCCACCTGCACTGGCTGGCTGCCTACGACCCCGAGCAGAACGCGTCCGCACCCCTCGGCTGGCACCGCGACTTCGCCGATGCCCGCCAGCGACTCCGCGATTGGGTCACCGCCTGCGGCACGCACGGGGACCGCGACCGCCCCACCCGGCAAGCGGCCTGGCCCGGCGAGGAGCCGGCCCCCGCAATCCAGGACGTGAAGTTCACCGACCGGGATAGCGAGTTCGTCGAGTTCGTGATCGCTCAGGTCCGCAAGCGGCAGGAAGCCGAAGACGAGTTCTACGCCAATCTCGCCGACGACGGGGCTCCGTAGACCGATGAGCCGCTATGTCAAGAAGACCGACCGACGCTCCTACGACGAGCGGTCATTCTCCGTCCGGGCCGTGCATCGCGACCGCGCCGACCTGCACAAGCTCGCCGAAGTGCTGATCCGGCTGACGTTGCAGGAGACAGGCGAGAGCCGAGCCGCCCGCGAAGCGGTCCGGGTGCCCGACACCTACCGGGCGACTCCCGATGGCCTGGTCGCCTCAGAGGCCGCCCGGTAGAATGAACCTTGCAAGCCTCGCGACGCGGGGCGTTGTGGCCCAAACCTCGTCATCTGGCGGGCAACACGCACCGAGACCATCGGGTCTCGCCCTACAGCCTTCACCGGCTGCTCTCACGATCAACGCCCCATCCCACCGCAGTGGGAGCGCGAGGGTCGAACCGCGTGAGAGTGAGCCCCCGATGACCACCGTCGCCGATGATCCAACAGCCAGCCTGATCGACCCACCCCGGACCGCTGCCGTCGCAGTGTCCTACCTCCGGGTCTCCACCCGAGAGCAAGCAGAGAAGGGCGGGACCGACGAGGGATTCTCGATCCCCGCACAGCGCGATGCCACCCGACGCAAGGCCGAACAGCTCGGCGCCGGCATCGTCGAAGAGTTCATCGACGCAGGAGCCTCCGCCAAGTCATCCGACCGGCGCGAGCTGATGCGGATGATCCAGTACGTCAAGGCCAACAAGGTCTCCTACTGCATCGTCCACAAGGTAGACCGACTCGCCCGCAACCGCGCCGACGACGTGAGCATCCACCTCGCACTCCAACAGTGCGGGGTCATGCTCGTCTCCGCGACAGAGAACATCGACGAGACGCCCTCGGGCATGCTGCTGCACGGCATCATGTCCACGATCGCCGAGTTCTACTCCCGCAACCTCGCCACCGAAGTCACCAAAGGCATGACGCAGAAAGCCATCGGTGGAGGAACGAACGGGCGAGCACCCATCGGCTACCTCAACGTCCGCAAGCGCGACGAGATGGGCCGCGAGCTCCGCACCATCGAGCTCGACCCCGAACGCGCGCCCATGATCGAGTGGGCCTTCAAGGCATACGCCTCCGGGAACTGGAGCGTCAGCCAGCTCCACGACGAACTCACCTCACGCGGACTCCGCAGCCTGCCAACCCCGAAGCGAGCGGCGAAGGCTCTCGCCGTCTCGACCGTGCACCGGCTCCTCACCAACCCCTACTACAAAGGCGATGTCGTCTACCGGGGCACCCGCTACAAGGGGAACCACCCCGCGCTCGTGCCCGCCGAGGTCTGGTACCAGGTCCAGTCCGTGCTCACCGCGCACCAGTGCGCCGTCGAGGCGACCCAGGTTCACGGTCACTACCTCAAAGGCACCATCCACTGCGGCCAATGCGGGTCGCGGCTCATCGTCTCCAACGCGAAGAACCGCCACGGCAACGTGTACTGCTACTTCGTCTGCTCCGGCCGGCATTCCAAGCGGACCGAGTGCACGCGCCAGGCCATGCTCATCGAGGACGTGGAGAAGCTCGTCGAGGACTACTACTCCCGCGTCCAGATCACACCCGCCCAGCAAGACGCCCTCGCCGGGATGCTCCACCACGAGTTCGACCGGCTGATGGCCGCCGAAACCGAAGAACTCGCGCGTCTCACGGCCAACCGCGACCGGCTCGAAAGCGAGCAAGACCGACTCATGCAGGCCCACTATGCCGACGCGATCCCGCTGACCGTGCTCAAGCGCGAGCAGGACCGCATCCTCGCCGAACTCGACAAGGTGACCCGACGTATCGACGCCCACTTCGGCGACTACGCCGACGCCCGCGCCCACCTCGACGACGCCCTCGGGCTCCTCGCCAACTGCGCCGACATCTACGCCCGCTGCGACGATACCAACCGACGGCTATGCAACCAGGCGTTCTTCACGAAGGTCTACATCGACGAGGACAACGAGCTGCGCGTCGAGCACAACCGGCCCTTCGAAATGCTGCTCGACCCCCAGGTCAACGCCAACGCTCTCACCCGGGCCGCAGACACGAACAAGGCCCGAACCCCCGCCAAAGTTTCCATTGGCAAGGGTTCGAGCCTTGTGCCGTCGGTGGACCTGAGGGGACTCGAACCCCTGACCCCCTGCATGCCATGCAGGTGCGCTACCAGCTGCGCCACAGGCCCAGATGCTGTCCGCGGCTTCCCGCGACAACCCGTTCAGCTTACAACACGGCTCGGACCGGATGCGAATCGGCCCCCGATTCGGGCACGCCGGGCGTGTCCGGACTCCCGGATCCGGATCACTCCGCGTCCGCTCCGGCCCGCATCGCGGCGAAGCCGTCGCGCAGCGCCGCCACGAGCTGACGGACCGCCGTGGACGGCCGCCGCGCCGAGCCGGCCGCCGGCACGGTGACGAGGATCACGCGTACGAAGGCCGGATCGTCGATGGGGCGCAGCACGACGCCGGGGTGCGCCCCGAACGCCGCCAGGCGCGGCACGAGTGCGATCCCCATCCGCGCGCCCACCATCGCGAGCATCACCTGGAAGTCGTCGGTGCGGATCGCGACCTCAGGGGCATGCCCGGCGGCGGCGAGCGCGTCGAGCACGATGGTGTCCATCGAGTCGCCCTCGGCTGCGGCGAACATCCACCGCTCGTCGTGGAGGGTCAGCAGCGTGGCGACGTCGACCGAGGTGCGCGCGGCCAGCGGGTGCCCCGCGGGCAACGCGAGCAGGAGCGGGTCCCGATGCACCTCGATCGTCGCGACATTGGGCCGGAAGGACAGCTCGTATCCGGGAACGGCATAGACGAGCGCCGCATCGACCTCGCCGCGATTGCTCCGGTCCACGAGCGACGGGACCTCCTCGAGGACGACGTCGATCTCGATCCCGAGGTCGTTCAGCCGCAGCACCATCGGCGGCAGCAGCCGCGCGGCGGAGGTGAAGGTGCCGAACCGCAGGCGCACCCGGCCCGTCTCGGTGAGCTCCCGGGCGTCCGTGACGGCCCGCTCACTGAGGGTGAGGATCTCCTGCGCGCGTTCGAGCAGCAGCATGCCCACGGGCGTCAGCCTGCTCCCCCGCGGCGACCGCGCGAGCACCGCGGCGCCGATCAGATGCTCGAGATTCTTCAGGTGGTAATCGACGGTCGGCTGCCCCCATCCCAGGCGGCGCGCCGCCGCGGTCACCGATCCCTCCGCATGCACGGCGCGGAGTGCCTCGAGCTGGCGCAGATCCACCATGATCCCTAGCTCCTATGTCTGCGAGGGCAGAACTCTCCACCCGGTGACATACAGTCTATGTGGGCCGCACCGAACCTCGGGATACCGTCCCGCGCCTCGGGGCGGCACCATGGAGGAGCGCCCGATCCGCGCGGCGGGCTCTCGGTGCCGGCCACCGTCTGTCAATCCGTCCCCCCTCGCCCCGCGATCGGCCCGAAACCGTTCGAAGGAGAACCGGTATGCCCACCATCGCCCAGCAGCTGCTGCGCCGCAAGCCGACCACCCCGGTCGCCACCGGCGACGTGCACCTGAAACGCAGCATCGGCCTTTTCTCGCTCACGATGATCGGCGTCGGCGGCACGCTCGGCACCGGCATCTTCTTCATCCTGTCCCAGGCGGTGCCGGTGGCCGGCCCCGCCGTGATCTGGTCGTTCGTGATCGGCGGGATCGTCGCCGGGCTCACGGCCCTCTGCTATGCCGAGATGGCCGGTGCGGTGCCGGTCTCCGGATCCACCTACTCCTACGCCTACGCCACCCTCGGCGAGGGCACCGCGATGGCGGTCGGCGCGTGCCTGCTGCTCGAGTACGGCGTCTCGACCGCCGCCGTCGCCGTGGGCTGGTCGCAGTACGTCAACCAGCTGCTGCAGAACTTGTTCGGCTGGCAGCTCCCGCTGCAGCTCTCCCAGGCGCCCGAGCAGGGCGGCATCGTCAACGTTCCGGCCGTGATCGTCATCGTGCTCTGCTCGCTGCTGCTGATCCGCGGCGCACGCGAGTCGACACTGGTCAACAGCATCATGGTCGTGGTCAAGATCGCCGTCGTGCTGTTCTTCTGCGCGGTCGCGTTCACCGGCTGGAACGCCGACCACTTCCAGAACTTCGCCCCGGCCGGGTTCGCCGGCATCATCGGCGGCGCCGGCATCATCTTCTTCTCGTTCGTGGGCCTGGACGCGGTCTCCACCGCCGGCGACGAGGCGAAGAACCCGAAGCGCAACCTGCCGCTGGCGATCATGTTCGCACTCGGCATCATCATCACCCTCTACGTGCTCACCTGCCTCGCCGCCCTCGGCGCGCAGGCTCCCGCGAAGTTCGAGAATCAGGACGCGGGCCTCGCCGCGATCCTGCAGAACATCATCGGATCCACCTGGCCGGGCACGGTGGTGGCCGCGGGCGCCATCATCTCGATCTTCTCCGTGACCCTGGTGGTGCTGTACGGCCAGACCCGGATCCTGTTCGCGATGTCGCGCGACGGCATGATCCCGAAGGTCTTCGCGAAGGTGAACCCGCGCACCATGACGCCGATCCCCAACACGATCATCGTCATGATCGCGACGAGCATCCTCGCCGCAGTGATCCCGATCGACTTCCTGGCGGAGATGACGAGCATCGGCACGCTCGTCGCGTTCCTGGTCGTGTCGCTCGGCGTGATCATCCTGCGGGTGCGCGAGCCCGAGCTCGAGCGCGGGTTCCGGCTGCCCCTGGGCTGGACCATCCCGATCCTCTCGATCCTCGGCTGCATCGCGATCATCACGCAGCTGCGCCTGATCACGATCGTGGTGTTCCTCATCTGGACCGCCGTGTTCCTCGTCTTCTACTGGTTCTACGGCCGCCGGCACTCCGCACTCGAAGTCGGACACCCCGTCGTGGAGGCGGAATCGCCGTACACGACGAACGTGGCGCAGCCCAGCACGGACGCCGTGCGCCAGGCCGCGGCCGCGCGCCGGCAGGGAGACGGACGATGACCCTGGTCGTCGGGATCGATCCCGGGCAGCGCTCCGCCTCCGTGCTGAACCTCGCGGCGATGCTGGCCGGTTCCGCGAGCGCCGAGCTGGTCGTCGCCGTGGTCGTGCCCCGCACCTGGCCGCTGTCCGCGGGCTCGGCCGATGCGGAGTGGCGCCGGTTCACGCGCGCGACGGCCGACGCCGCACTCGACCACGCCGCCGCCGTCCTGGGCGACGCCGTCCCCGCACGATTCGTCGTGCAGGAGGCGTCCTCGGTGCGGCGCGGGCTGGCCGAACTCGCCGAACAGCACACGGCCGAGCTCATCGTGATCGGATCCTCCTCCGCCGCCCCGGCCGGGCGCATCGCCCTCGGATCCGAGAGCGACGCGCTGCTGCACGCCTCCCCCGTCCCCGTGGCGATCGCGCCCCGCGGCTTCCGCACGGCCGCCGGCACCCGCGTCGGGCGGGTCACGGCCGCGTTCCACGGCACCGACACCTCCGCAGACCTGGTCCGGGGAGCGATCGAGGTCGCGGCGCAGGTCGGGGCCGCCCTGCGCATCGCGTCGTTCGCGGTCGTGCCGCCGGTGTCGGGCACAGCGGGAACCGGTCTGGGCGTCGAGCAGGACATCGCCGACGAATGGGCCTCGGATGTGCAGCGCCGGGCCACGGGACTGCTGGCCGAGGCGTCCGCGCTCGCCGAGCCGCCCGCTCTGCAGGGCACGGTCATCGGGATGGGCGACAGCTGGGAGTCCGCGATCGCGGACGTGCCCTGGCAGGAGGACGAGGTGCTGGTCGTGGGCTCGAGCAGCCTCGGCCCGCTCGCCCGGGTCTTCCTCGGCTCGCACGCGACCAAGCTGGTCCGCGTCTCTCCGGTCCCGGTCGTCGTGGTCCCGCGCGGCGCGGCGAGCCCGGACCGCGAATGACCCACGGCCGCGCCTGACCCGCACCCCCGGGGACGTCGCGCAGCCGCTCGACTCGGCGCCGCTGCCCGCGCCGGCTCCCGAACCGAAGAGGATGAACCCACCCATGACGCACCCCCTGCTCGAGCTGCTCCCGGCCGGCGCCGCGGTCGACGCCGACGGCACCCTGCGCATCGCCGGATGCCGGGTCGACGATCTCGCCCGCGAGTTCGGGACACCGGCGATCATCGTGGAGGAGTCGTCGTTGCGCGCGAGAGCCCGCGAGTACCGCACCGCCCTGACCTCGCGTCGTGCCAAGGCGCGCGTGGTGTTCGCCTCGAAGGCCTTCCCCGCCACGGCCGTGCAGCGGGTCATGGTCGAGGAGGGCATCGGACTGGACGTCGCCGGCGGGGGCGAGATCCTCGGCGCGCTGCGGGCGGGCGTCGACCCGGCGCTGCTGGTCATGCACGGCAACGCGAAGACCACAGAGGAGCTGCGGATCGCGGTGGAGGCGGGCGTGGGCCTCGTCGTCGTCGACAACGCGGACGACGTGGACCGGCTCGAGCAGCTGGTGCCGGACGGGCGCGCGCAGGACGTCCTGGTCCGCGTGATCCCCGAGGTGGAGTCGTCCACCCACCCGCACGTGCAGACCGGCCAGGTCGGATCGAAGTTCGGCCTCACCGCGCCCGCCGCAGCGCGACTGATCACCCGGATCGAGGCGAGCCCGCGCCTGCGCATGCGCGGCGTGCATGCGCACGTCGGATCCCAGATCATGGATCCCGCCGAACTCGCCGCGGCCGTCGCGCCGCTCGCTGCGCTCGGCACCTTCCCGGTGTACGACCTCGGTGGCGGGCTCGGTGCCCGCTACACCTACGATGAGCACCCGGCGTCGGTCGATCAGTACGTCGATGCGCTGCTGGCCGCGGCCGCGGAGCACCTCCCCGCCGACGCCGAGATCATCATCGAACCCGGGCGCAGCATGGTGAACGCTTCGGCCGTGACGCTGTACACGGTGACCACGGTGAAGCGCGACGCGCGCACGTTCGTGGCGGTCGACGGCGGCATGGGCGACAACCTCGAGGTGGCGCTGTTCCAGCAGCGCTACGAGGCGGCGCTCGCCGGCCGCCTGGACGAGGACGCCGCGGAGGAGGTGGTGGTGGTCGGGCGGCACTGCGAGTCGGGCGATGTGCTCGTCGACCCGCTGCGGCTGCCCGAAGCCCGCGTCGGGGACCTCCTCGTCGTGGCGGCCACGGGCGCCTACACGCACACCATGGCGAACAACTACAACGGCTACCGCCGCCCTCCCGTGGTGTTCGTGCGCAATGGCGCGGCCAGGGCCGTCGTGCGCCGCGAGACGTGGGAGGACCTGTTCGCCCGCGATGCGTGAGCGGAGCGCGTCCCCGGCGCCCCTGCGCTAGGCGGAGGCTGCGGGGGCGGAGGCTGCAGGGAGCGCGTCGAGCATTCCGAGCGGCGGCACGAAGAAGAGGCCCCCGGTCCGCGCGGTGGAGAAGTCGAGGATCCGGTCGGTGTTGCCGGGCGGGTCGCCGAGGAACATGTTCCGCAGCATGTGCTCGGTGATCCCGGGATCGGCCGCGTAGCCGATGAAGTACGTGCCGAACTCCTCCGCACCGATCTCGCCGAACGGCATGTTCGCGCGCAGGATCTGCTTCTGCTCCCCGTTCTCGTCGGTGATGACGTTCAGGTGCACGTGCGAATCCTTCGGCTTCACCTCGTCGGGCATCTCGATGTCCTCGAGCTTGGTGCGGCCGATCACCCGGTTCTGCTCCTCGACGGGGAGCGCCTCCCAGGCGCGCAGATCGTGGACGTACTTCTGCACGATCACGTAGCTGCCGCCGGCGAACCCGGCGTCCTCCGCGCCGATCCGGGTGGCCGCGATCGCGGCATCGCCCTCGGGGTTCTCCGTGCCGTCGACGAAGCCGAGCAGATCCCTCTCGTCGAAGTACGTGAAGCCGTGCGTCTCGTCCACCACATCGGCGTGATCGCGCAGGCGCACCCCGATCTGCCGCGCCAGCTCGAAGCACAGGTCCATGTGGTTCGCGCGCAGGTGCAGCAGCAGATCCCCGGGGGTCGATGGGGCGGTGTGCCGCGGCCCGCGCAGCTCGGCGAACGCATGCAGCAGGTGCGGCCGCGGGCCGGCGAACATCCGGTCCCATAGGTCGGAGCCGATCCCCGCGACGCAGACCAGGGCGTCGACCGGGTCGCGGAAGGCCACGGATCTGGTGAGCCCGGACAGGTCCTCGAGGAGGTCGCGGACCGGCTGCTCGGATCCTTCGCGCACGGTGAGCACGAGGAACATCGCGGCGCGGGCGGGCGGGGTGACGACCTGCTGGGTGACCATGGGCGTGCTGTCCTCTCGTCAGGGCCGCTCAGGCGGCGTCCGCCGATGCCGGGCCCCGGGACCCGGACGGCGCCACGGTGACCTGGATGCTCTTCATCAGGGGCTGGTCGCTCTGCACGCTGACGTCGGCGTGCCCGATCAGCACGTTCAGCTCGGGCATGTATCCGGCCGCGCACCCCCGCGGCAGATCGTAGGGCACGGCACGGAACGCGTGCACGATCCTGCGGGATCCGTCCTTCGACGTCGACCGGATGTCCACGAGATCCCCCTCGGCGATGCCCCGCGCGCGCATGTCGTCCGGGTGCAGGAAGATCAGCTCGCGCAGGTTCTTCACCCCGCGGTAGCGATCGTTGTTGGAGTAGATCGTCGTGTTCCACTGGTCGTGCGAGCGCATGGTCTGCAGCACGAGGGTCTCCGCCGACGCCGGGATCACATCGGGCAGCGGCGCGTGCGAGAACTCGGCGCGTCCGGATTCCGTCTCGAACTCCCGCTCCCGGGCGGGCTGCGGGATCCGGAAGCCGTGGCGGTTGCGGATCCGCTCGTTGAACCCCTCGAATCCCGGCAGCACCTGAGCCATGACGTCCCTGATCCGGTCGTAGTCGGCGACGTAGGAGTCCCACGGGGTCTGCGAATCGGGCAGCGTCGCCTTCGCGATCCCGGCGATGATGGCGGGCTCGGAACGGAGATACGCGGAGGCCGGCCGTTTGCGCCCCACAGAGAGGTGCACCATGCTCATCGCGTCCTCGACCGTGACGCCCTGGAGTCCCGCCTCCTGCTGGTCCCGCTCGGTGCGCCCGAGGCAGGGCAGGATCAGCGCCTTCTCGCCGTGCACGAGGTGGCTGCGGTTGAGCTTGGTGCTCACCTGCACCGTCAGCCGGCACCGGCTGAGCCCTTCGGCCGTGTACGAGGTGTCGGGCGCCGCGAGCACGAAGTTTCCGCCCATGCCGACGAACACCTTGACCGTGCCGTCGTACATGCCCCGGATCGTCTTCACCGTGTCCAGGCCCTGGTGCCGCGGCGGGTCGATGCGGCAGACCTCGGCGAGACGGTCCGTCCACGCGGGCGGACGGTGGTCGATGCCGCAGGTGCGGTTGCCCTGCACGTTGCTGTGCCCGCGCACGGGTGAGGGACCGGTGCCCGGCCGTCCGATGTTGCCGCGCAGCAGCAGCAGGTTCACGATCTCGCGCACCGTGTCCACGCCGTGCTCGTGCTGGCTCACGCCCAGGCACCAGCTGATCACCGTGCGCTCGGAGCCGAGGTAGACGGCGGCCGCCGCACGGATCCGCTCCTCGCTGAGGCCCGACTGGCGCACCAGCTCCGCCCACGGCGTCGCCTCGACGAGCGCCTCGTAGTCCTCGAGGCCGCTCGTGCAGGCGCGCAGGAACGCCGTGTCGAGCACGGTCGGATCCGCCTTCGCCTGCTCGAACACGACCTTCGCCATGCCGCGGATCAGGGCCAGATCCCCGCCGAGCCGCACCTGCAGGTTCATCGTGCTCGTGTCGGTGCTGCGGTTCAGCGCCATGTCGACGAACTCGTGCGGCACGATCGTGCGGGTCGCGCCGACCTCGACGAGCGGGTTCACGTGCACCACCTGCGCACCGCGGCGGACGGCATCGGACAGCGCCGTCAGCATGCGCGGCGCATTGGACGCCGCGTTCACGCCGAGGACGAAGAGCGCATCGCACTCCTCCCAGTCGCGGAGGTCCGCCGTGCCCTTGCCCGTGGCCAGCGAGGCCTTGAGCGCACGGCCGGAGGCCTCGTGGCACATGTTCGAGCAGTCGGGGAGGTTGTTGGTGCCGTACTCGCGCACCATCAGCTGGTACAGGAAGGTCGCCTCGTTGCTCAGCCGCCCCGAGGTGTAGAAGCTCGCCTCGTCGGGGCTGTCCAGGCCCCGCAGCTCCTCTCCGATGAGGGCGAACGCGTCGTCCCAGCTGAGCGGGATGTACCGGTCGGTCGCGGCGTCATAGCTCATCGGTTCCGTGAGCCGCCCCTGGTCTTCGAGATCGAAATCCGTCCACTCCGAGAGCTCGGAGACCGTGTGCGCGGCGAAGAACTGCCGGTCGACGCGCTTGTGCGTCATCTCCCAGGTCACGTGCTTGATGCCGTTCTCGCAGATGTCCAGGCGAAGGTTGCCGAGATCGTCGGGCCAGGCGCACCCGGGGCAGTCGTATCCGGACCGCCCGTGGTTCATGATGAGGATCGCGCCGGATCCGGCGATGGGCTCGCGCTGGCGGAGCAGCACCTGGCCGACCGACTTCGCGGCGCCCCAGCCTGCCGCCGGGTGGTGATACGGCTTCCGCGACCACGGTGCGGTGGCGCGCGGCCCGTAGCCGCCCTGCCGGGGCTCGCGCGGCATGAGCCCGAAGGCCGTTCCTCCGCGTGCATCCACGTCGTCGCTCATCCCTCTGCCCGTCCTTCCCGTACGGCGGCCTCGCCCCGCATCGTCGCGTCGTCGCGCAGGCGTCGCGCGTGCGCGTACACGTTCATGGAGACGCCTCGCACGAAGCCGATCAGCGTCAGCCCCGTCTCCTCGGCGAGCTCGGCAGCCAGCGAAGAGGGCGCCGACACCGCGGAGAGGATCGGGATCCCGGCCATCACTGCCTTCTGCACGAGTTCGAAGCTCGCCCGTCCCGACACCTGCAGCACGGTCGAGCGCAGCGGCAGCCGCCCCGCCTGCAGCGCCCAGCCGATGACCTTGTCGACGGCGTTGTGCCGGCCGACGTCCTCGCGGATCACCAGGAGCTCGCCGCTGATCGCGTCGAAGAGGGCCGCCGCGTGCAGCCCGCCGGTCTTGTCGAAGGCCGTCTGCTCCGCCCGGAGCCGATCCGGAAGGGCGGCGATCCAGTGGGCGTCGACCTCGAGGTCGTCGTCCGCCGCTGGGAAGCGGGAGACCGTGCGCACGGCATCGATGCTCGCCTTGCCGCACACTCCGCACGAACTCGTCGTGTAGAACCGCCTCGCCCCGTCCGCACCCGGCGGCCGGGCCCCGGGGCCGAGCGCGGTGTCCAGCACGTTGTAGGTGTTCTCCGCACCGCCGGTACCGGGACCGCCGCAGTGGATCGCGGCCCGGAAGTCCGAGCTGTCGGAGATCACGCCCTCCGACACGAGGAAGCCGATCGCGAGCTCCACGTCGTGGCCGGGCGTGCGCATCGTGACCGCGAGCGGAACGCCCGCGATGCGGATCTCCAGCGGCTCCTCGACCGCGAGCGTGTCGGCGCGACGCCGCGCGCCCTCGCCCAGGGCGATCCGGGTGACCGGCCGCAGCGTCGTGATCCGTCCCACGGCTCGACCCTACTCGCCGATCCCCGCTCCGCGGGCCGGTGTCGCGGACGTCGTCGATCCCGCCGTTGTCAGTCCTGTTCGGCGGACGCGGCCAGGGGCGCCGGCTCGGCGATCGGGACCACGGGGCAGTCCTTCCAGAGGCGCTCCAGGCCGTAGTACGTGCGCTCCTCCTCGTGGAAGACGTGCACGATGAGGTCGCCGAAGTCGAGCAGCACCCAGCGGGCCTCGCTGCGCCCCTCGCGGCGCACGCGCTTGTACCCCGCGTCGATCATGCGATCCTCGACCTCGTCCGCGATGGCGGCGACGTTGCGCTCGCTGTTCCCGGTGACGAGCAGGAAGATGTCCACGAGGGGAAGCGGCTCGGACACGTTCAGCGCGAGCAGATCCTCCCCGCCCTTCGAGCGGGCCGCGTCAGCGGCGATCTGCAGCATGTCTGCGGCGGACGGCGACTGCATCATGAAGAGAATGCTCCTGTGGTGATGGCGACGATGAGCGCTCCGACCAGCGCGACGGCGAGGGCGCCGGCGGTGATGGTCAGGGCGAGCATGAGCTTGTTGCCTTTTTCGGGCTCGGGGGGCCGGATGACTTCACCGGCGGGCTTGATCGTGCCGATCGCGGCACTCGCCGCGATCGGTGTGGGAGAGGATGCGGGGGCGAGCTCCCCGTCCACGAGCACGGCGTCGACCTCCTTGCCGTCGGCCATGCCGTCGGCGTGACCGCGGGAGCCCAGGCCGGCAGGCAGCTCGTAGCTGCCGGTCACGAGGATCTCCCCCGTCGAGGCGACGGGGCCCGACAGCGACAGCGCGGACGGCGCCTGCTGGAAGATCAGCGCGTTCGGGGCCGCATGGTGCGAGCCCGTGGAATCGCCGATGAGCGCGTCGAAGGAATCGGCCTTCGGGGCCGCGGGCTGGTGCTGTGCCAGCACCCGCTGGCCGAAGCCGGCGTTCACGGTGGGCTCGGCGCCGTCCTCCGCCCGCACGAGCGCCTCATCCGCGTCGCCGAAGAGCGACTCGAGCGAGGGCTCCGCGGAGACGGGAGCGGCCGCGGAGGTCGCCTCGGCGCGGGGCGTCGCCGGTGCCGACGGGACCTTGACGGCGGGCTCGACGGGCGCAGTTTCCTGGACCGCTGCGGGGGCAGACGGCACCGGTGCCGCAGGCTGCTCTGCGGCGACGGGCGCGGCCGGCAAGGCCTGACCGGCCTCGTCCTGAGCGCGCATCATCGAGAAGACGGACACCGGAGCCGCGGCCCCCTCGGCATCGTCGACGCCGTCCTGCTCGTCGAGGTCGGCGCTGGGCGCATAGGAGCGGCGGCGCGTCGGCTGCGCGGCGCGGGGCACGTCGGTGATCATCTCCGCGGCCACGGCGGGCACGGACGCCGATGCGTCCGACGCCGTCACGGCCGGTGCCGACGCCACCGGCGCCGGCGATGATGCGACGGGCACCGGAGTCGCGGGCATCGCGGGACGCTCCGGGATCGGTGCGGGCCGCTCGGGGGCCACAGGCGCGGACTGCTCGACCACGGGGGTGGCTCCGGTGCGGATCCGCTCCTGCTCGCGCATCTGCCGGCGCGTCAGGGGCTCTTCGACGTCGGGTCCGGGGATCGGCTCGACGGCGGCCGAGGCGGCCAGACGGGCGGCTTCGGCGTCTTCCGGGGCGACGATCGGGGTCGATCCGGTGAGTCGGGATTCCCGCAACTGCTTGCGGGTCAGCTGGTGCTGATCCGATGTGCTCATGACGTGCTCCGATAAAGATGATGCTTCGCGATGTACTGGACCACTCCGTCGGGCACGAGGTACCAGACCGGATCCCCCTCACGGACCCGCGACCGACAGTCGGTCGACGAGATCGCGAGGGCCGGGACCTCCAGTTGGCTGACGTCGTCGCTGGGCAGACCGTCCGTGCTCAGCACGTGACCGGGTCGGGATACCGCGACGAAGTGGGCGAGGTCCCACAATTCATCATGATCCCTCCAGCTGAGAATCTGCGCCACGGCGTCTGCGCCCGTGATGAAGAAGAACTCCGCATCGGGACGCTCGGCCTTGAGGTCGCGCAGCGTGTCGATCGTGTAGGTGGGCCCGTCACGATCGATGTCAGCGCGGCTGACGGTGAAGGACGGGTTGGAGGCCGTCGCGATCACCGTCATCAGATAGCGGTGCTCACTGGCGGACACGCCGCTCTTCTGCCACGGCTGGCCGGTGGGGACGAAGATGACCTCGTCCAGTCCGAACGAGTGCGCGACCTCGCTCGCGGCGACGAGGTGACCGTGGTGGATGGGGTCGAACGTCCCGCCCATCACGCCGATCCGCGGCGCCGGAGTGGTCGTCATCGGATCGACTCAGTGACCGTGCCCGGTCCCGTGCCCTTCGTGTCCGTGCTCGGCGGCCCAGGCCTCCGCCTTCGCGGCGTGGCGGTTGGCGACGTTGCGGTACGAGAACGCGACCAGGCCCAGCAGCGCGAACACGCCGGCGGCGATCAGACCGAACGGAAGCGTCTCCAGCGCCACGTTGCCGTGGTGCTCGGTGGTCTCTGCGGCGGCCTGCACCAGCTGTGCGACGAGGTTCATCGATTCTCCAGAGTGATCAGGGTGGATCTCAGCTCCCCAGTCTAACCCTCAGCCGCGCGTCTGCCCCGCGCCCCGCGCCAGCCACTTCGTGCTGGTCAGCTCGGCCAGGCCCATCGGACCGCGCGCGTGCAGCTTCTGCGTGGAGATGCCGACCTCTGCGCCGAACCCGAACTCGCCGCCGTCGGTGAACCGCGTCGACGCGTTCGCCATCACGACCGCGGAGTCGACCTCGGCCAGGAACCGCTCGATCACGAGCGCATCGGTGCTGATGATCGACTCGGTGTGCCCCGTGCTGTAACGCCGGATGTGCGCCAGCGCGGCGTCGAGGTCGTCGACCACGCGCATCGACAGATCCAGGCTCAGATGCTCTGTCGCCCAGTCCTCGTCCGTCGTGGGGACCGCGGCCGGCACGAGCCGGCGGATGTCGTCGTCACCGTGGATCGTGACGCCCTGGGCGATCAGCGCCTCGGAGACCTCGGGCACGAGGCGCTCCGCGGCGCCGCGGAGCACGAGCACCGTCTCCACCGCGTTGCAGACGCTCGGGCGCTGCACCTTCGCGTTCACGACGATGTCGCGCGCCCAGTCCAGCGGTGCGGTGTCGTCGAGCACGATGTGCACCACGCCCGCACCGGTCTCGATCACCGGCACCGTCGATTCGGTGACGACGGTCTCGATGAGTCCCGCGCTCCCGCGCGGCACGAGCACGTCGATGAGGCCGCGCGCGTGCATCATGGCGGTGGCGCCGGCACGCCCGAAGTCGTCCACGGTCTGGATCGCTTCGGCGGTCACTCCGGCCGAGGCGAGGGCAGCGCGCATGACGCGCACCAGCACCGTGTTGCTCTCCCGCGCCGCACTGCCGCCGCGCAGCACGGCCGCATTGCCGGATCGCAGGGCCAGAGCGGCGATGTCGACGGTGACGTTGGGGCGCGCCTCGTAGATCGCGCCGACCACGCCGAACGGCACCCGCACCTGTTCCAGTGCGACGCCGTTGGGCATGCGGTGCCCTCCCACGACCCGGCCGACCGGATCCGGAAGGGCGGCGACCTCGCGCACCGCGGTGGCGAGGGCCTCGATCCGCTTCTCGTCCAGCCGCAGCCGGTCCAGCAGCGCGTCGCCGATGCCCTCCTCCGCGCCGCGGGCGAGGTCGAGCGCGTTGGCGGCGATGATGTCGGCGGCGGCGGCCGTGAGGGCCGACGCGATCGCGTCCAGGGCCGCGACCTTGCCGTCGCTCGTGAGCCGCGCCGTCTCGCGCGAGGCGATCTTGGCGGCGCGCATCCGCCGCTCGGGGGAATCCGGTCCGTCCTGAGCGGACGCTTCTGCGGGCACGACGAGGTCGGCGATCACGGTGGACATGCGGTCAGTGTACCCAGGCCCCGGGGCGGCTGGGCCCGGATGACGGTTTCAGACCGCGGGCTCGAACCAGGTGCCGATCTCGGCGCCCGACAGCGCCTCGGAGACCAGATCCGCACTCGTCACCAGCACGCCGATGCCGCTCGCCGCCGCGAGGCGCGCGGCGGAGACCTTGGTCGCCGCTCCCCCGGTGCCGACGCCGTTGACGACGGTCGCGCCGAACTCCAGGCCGGACAGATCCGCTCCGGCCGCGACCAGATCGAGGGGCTCGGCGGCCGGGTCGGAGGGCGGCCGGGTGTACAGCGACTCCACGTCGCTGAGCAGCACGAGCGCGTCCGCGCCGATCAGCTGCGCCACCAGGGCTCCCAGCCGGTCGTTGTCGCCGAAGCGGATCTCCTGCGTGGCCACGGTGTCGTTCTCGTTCACGATCGGCAGCACACGCAGCCCGAGCAGACGCTCCATGGCGCGGCGCGCGTTGTTGCGCGAGGTCGGGTGCTCGAGATCGCCGGTGGTCAGCAGCACCTGGCCCGCGACGATGCCCCGCGGCCGCAGCGCCTCCTGGTAGCGGTAGATCAGCACGTTCTGCCCGACGGCCGCCGCCGCCTGCTGTGTGGCGAGGTCGGTGGGTCGTGCGTCCAGCTGCAGGAAGGGGATTCCGGTGGCGATGGCGCCGGAGGAGACCAGGACGATCTCGGTCCCGCGCGCGTGCGCGGCCGCCAGGGCCTCGACGAGGATCGGGATCCGCCATGCGGCGTCCCCGCTGATCGACGAGGAGCCGACCTTGACGACGATCCGGTGCGCCCCGGGCAGGTCCGCCCGGGTGAGCGCCGTCACCGCGCCTCCTCGCCGGCCCCCGCCTGCGGGGCATCCGCGGCGTCGGCGTCCGCCCCTGCCGCGGCCCGGGTCGCGAGGCGCTGCTCCTCCAACTCGGCCCGCGCGGCGGCCTTCGCGTCCATCCGCTCGTGGTACTTCTCGCGGCGCTCGCTCGTGGTGCGGCGGGTGTTCGGATCGAAGCGCGAGTCGAGCCCGCGCGGCGAGGTGATCAGCTCCGCTGCGGAGCTCATCTGCGGCTCCCAGTCGAACACGATGCTCTCGCCGGGGCCGATCACGACGGTGGATCCCCGCACCGCACCGAGGCGGAACAGCTCGTCCTCGACGCCGAGCTTCTCCAGGCGGTCCGCGAGGTAGCCCACCGCCTCCTCGTTCTGGAAGTCGGTCTGCTGCACCCAGCGCACCGGCTTGTCGCCCAGGATCCGGTAGATGTTGCCGTAGCTGCCGCCCTCGACCCGGATCTCGAACTCGCGCTTCGCACCGCGCGGGCGGATGACGACCCGCCCCTTCGGCGCCGCGGCCGCGCCGGCCAGCTCGGCGCGGTGCGCGTCCACGATCTCACCGAGCGCGAAGGTCAGGGCGCGAAGGCCCTCATGCGCGACGGTGGAGATCTCGAACACGCGGAAGCCGCGCTGCTCCAGCTCCGGACGCACGAAGTCGGCCAGCTCGCGGGCCTCGGGCACGTCGATCTTGTTGAGCGCGATCAGCTGCGGGCGCTCCCGCAGCGGGATCTGCCCTTCGGGCACCTCGTAGGAGGCGAGCTCGGCGAGGATCACGTCCAGATCGCTGATCGGATCGCGGCCCGGTTCGAGCGTCGCGCAGTCGATCACATGCAGCAGGGCGGAGCAGCGCTCCACATGCCGCAGGAACTGCAGGCCGAGCCCACGTCCCTCGCTGGCGCCCTCGATGAGCCCCGGCACGTCGGCCACGGTGTACCGGGACTCTCCCGCCTGCACGACCCCGAGGTTCGGGTGCAGGGTCGTGAACGGGTAATCGGCGATCTTCGGCCGCGCGGCGGAGATCGCCGCGATCAGGCTCGACTTGCCCGCCGACGGGAAGCCCACCAGCGCGACGTCGGCGACGGTCTTGAGTTCCAGGACCACGTCGCCCTCGAAGCCCGGCGTGCCCAGCAGTGCGAAGCCGGGGGCCTTGCGCTTCGGCGTCGCGAGCGCGGCGTTGCCGAGGCCGCCCTGCCCGCCGGCGGCGACCACGTAGCGCTCCCCCGGGGCGACCATGTCGATGAGGATCTCACCGTCCGGCGACTTCACCACCGTGCCGACCGGCACGGGCAGCTCGAGGTCCTCCCCCTCGTACCCGGATCGGTGGTCGCCCATGCCGAAGCCGCCGTTCTGCGACGTGCGGTGCGGCGAGTGGTGGTAGGACAGCAGAGTGCCGGTCTGCGGGTCGGCGACGAGCACGATGTCCCCGCCGTCGCCGCCGTTGCCGCCGTCCGGGCCGCCCAGGGGCTTGAACTTCTCCCGGTGCACGGAGACGCAGCCGTTGCCGCCCTTGCCCGCGCGCAGGTGCAGCGTCACCCTGTCGACGAACGTGACCATGCGGATCCTCCTGGGTTGCGGGTTTACTCGTGCTGTTCCGGTATCAGATCACCGGATCGTGCCGGGACAAAGGAAACGGGGCGGGCCGAAGCCCGCCCCGTTGCCGAAGACTGCCCCGCCGATGGGCGGGCCTGTCGAAGCCTTACTCGGCGGCTGCGACGATGTTGACGACCTTGCGGCCGCCCTTCGCGCCGAACTCGACCGAACCGGCGGCGAGGGCGAACAGCGTGTCGTCGCCGCCACGGCCGACGTTCACGCCGGGGTGGAAGTGCGTGCCGCGCTGACGGACGAGGATCTCGCCGGCGCTGACGGTCTGGCCGCCGAAGCGCTTCACGCCGAGTCGCTGTGCGTTGGAGTCACGACCGTTGCGGGTCGAGCTCGCACCCTTTTTGTGTGCCATTTCTCAGCTCCTCTTCGTGCTTACTTGATACCGGTGATCTTGACGCGCGTGAGGTCCTGACGGTGACCCTGGCGCTTCTTGTAACCGGTCTTGTTCTTGAACTTCTGGATGACGATCTTCGGACCGCGCAGGTGGCTGACGACCTCGGCCGTGACCTTGACCTTCGCGAGCTTGTCGGCGTCGGTGGTGATGGTGTCACCGTCGACGAGGAGCACCGCGGCGAGCTCGACCTTGTCGCCCTGGGCCGCCTTCAGGCGGTCGAGCTGAACGATCGTGCCGACCTCGACCTTCTCCTGGCGTCCACCGGCGCGCACTACTGCGTAAACCACTTCATACCTGTTTCGTTGGGGAGCGGGACCGCTCCGTATTCTCACGGGAAGACTGTGCGTGCATCGCGCCACAGCAGAGGGATCCGCAGTGGCGGGCGCGAGTTGCATGTTCCCGCGGCGGCCGAGTGGGGCGTCCGGCGCGGTGCACCAAGGGGCCACTTTACCGGATGCGCCGTCCCCTCGCAAAGCGAGCGGCGACTCGCCGGGATCCGGATCCGATCGCGTCCCAATCCGCCGCGGCCCTCGTCGCGCACCCTAGGATCGCGGAATGGCGATCCTCGTGGACGATGCGGTCTGGCCCGCGCACGGGCGGCTCTGGGCGCACCTGGTCAGCGACTCCAGCGTGGATGAGCTGCATGCCTTCGCCGCGCAGCACGACATCCCCCGCCGTGCGTTCGACCTGGACCACTACGACGTCCCCGCGGACGCCCTGGAACGACTCGTCGCAGGCGGTGCCGAGCACGTCGGCGGCAAGGAGCTGGCGCGCCGGCTGATCGCCTCCGGGCTGCGCGTCCCGGCACGGGACAGGATCGATCGAGGTGCGCACCGGCCCTGACCGGTCGCAGCGGCGATCGGCTACACGATCCTGCGGCGCACGATCGCCCGCGGACCGACCGCGCACGGATCCATGACGCGTTCGGTCGCGATGCGAAGGGCATCACGTCGCTGGTGCCGTACCCGACCGGGATCGTCCTGGTCTTCGTGACGCCGTGGCTGGGCCTGGTGCCGTTCGTGATCGTGGCCGTCATCTGGCTCGTGCCGGATCGGCGGGTCGAGCGCTACCTGCGCACCCGCGCCGACCGGGTGGAGCCCTCCGCCGACGGCGACGACGAGGGCCCGACGCCGTAGCGTCGGGCCCTCGTCTGCGGTCGTGGCACGGGATCAGCCCTGGTCCGCCTGCGGGGCGGCCTCGGTCGTGTGCACGACGGCCGTGCCGGCCGACAGCGCGGCGGTGCTCACCCGGCGGCGGTTGCGCCCCTGCCCGGGCGCCTTCGGCTCGGGCAGGGCGTCCAGCACCGAGTCGAGCAGCTGCTCGGCCTCGGACCTGGGCGCCTTGCCGCGGTCGGATCCGCGCTTCTTGCGCGGATTCTTGGCGCGCTCCTGGACCGGGCGCTCGGCGGCGGCCTCCGGCGCGCCCTCGATCGGCGCGTCGCCCGGGACCGTGAGCGCCTCGCCGGCAGGCCGGGAGGACGCCGCGATCTGCGCGAGGGCGGACTTCGCGCCCTCCGGGATGCCGTGGGTTCCGCCGTTGGCGGGTGCGGCAGGGGCCGCCGAAGCCGATCCGCCGCCGTTCTGCGCGCCGCTGCCGCCGCGCTGGCGACGGTTGGAGCTCTGCGGCGGTGTGGTCGCACGGTGCTTCACGACGGGATCGTGGTGCACGATCACACCACGGCCCGCGCACACCTCGCAGGGCTCGCTGAAGGTCTCCAGCAGGCCGAGGCCCAGCTTCTTGCGGGTCATCTGCACGAGCCCGAGCGAGGTGACCTCGGCGACCTGGTGCTTGGTGCGGTCGCGGCTCAGGCACTCGACGAGCCGGCGCAGCACGAGGTCGCGGTTGGACTCGAGCACCATGTCGATGAAATCGACGACGATGATGCCGCCGATGTCGCGCAGACGCAGCTGGCGGACGATCTCCTCCGCGGCCTCGAGGTTGTTCTTGGTGACGGTCTCCTCGAGGTTCCCGCCCGAGCCGACGAACTTGCCGGTGTTGACGTCGACGACCGTCATGGCCTCGGTGCGGTCGATCACGAGGGATCCGCCCGACGGCAGCCACACCTTGCGGTCCAGAGCCTTCTCGATCTGCTCGGTCACGCGGTAGGCGTCGAAGGGGTCGCGCTCGTCCTCGTACGCCTCGACCCGGTCCAGCAGGTCGGGGGCGACGCTCTCCAGGTAGGAGCGGATCGTGCGCCCGGCGTCGGCGCCCTGGATCCGCATCCGGGTGAAGTCCTCGTTGAAGACGTCGCGGACGATCTTGACGAGCAGGTCGGGCTCGGCGTGCAGCAGCGCGGGGGCCTGCTGCGTCTCGACCTGCTTCTGGATGTAGCTCCACTGCGCGGTGAGGCGCTGCACGTCGTTGGTCAGCTGCTCCTCGGTCGCCCCCTCGGCCGCCGTGCGCACGATCACGCCGCTGGACTCGGGAAGCACCTCCTTGAGGATGCGCTTGAGGCGCGCGCGCTCGGTGTCGGGGAGCTTGCGCGAGATACCGTTCATGGATCCGTTCGGCACGTACACGAGATAGCGGCCGGGCAGCGAGATCTGGCTGGTGAGACGGGCGCCCTTGTGACCCACGGGGTCCTTGGTGACCTGCACGAGCACCCGGTCGCCGGCCTTCAGGGCGAGCTCGATGCGACGCGGCTGGTTGCCGGTCTGGACGCCGTCCCAGTCCACCTCGCCGGAGTACAGCACCGCGTTGCGACCGCGGCCGATGTCGACGAACGCGGCCTCCATGCTGGGCAGCACGTTCTGCACGCGGCCGAGGTACACGTTGCCGATGAGCGACGCGTCCTGGTTGCGGGCGACGTAGTGCTCGACGAGCACGTTGTCCTCGAGCACGGCGATCTGGGTGCGGCCGTTCTTGGAGCGCACGATCATCTCGCGGTCGACGGCCTCGCGGCGGGCGAGGAACTCGGCCTCGGTCACGACCGGGCGCCGGCGGCCGGCATCACGGCCGTCGCGGCGGCGCTGCTTCTTCGCCTCGAGGCGGGTGGATCCCTTGATCGCCTTGGGCTCGGTGATGTACTCGACCACGCGCTGGCGCTGGCGGGGCTGTTCGCCCTCGCCGCCGCGTCCGCGGGTGCGGCGGTTGTCCTCACCGTCGTGGCCGCTGTCACGCGTGCGAGCCGGGAGCGGCACGAACGCGGGAGCGTGGAAGTGCAGCTGCGTGGAGACGCGTGAGACGAACACCTCGGGCAGCAGGCCGAGGCTCACCGCAGTGGCGGGCACGGGCTCGGGATCCGGCGCCACCTCGGCTGCGGGCGCGGCCTCGGAATCGGCTGCGGGTGCGGCCTCGGACTCGACCGGCGTGGCCGCGTCGGACTCGACCGCGGGCGCGGCCTCGGACTCGGCTGCGGGTGCGGCCTCCGCAGCGACGAGCTCCGTCTCCGCGACGGCGGCCGCCGCGATGTCTTCGGTCGCGGCGACGGGTGCGGTCGCATCCTCATCCGCCGCGGGGGTCCCGGCTTCCGGCTCCGCGGCCGCGTCGATGACCTCGGCGGGAGCGGTGTCCTCCTCCGTCGCCGCGGGCGCCGGTTGGGCGGCCTCGGGAACTACCGGCGCCTGCAGCGCGTCGAGGTCGAGGGTAGGGGCGTTGTCATTGTTCTCGTCGGCCATCTCTGGCGTACTCCCTGCACAGCGGCACTGCCACCGTGAATTCTCTCGTGCGGTGCGCTCGGCACCGCGAACTCAATCGGTCTGCGATCGGCATGAGCTCTGATCGCTGGGAGCCGGAGCCCCCGAAGTCTGTATCCGTCGTCCGCCATGGCGGCGACTCGACCCGTCCATTATCGCACCATCGGGGCCGGATCCTCGCCTCGACGCGTCAGGATGCGACACGGCGTGCACCGCGCACAGAATTCGGACTGCGATAATCGCGGCATGTCCGCACAGCGCACCCGTCCCGTCGGCTACGCCATCTGGCTCATCATCGCGAGCGTCGTCGGCTGGTGGGCCGCCTTCCAGCTCACCCTCGACAAGTTCCAGACCCTGGAGCATCCCAAGGCCGCCCTGGGCTGCGACATCAGCGCCTTCGTGCAGTGCGGCGCGAACCTCGAGTCGTGGCAGGGGTCCGTGTTCGGCTTCCCGAACCCCCTGATCGGGCTGACCGGCTGGATGGCCCCGCTCGTGGTCGGGGTCGCGATCCTCGCGGGTGCCCGGTTCCCGCGCTGGTTCTGGGGCCTGTTCGGACTGGGCATCACGGGCGCGTTCGTGTTCATCTGCTGGCTGATCGGGCAGAGCTTCTTCGACCTGCACACCCTGTGCCCGTGGTGCGGCCTGACCTACATCGTGGTGATCCCGACCTTCCTCGCCACCGTGCAGCAGCTGTTCGCCAACGGGACCTTCCCGATCGGCCGCCGCGCCCAGGAGCGCGCGCAGCGGCTCGGCGTCTGGGTGCCGCTGGCCTCGATCCTCGCGTTCGCCGTCGTCATCCTGCTCGCCCAGTCGGCGGGCGTGGACCTGATCGGCGAAGTCATCCGCCTGTTCCGCTGAACCCCGTCGACGAAGAACGCCCCCACCGCGGCCGAAGCCGGATGGGGGCGTTCATCACATCGGGGTTCAGGCGAACCAGATGCCGAGCTCGCGCGCGGCGGAGGAGGGCGAGTCCGAGCCGTGCACGAGGTTCTGCTGCACCTTGAGGCCCCAGTCGCGGCCGAAGTCGCCGCGGATGGTGCCGGGCGCGGCCGTGGTCGGGTCGGTGGTGCCGGCCAGCGAGCGGAAGCCCTCGATGACGCGGTTGCCGGCGAGCCTGATCGCCACGGACGGTCCGGAGAGCATGAACTCGAGGAGCGGCTCGTAGAACGGCTTGCCCTCGTGCTCTGCGTAGTGCGCGGCCAGCAGGTCGCGGTCCGGATCGACGAGGCGGATGTCGACCAGGGCGTAGCCCTTGGCCTCGATGCGGGCCAGGATCGCGCCGGTGAGGCCGCGCGCGACGCCGTCGGGCTTGACCAGGACCAGGGTCTCTTCGGTGGGCATGTCAGTCACTCTCTGTCATCGGAGGGGGTCACGGTGGCGGCACGCGCGCGGGCGGCGCGATCGGCACGTCCGCCGATGATCATCGCGTAGGTCCACATGCCGCCGAAGATGATCACGACCAGTCCGATCGCGGGCACCAGGAACGCGGACAGCAGGACGATGACCTGCAGGATCCATCCCATCACGATTCCGGCCCGGCTGCCCATCAGCCCCGCGGCCACGAGCATCGCGATCGCGACCACGGCGCCGCCGACGATCCCCCACCACGGGGCGATGTCCGGGCCCAGGGCCTGCAGCCCGAAGACCGTGAGGCCGGCGAGTCCCACGATGATCGCCTCGAACGCGAGGATGATCGCGCCGAGCTTCTGGGTGAGACCGCGCGGCGGGCGGGCACGACGCGGCCGCGGGGTCGTGGATCCGGAGGCGGTCTCGTCGGTCACGCGCGCCATCCGCTCTTCCAGTCCTCGGCGGCGGCGAGCGAGATCGCCTCACCCGCCAGCACCACGGATCCGGCGATGATCACGGCGCGCCGATCGGCGGAGACAGCCCATTCGCGCGCCGCGTCCGCGGCGTCGGCCAGGTTCGGGTGCACGGTGACCCTGCCGCCGGCGCGCTCGACGAGATCGGCGAGCGCGTCGGGGTCGCTCGCGCGGTCCGAGTCGGGTGCCGTCGCGAACACGTGCTCGACGGACGGCAGCAGCGTCTCCACGATGCCGGTCGCGTCCTTGTCTCCGAGCACGCCGAGCACGAGACCCCACTCGTCGAAGTCGAAGCTGTCCTTGAGCGCGGCAGCGAGGGCGCGGGCCCCATGCGGGTTGTGCGCGGCGTCGACGATCACGGTCGGCGCGATGCCGAGCAGCTGCAGGCGGCCGGGCGAGGTCGCGCCCTGCAGTCCCTCGGCGAGCACGTCGCCCACGATCGCGTGCTGCGCTCCGCCGATGAGCGACTCGACGGCCGCGATGGCGAGCGCGGCGTTGAAGCCCTGGTGCTCGCCGTACAGCGGCAGATACTCCTCGGCGTACTGCCCCGCGAGCCCGCGCACGGTGATCTGCTGGCCGCCGACGGCGAGCCGCTGCTCGACGAGGGCGAAGTCCTGGCCTTCGAACGCGATGGTCGCCCCGTTCTCGGCCGCGACACGGCGCAGCACGGCCTCGGCCTCGGGCGTCTGCCGAGAGGAGACCACGGCCGCGCCGTCCTTGATGATCCCGGCCTTCACCTCGGCGATCTTCGCGATCGTGTCGCCGAGGCGGTCGGCGTGGTCGAGGTCGATCGGGGTGAACACCGCGACGTCGCCGTCGGCGGTGTTCGTGGAGTCCCAGGACCCTCCCATCCCGACCTCGAGCACGAGCACGTCGATCGGCGCGTCCGCGCAGGCGACGAAAGCCAGCACGGTGAGCAGTTCGAAGAAGGTCAGCGGTGCGTCGCCCGCCGCCTCGAGCTCGGCGTCGACGATGCCGATGAAGGGCAGGATCTCCGCCCAGGAGTCGGCCACCGCGGCGTCGGCGATCGGCTCGCCGTCGATCATGATCCGCTCGGTGAAGCGCTCCAGGTGCGGGCTCGTGAACAGGCCGGTGCGCAGGCCGTGCGCACGCAGCAGGCTCTCGATCATGCGCGCGGTCGACGTCTTGCCGTTCGTGCCCGTGAGGTGAACCACCCGGTACGTCTTCTGCGGGTCGTCCAGGAGCTCGAGCAGACGCGCCGTGCGCTCCTTGCGGGGCTGCACCCAGCGCTCCCCCGCGCGCTCCAGGAGCGCCGAGTACACGGCGTCGGCGCGTTCGCGGTCATCGGTCATCGGTCATCCCCGCTCCGGCTCACGGCGACATGGAAGCCGCCCTCGTTGGCATAGGTCCCCGCGGGAACGAACTCCACGTGCTCCGGTGCCCCACCGAAGGCCAGCGGATGCCACACGGCGCCCGGTGCGTCCGCGGGAATCTGCACGTCGCGGCCGATCGCCTGCACACGGTGCTGCACCGCGAGGGTCTCCGCGGCGACGCCGGCGACCTCGAACGCGGCGGCCACCGCGTCGGCGTCCGCGGCGCTCGCGAACAGCAGCTCGAGCCGGATCCGATCGCTCACGTCGAAGCCCGCCTTCTTGCGGGTGTCCTGGACCGCACGGATCACGTCGCGGGCCAGTCCCTCCGCCTCGAGTTCGGGCGTGGTGGCGGTGTCGAGCAGCACGAAGCCGCCGGTCGGCACGACGGCGAGCGCCTCACCCTCCGGCCGGCCCGTGGTCTCCAGCGCCAGCTCGTACTCGTGCGGCTCCAGGGCGATGCCGTCGGCGGTCACCACCCCGTCCTCCTCGGTCCAGAAGCCGTCCTTCGCGGCGCGGATGACGCGCTGCACCTCCTTGCCGAGGCGCGGACCGGCGGCGCGGGCGTTGACGCTGAGGCGATGACTGATGCCGTATTCGGCGGCCGTGCCCTCCCCCTGCGCGACGAGCTCGACCGCCTTGACGTTGAGCTCCTCGCGGAGGATGTCCTCGAAAGGCGCCAATGCGTCCGCATGCGGGGTCACCACGGTGAAGCGGGCGAGCGGCAGCCGCACGCGCAGCTTCTCCTTCTTGCGCAGCGCGTTGCCCACGCTGGAAAGCTCGCGCACGGCGTCCATCGCGTCGCGGACGTCATCGGCGTGCGGGAACAGCTCGGCGTCCGGCCAATCGGTCAGGTGCACGCTGCGGCCGCCGGTGAGGCCCTGCCACACGCGCTCGCCGATGAGGGGCACGAGGGGGGCTGCGACGCGGGTCAGCGTCTCGAGCACGGTGTACAGCGTGTCGAAGGCCTCGGTCGTGGACGGATCGCTCGGGTCGACGCCCACCCAGAACCGGTCGCGCGACCGGCGGATGTACCAGTTCGTGAGCACCTCGGCGAAGTCGCGCAGGCGCGCGGCCGCCGTGGTCGAATCGAGCCCCTCCAGGTCCGCCTGCACGCCGCGGATGAGGTCGCCCGTGCGCGCCAGGATGTACCGGTCGAGCACGTCGGTGGAGTCGGTGCGCCACTGCGCCTCGTACCCGGATCCATCGGGGCCGGCCGCCGCGTTCGCGTAGGTCGCGAAGAAGTACCACGAGTTCCACAGCGGCAGGATGAATTCGCGCACGCCGGCGCGGATCCCCTCCTCCGTGACCGAGAGGTTGCCGCCGCGCAGCACCGAGCTCGACATCAGGAACCAGCGCATCGCGTCGGATCCGTCCCGGTCGAAGACCTCGGAGACGTCCGGGTAGTTGCGCAGCGACTTCGACATCTTGTAGCCGTCGGATCCGAGCACGATGCCGTGGCAGCTCACGCCGGTGAACGCGGGGCGGTCGAAGAGCGCGGTCGACAGCACGTGCATGAGGTAGAACCAGCCGCGGGTCTGCCCGATGTACTCGACGATGAAGTCCGCCGGCGAGTGCGAGTCGAACCACTCCTGGTTCTCGAACGGGTAGTGCACCTGCGCGAACGGCATCGATCCGGAGTCGAACCACACGTCGAAGACGTCCTCGATGCGTCGCATCGTACTGGTGCCGGTGGGGTCGTCGGGGTTGGGACGGGTGAGCTCGTCGATGAACGGGCGGTGCAGATCCACCTCGCCTTCGGCGTTGCGCGGAAGGCGGCCGAAGTCGCGCTCCATCTCGGCGAGGGAACCGTACACATCCACCCGCGGGTGCTCCGGGTCGTCGCTCTTCCAGATCGGGATCGGGGATCCCCAGTACCGGTTGCGGCTGATCGACCAGTCGCGCGCGCCCTCGAGCCACTTGCCGAACTGGCCGTGCTTGACGTTCTCCGGCACCCAGGTGATCTGCTCGTTGTTGGCGAGCATGTCGTCCTTGAAGTCCGTGACGCGCACGAACCAGCTGGACACCGCCTTGTAGATGAGGGGGTTGCGGCAGCGCCAGCAGTGCGGATACGAGTGCAGGTAGCTCTGCAGGCGCAGCAGGCGCCCGTTCCCGCGGAGGAGGCGCACGAGCGGGATGTTCGCGTCCATCCAGAGCTCACCGGCGACGTCCGTCACGTTCGGCAGGAAGCGCCCGCCCTCGTCGAGCGACAGGATCGTGGGGATCCCGGCGGCTCCGGCGACGCGCTGGTCGTCCTCACCGTAGGCGGGCGCCTGGTGCACGATCCCGGTGCCGTCGCTGGTGGTGACGTAGTCGTCGACGAGGATCTGCCAGGCGTTCTCGGTGCCCCAGGTCTCGGTGTCGGCGTAGTAGTCGAAGAGGCGGTCATAGGTCACGGCGCCGAGCTCGGCGCCGGTCACGGTCGCGGAGACCGCGGCGAGCGCGTCCTCGGCGCTGTCGTAGCCGAGGTCCTTCGCGTAGCCGCCGAGGAGGTCCCGCGCGAGCAGGAAGCGATCACCCTGCGCGCCCTCGGACGCGCCGTTCGGCCCGACCGGCAGCACGGCGTAGACGATCTCCGGCCCCACGGCGAGCGCGAGGTTGGTCGGCAGTGTCCACGGGGTCGTGGTCCAGGCCAGTGCGCGCACGCCCTCCAGGCCCAGGGCCGCCGCCTTCTCACCGGAGAGCGGGAAGCTCACGGTGACGGACGGATCCTGTCGTTCCTTGTAGACGTCGTCGTCCATGCGCAGCTCATGCGCCGAGAGCGGCGTCTCGTCGCGCCAGCAGTACGGGAGCACGCGGTAGCCCTCGTAGGCGAGGCCCTTGTCGTGCAGGGTCTTGAACGCCCAGAGCACGCTCTCCATGTAGCCGAGGTCGAGGGTCTTGTAGCCGCGCTCGAAGTCGACCCAGCGCGCCTGGCGGGTGACGTAGTCCTGCCATTCGTGCGTGTAGGCCAGCACCGACTCGCGCGCCTTCGCATTGAAGACGTCGATGCCCATCTGCTCGATCTCGTCCTTCTCGGTGATCCCGAGCTGCTTCATCGCCTCGAGCTCGGCGGGCAGGCCGTGCGTGTCCCACCCGAACACGCGGTCGACCTTCTTGCCGAGCATGGTCTGGAAGCGCGGGAACAGGTCCTTCGCGTAGCCGGTGAGGAGGTGCCCGTAGTGCGGCAGGCCGTTGGCGAACGGCGGACCGTCGTAGAAGACCCACTCCTCCGCGCCCTCGCGCTGTGCGATCGAGGCGCGGAAGGTGTCGTCGGCCTCCCAGAACGCGAGTACGTCGCGTTCGATCTCGGGGAAGCGCGGGCTCGGGGAGATCGCTCCCTGGGCCTGTCGAAGGGCGTCGGCGGCGGGGCCGAAGGATCCGGCGGAGGACGTGCGCGGGTAGGTCATCGTGTCTCGCAGTGTCGGTGGCGGGCGGATGCTGCTGCGAGGACGATCCTGTGCCTTCCGGCGATGGGACCGCGGTACCACCTCGCGTGCGATCCGGTCCCTGTGCTTCGACAGGCTCAGCAACCGCTGGACCGAACTGCCACTCTCACTGCGGCTGTGACGGGCCTGCCCCGCTCGGTTCTACTTGCTCCGGCCGCTCGGCGCGGTTGTTCGTGCGCGGAACGGGTCGAAGTGTTCTTCCGAGAGCTCCCCGGTGATGGCCGGATCGATGCTCGTGTCGTCCAGTCTAACGCCGCGGCCCGCCCGCGCGACGCTCGCTCGCTCGCTCGGAGATCTGCGCTGCCTCGGAGAACTGCACTGCCGCGGAGTTCTGCACTACGTCGGACGGATCCACGCGCTTCCCCCGAAGAACCGCAGAACTCCGAACCTCAGCCCCGTCCCCGAGCCCCGCACCTCGGAGCCCGCGCCAGGCTCCCGCCCCCGAAACCCGACGCTCTCGCGGAAATCTGCACTGCATCGGACGGATCCACACGCTTCCCCCGAAGACCCGCAGAACTCCGAAGAACCGATCATGCCGCCCGGTGCAGTCCTTGCGCGACCGCACGCATGATGAGGTCCTGAACCACCGGCCAGGCCGACATCATCTGCGTGTAGCCGATCCGGATCACGTGATAGCCCATCAGGCGCAGCTCGGCATCGTGGCGGTTGTCCTCATCGCGCTGCGCACCGACGTGATGACCGCCGTCGATCTGCAGCACCAGACGATCGCCGATCAGCACATCCACCCGATGCCCGGCGATCCACGTCTGGGTGCGGATCGGCAGCTTCAGCCAACGCAGCCTCGGTCGCAGATACGTCTCCAGCCCGGCATCCGCGAACGGCGTCGCCTCCGTCAGGATGCGGCGCGCCGCGGGCTTCCACTGGTATCCGGCGAGAGCCTCGAGCGTCACCAGCTTCTTGTTGAGCGCGGACTCCCACGTGGCGAGCGCCTGCTCGTACGGTCGGCACGACGCGACCAGCGCCAACACGTTCTCGATCGGATCCACGAGCGCATCGGGGTCGCGCGGCACGATCGGCGCAGCCCAGTGCACATGGGCGCGCTCGGGCTTGCCGCCCGCCGCACGAGGATCCGCCCCGACGTGCACCTTGTCCGTCGTCGCATGCACCCAGAGCCCGAGTCGTGCCGCCTGCGAGACGCAGGTGACGACGACGCCCGCCCGCGCGGCGGAGACCAGCACCGGATCCGCATCCGGCTCCGATACCCACCCGCGCCGCACGCGCACCAGCTCACCCGCGGCCACTGCCTCCGCGATCGCGTGCCGCCCGACCCCGTCATCGTGCAGGCTCTGCACCCGCGCGACTCCACCTCGGCGGGCCACGAGGACGGCGGGATCCGGTGCGTCGTGAGTCATCATGCCGCCAGCGTGCCGGGTGGGGCAGGCCTGTGGGGCGCTCGCGACGCAACCGGTGCACTTCTCGACGGCCGGGGCCGTTGTGCAGGACGAACGGAGGTGGACGTCACGTTCGCAGAAACGCACAATCTCGGAGGAATGTCCGGATTCCCTCCGAAGAAGCGCAGATCACCGTGGCTGCGACGCACCCCGACCGACCCCGATCCGCCACAGGACGTCGGCCCCGCCCACACCCGGCGTCGGCGCCGACCCAGGCCCGATGTCGGCCCCCCGCCCACACCCGGCGTCGGTGCCGGACCGTAGGGTCGTGGCATGGCCCGCAGCACCGAACGTCCCCAGCCGCCCCGTGTCTCGCCGCCGGATCTGCCGGACGGGCTCGACGACGGGGTGGGCCGCCGCCACGGCGACCACATCGCGCTGCGGATCCCGCTCGCCGAGGATCTGGCGCATGCGCAGTTCGAGCAGTGCTCGCTGTCCGGCGCCGCCGAGCGCGTCGACCTCACCGGTGCGACACTGCTGGACGTGGAGATCGTGGATGCGCGCACGCCCGTGCTCTCGCTCAAGGACGCCACGATCCGCCGGCTGCGCATCGCCGGCGGCCGGATCGGCACGCTCGACCTGTCCGGCGCGCACGTCGCGGAGCTGATCCTCGAGCACGCGAGGATCGACTACCTGTCCCTCGCCGCCGCGAAGATCCAGGACTCGATCATCACGGACTGCACGCTCGCCACCGTGGACCTGCCCGCAGCCACCGTCACCCGCGTGCGGTTCGAGCGCAGCAGCGCGGACGAGGTCGACGCCCGGGGCCTGCGCGCCGACGCCCTCGACCTGCGCGGGCTCGACGCCCTGGCGTTCCTCGACGTGATGGCGCTACGAGGCACCACGCTCAGCGGGCGGCAGGTCGAGCTCCTCGCACCCGTCTTCGCCCGGGCCGCCGGCATCGACGTCCAGGACTGACCCGCGTTCAGGCGCCGGTCGGGCGGATGGCCGAGGTGAGCCGCCCGACCGACTGCAGCACGAGCCGCGTGACGGTCATGACCGTCAGGCGGCCGCACGGACCGTCGACCGTGCCGTCCACGAGTTTCACCGTTTCCCGCGCCACGACCGTGTCGCCGCTGCGGACGACCAGGTCGTACCGGTCGACTCCGCTCGGATGGACGACCTGGATGCTCGCGAGAGTCTGCGCCGCGTTCAGATCGGCGCACCACGTGACCAGGCACACCCTGCCGATCGCCTCCGGATGCGCGGCGAACCACGGCGCGGCGTCGAGTTCGAGCGTCGGTGGACCCTGGTCGTCCCCTGCGCAGGCGACCGGCGCGCACCCGGAAGCGGCCAGGATCCCGGTCACGATCCCGTTCCAGAGCCCGACGCTCCCGGAGCGCCGCATGCCGGAAGGGTACCCATGCCCCTCGAACGGCCCCCTCCCTCCGCGTCGTCCCGGCAGCGGAGCCCCTGGCGTGCGCGCACGGGGACGACGCGCAGGTGGGTCAGGATCCGGTGAGGGGATCCGAGGCGCCCAGCAGTTCGCGCGTGAAAGGGTGCTGCGGAGCGTCGAGGACCTGCGCAGCCGGGCCCTGCTCGACGATCTCCCCGTCCTGCATCACGAGCAGGTCGTCCGCGACCGACGCGATCACGCCGAGATCGTGCGAGACGAGGAGCATGGTCAGGCCGCGGTCGCGCTGCAGTCGCTCCAGGAGCGCGAGGATCCGCGCCCGCACCGTCGCATCCAGCGCCGACACCGGCTCGTCCAGCACGAGCACCTCCGGGTCCGCCGCCAGCGCGCGGGCGATCGCCGCCCGCTGGCGCTGCCCGCCCGACAGCGCGGCGGGGCGCCGGTCGGCGAGCTCCGGATCCAGCCCGACCTCGCCCAGCAGCGCGGCGGTGCGCGCTGCCCGAAGCCCCCGTGGGACGCCCCCCGCCGCGAGCGCCTCGCGCAGCGAGCGGCCGATCGTCCAGCGCGGATCGAACGCGCCCAGCGGGTTCTGATGCACGAGCTGGATCCGCGGTCGTGCGCCGTCGGCCCACACGACCGTGCCGGTGTCGGCACGCTCGACGCCCAGCACGATCCGGGCGAGCGTGGTCTTCCCGGATCCGGACTCCCCCGCCACGCCGAGAGTCCGTCCGCGGCGCAGCACGAACGAGACCCCGCACAGCACCGGGCGGTCGAAGCTTTTCCCGACGCCGGCCACCGTGGCGATGACGGGTGCAGCGCCGGCCGCCGGAGGGATGCGCGGGGTCCGCGCAGCCGCGCGCACCAGTTCTCGCGTGTACTGCTCCCGCGGTGCCGCGAGCACCCGGACGGCGGGTCCGTGCTCGACGACGCGCCCGTCCCGCAGCACCACGACCCGGTCCGCGATCCGTCGCACCGCCGCCATGTCATGGCTGACGAACACGACCGCTGTGCCGTCGTCGGCGATGCGTCGCAGCAGCGCCATCACCCTGGCCTGCACGGTCGCGTCGAGCGCCGTTGTCGGCTCGTCCGCGACGAGCACCGCCGGATCCGCGGCGAGCGCGCTCGCGATGAGCGCCCGCTGCCGCAGTCCCCCGCTCAGCTCGTGCGGACGCTGCCCGGCGCGGCGGTCCGGATCCGGCATGGCGACGTCGACGAGCAGCTCGCGCACGCGATCCGCACGCTGCGCGCGGGTCAGGGATCCGTGGATCTCGAGCGGCTCGGCGACCTCGGCGCCGATGCGGCGCAGCGGATCCAGGGAGACGAGGGCGTCCTGCGAGACGAGGGCGATGCGTGCGCCGCGCATCGTGCGCCACTCGCGTTCGGGAAGCCTCCGCGCGTCGACCCCGTCCGCCTCGAGCGTCTCGGCGGCGACCTCCGCATGCGCCGGAAGCAGCCCGAGCAGCGCGCGGACGGTGAGGGACTTGCCCGCCCCGGACTCCCCGACGAGCGCGACGCACTCCCCCGGTGAGACCGAGAACGAGACGTCGTCGACGAGGATGCGCCCGCCGATGCGGATCCGCAGCCCCTCCACCCGGAGCGCGGGCTCGAGAACCGGCCGGGGAGAAGCACCCGGAGCAGGCACGGCACCGCCATCGGATCCTCCGGCGCTCATGCGCGCCTCCCCTCGGCGCGGGCGCGCAGCGTGCGGCCGAGGAACGTCGCCGCGAGCACGGTCAGCGTGATCGCCAGCCCCGGGAACACCGCGATCCACCACGCCTGACCCAGCACGTTGCGTCCGCCGGCGAGCATGAGCCCCCATTCCGGCGAGGGCTCGGCCGGCCCGAGGCCGAGGAAGCTGAGGCCCGCGGCTGCCAGGATGCTGGATCCGAGCCCGATCGTCGCGAGCACGCTGAGCGCGCCGAGCACGCCTGGCGCGACGTGCCGGCGGAACGCCGCGAACGCTCCGACGCCGAGGATGCGCGCCGCCTCGACGTGCTCGGCGCGCCGCAGCACCTGCGTCTGGGCGCGGGCGAGCCGCACGTACACGGGGATCGCGGCGAGCGTCACGCCGATCGCGACGTTCGCGATGCCGGGTCCGAGGATCGCGACCACCACGAGCGCCAGCAGGAACTCCGGGAACGCCATGAGCACGTCGTTCGTGCGCATGAGCACCGCGTCGACCGGCCGCGGCGACATTCCCGCGAGCGAGCCGACGACGAGGCCCGCCACGAGCGCCAGCCCGGTCGCGAGCACGCCGATGCCGAGCGAGCGCCCCGCGCCGTGCACCACGCGGGCGTACACGTCACGCCCGCTCTGGTCGGTGCCGAACGGGTGCGCGGGCCCCGGAGGCAGGAGCGCGTCGCGCACGTGGGTCTGCAGCGGATCCGCCGGGGCGAGGAGCCCCGGCGCGAGCGCGGCGATCACCACCGCCGCCAGCACGAGCACGGCGAGCGCGAGCAGGATCCGGCGCAGCAGCCTCATCGCCCGGCCTCCGGGCGGGCGGGCGCGGCGACCGCGACGGCTGTGGCCGAGGGGCGCAGCCGCGGGTCCAGGAACGGCGTCGCAATCTCCACGAGCGTGTTCACGATCACGAAGACGAGGGCGCTGAACAGGATGATCCCGGTGACCACCGGCAGATCGCGGCCCGTGATCGCCGCCAGCGTCACCCGGCCCAGGCCGGGGCGCGCGAACACCGTCTCCACCAGCACCGCCCCGCCGAGCAGCGACCCCACGAGGTACGCGCTCAGGGTCAGCGCGCCGATCGCGCCGTGCCTCAGCGTGTGCCGCAGCGTCAGCCTGGTGTGATCCGCGCCGCGGGCGCGCACCGTCAGCGCCCAGGGCTGGCGCTCGGCGGCCTCCACCCCGTCGCGCAGCACCTGACCGAGCAGCGCGGCGACAGGGAGCGCCAGGGTGACGGCCGGCAGCACGAGACTCGCTCCGGTCCGGGAGCCCGCCACGGGGAACCAGCCCAGCCCGAAGGCGAACACCGTGAGCAGCAGCAGCCCGATCCAGAACACCGGCGAGGACAGCACGATCAGCTCGCCCGCCGCGAGGATCCCGCGGGCGAACGGCCGGCGCGCGATCAGGACCCCGGCGAGCCCGAGCAGCACGGCGATCGCGAGAGCCGCGGCCGTGAGCTGCAGCGTCGCGCCGAGCTGACGCCCGATCACCTCGCTCACCGGCATCCGCAGCTGGTACGACGTGCCGAGATCCCCGCGCACCAGATCCCCCAGCATCGACAGGTACTGCTGCCACATCGGGCGGTCAAGTCCCAGCTCCGCCCTGATCCCGTCCTTGACGGCCTCGCTCACCTGCGCCTGCGGGCCGAGCATGACGCTCACCGGGTCGCCCGGGAGCACGCGGAACGCGAGGAACGACAGCGTCGCGGCACCCCAGAGCACGAGCACGACCGAGAGCGCCGTGCCGCCGATCCGGCGCAGCAGCGCGCCGGCTCGCGGCGAGGCGATCGCGTGCGACTGCCCGGAAGGATCCCTCACGAGCGGACGATACCGCGGACCGCGCTCACTTCACGCCGGTGCCGAAGAACAGCGGCCGCCCGTAGATATCGAAGCCGAGGCCCGTCACCTTGTCGCCCACCGCGGTGATCGCGGAGGTGACGTACAGCGGCACGATGGCGTCCTGCTGCGCGTTCCACTCCTGGATCTGCGCGTAGACCTCGGCCCGCGCGGCGGCGTCGGTCGTGGCGATGCCGTCCTTGAGGAGCTGGTCGATCTTCGGATCGCTCACCGAGGACGCGTTCTGGAAGCCGTCCGTCGCGAGATGGCTGCGCAGCAGATCCGGGTCGACGCCGGAGAAGTCCCAGTCGGTGATGTCGAAGGTCTTCGGGCCGTACTTCGCGTTGTAGGCGCCGGGCTCGAGCGTCTCGCGCGTGACCTCGAAGCCGACGGCCTTGAGATCCGACTGGATCGCGTTCGCGAGCGCGGCGTGATCGTCCGACACCGGCGTCCACGCGATCCAGTCCGCGGTGAGCCTCTTGCCGTCCTTGGTGCGGATGCCGTCGGCTCCGCGCTGCGTCCAGCCGGCCTCGTCGAGGAGCTTGTTCGCGAGGCCCTTGTCGAAGGGCCAGCTCTTCTCCAGGCTCTTGTCGTAGCCGGGCGTGGTCGGGCCGAGGATGCTCCACGCGCGCGGGAACTGACCGAAGAAGATCTTGTCCACCGCGGTGTCGACGTCGATCGCGCGGGTGAACGCCTCGCGCACCTTCTGATCGGCGAACACGCCGTTGCGCTCGTTCAGGAACAGCGAGTACGGAAGCCCCGGAACCCGCACGGACTTCACGGTCGCGGATCCCTTGACCTGGGACACGAGGTTCGGCGGGAGCTGCGAGGCGAGGTCGATCTCACCGGAGGACACGGATCCGCTGCGCACCGATGCCTCCGGCAGGATCTGCACGCGGAGCGTCTTGAACGCCGGCGCCTTCTGACCCTCGGGCGCCCACGCGTAGGTCGCATTGCGCGTGTAGACGATCTCCTGATCCGGCGTGTACGACGAGATCTGGAACGGACCGGTGCCCACCGTGATGCCCTTGCCGCCGGCGGCCAGATCCGCGGAGTGCTCGGCGAGCACCTTCGGCGCGTAGAAGCCGAGCTGCGCGGTGCTCGCCGCCTGCAGGAACGGCGCGTACGGCTGCGAGAACGTGACCTTCACGGTGGTCGGGTCGACCACCTCGGTGCCTTGGTACAGGTCGCCGCCGAGCATGCTCGCCGCCTGCGCGGACTTGGTGGCGGGATCCGCGATCCGGTCGAAGTTCGCCTTCACGGCAGCCGCGTCGAACTTCTCCCCGTCCGTGAACGTGACGTCGTCGCGCAGGTGGAACGTGTAGGCGGTGCCGTCGGCGGAGACCTCCCACTTCTTCGCGAGCCACGGCACGAAGGAGCCGTCCGTCTTCTGGAACACGAGCGAGTCGAGCACGGCGCGCTGCACCATCGCCGTCACGTCGAGCTGGCTGGTCTGCGGATCCATCTTGCCGCTGGAGAGCAGGCTGCCGTCGACGCCCCAGACGAGCTCGCCGTTCGCATCTCCGGTCGCGGATCCGGATCCCGTCACGGAGGAGCAGGCACTGAGCGCGAGCGCGGCGGCCGCGGCGAGCGCGGTGAGAGGCAGGAGTCGGCGCCGAAGCGGAGAAGGCATGAGGGATCCTCGGGAAGCGGTGATCGGGACTCTTCAGGCTATCGGTTTGTGGACGGAGTGGATCTATCGGTGCCGGCGCGCATGGGCCGCCCGGTAGACTGTTCGGAACCCCACACTCAGGCACGCTCACACGGTGCCGCACACATCGCACGAGGAGACACCCATGTCGACGAACCCGATTCCGGACAAGCCCGCACTGGAAGGCCTCGAGGCGAAGTGGGGTGAGCGCTGGCAGGACGAGGGCACGTTCCTCTTCGACCGGATCCGCGCTGCACAGAGCGGCCGCGACGGCGTCTACTCGATCGACACCCCGCCACCCACGGCGAGCGGCAGCCTGCACATCGGCCACGTGTTCAGCTACACCCACACCGACATCAAGGCGCGCTTCGAGCGCATGCGCGGCAAGAACGTGTTCTACCCGATGGGCTGGGACGACAACGGCCTTCCCACCGAGCGCCGGGTGCAGAACTACTACGGCGTGCGCTGCGACCCGTCGCTGGGTTACGACCCCGACTTCACGCCCCCGTTCGAGGGCGGTGACAACAAGTCGTCCCGCGCGGCGGACCAGCTGCCGATCAGCCGCCGCAACTTCATCGAACTCTGCGAGAAGCTCACCGAAGAGGATGAGAAGCACTTCGAGGCGCTGTTCCGCCAGCTCGGACTGAGCGTCGACTGGACGCAGACCTACCGCACGATCTCGAACGAGTCGATCCGGCAGTCTCAGCTCGCGTTCCTGCGCAACCTCGAGCGCGGCGAGGCGTACCAGTCGCTCGCACCGACCCTCTGGGACGTCGACTTCCGCTCCGCGATCGCGCAGGCCGAGCTCGAGGATCGGGACCAGCAGGCGTCGTACCACACCATCGACTTCCCGTTCGCGGACGGATCGGGTCACATCACGATCGAGACGACCCGTCCCGAACTGCTCCCCGCCTGCGTCGCGATCGTGACCCATCCCGAGGGCCCGCACAAGCACCTCATCGGCACGAAGGTGCGCACGCCCTTCTTCGACGCCGACATCGAGATCCACGGCCACCACCTCGCCCAGCCCGACAAGGGCACGGGAGCGGCGATGGTCTGCACCTTCGGCGACGTGACCGACATCGTGTGGTGGCGCGAGCTGCGCACCACCGACGGCCACGACCTGCCGAACATGACCACGATCGGCCTCGACGGCCGTTTCCTGGCCGACGCCCCCGCCTCGGTGGGCGATGCGGACGCCGCCGCCTGGTATGTGGAGAACATGGCCGGCAAGACCGTCTTCTCCGCCCGCAAGGCTCTCGTGGAGAAGCTCCAGGAGACCGGGGCGATGACCGCGGTCGGCAAGCCGTTCAACCACGCGGTGAAGTTCTTCGAGAAGGGCGACCGCCCGCTCGAGATCGTCTCCACCCGCCAGTGGTACATCCGCAACGGCGCCCGCGACGCGCACCTCCGCGACCAGCTGCTCGCGCACGGCGCCGAACTGAACTGGCACCCGGAGTTCATGCGCGTGCGCTACGAGAACTGGGTGGGCGGCCTGACCGGCGACTGGCTGGTCTCCCGGCAGCGCTTCTTCGGCGTGCCGATCCCGGTGTGGTACGCCCTGGACGAGAGCGGCGAGCGCGACTACGACCGCGTGCTCGTGCCCGATGCCGCGCAGCTGCCGATCGACCCGACCAGCGACGTGCCCGCCGGATTCACCGAGGACCAGCGCGGCAAGGCCGGCGGCTTCGACGCCGAGGCGGACATCCTGGACACCTGGGCCACCTCCTCGCTCACCCCGCAGCTCGCGGGCGGCTGGGAGCGCGACGCCGAGCTGTGGGATCTGGTCTCGCCGATGGATCTGCGCCCGCAGGGTCAGGACATCATCCGCACCTGGCTGTTCTCGACGATGCTCCGCTCGACGCTCGAGGACGGCCGCACCCCGTGGCGCAACGCCGCGATCAGCGGCTTCATCGTGGACCCCGACCGCAAGAAGATGTCGAAGTCCAAGGGCAACGTGGTCACCCCCGCCGACATCCTCGACGCGCACGGATCCGACGCGGTGCGGTACTGGTCCGCCTCCAGCCGTCTGGGCGCCGATGCCGCATTCGACCCGCAGAATCCGACGCAGGTGAAGATCGGCCGACGTCTCGCGATCAAGATCCTGAACGCGGCGAAGTTCGTGCTGTCCTTCCCCGTGCCGGAGGGCGCCGAGATCACGCACGCACTGGACGCGTCGATGCTCGCGACGCTCGACGGCGTGGTGCGCGACGCCACGATGGCGTTCGAGAACTACGACCAGGCGCGTGCGCTGGAGATCACCGAGGCGTTCTTCTGGACGTTCTGCGACGACTACCTCGAGCTCGTCAAGGAGCGCGCCTACGACCGCACGAACGTCGGGCAGGCCTCCGCCGCCCTCGCCCTGCGTCTCGCGCTCTCCACCCTGCTGCGCCTGCTCGCCCCGATCGTGTCCTTCGCGACCGAGGAGGCGTGGAGCTGGTTCGAGGACGGCTCGATCCACAACGCCGCGTGGCCGGAAACTCGCGGCGACGAGGGCGACCCCGCGATCCTCGCGACCGCGAGCAAGGCGCTGATCGGCATCCGCCGGGCCAAGACCGAGGCCAAGGCCTCGCAGAAGACCCCGGTGTCCTCCGCGACGATCGCCGCACCGGCCGCCGAGATCGCGGCGCTCGAGGCGGCGGCCGACGACCTGCGCGCCGTGGGCCGCATCGCCGAGCTCGCGCTGATCGAGGCGGACGAGCTGATCGTCACCGCCATCGAGCTCGCCCCGGTCCTGGAGGCATGATGCAGCTCGGTACGCGCTGGGCCGCCGGATCGGAGCCGCCCGCATCGGTGCCCGCAGCCCTGCGCCCGGCAATCGCCGACGCGGAGGCGCGGAGTGTGGAGAACGGCACCCTGAGCCTGCACACCGGAGCATTGAACCTGCTCCGCGGCACGTGGACCCTCACCTGGCTCGAGGGGCGGCCGATCGCCGAGCTCGACACCGGCTGGGAGGTCTCGCGCACCGCGTCGGGCGAGGTCGTGATCCGCCCCTTCGAGGACTGATCGCTGCCGGCACCGTCGTAAGCCCGCTGCGTCCCGCGCGTTCCCGCAGGCGCGTCCCCGGGGTGGTCTCAGCGCGAGCAGGATCCGATCATCTGCAGCGCGTGTTCCAGGACGAACGGATCCGTCCCCTTGCGTGCCTGCTGCTCCCGGAGCAGGTCGAGGGCGAGGGCGCGCTTCTCGGCCCGGCGCTCCGTGCCGTCGAGCGACCAGCTCACCTCTGCAGAGTGCGTCATGACGGAAGTCCGGCGCAGTGCGGACGTCCTTTCGCGTTCGAGGAGCGATGTTCGTCGTGTTTCCTCTCGAAACCGAACCGACATCGCTCCTCGAACGGGAGCCGGTGCGGCGGTCAGGCCGCGGCGCGGGCGGCGACGAACGCCGCGACGCAGCGCTCGACCTGCTCCGGGGTGTGCGCGGCCGAGAGTTGCACCCGGATGCGCGCGAGACCGCGCGGCACGACAGGGAAGCTGAATGCGGTCACGTACACGCCCTGTTTCTGCATCTGAGCGGCGACCCGTGCGGTCAGCGCAGCGTCGCCGAACATGACCGGCACGATCGGGTGCTCGCCGGGGAGCAGGTCGAAGCCCTCCGCGGTCATCCGCCGGCGGAACAGCGCGGCATTGGACTGCAGCTGCGCGCGCAGGGATCCGGAACCCTCGACGAGGTCGAGCGCCTGCAGGGTGCCGGCGACGATCGACGGGGCGAGCGTGTTGGAGAAGAGATACGGACGCGCGCGCTGGCGCAGCAACGCCACGATGTCGCGATGCGCGGCGACATAGCCGCCGCTCGCGCCGCCGAGCGCCTTGCCGAACGTGCCGGTGTAGATGTCCACCCGGCCCTCGACGCCGCACAGCTCGGGCGTGCCGCGACCGTGCTCGCCGAGGAAGCCGACCGCGTGCGAGTCGTCGACGAACACGAGGGCGTCGTAGCGCTCCGCGAGATCGCAGATGTCCGCGAGCGGCGCGATGTAGCCGTCCATGGAGAACACGCCGTCGGTCACGATCACCCGGAAGCGGGCGTCGGCCGCCGCCTTCAGCTGCTCTTCGAGATCCGCCATGTCGCGATTGCGGTAGCGCAGCCGGCGCGCCTTCGACAGCCGGATCCCGTCGATGATCGACGCGTGGTTCAGCTCGTCCGAGATGATCGCGTCCTCCGCGCTGAACAGGGTCTCGAAGACCCCGCCGTTCGCGTCGAAGCACGAGGAGAACAGGATCGCATCGTCGGTGCCGAGGAACGCCGACAGCCGGCGCTCGAGTTCGAGGTGCTGCTCCTGCGTGCCGCAGATGAATCGCACGCTGGCGAGGCCGTAGCCCCACTCGTCGAGCGCCCCCTTGGCGGCTTCCACGAGGCGCTCATCGTCCGCGAGGCCCAGATAGTTGTTGGCGCAGAAGTTCAGCACCTCGGCGCCGTCGGCGACGATCTCGGCGCGTTGCGGACCTCGGATCCCGCGCTCGTGCTTGGTGAGACCCGCCTCGTCGATCCCGGCGAGTTCGCCGGCCAGGTGCTGCTGGAATGCTCCGTACATCGTCGTCTCCTCCGTCGTTGAAGATTAAAGTTCGGTCCAGTCGAGGATGATCTTTCCCGTGCCCGCCGAGGCGGCGGCCGCGAAGCCCTTCTCCCAGTCGCGCGCGGGGTGCACCTCGGCGATGATCCGGGTGATCGACTCTCGCAGCACGGAGCTGGTCTGCAGCATCGCGCCCATCGCGTTCCAGGTCTCGAACATCTCGCGGCCGTAGATGCCCTTCACCGTGAGCATGTGCGTGACGACCTTGCCCCAGTCCACGCTGAACGGCCCGGTCGGCAGGCCGAGCATCGCGATGCGCCCGCCGTGGTTCATGTTGTCGATCATCGCGGGCAGGGCGCTCGGCGCTCCGCTCATCTCGAAGCCGATGTCGAAGCCCTCGCGCATCCCGAGCGCGCGCTGCGCATCCCTGATGTCCTCCCGCGAGACGTCGACGACCGCGTCGGCGCCCATCTGCCGCGCGAGCTCGAGGCGAGGCGCGCTGACATCGGTGGCGGTGATGAACCGCGCCCCGACGTGCCGCGCGATCGCGATCGCCATGAGTCCGATCGGCCCGCAACCGGTGACGAGCACGTCCTCGCCGACGAGCGGGAAGGCCAATGCGGTGTGCACGGCGTTGCCGAGCGGGTCGAAGATCGCGCCGAGCTCGGGCGTCACATCCGCGTGGTGCACCCATACGTTCATCGCCGGCAGTGTGAGGTACTCGGCGAACGCTCCGTCGCGCTGCACACCGAGTCCGATCGTCCGGATGCACATCTGCCGACGCCCGGCCCGGCAGTTGCGGCACATGCCGCACACGATGTGCCCCTCGCCGGAGACCCGATCACCGACCGAGATGTCGTGCACCTGGGGTCCGACCTCGACCACCTCGCCGTAGAACTCGTGTCCGGGGATGAGCGGAGCCTTCACCGCCGAGGCCGACCAGTCGTCCCAGCGCTGGATGTGCAGGTCGGTGCCGCAGATGCCGGTGCGCAGCACGCGGATGACCACCTCGTCGGGGCCGGCCACGGGATCCGGCCGGTCGACGAGATCGAGGCCCGCGTGCGGGCCGTCCTTGTAGAGAGCCTTCATGCTTCGATCACACCGCGAACAACCCTGTAGATCAATGCCGAGTATCTGGACAGACCATTAAGTGCAACTACATGCTTGAATGGACATATGCAGCTGCAGCAGCTTCAGATCCTGCGCGAGCTCGGCGCGCTCGGCAGCGTGACCGCGGTGGCCGAGGCGCTGCGCGTCACGCCGTCCGCGGTCTCACAGCAGCTCGCTGCCCTGCAGCGGGGCGTCCGAGCGCCACTGACCCGCAAGCAGGGGCGCACCCTGGTACTGACCCCGGCCGGGGAGGCCCTCGCCGAGGCGGGCGCGGCCGCGCTCGATGCGATGGCGGCCGCGCGCTCGGCCGTCGACGAGTTCGAGGCCGCGGAGGGCGGCATCGTCACGGTGAGCGGGTTCCTGAGCGCCGCGCAGGCGCTGTTCGGGCCTCTCATCCGCGAACTCGGATCCGGGACCGATCTGCCGGCGATCCGTTTCACCGACGAGGACGTCGCACAGAGCGACTTCCCCGCGCTCACCGCGCGCTACGACCTCGTGCTCGCGCACCGCATGGAGCACAGCCCGCCGTGGCCGAAGACCGGGATCCGCGTGCTCACCCTCGCCGCCGAGCCGCTCGACGTCGCGCTCGCCCCCGAGCACCCGCTCGCGCAGCGCGCGTCACTGCGCCCAGCCGACGTGGTCGGCGAGCGCTGGGTCACCAGCCGCGTCGGCTACTCCCCCGACGACGTGCTGCGCACGATCTCCGCGATCACGAACCAGCCGGCGGACATCGTGCACCGCATCAACGACTACGGCGTCGCCGCCTCGGTGATCGCGACGGGTGACGTGATCGGCGTGCTGCCTCGCTACACGTCCCCGGGGACGGAAGCCGTCGTGCGGCGCCCGCTGCAGTACGTGAGCACGAACCGGATGATCGACGTGCTCGCCCGCCCGGAGAACCTCCGGCGCCGCTCGGTGCGCATCGTAGCCGACGCCCTGGCGCGTGTGATGGCGAACCTCACCCGGTAATCGTCGAAGATGGGCGACCCGAGGGGCCCGCCCCATCCCGGGGTGATCTTCTAGGCTCGGACCATGACGGTCGAGACGAACCCGCTGCTCAGCCCCTCCCCGCTCCCCTTCGCGCTGCCCGACTACGACCGCATCCGCCCGGAGCACTACCTGCCCGCGTTCCGGGAGGGTTTCGCGGAGCAGCGCGCCGAGATCCGCCGGATCACGATGGTGCGCTCGATGCCGACGTTCGAGAACACGATGGAGGCGCTGGAGCGCAGCGGCGAACTGCTGGACCGCGCCTCGCATGCGTTCTACACAGTCAGTTCGGCCGATGCGACCGCCGAGATCCAGGCGATCGACGAGGAGCTCGCGCCGCTGATGGCCGCCCACAGGGATGCCATCCTGCTCGACGCCGCCCTGTACTGGCGCATCTCACAGCTCCGCGATGCGCTCGATGCCGCAGATCTGGATCCCGAGCAGCGCCGCCTCGTCGAACGCTGGCACCGCGAGATGACGCTGGCCGGCGCGGCGCTCGACGACGACGCCAAGATCCGGCTCACCGAACTGAACCAGCACCTGTCGACGCTCAGCACGACCTTCGAGAAGAACCTCCTCGCCGACACGAACGACCTCGCCGTCGTGTTCGACGATGCCGCCGAACTCGACGGGTTGAGCGCCGGGGAGCTGTCGGCGGCCGCCCGGGCCGCCGCCGAGCGCGGACTCGAGGGCGGCTACCTGCTCGCACTTCCCCTGTTCACCGGCCACCCTGCACTCGCAGCGCTCACGAACCGGCAGAGCCGGCGCCGCGTCATGCAGGCCTCGCGTGCCCGAGGCGCCCGGGGAGGCGAGCACGACAACCGCGCGGTGCTCTCCGAGATCGTCGCGCTCCGCGCCGAGCGTGCCACGCTACTCGGCTACCCGACGCACGCCGCCGCGGTGACGGCGGATGAGACCGCCGGGTCGCCCGAGACCGTCGAGGGCATGCTCCGCGATCTCGCGGCTCCCGCGGCCCGCAATGCGGCAGCGGAGCGCGCCGCCCTGCAGCAGCTCATCGACGACACCGAGGCGGATCCGTTCCCGCTCGAGGCACACGACTGGGCGTTCTACACGGAGCGGCTGCGCACCGCGCGCTACGACATCGACACCGCGGCACTGCGGCCCTGGTTCGAGGCGGAACGGGTACTGCGCGACGGCGTGTTCGCGGCCGCGGGCCGCCTGTACGGGGTGTCCTTCACGGAGCGCCCCGACCTGCCCGTCTACCATCCGGGCACCCGCACCTTCGAGGTGATCCAGGAGGACGGATCCACCCTCGGGCTCTACGTGCTCGACCTCTACACGCGCGACAGCAAACGCGGCGGGGCGTGGATGAACCCGATCGTGAGCCAGTCCGCACTGCGGGGCACGCTGCCGGTCGTCGCAAACAACCTCAACGTCGCCCAGCCCGCCGAGGGCGAGCCGACGTTGCTCACCCTCAACGAGGTGAACACGCTGTTCCACGAGTTCGGCCACGCGCTGCACGGCCTGTTCTCCGATGTGACGTACCCGCACTTCTCCGGCACCAACGTGTTCCGCGACTTCGTGGAGTTCCCCAGTCAGGTCAACGAGATGTGGATGCTGTGGCCGGAGATCCTGGACTCCTACGCCCGCCATCACGAGACCGGCGAGCCGCTTCCGACCGGTGTCGTGGAGCGCCTGCAGGCCGCCCAGGCTTTCAATCAGGGCTTCGAGACCAGTGAATACCTCGCCGCGGCCTGGCTCGACCAGGCCCTGCACTCCCTGTCCGCGGGCGGGTCGATCGATGATGTCGCGGCCTTCGAGGCGTCCGCCCTCGCCGACATCGGGCTGGACGACCCTGCGGTGCCGACGCGGTACTCCTCGGCGTATTTCGCGCATGTGTTCTCCGGCGGCTATAGCGCCGGGTACTACTCGTATATCTGGAGCGAGGTGCTCGACGCCGACACCGTGGAGTGGTTCCAGGACAACGGTGGCTTCACCCGCGAGAACGGGGAGCGCTTCCGACGCCGCCTGCTGGGCGTCGGCGGATCCAAGGACCCCTTCGAGGCATACCGCGACTTCCGCGGCCGCGACGCCGAGATCGCCCCGCTGCTGAAGCGCCGCGGGCTCGATCGCTGACCCGCAGCGCCAGGCTCCCCCGCCCGGCGCTCCCTCGGAGAAACGC
>JAFDWK010000015.1:0-53194 GCA_018268515.1 Actinomycetota bacterium
GGTCGGGTATTGCGGTCATGGCGCGGGGGTAGCCGCACTCTGCGCCCAGCGGGCGGGGGGGGGTGGGGTCCGGCCCCGCTCGGGGGAGGGCGTGGGGCCTGGGTCTGCTCGCTGGTCGCGTATTGCGGTCATGGCGCGGGGGTAGCCGCAATCTGCGACCAGCGAGCGGGAGGGGGTGGGGTCCGACCCCGCTCGCGGGAGGGCGTGGGCCTGGGTCTGCTCGCTGGTCGCGTATTGCGGTCATGGCGTGGGGATGGCGGCAATCTGCGACCAGCGAGCGAGGAGGGGTCGGATCCGACCCTGCTCGCTGGTCGCGTATTGCGGTCATGGCGTGGGGATGGCCGCAATCTGCGACCAGCGAGCGGGAGGGGGCGACGCGTGCGCGATCACGGGCGCGCGGCTGCCGCCTCCGGCTGTGCCGCCTCCGACGCCGCCGGCACGCCGCCCTCGCCGACCTCGGTGCCTTTGGTGCCCTTGCCGACCTCGGCGCCCTCCGCGGCCCCGGCGGCCGTGGCCGAAGGCTCGGCGTGCCCGCCGCGCCCCGCGGGCAGCCACAGCGCCACGACCGTCGCGGCCAGCAGCACCGCGGCCCCGGTGAACACGGCCGGGCGTGCGGCGTCGACGTAGTGGTCGGGCCGCAGCTGTCCGCCCGCACCCACGAAGATCGCCGTCATCACGGCGGTGCCGAGGGCCACGCCGAGCTCGCGGAGCGTGGAGTTCACGCCCGACGCCTTGGCGTGATCGACGAGGCCGAGCGTGGCCAGCAGCGCCGTGGCCGAGGGCGCGAACACGAGCCCCATGCCGACCCCGGCCAGGATGAACGGCGCGACGAGATCGATGTAGGGCACGTCGGCGGCGAGCAGTGCGGCCAGCCAGCCCAGTGCGATGCCCTGCAGCAGCAGGCCCACGGCGAGCAGCGCCCGGGTGCCGACGCGCGGGGCGATGAGGCCGGCGAGCGGCGCCACGAACATCGGCGCGAGCGTCCACGGCGTCGTCTGCACGGCGGCCTCGAGCGGCGTCGCACCCTGCACGACCTGCAGGAACTGGATCAGGATGAACACGGATCCGAACGTGCCGAAGCTGAAGGCGAATCCGACGATGTTCGTGATCGAGAACGACCGGTCGCGGAACAGCCGCAGCGGCACGAGCGGGGCCTTCGCGCGCCACTGCCGCACGAGGAACGCGAGTACGAGCACTCCGCCGAGGGCGAGTTCGGCGATCACGCCGACCGTGTCCCAGCCGTCGTCGTTGCCGCGCACGATCGCGTGCACGAGGGCGAGGACCCCGGCCGCGGCGAGCACCGCGCCCGGCACGTCGATGGGCAGCCGGGCGCCGAAGTCGTTGTTCAGCACGAACAGGGCGAGCGGGATCGCGATCACCGCCACGGGCACGTTGATCCAGAAGATCGCCTGCCAGTTCCAGCCCTCCATGATCGCGCCGCCGATGAGCGGCCCCACGGCGACGCCGAGACCGGAGACGCCGCCCCAGATGCCGATCGCGAGGGGGCGGCGGGCCGCCGGCACGGCGCCGGTGAGGAGCGCGAGGGACAGCGGCATGACGGCCGCGGCCCCCAGCCCCTGCACCGCGCGGGCGGCGATGAGCTGCCCGGGGTCGCCGCTGAGCGCGGCGAACAGCGAGCCCGCACCGAACAGGGCGATGCCGAGCGCGAACACCGTGCGGCGCCCGAAGCGGTCGCCGAGGGCGGACGCGACGAGGATCGCTCCGGCGAAGGCGAGGGTATAGGCGTTCACGAACCACTGCAGCTGCTCGATCGTGGCGCCCATCTCGCGGTGCAGCACGGGCAGGGCGTTGGTCATGACGAGGTTGTCGAGCGTCGCCATGAACATCGGCAGGGAGGCCGCGGCGATGACGAGCGCGATCGGGCGGGAGGGGCGTGGAATGCGGGGGGAGCGGTCGCGACGGGCGGTCGCGAGGGGTGCGGATTCGGTCATGGGAAGCTCCGGTTGTAATTGGATGATTACGAGCGCTGGAGTCAATGTAGTAATCAAATGATTACAAAGTCAAGTGATTCGCTGATAACCTTTCGACATGACTTCCGCAGCGACCACAGATCCCGGCGTCGGCGAGGAGCCGGGGCGCCGGCTCTCCTCCGAGGAGCGGCGTGCGCAGATCATCCTCGCCGCGCTCCGGGTCTTCGGCTCGCGCGGCTACGAGGGGGCGACCACCGACCAGGTCGCCCGCGTCGCCGGGGTCAGCCAGCCCTATGTCGTGCGGCTGTTCGGCACCAAGGAGAAGCTCTTCCTCGCGACACTCGAGTTCGGCCTCGACCGTCTGCTGGCCGTCTTCCGCGAGGCTCTCGCGGCATCCGATGAGGGCGGGGAGCGCCCGGCGGGCAAACGCATCGGCGAGGCGTATGTCGACCTCATCGAGGTGCGGGGCCTGCATCAGACCCTCGCGCACGCCTACCTGCTGGGCAGCAACCCTGCGATCGGCGCGGCGGCGCGCCAGGGCTTCGCGAGGGTGTGGCGGTTCTTCCGCGACGAGATGGGGCTCGAGGCCGACGAGGCGCGCACGTTCCTCGCCGAAGGCATGCTCATCAGCACCTTGATCGGCCTGCGCATCGTCGACGACTACGGATCCGATCCGCAGATCACCGAGCTGTTCCGCGCGTGCTTCCCGAACAAGCTCCCGCACGTGCTCGAGGTGCTGCCGCGCAGCGAGCACCTGCTGTAGCCGCGAGACAGCGGGCCCGTGAGGGCGCGGCGGATGCAGGAGGCCGCGACTCATGCACGTGCCGCATGCACGTGCCGCGACGGATGCAGGCGCGCCAGATGCCCGATGCTGCGACGCACGAAGCTGCGACCCATGCGCGACGGTTCCGGTGATCCGGCCCTGCAGGCGTCGCGCGATCCTGCCGGTGTCGCGCTTTCCGCCGCACACGGCGTCACCCGTTTCCGGGGATTCGCGACGCCGTGTGACGGGAGATGACCGCCGATGACAACGCGGGCGCGGACGCGAGCCGGATCCGAATATCGTCGCGCCATGACCCTCCTCCAGGACACCACCGCCCTCATCGACGACGTCACGCCCGAGCAGCGCGCGGAGCGGCTGAACGCCGCCGGTGCCGCATGGAACGAGCGCATCGCCGCCGATCCCGCGCACGCGCAGCTCACCTACAAGGTCTCCGGCCGCGGCATCGGGTCCGTCGGCACCGAGATCCGCGCCGGCAAGCACCGCTTCCTGGTCGACGAGCCGGCGGGCCTCGCCGGAGACGACGCCGCGGCGAGCCCGGTCGAGTACGCCCTGGGCGCGCTCGTCTCCTGCCAGGTGGTCGTGTTCCGGCTCTACGCGCAGGCGCTCGGGCTCACCATCGACGACATCGACATCACGGCCGAGGGCGACCTCGACGTGCGCAAGCTCTTCGGCATCGACGAGTCGGGCCGGGCCGGCTTCCACGACGTGCGCGTGCGCGTCGACATCACCGGGCCGAACACGGCGGAGGAGTACGAGAAGCTCCGTGCCGTGGTGGAGGAGCACTGCCCGGTGCTGGACCTGTTCGCGAACCCGGTGCCGACCTCCGGCGCGCTGGCGTGACCGGGGGCGGGCGGGATCGCCCGCACCCCGCGCTCGCACTCGGGGATCGCCGGCACCCCGCGCTCGCACCGGGCGCCGGCGGGGCCGCGCCCGCGTCGGGGCCGCGCCCGCGTCGGAGCAAGCCCGCGTCGGAGCAAGCCCGCGTCGGAGCAAGCCCGCGCCGGAACGAGCCCTGGCCGGAACGAGCCCTGGCCGGAACGGGCCCGAGCGCGCGCCCGGCCCGCTGAGTCACCGAGGCAACCCGGGTAGGCTGGGATGGTGACCCAGGAGATCGAGCTCGGCCGAGGCAAGCGCGCGCGTCGCGCATACACGTTCGACGACATCGCGGTGGTGCCGTCCCGGCGCACCCGCAACCCGGAGGACGTGTCCACCGCGTGGACGATCGACGCGTTCCCGTTCGAGATCCCGGTGCTCGGCGCCCCGATGGATTCCGTGATCAGCCCCCGCACGGCGATCATGCTGGGTCAGCTCGGCGGCCTGGGCGTGCTCGACCTCGAGGGCCTCTGGACCCGGTATGAGGATCCGGCGCCGCTGCTCGCCGAGATCGCAGGTCTCGACGAGGGCGCCGCGACCACGCGTATGCAGGAGCTGTACGCCGAGCCGATCAAGCCCGAGCTGATCAAGGCGCGTCTGGCCGAGATCCGCGAGGCCGGCGTCACGGTCGCCGGATCCCTCACGCCGCAGCGCACCCAGGAGCTCTACCAGACCGTGGTCGAGGCGGGCGTCGACCTGTTCGTCATCCGCGGCACGACCGTCTCCGCCGAGCATGTGTCGAGTGTCGCCGAGCCGCTGAACCTGAAGAAGTTCATCTACGACCTCGACGTGCCCGTGATCGTCGGCGGCGCGGCCACCTACACCGCGGCCCTGCACCTCATGCGCACGGGAGCTGCGGGTGTGCTCGTCGGTTTCGGCGGGGGAGCGGCCTCCACCACGCGTGCCACGCTGGGCATCCACGCGCCGATGGCCACCGCGGTCTCCGACGTCGCCGCCGCGCGCCGCGACTACCTCGACGAGTCGGGCGGACGCTACGTGCACGTGATCGCCGACGGCGGCGTGGGCACCTCGGGAGACATCGTCAAGGCGCTCGCGATGGGCGCCGACGCCGTCATGCTCGGCGTCGCCCTCGCGCGCGCCACCGACGCACCGGGCCAGGGCTTCCATTGGGGCCCCGAGGCGCACCACCCGAAGCTGCCGCGCGGGCGTCGCGTGGCGGTCGACGGCGTCGCGACCCTCGAGGAGATCCTGTACGGCCCGGCTCCGGTGGCCGACGGCACCGCCAACCTCATCGGGGCCCTGCGCAAGTCGATGGCGACCACGGGATACTCCGACCTCAAGGAGTTCCAGCGCGTCGAGGTCGTGCTGTCTCCGTACGAGTCCTGAGCGCCCGCCGTTCTTGAGTCGTTCCGTGTCCTCCCCGCTCCCCGACGCCGCAGCCCCCGCCCCGGAGTTCCCGCCGACCCTGCGCGAGGTCATGCTGCGCGGCCGGTGGATCGGCATGCTGCTGTTGTGCCTCGTGGTCGCCGGCGTGTTCGCCTGGCTCGGTCAGTGGCAGCTCGGCCGCGCGATCGACACCAGCCCGCCGCCGCCCGGCGCCACCGAGAAGGTGCTGCCGATCGACCAAGTGGTGAAGCCGGGCGCCTACCTCGACGCGCCCCTGGTCGGGCAGCGTGCCGAGACGAGCGGATCCTGGATCCCCGGTGACTTCCTCATCGTCGCCTCGCGCTTCAACGACGGCACCGAAGGGTACTGGGTGACCGGGCAGCTGCGGATCGCCGGCACGGCGAAGCCGACCTCGCTCGCGGTGGCGATCGGCTGGGCGCCGGACGAGAGCTCCGCGAAGGCCGCCGTGCAGCGCCTGGAGAAGACCGCGGACGGATCCGTCGTCACGGTCACGGGACGCCTGATCTCCGATGAAGGGCCGGTCGCCCCGCCGCAGGATCAGCCCACCCGGATGGACCGGATGTCGCCGGCGGCGCTGCTGGGCTTCTGGCACGACACGGCCGGGCTGAACGTCTACCGGCCGTACCTGGCCTCGACCTCGCCTCTCGGCGGACTCGACACGATCTCCTCGCCGGCGCCGGAGGAGCATTCCTCGGTCAACTGGCTGAACATCTTCTACGCGATCGAGTGGGCGGTCTTCGCCGGCTTCGCGTTCTACCTCTGGTACCGCCTGGCGAAGGACGCCTGGGAGCGCGAGGTCGAGGAGTACGAGGAGCGCAACAGCGCTGCGGACTGAGGCGGGCGACCTCGACGGCGCTCTTCTGCGCACCACGGAGGTGCACTTCTGAGCACCGGAATCGGCGCGGATGCGCGTTCGCGCGGGCGCCTCTCCGCGACCCCAGTCCTCCGTTGGTGACGGGCCGGTGAACAGCTTTCAGCCAGTGCATATCTTCCTTGAAGAGCGTCCATAGCCTCGCCTATCGTCGGTGAGGTGTGCGGCTGCCCGAATGCGCCGCGCGCCGACGATCCCGACCGGGAGCCGTCGTATCCGTTCCGTGGAGGCAGCGCTGATGAAGTCCGTCCCCGATGAAGGGCACCGCATGGTTCCCTCGTCGTTCCGCAGAAGAGGGGCGCGACTCGGCGCCCTCGCCGCGACCACCGTCGCGGCGCTGAGCTTCGGCTGCCTGGCAGCCGTCCCGGCGTTCGCCGACACGACCGGCACCGGTGTCGTGATCAACGAGGCCTACCTCTCCGGCGGCAGCGCCGGCGCGGCCTACAAGAACAAGTTCGTGGAGCTCTACAACCCGACGCACGACGCGGTCACGCTCGACGGGCTGTCCCTGCAGTACCGCTCGGCGACCGGCACCGGCAGTTCGACCGGCACCGTCCCGCTCTCCGGCACGATCGCGGCCGGCGGCTACTACCTCATCCAGGGCAGCAGCAACGGGACGAACGGCGCGGCCCTGCCCACGCCCGACGCGACCGGCAGCCTGAACCCGAGCGGCAGCTCCGGCACGATCGCGCTGGTCAAGGGCGCGGCCGCCATCAGCCTCCCGACCGGATCCGTCACCGGCACCACCGACGTGATCGACCTGCTCGGCTACGGCACGTCCAACACCTTCGAGGGTGCGGCGGCCACGGCTCCCTCCAGCAACACCGACGTGCGGTCGCTCAACCGCACGAACGGGGCCGACACCGACTCGAACAGCGCCGACTTCACGCTGTCCGCCACGCTGTCCCCGAAGAACACGTCCGCCGCGGCCGAGTTCCCGACCGACCCCGGCACAGGCCCCGAGCCGACCCCCACCCCGACCCCGACCGACACCCAGGCCCCGGGCGAGACCAAGACCATCGCCGAGGTGCAGGGTACGACCGACACCTCGCCGTTCGTCGACCAGACCGTCACCGTGCGGGGCATCGTGACCGGCGACTACCGCACCGGCGGCTACAAGGGCATCAGCATCCAGACCGAGGGCACCGGAGGCGACGTCAAGACCGACGGCGCCTCGGACGGCATCTTCGTCTACCTCAACGCGCTGGCCCCGTCCGTCGCCCGCGGCGACCTCGTCTCGGTGACCGGCAAGGTCTCCGAGTACTTCGGCCAGACCCAGATCACCCCGGCCGCGGTCGGGGACATCGCGGTCGTGAAGGCCGGCGTCGGTGTGCCGCAGCCCGTCGCGCTGCCCGACAGCGTGCGCGGTGCGGACCGCGAGGCGTACGAGAACATGCTCGTCGCGCCCACCGGCACCTACAAGCTCGCCTCCAGCCACCAGCTCTACAACTACGGCGCGCTGTGGCTCAACGCGGGTGACAAGCTCAACGTCAAGGCCACCGAGCTCGCGCGCCCGGGTGTCGATGCCGCCGCGATCACGGCCGCGAACCGCGCGAACCGGATCCTCCTCGACGACGGATGGTCGTCGCAGATCGGCAAGGGCGGCCACACCGGCGGCCAGCCGTACTTCACGAAGGACACGGTCGTCCGCAACGGCGACACCGTGAACTTCCCCGCTGAGGGCGAGATCCTGCAGTACGGCTTCGACGACTGGCGGCTGCAGCCGGTGGTGCCCATCTCCGGCACCAGCGACGCTTCGCACAAGCCCACGTTCGGTTCCGAGAACCCGCGCCCGGCCGCTCCGCCGGTCGTCGGCGGTGACGTGAAGGTGGCGTCGTTCAACGTCTACAACTTCTTCACGACGCTCTCCAGCCAGGACGCGAACGCCCGCGGCGCCAAGACCGACGCGCAGTTCAAGATCCAGCGGTCGAAGATCGTCTCCGCGATCAGCGGCCTGGATGCCGACGTCGTCGGCCTCATGGAGGTCGAGAACGGGCCGAAGTTCGGCCTCGCTCTCGACGCGCCGCTCCAGAACCTCGTGCAGGGTCTCAATGACGCGGCGGGATCCGAGGTGTGGGACTACGTCCGTACGCCGAAGGCACTGAACGACACGTCGATCACCGACGTGATCACGACCGCGATCATCTACAAGAAGGCGTCCGTCACCCTCAAGGGCGACGCGTCGACCATCATCGACGAGACCGTCTTCGGCAACGCGCGCGAGCCGATCGCGCAGACGTTCCAGACGACGCAGGGTCGGGTGTTCTCGATTGTCACCACGCACCTCAAGTCGAAGTCGCCGCCGCAGAACGCGGGGCCTGAGCCGGCCGACGGCCAGGGCTTCTTCAACGCCGATCGCGTCGCCCAGGCCAAGGCCGAGCTCGCGTTCGCGCAGAAGGTGCAGAAGGACTCGGGCAGCGATGACGTCTTCCTCGTCGGCGACTTCAACGCCTACGGCAAGGAGGACCCGATCGACGTCTTCACCCAGGCCGGGTGGACCGACGTCGAGCCGACGCACGCGGCCGGTCAGTACACCTACTCCTTCGACGGCGAGCTCGGTTCGCTGGACCATGTGATCGCGTCGCCCTCCGCGGCGAAGGCCGTCACCGGCGCCGGCGTGTGGAGCATCAACTCGCCGGAGTGGAGCGACCGCGGCTACGCCTTCGCGGCTACCGAGGCCGGCACCCCGTACCGCTCCAGCGACCACGACCCGATTCTGGTCGGCGTCAAGGGCGCGGCGGATCCGATCGACATCAACGTCGCGACGATCAACGACTTCCACGGTCGTATCGAGGCCGACGGCGCTGCCGCCGGAGCCGCGGTGCTGGCCGGGGCGGTCGAGCAGATCCGGGCGCAGAACCCGAACACGATCTTCGCGGCCGCGGGCGACCTCATCGGCGCCTCCACGTTCACGTCCTTCATCCAGCAGGACAACCCGACGATCGATGCGCTCAACGCCGCCGGTCTCGATGTGAGCGCGGCGGGCAACCACGAGTTCGACCAGGGCTACGCAGACCTCCGCGACCGCGTGCAGAAGCGCGCTGACTGGACCTACCTCAGCTCGAACGTGTTCGTCACCGAGACCGGTGAGCCCGCGCTCACCCCCGCCTGGGTGAAGGACGTGCAGGGCGTCAAGGTCGGCTTCATCGGTGCGGTGACCGAGGATCTGCCGACCCTCGTCTCGCCGGACGGCATGAAGGGTCTCGAGGTGCGCAGCATCTCCGACTCGGTGAACAAGGTCGCGGCAGCGCTGAAGGACGGCGATCCGTCCAACGGCGAGGCCGACGTGATCATCCTGCTCGTGCACGAGGGGGCGACCACGACCGATGTGGCGAGCATCACCCCCGAGTCGCGGCTGGGCGCGATCGTCCACGGCGTCGACAAGAGCGTGAACGCGATCGTCTCGGCGCACACGCACCTGGCGTACAACCACGTGATCGACGGGCGTCCGGTGGTCTCCGCCGGCCAGTACGGCGAGAACCTGGGCCTGATGGACCTCAAGGTCGACCCGACGAGCAAGAAGCTCCTCTCGATCACCAACGAGATCAAGCCGCTCACGGCGGGCGGCAAGCCCGCCTTCCCGGCAGACCCGGAGGTGCAGGCGATCGTCGATGCCGCCAAGGCGAAGGCCGCGGAGCTGGGGTCGGTCAAGCTCGGCGACATCACCGCCGACTTCAACCGCGCCCGGCAGAGCGACGGCAAGACGGAGAACCGCGGTGGCGAGTCCACCCTGGGCAACTTCGTCGCCGACGTGCAGAAGTGGTCGACCGGCGCGGACTTCGCGGTGATGAACCCGGGCGGTCTGCGCGCCAACCTCACCTACGCGTCCAGCGGCGCCGGGGATGCGGACGGCAGCGTCAGCTACAAGGAGGCCGCGACCGTGCAGCCCTTCGCCAACACGCTCATGACGGTGAAGCTCACCGGGGCGCAGGTGAAGCAGGTGCTGGAGCAGCAGTGGCAGCCGGCGGGTTCGGCACGTCCGTTCCTCAAGCTCGGCGTCTCCAAGGAGCTGACCTACACGTACGACCCGGCCGCTGCGGCGGGCGCGCACATCACGGGCGTCCTCGTGAACGGCGCTCCGATCGATCCGGCCGCGACCTACACCGTGGGCGCGAACGCCTTCCTCGCGGCGGGCGGCGACGCGTTCACGGCCTTCCGGAGCGGCGCAGACAAGAAGGACACCGGCAAGGTGGATCTGCAGTCGATGGTCGACTGGTTCGCGGCGAACAAGACGGCGTCCCCGGACCTCGCCCAGCGCGCGGTCGGCGCCGTGCTCTCCGCTCCCGCCGATGCGGCCGGCTACAAGGCCGGGGAGAGCGTCACGCTGAACCTCAGCTCGCTCGCGTTCAGCGCGGGGGAGAAGACGCCGGGCGATGCCACGGTGTCGCTGGGCGGCAAGGACCTGGCCACCGCACCGGTGAACCCGGCCATGACCCTGGACGCCTTCGACGAGGCGGGCACGGCCATGCTGACGTTCACGATCCCCGAGGGCATGACGGGCGCGCAGGCACTGCAGGTCTCGGTCGCCGGCACCGGCACCGCGGTGCGGCTGCCGATCACGGTCGCCGGATCCGACACCGGATCCTTCAACGGCACGATCTCGGTCGACGCGGCCAAGGTCCTCGCGGGCGAGAAGCTGATGCTGACCGGCCAGGCCTTCGAGCCCGGCGAGACGCTGACGCTGCAGCTGCGCGAGCAGGGCAAGAAGGGCACGGTCATCGACCTCGGCACCGTCAAGGTCGGCGGCGACGGCTCGTTCTCCGCATCGCCGGTGGTGCCGCGCTCCGTGAAGGGCGGTGACTATCTCGTCGCTGCGACGCAGGCGGACGGGGACGAGGCGACCGCCGCCGTCACCGTGGTCCGCGGCAAGGGCCAGCTCAAGCTGGGCGCCTCCTCGGTCACCGCGGGCGGCACGGTCACGATCTCCGCATCGGGTCTCGAGGAGAACGAGAAGGTGGCGCTCGAGCTGCACTCCACCCCGGTCTCGCTCGGCTCGGCGACGGCGAACGCGGACGGCGCCTTCACGGCCACCGTCACGATCCCCGCCGGCACTGCCGCGGGGCAGCACCACGTGGTGGCGATCCTGTCGGACGGCTCCCAGATCACCGCGGCGATCACCGTCGCTGCGGCGGGATCCGCGGCCGGCGGTGGTCTCGCGCTGACCGGCGCGGACTCGGGCTCGTTCCTGCTCCTCGCCGCGGTGCTGCTCGCACTCGGCCTGGGCCTGATCGTGGCCCGTCGTCGCCTGCGCGCGGAGTGATCCTCCCGCGCTGACCCGCGAAGGCCGTCGGATCCTCCGGATCCGGCGGCCTTCGTCGTGCGGGCGCTGCGCCCGCACGGGGTCGCGCACGGCCGCGGTGGCGAGACCGGGTCGCGCCCTCGGCCGTCGTCCCGCGCCCGGGAATCGCCCACAGGTCGGGCGCCTAGAATGGACCCATGCCCGCACCCAAGCCTGAGAGCTTCCCGGCCATCCGCGGGGCGCTGAAGTTCTACCAGATCGCTTCTGTGATCACCGGCGTCATGCTCCTGCTCCTGGTCACGGAGATGGTCTTCAAGTACACCCCGATCCGCCTCGAGCTCTTCGCGGGCGGATCCGGCGGATTCCTCTGGTTCGCCCCGGTCGTCGAGGGCGTGCACGGCGGCCTCGAGTCCACCGGCAACGGCCTGAACCTCTCGATGGGGATCCTGGTCGCGCACGGCTGGTTCTATGTGGTGTACCTCTTCGCCTGCTTCCGGGTGTGGAGCCTGATGCGCTGGCCGTTCCTCCGCTTCATCCTGCTCGCGCTCGGTGGCGTCGTGCCGTTCCTCTCCTTCATCATGGAGACCCGCGTCGCCCGCGAGGTGAGGGCGTATCTCGCCTCCCGCGAATCCTCGACAGGCTCAGGGACTGATCCTGAGCAGACCTCGACCGCTCCCGCCCCGGAAGGTGCCCGTTGACCGACAACACTCCCGACACCGAGCAGCGCCCCGCCCTCGTCGTCGACTTCGGCGCGCAGTACGCGCAGCTGATCGCCCGCCGCGTCCGTGAAGCCGGCGTCTACAGCGAGATCGTGCCGCACACCGCGACCGCCGCCGAGATCGCGGCGCGCAACCCGGTCGCCCTGATCCTCTCCGGCGGTCCGTCCTCGGTCTACGAGGAGGGTGCGCCCGAGCTCGACCCGGCCGTGTTCGAGCTCGGAGTGCCGACCCTGGGCATCTGCTACGGCTTCCAGTACATGGCCCGCACGCTCGGCGGCGAGGTCGCGAACACGGGACTGCGCGAGTACGGCGCGACCGACGCCGCGATCCCCGCCAACGAGTCGAGCCTGCTCAGCGGCCAGCCGGTCGCGCAGAACGTCTGGATGAGTCACGGCGACCAGGTCTCCCGCGCCCCCGAGGGCTTCGAGGTGCTCGCCTCGACCGGAGCGACCCAGGTCGCCGCGTTCGCCGACGAGGAGCGCCGGCTCTACGGCGTGCAGTGGCACCCCGAGGTGAAGCACTCCGACCACGGCCAGGAGATCATCGAGAACTTCCTGCACAAGGGTGCGGGCCTGGCGGCCGACTGGAACAGCGGCAACGTCATCGCCGAGCAGGTCGAGCGGATCCGCGCGCAGGTCGGCGACGCCCGCGTGATCTCCGCGATGTCCGGCGGCGTCGACTCCGCCGTCTCCACCGCGCTCGTGCACCGGGCGATCGGCGACCAGCTCACCGCGGTCTTCGTCGACCACGGACTGCTGCGCAAGGGCGAGCGCGAGCAGGTCGAGCGCGACTTCGTGGCGGCGACCGGCGTGCGCCTGATCACGGTCGACGCGGCCGACACGTTCCTCGGCCACCTCGCCGGGGTGACGGATCCGGAGACCAAGCGCAAGATCATCGGCCGCGAGTTCATCCGCGCCTTCGAGCAGGTGCAGCGCGACCTGGTCGAGGAGGCCAAGGCCTCGGGGGAGAAGGTCCGCTTCCTCGTGCAGGGCACGCTGTACCCCGATGTCGTCGAGTCCGGCGGCGGCGCGGGCACCGCGAACATCAAGTCGCACCACAACGTGGGGGGCCTGCCCGACGACCTCGACTTCGACCTCATCGAGCCGCTGCGCACCCTGTTCAAGGACGAGGTGCGCGCGATCGGCCGCGAGCTCGGGATCCCCGAGGCGATCGTCGGACGCCAGCCGTTCCCCGGGCCGGGTCTCGGGATCCGCATCATCGGCGAGGTCACCCGCGAGCGTCTCGACATCCTGCGCGAGGCCGACGCGATCGCCCGTGAGGAGCTGACGCTCGCCGGTCTCGATCAGACCATCTGGCAGTGCCCGGTCGTGCTGCTCGCCGATGTGCGTTCCGTGGGCGTGCAGGGCGACGGCCGCACCTACGGCCACCCGGTCGTGCTGCGCCCCGTCTCCTCCGAGGACGCGATGACGGCGGACTGGACCCGGCTGCCGTACGACGTGCTCGCGAAGATCTCGAACCGCATCACCAACGAGGTGCGCGAGGTCAACCGCGTCGTGCTCGACGTGACCTCCAAGCCGCCGGCAACCATCGAGTGGGAGTGAGGCCTGGCTCCTCGTCGCCGTTCGTTTGGGCGGTGAGCGGCGGCCGGGCTCCGGAGCGTCTTGTGAGGGCGCTTAACGGGTCCCTCCGCTTCGCGGCCCCTCCCGATGCGCTCTCACAAGACGCTCCTGCGCCCTCGTTCGTCTGAGACGGCGGCGGGAGCTGCGGTGGAGGGTATGCCGCTTCGCGGCCCCTCCCGATGCGGTCTCCAGGGAACGCCCCTGCGCCCTCTGTCCGATCCGCGGAAGGGCGGTGGGGCAGGATCCACCTCTGCTCGCTGGTCGCATATGGCGGGCTGGAGGGCGGCTGAGCCGCAATTCGCGACCAGCGAGCGGAACGGACGGCGCGGCCGCACGCTCGGATCCGGCAGGATGGAGGCATGGCGAACGGACGCACCAAACTGACGGTCATCGGAGCGGGCGGGGTCGGGGTGAGCGTCGCCTATGCGGCGCTGATCCGGGGGAGCGCATCGGAGGTCGCGCTCTACGACATCGCGACGGAGAAGGTCGATGCCGAGGTGCTCGACCTCGCGCACGGAACCCAGTTCACGGCGTCATCGGTGAGCGGCGGATCCGATCTCTCCGTCGTCGACGGCAGCGACGTGATCGTCGTGACTGCGGGCGCCAAGCAGCAGCCGGGCCAGACCCGCATGGAGCTCGCGGGAACGAACGTGCGGATCCTGCAGAGCCTCCTGCCCGCCCTGGTCGAGCGCGCGCCGGACGCGATCTACATCATCGTGACGAACCCGGCGGATGTGATGACGGTCGTCGCGCAGCGGATCACCGGGCTGCCGGCCGCGCGGGTGTTCGGATCCGGCACGGTGCTGGACACCTCGCGGCTGCGCTGGCGGCTCGCCCAGCGTGCGGGCGTGAGCACCGCGAGCGTGCACGCCGATATCGTGGGCGAGCACGGCGACACCCAGTTCCCGCTCTGGTCGAACGCCACCATCGGCCCGGTGCCGATCCTGGACTGGCCCGCGGCCGAGCCGTTCACGCCCGAAGAGCTCGACCGCATCGCGATCGAGGTGCGCGACGCCGCCTACGCCGTCATCCGCGGCAAGGGTGCGACGAACCTCGCGATCGGGGTCAGCGCGGCGCGGATCGTCGAGGCGGTGCTGAACGACGAGCACGCGGTGCTGCCCGTCGCCACCGTGCTCGACGGCGTGCACGGCATCGAGGGCGTCGCACTGTCGATCCCGAGCGTGGTGAGCGCCGAGGGTGCGGTGCCGGTGTCGGGGACGCCGATGACGGCCGCGGAGGAGGCGAAGCTCGCCGCGTCGGCCGCGGCGATCCGCGCCGCGCTGGACGAGCTGGGCTGAGTGCGGTCACGGAGAAGGTTCCGTCCCAGCTGCGATGTGTATACGAGGTGTACCGTTGGTGTATGACCAGGACGAACATCGACATCGACGATGACCTCGTGAACGAGGTCATGCACCGCTACAACCTCTCGACCAAGAAGGAGGCGGTGAACTACGCGCTGCGCCGGCTGGTGACCGTACCGCTCACGAAGGAGTTCCTTCTGGGCTTGCAGGGCATCGGAGGGGAGGTCGACCTCGATGCCATGCGGAGCGACCGATCCTGGATGTGGGATGCGTCCGTCGAACAGCTGGCGCTCGAGGAGGAGGCCGAGTCTTGATCCTCGTGGACACTTCGGCGTGGATCGCTTTCACGCGGAATGCGCCGGTGCCCGCCGTCGGCCGCATCCGGCACCTGATCGAAGAGGGCGCGGAGCTCTTCGTCACCGAACCGATCGCGATGGAGCTTCTTGCAGGTCCTCGGGGGCGGCGCGAGATGATGCTGATCGAGAACCTTGTGAACGGATTGCCACTCATGCCGTTGGACCCTGCGATCGACTTCCGCTCCGCGGCAGATCTCTACCGTGCGTCCAGGTCGAACGGCCATCCGATTCGTTCCCAGATCGACTGCGTCATCGCGGCCGTCGCCATCCGCCACGACGCGGCACTGCTGCACAATGACCGCGACTTCCGGTTCCTCGCCGAGATCAGCCCGTTGACGCTGTACGGGGACGACGCCTGAGGTGCCTCAGCCGAGGTGCTTGAGGGCCTCGCGGCGGCTCAGCGGCGACAGGCCGGGGTGGGTGTCGACGAAGCTGCGCACCCAGTCGGGGTCGGCGCGCGCGAAGTCCCGCAGCGCCCAGCCGATCGCCTTGCGGAGGAAGAACTCCGGATCCGCGATGTTCGCCTCGATCGCGTCGGCGAGCAGCGCGCGATCGACCCGGTCCTTGCGCTGCAGCTGCGCGATGATCGCGGCGCGGCGGATCCAGAAGTCCTCGTCGTCGGCCCACACGCGCAGCTCGACGGCCAGCTCGGCGGGGTGCGCGTCCAGCAGGTCGGCGAGGCGGTGCGCGACCTCATCGACGTGGTCCCACCATGCGCCGGTGCGGATCATCTCCTCGTGCACGTCCAGCAGGTCCAGCCGTCCGCGCAGCGGCCGCAGCGCCATCAGCGCCTGCGCGGCATAGCGCTCCTCGCGGAACTCGGCCCTGCGCCACAGGACGAGTGCGGCGTCGCGCAGCTCGTCCGCATCCGGGAGGCCGCGCGCGGTCTCGCGGGTGAGCCGCCGGACCTCGGGCACCCGCACGCCGAGGAACGGCATCGCCGATTTCATGTAGGCCTGCTGACCGGGCGCGAGCGCCGGATCCGCGGCATCGCGCAGCGCTTCTCGGATCTCGTCTGCGAGCGGGGAGGAGGCCACATCCGGAGTCTAGAAGTCCTCCGGATCAGGTGGGCGGAGCGGATCCGGATCCCTCCGCAGCGACGACGAAGGCCGCCCTCCGAGGAGGGCGGCCTTCGCGCGGAACGGGGCGCGGCTAGTTGTTGCCGCGGGCGATCGCGATCATGCGCAGGATCTCGACGTACAGCCAGACGACCGTGACCATGATGCCGAAGCCGCCGAGCCAGCCGTACTGACGGGGAGCGCCGTTGCGCACACCCTGTTGCACCTGGTCGAAGTCCATCACGAGCGAGTACGCCGCCATGAACACGACGAGCACGCCGATGATGAGGCCGAGCGGGATCCCGAGAATCTTGACCTGGCTGAGGAGCCCGAACATCTGGTTCTGCGGCAGCACGCCGAAGAGCATGAGCCCGACGTTCAGCAGGGAGAAGACCAGGTAGCCGAGCATCGCGATCATCACGATCTTGGTCATCTTCGCCGAGGCGCGCACCTTGCCGCTGGCGAACAGGGCCAGGGTGACGGCGACGACCGCGACCGTGGCGAGGGTGGCCTGCAACACGATGCCGGGCCACATGACCTCGAAGAACGCCGAGATGCCGCCGACGAAGAGGCCCTCGAACGCTGCATACGCGAAGATCAGCGCCGGTCGCACTTTCTTGCGCGAGGTGAAGCTCACGACCATGGCGAGCACGAAGCCGCCGAGGGCGCCGACGAGCCACGGCCAGACGGCGACGACGGGCGCGGGGCTGGACGGATCCATGCGCGGCACCGCCGCGCCACCCAGGGTGAAGAACCAGCCGACCACGGCGAAGACGAGCAGGATGCCGAACAGGCCGGCCGTCTTCCAGACCGTGTCCTCGACGGTCATCCGGTCGGTCTCGATGGCGCCCGCGGACGGTGCGGCGTACATCCCCTCGAGATTGGCGTTGACCGCCGCCTGCTGTGCCGCCGCGAACTGGCCGGCGGGCGGCGGCGGGGCGTACTGCCCGTTCTGGGCGCCCGCCTGCGGGTTCCCGGGGTAGGTCGCGACGGCGCGCGGATCCTGCTCCTTGAACGCCGGGTTGTTGAACGCGAAGTTGCTCATGGTCGGCCTCACTCCTCAGAAGTGGTGGTCATCTTCCTTCTAGGGTAGCGGCGGATCCTCTGCGCGGCACTGTCGTACGCTGAGAGCGTGACCCGACGGATCCCGCTCGACGTCCCCCTGATCATCGGCCATCGCGGCGCTCCCGGCTATCGTCCGGAGCACACCGCCTCCTCCTACCGCCTCGCGTTCGCGATGGGTGCGGACGCTGTCGAACCCGACGTCGTGGCGACGAGCGACGGCGTGCTGGTGATCCGGCACGAGAACGAGATCTCCGGGACGACGGACGTCGCCGACCGGCCCGAGTTCGTGGATCGGCGCACCACGAAGCGCATCGACGGCGTGCCGCTCACGGGCTGGTTCACCGAGGACTTCACCTGGGCCGAGCTGGCGACGCTGCGCTGCCGCGAACGCCTTCCGGCGCTGCGGCCCGGATCCGCCGGCTTCGACGACATCGAGCCGATCCTGCGTCTGACCGACCTCCTGGAACTCGTGGCGGAGTCCTCGGCCGAGCACGGGCGGGAGCTCGGCGTGGTGCTGGAGATCAAGCACGCCACCTTCTTCGCCGGGATCGGGCATGACCTGGCGGCCCTGGCCGAGCGCGATCTGCGCGCGGCGGGCTGGGCGTCGGGCGAGCATCCGCTGTGGCTCGAATCCTTCGAGCAGAGCGTGCTCACCGACCTGCGCACGCGCGGTGTGCACGGGGAGTACGTCTACCTGCTCGAGGCCGAGGGGGCCCCGGCGGACCTCGTCGCGCGCGACGGCGCGTCGGCGGCGACCTATGCGGATGCGCTCACCCCCGCGGGGCTGGACGCCCTGACCGGCGTCGTCGACGGCATCAGCGTGGACAAGCAGATCCTGCTGCGGGACTCCGGTCCGCAGCTCGTCGCCCAGGCGCATGCCGGGAATCTCGCCGTGTTCACCTGGACCTGCCGCCCCGAGAACGCCTTCCTCGATCGGCGCTTCCGCACCGGTGCCGGTGCGGCGTTCGGCGACTATCGCGCCGAGTGGGCGGCGCTCGCCGCGACCGGTGTGGATGGAGTGTTCGCGGACCACCCGGATCTCGGGGTCGACGTCTTCCAGCGGGCATAGGCCCCGCTCCGGATCCGATACCGCGCCAGCACGCTCGTCGGGAACGTGACCGTGCGCGGGTTCGACGACCGCTGTTCCTAGGTGGCTCCTATGCTGGCGGCATGGACGGAATCGTCGCGGAGGGGGTCGGCCGGTCGTTCGGGAGCGTGCATGCGGTGCGCGAGGCGACCTTCCGGGCGGCCGCGGGCAGGGTCACGGGGCTCGTGGGGCCGAACGGCGCGGGCAAGACGACGCTGCTGCTCATGCTGGCGTCGCTGCTCGCACCGGATCGCGGCAGCATCCGCGTCGGCGGGGTCGATCCGATCACGGATCCGACCGCGGCGCGCCGGGTGCTGGGGTGGATGCCCGACGCGCTGGGCGCCTGGCCGTCGCTGACCGCGCACGAGAGCATCGTGACCACGGCGCGTCTGCACGGTCTGGCCCGGGAGGACGCGCACCGCCGGGCCGCGGAGCTGCTCGCCCTGGTGGGCCTGGAGCCGCTCGCGTCGTCGCCGGCGAAGGTGCTCTCGCGGGGGCAGAAGCAGAAGCTCGGCCTCGCCCGCGCTCTCGTGCACGATCCGCAGGTGCTGCTGCTGGATGAGCCGGCCTCGGGGCTGGATCCGGAGGCGCGCGTGCAGCTGCGGGTGCTGCTGCGCCGGCTCGCCGCGGAGGGGCGCACCGTACTCATCTCCAGCCACGTGCTGTCCGAGCTGGAGGAGGTCGTCGACGACGTCGTCTTCCTCGTCGCCGGGGAGGTCGTGGACGCACCCGCGGCGCAGGCACGCGCCTGGCGGATCCGGATCCTTCCCGCGCATGACGCCGATGCGCCGGGAGCCGAAGCACACGAGGTGGATGCGCCCGGAGCCGGAGCACACGGCGCCGAAGGGCACGGAATCGAAGCGCGCGGAGCGGAGGCCCCGGCGGATCCCCGCATCGCCGCGGCGGCGGCGCTGGGCGTCGCGACGGAGTCGCTCGGCATCGACCGGGGCGATGTGCTCGCGGTCTTCACGAACGAGCGCGACGCCGCGGCGGGGCTCGCCCGCCTGGTGGGCCGGGGGCTGGCGGTGAGCGCCTTCGCCCCGGCGCAGAGCGAACTGGAGCAGGCGTTCCTCTCTCTCGGGGATGCGCCGTCGCCCGGGGAGACCCCGTCCCCGGGAGATGCGCCGCAGACCGATGGGGGCGCACGATGAACGCCGGGCGCGTCTGGACCATCGCCCGCCTCGAGCTCACTCAGCGCCTGCGCAGCCCCGGCTGGTACATCCTGCTCGGCGTGTTCGCGCTGGTGCTGCTCATCGTCACCGTGCTCGCACTCCTGGCGTTCTCGTACACCCCGACGACGGGCGCGGGCGCCTACTCGGTGATCGTCATGCTGGTGCTGCTGCTCGTGGTGCTGATCTCGCCGACGCTCAGCGGATCCTCGATCAACGGCGACCGCGAGGCCGCGACGCTCGCGGCTCTGCAGACCACCCTGGCCGGCACCGGCGACATCCTGTGCGGCAAGCTCCTGGCCGCCGTCATCACGGGCTCGGCGTTCCTGGTCGTGGCCGTGCCGTTCCTGGTCGTCTCGATGCTCGCGGGGGACGTGCGCATCGACGTGCTGCTCGTCTCATTGCTCGTGCTGGCCGCCGAGATCGTGATCGTCGCGGCGATCGGCGTGGGCTGGAGCGGGCTCGTCGCGCGCCCGCTGTTCTCCGTCGCGAACACCTACCTCGTGGTGGCGGCGCTGTGCCTCGGCACCCTGCTGATCTTCGGGCTGGCCGGATCCGTGATCCGCACCGACGTCGAGATGCGCACCCGCACCTGGGATGAGCAGAGCGGGCCGAACTGCGACAGCTGGGAGACGCACACCGTGTCGCAGCCGCGCTTCGACTACGTGTGGGGATTCCTCGCGGCGAACCCGTTCGTGGTGCTCGCCGATGCGACCCCGACGACGTACTCGTCGTACGGCACTCCGAATGACATGTTCGGCGGCATCAAGCTCTCCGTGCGCTCCGCACAGCTCCCGCCGCAGACGCTGAACACCTACGACCCCTGCCTGCAGAGCCCCGATGGCGGGCGTCCCACGCCCAAGGAGATCATCGACTCCACCACGCCGAGCTGGTTCGTCGGGCTCGGGATCCAGGTCGTGATCGCGGGCGGGCTGTTCGCAGGCGCCTGGGCGCGCACGCGCACCCCGGCGCGGCGGCTGCCGCCCGGCACGCGCATCGCCTGAACGGTCTCCGGCGAAGGGCGTCGCGATCGGGGACGGGTTCAGCGCGCCGCGTCGAGCGGGCGTCGTGCCGTCGTCCCGCTCTCGCGCTCGAACGGCTCGGCCGGTCGAGTGTCGGCGGGCGCACCTAGACTTGAGGGGTCATGAGCGAAGCCCCTTCCCCCGTCATCCTCCCGCCCGGAACCTCCCTCCGAGGGCCGGCGGGACCGGCCTCCGGCGCCTCCGACGACGACCTGCTCGCGGGGCTCAACCCGCAGCAGCTCGATGCGGTCACCTACCGCGGGCAGGCGCTGCTGATCGTCGCCGGCGCGGGGTCGGGCAAGACCAGCGTGCTCACCCGCCGCATCGCCCTGCTGCTGCGCCGGCGGGAGGCCTGGCCCAGCCAGATCCTGGCGATCACCTTCACCAACAAGGCCGCGGGGGAGATGCGCGAGCGCGTGGCGCAGCTCGTGGGCGATTCCGCGCGCGGCATGTGGATCTCGACCTTCCACTCCGCGTGCGTGCGGATCCTGCGCCGCGAGGCCGAGCAGTTCGGCTTCACCAAGTCGTTCACGATCTACGACTCCGGCGACTCCCGGGCGCTCATCAAGCGGCTCGTCAAGGAGCACGAGGCCGACGCGTTCGGATACACCCCGGCGGCGATGCAGTCGCGCATCTCGAAACTCAAGAACGAGCTGCAGGACGCGGAGTCCTTCGCCCGTCAGGCGAACATGTCGGATCCGGCCGAGCGGGTCTTCGTGGAGGTGTTCGCCGACTACCAGCGTCAGCTGCAGAAGGCCAACGCCTTCGACTTCGACGACCTCATCGGGCAGACCGTGTACCTGTTCCGCGCCTTCCCGCAGATCGCCGACACGTACCGCCGCCGTTTCCGGCACATCCTCGTCGATGAGTACCAGGACACCAACGCCGCCCAGTACGCTCTGATCCACGAGCTCACCCGCCCGGTGCAGGGCCCTGCGACGGGCTCGGGGGCCGGTCCCGAGCCATATGCCTCCAACGGCATGATGATCTTCGAGCCCGATCCTTCGGCAGGGTCAGGGACCGGTCCGGATGCCGGGGCCGAGTCGGGGGCGTCGCTCACCGTCGTCGGCGACTCCGATCAGTCCATCTACGCCTTCCGCGGCGCCGACATCCGCAACATCAGCGAGTTCGAGCGCGACTTCCCCGGTGCGAAGGTCGTGCTGCTGGAGCAGAACTACCGCTCCACGCAGAACATCCTGTCGGCGGCGAACGCCGTCATCAGCAACAACTTCGACCGCAAGGACAAGAAGCTCTGGAGCGACAAGGGGGCCGGTCACGCGATCGTCGGCTTCACCGGCTACTCGCAGCACGACGAGGCGCAGTTCGTCGCCGATGAGGTCGAGTCGCTGCGCCGTGCGGGCATGCCCTACGGCGAGATGGCCGTGTTCTACCGCACCAACTCGCAGTCCCGCGCGCTGGAGGAGATCTTCATCCGCTCCGCCGTGCCGTACAAGATCATGGGCGGCACCAAGTTCTACGAGCGCGCCGAGATCAAGGACGCGCTGGCCTACCTCGTCGCCGTCGCGAACCCGGCCGACGAGATGGCCGTGCGGCGGATCCTGAACAAGCCGCGCCGCGGCATCGGCGACGTCACCGAGACCTCGATCGCGCGCTTCGCGGAGGAGCACGGTCTGAGCTTCCGTGATGCGCTCGCGCACCCGACCCAGCTCGGGGTGGGGCCGAAGATCCAGGCCGCGATCGCGCTGCTGGATGCGGTGCTGCGCGAAGCGACCGAGATCATGCTGCCCGCGTCCGGCGAGGTGGCGCCGCCCACGGCGGTCGCGGAGGGGCTCACGCTGCTGCTGCAGAAGAGCGGCTACATGGACGCCCTGCGCGCCAGCCGCGACCCGCAGGACGAGGCGCGCCTGGAGAACCTCGACGAGCTCATCGCGGTGACCCGCGACTTCGCACGGAACAACCCCGAGGGCACGATCGCCGACTTCCTCACCGAGGTCGCGCTCGTCTCCGACGCCGACGACCTCGACGACGAGTCGGGGGTGGTCTCGCTCATGACGATGCACACCGCGAAGGGCCTCGAGTTCGATGCGGTGTTCGTCACGGGCGTCGAGGAGGACCTCATCCCGCACCGGATCTCCGCGAACGAGCCGGGCGGCCCGCAGGAGGAGCGGCGCCTGTTCTACGTGGGGATCACGCGCGCCCGCAAGCGCCTGCATCTGTCGCTCGCGATGACCCGCGCCCAGTTCGGCGAGGTCTCGGTCGCGATGCCGAGCCGTTTCCTGCAGGAGATCCCGTCCGAGCTCATCGACTGGCGGCAGTCGCCGGGGGATGTGAACTCCCGTGGAGGCATGCAGTCCCGGGCACTGAACGCCCGACGTCCCGGGGGTGCGGGCGGATACGGATCCGGCGGGTTCGGCGGCGGAACGGGATCCGGTGACCGATTCGCGCCGCGCGCCCTGCCCAAGCGGGACGGGCTCACTCCGCTGTCGACCGCGATGGACAAGTTCCCGAACCGGGTGACCGCCAAGGTGCGCGACAACGGCGACCTCGAGCTGAACGCCGGCGACCGGATCCGGCACGACGACTTCGGCGAGGGCGCCATCGAGGCGATCACCGGCGAGGGCGCGAAGCGGATCGCCCACGTGCGCTTCGACACGGCCGGGCAGAAGAAACTGCTCGTGAAGATCGCGCCGATCGAGAAGATCTGATCGGCGGCGTTTCGCGCGTGCGGTCGCGGTTAGGCTTGCGCAATGGGTCTTTTCTCGCGCCGTAACAAGCAGGACGACGTCGTCACGCCGGAGCCCGCTCCCGCCTCTGCCGAGGAGGCCGTCGCGGCCGGCTCGACGGACGTCGAAAGCACCGCCGCCGAGCCCGCCGCCGAGGCCCCGACGCCCACGGTCAACGTCTCGGTGCAGGCGTTCCGCGGCGTCGGCTCCCCGTCCGGCCCCGCCGTGGTCCCGCCCGCGGAGGCGCCCGAGCCGGGACACGATCTGATCGACCCCGTCGTGGACGAGGCGCCCGCGGTGCCTTCCGCGCCGCAGGCCTCGTCCGGACGCCCGCCGCTGCCGTTCGCCCCGGCCGACCCGCCGGAGCAGACGGAGTCGATCCCCGGCATGCCGGACAACGTGCTGCTGCGCGAGGCGCTCGCGATGCTGGGCGAGGACGCGAGCCAGGCCGAGCTGCTCGGCGTGCTGCGCCAATCCCTGCAGGGCAACCTGTTCCTGCGCGTCAGCGGCGACGCCGGTGAGCAGATCAAGGAGGGCAAGCCGCTCGCCGTCGCCGTGGTCAACGACGGGGAGAACTCGTTCATGCTGGCGTTCAGCTCGGCGGCCGCGGTACGCGACTCCGTGCAGAGCGGCGACGAGGATCCGGCAGAGACCTCTGCGGTCGTGCAGCCTGTGCAGGCGATCTACCAGAACGTCATCGACGGGCCCTTCGCCGGCCTCATCATCGACAACGCATCCGAGCCGCACCGCGTCGTCTTCCCCTCCGAGATCCTGCAGAAGGCGCTCGAGGAAGCGGATCCGACCTTCGCGATCAAGACGCTGCTCGCGGCACCCCGTGAGCAGGACTCCGAGACGCGCGTGGGCGAGGCGCTGGCCACCGCGCGGCTGTGGGTCGCGGTCAGCGACGTCGACGGCGACGGCCAGTACGGCGTCGCCGAGGCGCACACCCCCGACGGCTCGCGCTACCTGCAGCTGTTCAGTCACCCCCTCGAGGTGATCGCGCTCGGCCGCGGGGACCAGCCGCTGCCCTTCACGGCCGAGCAGATCGGCGGTGTGCTGGTGCAGCAGCCCGGCATGAGCGGCGTGCTCATCGACGCCGCAGGCCCGGCGATCGCCGTGCATCGCGACGCGCTCGCCCCTGTGATCGCCCTCGCTCCCGCGGAGTAGGGCGGGAGCGCCGTCGGCGTGCGGTTCCCCGGAGCTGCGTGCCGACCCGGGTCGCGTTTGACGGTGCGGTCGGGTGTCTGGGGCGCATGGAGGCCCGAGGACGCGGTCCCGGCCCGACGGTGCGGCCGAGTGCGGCGGGGCGGCCGAGGATGCGGTGGCCCCGGAGATCACTCCGCGAGGGCCAGCGCGCGGAACATGTCGCGCTCGCGCAGCGCCTCGCGGCTGCTGGGCGCGGCGGGTGTGGGCCGAGGCGGTGTCCGGCCTGTCGTCCGGTGATAGAGCTCGTCGATCAGGCGGGTCGCCAGGCCGACCAGCCGGCCGATCTCACGATCGTCGCGATCGATCCACACCGACTTCGGCTCATCGTGGATGGGCCGGAAGTCGTCGTGCTCCTCCCACACGAACAGCGTGCGCTCGGCGCCGAGCACATGCTGCTGCCACCACACCTGCCGCAGATAGGTGCGGGGGATGGACCGCCACGACTTGTTGGTGGTCTTGATCTCGGCCAGCAGCACGCGGCCGCCCGCCTCCTGCACGATCCCGTCCGGGGTGGCCAGGTGCCGCTTCTCGACCTCGGCGCAGAACAGCGCGGAGGAGGGCAGGATGCCGTGCGTGGCGGCGACCCAGGCGGCGATCTCGGGCTCGCGGCGGCGGCCGTGGTCCGTGTAGGCGTTGCCGCCGAAGCGCGGGCCCGCGCCGAGCTTGGCGTCCGCCGCGCGGGCGATCGAACCCTCGCTGGTGAGCCCGGCCACGTCGGTCGCGGTGATGCCGCGCGCCCGGGCCCGCAGCCACGCTACCCGATCGCGGGAATCCGCGATGATGCGCGCTTCGAGCTCCGGGGTCACCCATCGAGGCTACCGCCGCCCGTCGACGTCCCCGGTCCTGGCACGCCGGGGAGCACGGCCTGGCCCGTCGGTCGACGCGGGGGTGCGGTGTCTGCGTGGCCCGGCTGAGCGTGCACCGCGGAGCCACCGTCGGTGTCGGTGTCGGTGTCGGTCCGTGTGTCGTCGGGTGCACGCACGCGTTGTCGAGTGCACGGGGTGTTGTCGAGCGCACGGCTTGTTGGCGTCGGGTTCCGGTGCAGTCGGCAGGATCCGGTGTACTCGGGGAACTGCGGACGTCGCGCGCGGATCGTCCTGCACAACCACCGGTCGGGACGAGTTTCACACGGGTCCTGTGATCGCGGTCCGAGCGCCGCTCGAGGGCACCGAGGATGAGGCATGGCGTTGATCTCCGAGGCAGCAGCACACCACGATGAGCCGATATTGGCGCAGCTCGTGCGCTCGCGTGAGGATCTGATCCTCAACGGGTGGACGGACCGGCGGATCGCCGCCGCGGTGCGAGAAGGCGTGCTGTTCCACATCCGTCGCGGCTGGTACATCGACTCAGAAGAGCGTGCCGGATTGTGGCCCGAGGAGCAGCATCGAGCGCACGTGCTCGCCGTGGCTCGGGAAAGCAGGGGCGGTGCGGTCGCGTCGCACACGTCCGCCGCCGTGCTCTGGCGTCTTCCGCTGTACCGCATCCGATGTGTGCGCGTGCACATGACGACCAGCCCTGAAAGTCGCATCTCGAGCGCGCCGGATGTCAAGCGACACGTGGCGGCGATCAGTGCCGATGACGTGATCACGATCGACGGCATCCGCTGTACGTCGCTCGCCCGAACGGTCTTCGATCTCATCGGCACGTTGCCGCTCGAAGCTGCCGTGGCGCTGGCCGACGCCGCGGAGCGACAGATGGCGGAGCGCTTGAGGGAGTGGGACGTCGAGGCCGTCGCGTCCTGGCGACGCGCGTTGGCGGCACGGCTCGAGCAGGCGAGCGGCATGCGGGGCATCCGCCAGGCCCGGTGGGTTTTCGAGTTCGCCGACGGGCGGGCGGCGTCTCCGGGGGAGAGCGTGAGCAGGCTGCAGCTGAGAAGGCTGGGATTCGCGGCTCCCGAGCTGCAGGTCCCGATCCTCGGCCCCGACGACGACATGTACTACGTCGACTTCGGGTTGACGGATGTCGGCTGCCTCGGGGAGTTCGACGGGAAGGGAAAGTACTTCGACGAGGCGATGCGCTCCGGCCGGTCGATCGAGCAGGTGATCCACGACGAGAAGCGTCGCGAGGACTGGATCCGGGGGACGACTCAGCAGCGGTTCGCCCGCTGGGAGACCGAGCACATCGGCACGCCGCTCGCGCTCGGCAGGCGACTCGGGGCCTTCGGTATCGCGCCGCCGTGATCGCGTGGCGTACGGTTGCCGGAGGCCCCGCACGGTCCCGAATCCGCGGGGGCACAGGTCGTCGTCGGGTGCACGGGTTGGTGTCGGGTGCACTGGTTGTTGACGCGAAGTTCCGGTGCATTCGGCAGGAGCCGGTGCGTTCGGGGACGCTGCCATGGCGGGAAGGGATCTCGTTGCCGGGGCCCCCGCGACGGTCCCGGATCCGCGGGTGCACGGGTTGGTGTCGAGTGCACGGGTTGTCGTCGGGTGCACGGGTTGTCGTCGGGTGCACGGGTTGTTGTCGCGAAGTTCCGGTGCATTCGGCAGGAGCCGGTGCGTTCGGCGCGCTGGGTGAGGGAAGCCGGGGGTGAGGGAGGCCGGGGCCAGGGGGAGGCCGGGGCCAGGGGGAGGCCGGGGCCAGGGGGAGGCCGGGGGTGAGGGAGGCCGGGGGAGGCCGAGGGCCAGGGAGGCAACGGGGCCGACCGTGCCGCCGATTTGGGGGAGCGCGGAGGATGCCGTAGTCTTGACGCAACCGAAGACCGCTGGTCATCGTCGTGCACGCGAGTGCGGGGCGATCGAAGCACTGCCGGATCCTGGATCCGATCAGCAGAGGCCCGCGCAGGTGACACGAACGAATTCCAGATCCTGGATCACGCTCCGTGCGCTTGCGCCGGAGCGTTTTTGTTTGCCTGCAGAGCGCGGCGGTCGAGGTCGGTGCTCCACCGCCGTGGAGCATCCCGTACCCATCAAGGAGTGACCATGGCGCAGAAGGATGCATCGGTCGCCGAGCTCACGAAGAATTTCGAGGACTCGAACGCCGTCCTGCTGACCGAGTACCGCGGTCTGACGGTTGCCCAGCTCAAGCAGCTGCGCAACAGCATCCGTCAGGACGCGAGCTACGCCGTGGTGAAGAACACGCTGACCAAGATCGCCGCGAACAACGCGGGGATCACGGCGCTGGACGACGACCTCAAGGGTCCGTCGGCCGTCGCTTTCGTGCACGGTGACTTCGTCGCCACCGCCAAGGCTCTGCGTGACTTCGCCAAGGCGAACCCGCTTCTCGTGATCAAGGGCGGCATCTTCGAGGGCAACGCCCTGAGTGCCGACGAGGTCAACAAGTACGCCTCGCTGGAGAGCCGTGAGGTTCTGCTGGCGAAGGCCGCGGGCATGATGAAGGCGACGATGGGCAAGGCTGCGGCCACCATCGATGCTCTTCGCGAGAAGCTGGAGACCGCCGAGGCTGCCTGAGCCTCCCCGGTCTTTTCCCCACAAACCCCATCTATTAGGAGAAACATCATGGCGAAGCTCACCACTGAGGAGCTGCTCGACCAGTTCGCTGGTCTGACCCTTGTCGAGCTCAGCGAGTTCGTGAAGGCGTTCGAGGAGAAGTTCGACGTCACCGCTGCCGCTCCCGTCGCCGTCGCCGGCGCTGCGGGTGGCGCAGGGGCTGCTGAGGCCGAGGAGGAGAAGGACTCGTTCGACGTCATCCTCGAGGCTGCCGGCGACAAGAAGATCCAGGTCATCAAGGTCGTCCGCGAGCTCACCTCGCTCGGCCTCGGCGAGGCCAAGGCCGTCGTCGACGGTGCTCCGAAGGCCGTCCTCGAGGGCGCCAACAAGGAGGCCGCCGAGAAGGCCAAGGCTTCCCTGGAAGAGGCCGGCGCGACGGTCACCCTCAAGTAAGGTCCGTCTGGTCGAGGCGCAAGGCGCCTCTCCGCGCGTTCCGACGCTGCGAAGGCCCCGGGTTCTCCCGGGGCCTTCGTGCGTCTCCGGGTGGATCCGGCCCGACACGGTGCGGGTCCTGCACGGGCGGATCCGGTCCGCAGCAGTATCCGATCAGCGGGCCGCGTCGAGGCGGGGAACCGCCGTCGACTGCCGGGCCACGAGCGTCGCCGGCGAGATCACATGCTCGAGCGGTGCCTCGGGGTCCTGCATCCGCGCCAGCAGCAGTCGCACCGCCTCGGCGCCCTGCTCGCGCGGGTTCTGCCGGATCGTGGTCAGGCTGAACATCTCGGCATACCGGTGATCGTCCACACCGATCACGCTCAGCTCGCTGGGCACGCCGATGCCGAGCCGCTGGGCCGCGATGATGGCGCCCACCGCCGCCTCGTCGCACACCGCCGCGATCGCCGTCGGCCGGCGTCGCCGGTCGGCGAGCAGCGCGGCAGCGGTGGCGAACGCCTCGGGGATCGTCGAGGGCGTGGGAACGGCGCGGATCCGGTCCTCCAGCCCCGCGGCGGTCATCGCCTGCCGGTAGCCGTCCAGGCGCTTGCGCTCGCCGAAGCTGAACCGGTCGGCGTCAGGCACGTCGCCGAGGAACACGATGTCCTCGTGCCCGAGATCGATCAGATGCTCCGTGGCGACCCGTGACGCGGCGACGTCGTCGATCGTGACGGTGTCCGCGTGCTCGGCGAACGGACCCACGGACACGAGCGGCAGCCCCGTGCCGGCCAGCCGCTCCAGCTCGTGCGCCCCGGGCTGCAGGCACACCGCGACGATGCCGTCGAACCGGCGCCCGGCCAGGGCGTGATCCAGCATGCGGGCGCGTTCGGCGCTGCCCTCCGCGGCGCCGTACAGGGCGAGGTCGAGGCCGTCGGCGATGAGCGCCTGCTGGAGCCCGGCGAGCAGCTCGGCGAAGTACCACCGGTCGGCCATCGGCATGATGACGCCGATCGTCGAGGTGCGTCCGGTCGCGAGGCTGGACGCGCTGGAGTGCGCGGAATAGGCCAGTTCCCTGGCGGCGCGCTCGACGCGTTCCCTGGTCTCCGCGGAGACGTAGCCGTTCCCGCTCAGTGCACGGCTGGCCGTCGACTTCGCCACGCCTGCGCGCAGCGCCACATCGATGATCCCGGTCACGGTGCATCCTCCTCGAAACAGATCCCCTCACGATAGCGACTTCTCAGGCTTTATGGAACCGGTTCCCTGAAAGCGCTCCCATCAGCGTAGTGCTGCACACCCCGTGGTTATCCAGTTGTGATCGAATTCACGTTGCGGAAAGGCGGCGCGGGTCACTAGTGTCGCCTGGAAGCGGTTCCTGAAGGAACCCCAGCGTTGGGGAATCAGCCCCCGCGAATTCGAAGGAGAAAACGTATGGGAATGTCTCAGCGACGTCGCCTGATCGCGCCTCTGGCGCTGATCGCGGTGTCCGGCCTCGCGCTGGCGGGTTGCGCCGAGGGCGGCAACTCGACAGGCGGCGACTCGTCCGGCAAGGGGGAGACCGTCAAGATCTCCGGCGGCATCACGGGATCCGAGGCGGATCTGCTGAACAAGTCCTTCGACCAGTTCACCAAGGACACCGGCATCAAGGTCGTCTACACCGGTGACAAGAGCTTCGAGGGCAACATCGTCACCAAGGTCACCGGCGGCAGCGCTCCCGACATCGCGATCGTGCCGCAGCCGGGTCTGCTGAAGAACCTCGTCGACACGGGCGATGTCAAGACCGCTCCCAAGGAGGTCGAGGCCAACGTCGACAAGAACTGGTCGAAGGACTGGAAGACCTACGGCACGTTCGACGGCAAGTTCTACGCCGCCCCGATGCTCGCCAACGTCAAGGGCTACGTCTGGTACTCGCCGGCGAAGTTCAAGGAGCTCGGCGTCGAGGTGCCGAAGACCTGGGACGACCTGCTCGCGATGACCAAGACGATCCAGGAGAAGACCGGGGCCGCACCGTGGTGCGCGGGCTTCGCCTCGGGTGACGCCTCCGGCTGGCCGGGCACCGACTGGATCGAGGACCTGGTGCTGCGCCAGAGCGGCACCGACGTCTACGACAAGTGGATCAAGGGCGAGGTGAAGTTCACCGACCCGCAGATCAAGCAGGCCTTCGACGCCGTCGGGCAGATCCTGCTCGACCCGAAGTACGTCAACGCGGGCTTCGGTGATGTGAAGAGCATCAACTCGACCGCCTTCGCCGACGTCGCCGCCAAGGTCGCCGACGGCACCTGCGTGATGACGCACCAGGCCTCGTTCCTCTCGTCGAACTTCCTCGACGTGAAGACGAAGGACGGCAAGACGCCGACCGTCGCGCCCGACGGCGACGTCTACGCGTTCGTCCTCCCGGGCATCAAGGAAGGCGACAACACCATCGAGGGTGCGGGCGAGTTCGTCGCCGGCTTCAGCGACAACGCCGCCACCAAGAAGGTCCTGGAGTACATGTCGTCGGCCGACTTCGCGAACGCCCGCGTCAAGCTCGGCGGCGTGATCTCGGCGAACAAGAACGCGGATCCGTCGCTCGCCTCCAGCAAGTTCCTGCAGGACGCGATGAAGACCGTGCAGGATCCGAAGACGGTCCTGCGCTTCGACGCCTCCGACATGATGCCGGCCACGGTCGGCTCGGGATCGTTCTGGAAGGGCATGGTCAGCTGGATCGACGGAAAGCCGACCGATCAGGTTCTGAGCGACATCCAGGCGGGTTACAAGAACTAGTCTGAGCATCGACCTGCGAGGGCTGCGGGGCTCGTCCGCATTCGGCGGACGGCCCCGCAGTCGTCAGCAGGCCAGATCCTGACAGAGTTCGACGGCGAACCCAGAAGGGGGTCCACATGTCGCAAACCACGATGTCGCCGCCCAGGGCGACCGCGACCCGGAGATCCGGGCGCACGACAGCTTCCCGATCCGTCACGATCGGCGCCATGGTCGTCGGCGCCATTGCGATCATCGGGGTCTTCCTCGCCTTGCTGGTGAGCCCCGCACCCGAGACGCCGGTGCCGACCAGCCTCGGCTTCTCGCTGAAGAGCTTCTTCGTGTGGATCGGCGGGCTCAACCCGCTGTTGCAGATCCCGATCGTGCTGGTCGCGTTCGCGATCGTCGCCGGGATCCTGCTGCTGCTGATCGAGTACGCGCCGCGGCATGGCAAGGGCTACTTCTGGCTGCGGCTGGCCGCATGCTTCGTGATCCCGGTGCTGGCGTTCATGCTGCTCCGGCCCTACCAGAATGCGCTGATCTACGTCCTGATCATCGCGCTGCTGGCCGGGGCCATGCTGTTCTTCGCCGACTACCGTGCGCGCGAGGGCGCGGGGTACACGCTGCAGCTGGTGCTCTTCATGGCGCCGGCCGGGATCCTGCTCGTGATCGGCCTGATCTACCCAGCCGTGAGCACGGTGATCCAGTCGTTCTTCGACAAGACCGGCAAGGACTTCGTCCTGCTGGAGAACTACCAGTGGGTGTTCACGAACCCTGAGGGCTTCTGGTCGGTGATCAACACCCTGATCTGGGCGCTCATCGCCCCGATCGTGTCGACGGTCTTCGGTCTCGCATACGCCGTGTTCATCGACCGGGCTCGTGGCGAGAAGGTGCTCAAGGTCTTCGTGTTCATGCCGGTCGCGATCTCGTTCGTCGGCGCCGGCATCATCTGGAAGTTCATCTACGACTACCGCCAGGGTGATCAGATCGGCTTGCTCAACGCGATCGTGACGATGTTCGGCGGCAAGCCGATCGGCTGGCTCGACACGACGCCGCTGGTGAACACGATCTGCCTGCTCGCCGTGTTCGTGTGGACCCAGACCGGGTTCGCGATGGTCATCCTCTCCGCCGCGATCAAGGCAGTGCCCACCGAGCAGATCGAGGCCGCGGAACTCGACGGCGCGAACGCGTGGGAGAGGTTCCGCAACGTGACCGTGCCGGGGATCCGCTCCTCTCTGATCGTCGTGCTGACGACGATCACGATCGCCTCGCTGAAGGTCTACGACATCGTCGCGGTGATGACCGGAGGCCGCGCGAACAGCACCGTGCTCGGCTTCGAGATGGTCAACCAGCAGCAGCGCTTCCAGAGCTACGGGCATTCCTCGGCCCTGGCCGTGGTGCTGTTCCTGTTCGTGCTGCCGCTGATCATCTACAACGCCCGGCAGATGGCCAAGCAGAGGGAGATCCGCTGATGAGTGCGACACAGGCGGTCGTCACCGACAACCGCAGCAAGCGCCAGGTCGCGCGCGACACCCGCCGCAACGAGGCCACCGCGCAGAAGCGGCTCACCTCGAAGGGCGCCACGCTCGCGGCGGTGATCATCGCGATCTTCTGGACCATCCCGACCTTCGGGCTGTTCGTCACGTCGTTCCGCCCCGGCGCCGACTCGAACAGCACCGGCTGGTGGACCGTGTTCGTGAACCCGTCGTTCACGCTCAGCAACTATGCCGACGCGCTGACCTCGGGCGGCACCGCGCTGACCCTCGGCGCCTCCTTCATCAACTCGCTGGCGATCACGATCCCCGCCACGGTGGTCCCGATCTTCATCGCCTCGCTCGCCGCCTACGGCTTCGCGTGGATGAACTTCAAGGGCAAGAACCTCGTGTTCGTGTTCGTGTTCGCGCTGCAGATCGTGCCGATCCAGATGGCCCTGGTGCCGCTGCTGTCGCTGTTCTCGCGCGGGCTGACGCTCTTCGGGACGCAGATCTTCCCCGGCCTGGAGCTGCGCGATGTGGATCACAGCTTCGCGACGGTGTGGATCGCGCACGCGATCTTCGCCATGCCGCTGGCGATCTTCATGCTGCACAACTTCATCGCGGAGATCCCCGGCGAGGTCATCGAGGCGGCACGCGTGGACGGCGCAGGACACGGACAGATCTTCTTCCGGATCATCCTGCCGCTGGCGATGCCCGCCATCGCGTCGTTCGCGATCTTCCAGTTCCTCTGGGTCTGGAACGACCTGCTCGTCGCGACGATCTTCGCTCCGGAGTCCTCACTGCCGCTGACGCAGACGCTGAACTCGCTGTCCGGGTCGTGGGGAGACAAGTGGTTCCTGCAGTCCGCGGGAACGTTCATCTCGATCATCGTGCCGCTGATCGTGTTCTTCGCACTGCAGCGCTTCTTCGTGCGGGGCCTGCTCGCCGGCGCGACGAAGGGCTGACCGGAAAGACTGCGCGGAGGCCGGTGCCCATCGGGCGCCGGCCTCCGTCGTCCCCTGCGCGGCGCGGGCCGGCATCGCAGTGGCGGCGTGCGCGGGCCGCTGCGTCGGCCGGGGCGACACACCGTGGATCCGCGCCCGCCGAAAGGCTCCGGGACCGGATCCACGGGACAATGGCGGGATGACACGTCGGCTCGCGCTCATCCTCGGCATCGTCGGGGTGGCGATCGCCCTCGCCACCGCGGGGGTGCTGGCGACGACACCCGGGCTGATCGTCTCGCTCGACGACGCGTGGAACCTGGAGATGGTCGAGTGGCGCAGCCCGGTGCTCGTCGGCTGGGCCCTGGTCATGAACGTGCTCGGCGGCGGATGGGTCGCCACGATCCTCACGCCGCTGGTGGTCGCCGTGCTCGCGGCCCTGCTGCGCGGATGGCGCGGTGCGGTGTTCGCGGTGGCGGCGTTCGCGGTCAGCGCGGGGATCGTGCAGCTGGTGAAGAAGGCCCTGGGCCGGTCTCGTCCGCAGGATCTGCTGATCGCGTCGGACTTCGGATCCTTCCCGTCCGGTCACACCTCGAACGCGGCGACCCTCGCCGTGGTGCTGTGGTTCCTGTTCCCGACGCTGTGGGTGGCGATCGGTTCGGCGGTATGGACCGTGGCGATGGGCTTCTCCCGCACCGTGCTCAGCGTGCACTGGTTCAGCGACACCGTCGGCGGGGCGCTGATCGGCGCCGGCGCGGCCTTCCTCGTGGCGGCGGCGCTGTGGCGCTGGGTGCGGCTGCCGGAGGTGCTGGACGGGCTCGAGGAGCAGGGAGCGGATCCGTCTCGGTAACCTGAGAGGATCCCCGACCCGAGAGGCATGGCCACCCGTGACGCGTATCCGACCGTTCCGCCCCGACGATATCGACGGACTGTCCGACGTGTGCGTGAAGACCGCGGACGTCGGCGCCGACGCGACCGGCATGCTCGAGGACGACGCGCTCTGGGGCGACCTGTTCGCGGTGCCCTATGCGCTGCGCGATCCGGAGCTGTGCTGGGTGGTGGAGTCGGAGGACGAGCGCGTGATCGGCTACCTGGTCGCCACCGACGACACGGAAGCGTTCGCGACCTGGTTCCGGGACGAGTGGTGGCCATCCCGCCGTGACCGGTATCGCCGCTCGGGCGAGGAGCAGCCGACCGCCCAGGACCGCTTCATCGGCTACGGCGACCGGATGGCGCCGCGGGCGGATCCGATCGCGCAGGAGTACCCCGCGCATCTGCACATCGACCTGCTGCCCGAGACGCAGGGGCAGGGTCTCGGGCGCCGGCTCATCGACACCCTGCTCGCGGAGCTCGGGCGCCGCGGCGTGCCGGCCCTGCACCTCGGCATGAACGCCGACAACCACTCGGCGGGCGCGTTCTACGAGCGACTCGGCTTCACCAGGCTCGCCTCGGGCGAGGGAAGCACCACGTACGGCATCAGGATCCCCGCGGCCTGAGACGAGTGAAGCGCCGCCCCTCGGGGCGGCGCTTCACATCTGGCGGTGACGGCGGGATTCGAACCCGCGGTTGCTTGCACAACACACGCTTTCCAAGCGTGCTCCTTCGGCCGCTCGGACACGTCACCAGGAGGACAACCTGGCCAGTCTATCCGATCCGGGGCCGTGCTCCTGACCGCGCCGGGGAGCTCCGGCGAGTGCGCCCGGGGGAGGAACCCGCGCCCGTCGCCGACCGGTAGGCGGCCAAGCGCCGTGCCAGGATGAGAACGACCGCGAAGGAGGCCGTATCCGTGACCGGCACCGACCCAGGGCTCCCGGATCCGACGGATCCGAAGCACGCCGACGAACAGCACCCGTCGCGGCGCCGCTGGGCGCTGCAGATGCAGCAGCCGTTGCCGTCCTCGACGGTCTTCGACCGGATCGCGTTCCTGACCGGCACGGTGTCGGCGGTCTGGCTCGCGAGCATCATCTCGATCGAGGGCGTGCGCTCGCCCTGGGCGGTGCTGCTGTTCATCCCGGTGTGGGCGATCATCGCGTATCTGGTCCTGCCCCGGCTGCACCGTCTCCTCAGCGACCTCTACGTGCCGGACTACTTCTTCGGACGCACGCGCACCGGGGACGGCCTGCTCGGAGACCCGGTCAATCTCGGCGTCGACGGCACGGCCGCCCAACTGGATGACGTCATGACGCGGGCCGGCTGGCATCGGGCGGATGAGATCACGGCGGCCTCGACCTGGGGGATCATCGCGTCCACGCTCACCCGTCGCAGCTATCCGACCGCCCCGGTCTCCCCGCTCATGCTGTTCGGGCGCCGGCACGACGTCGCCTACCAGCAGGAGGTCGCCGGCAACCCGAAGCAGCGCCATCACGTGCGGTTCTGGCACTGCCCGCCCGGCTGGCTGCTGCCGGGCGGCGCCAAGACCGACTGGCTCGGCGCGGGCACCTACGACACCGATGTGGGCCTCAGCCTGTTCACCCTGCAGGTGACGCACCGCATCGACGAGAACACAGACGTCGAGCGCGACTTCGTGGTGCAGAGCGCCTGCGACGCGGACCCGGCGGTGCGCGTGCGCCTGCTGCACGACTTCACCACGGGCTACCACTCCCGCAACGGCGGCGGCGACCGGTTCATCACCGACGGCAACCTGCCGATCATCGACGTGACGGATGTGCGCCCCGCACCGGACACCGCGGCGGAGACCGGCGGCGACCCCCTGGCGGATCCGGCCGCCGCCCGGCCCGGCGAAGGTCCGGGCGAGTCGCTGCGCACGACGGCCGAGCGCTCGATGCGGCGGGCGCCGCTGTCGACCTTCTTCGCCGTGGGCGTCGTCGTGCTCGGCGGTCTCATGGACGTGTTCGGCCTGACGTTCGGGGCGGCGGCCGACCCGAACGTACAGGCCGTGTTCGCGTCCGGCCAGGCGGCGGACGTGGCGCTGCTGATCGGCGTCCTCGGGTTCGGCGTGCTCATCTCCCTCGCACAGCTGCTCATGGCCTGGTCCACGCTGCGACGCGGGCGGCGCTCCCGGGCGATCCTGATGGTGCTGCTCGCGATCGGGGTGCTCTCGACGGCGATCGACTACCTCGACGGCACCGTGACCCTGGGCTTCAACGGCACGCTGCTGTCCGCATCGCTCCAGTGCATGGCGCTGCTCGCGCTGTCCAGCGAGTCGGCCGGAGCGTGGGCGCGGCGGCGCTCCGTCCCGTCGAACTAGGATCGCTGGGTGCCCACCCCGAAGATCGTGCTGTTCTACGCCTTCGCTCCGCTGCCGGATCCGGAGGCGATCCGGCTCTGGCAGCGCGACCTGGGCGAGGCGCTGCACCTGCGCGGGCGGATCCTGATCTCGCCGCACGGCATCAACGGCACGCTTGGCGGGGATCTGCCCGCGGTGAAGAAATGGCTGCGCTCCTTCCGCGCCTACCCCGCCTTCCGCGACGCCGACGTGAAGTGGAGCGAGGGCACCGCGGTCGATGAGGACGGGTACAGCGCCGACTTCCCGAGGCTCAGCGTCAAGGTGCGCGACGAGATCGTCTCGTTCGGCGCCCCGGGCGAGCTGCGGGTCGACGCGCACGGGGTGGTCGGCGGCGGTGCCCGGCTCAGCCCCGACGACCTGCACGAGCTCGTGACCGCACGCGGCGATGATGTGGTCTTCTTCGACGGCCGCAATGCGCTGGAGGCGCAGATCGGCCGGTTCCGGGGCGCCGTCGTGCCCGACGTGGAGACCACCCGCGACTTCGTCGGACTGCTCGACTCGGGCGCCTACGACGACCTCAAGGGCAGGCCTGTGGTGACCTACTGCACGGGCGGGATCCGCTGCGAGGTGCTGTCGAGCCTGATGACGGCGCGCGGGTTCGGCGAGGTGTACCAGCTCGAGGGCGGGATCGTCCGCTACGGCGAGCGGTTCGGCGACGACGGCCTGTGGGACGGATCCCTGTACGTGTTCGACGGGCGCGGATCCGTGGACTTCTCCGACCACGCCGCGGTCATCGGGGTGTGCACCGGATGCGGGACGGCGACCAACCGCACCGCGAACTGCCCCGATGCGTCGTGCCGGCATCAGGCCGTGGTGTGCGCGGAATGCGTGGCGGTGCCGTGCGCACAGCACGCGGCCGCGCGCTGAGGTGCGCCGGGACGCCACCAGGGACCCGGTGAACAGTCGGGAACATCATCCTCCGGTATGACGACGGCGGCGCGTCCGCGCCGTAGCGTGAGGAGCATGGACCTGCTGAACGCCTGGCTGCTGCACGCCGCCGGTCAGCTCTGGCTGTTCCCGGTGCTGCTGGTGTTCTTCTTCATCGACGGGTTCGCCACCATCCTGCCCAGCGAGACGGCCCTCGTCGCGCTCGCCGCGCTGTCGCTGCAGAGCGGCCAGCCGAACCTCGTCGTGCTGGGGCTGGTCGCCCTGGTCGGGGCGGTCGCGGGCGACAACATGGCCTACCTGCTCGGGCGCACGATCGGCACCGAGCGGTGGGGGTGGATGCGCCGTCCGCGCGTGCAGAAGATGTTCGGATGGGCGCGGTACGAGCTCGACAAACGGGGAGCCGCGCTCATCTTCACCGCGCGGTACATCCCCTGGGGGCGCGTCGCGGTGAACTACGTCGCGGGGCAGACCGGGTTCCCGCACCGCCGGTTCTTCCTGTACGACCTGTTCGCATGCGTCACCTGGGTCGCCTACGCGCTCGGGATCGGCCTGCTCGCCGGGCAGTGGGTGCACGACAACCCGCTGCTGGGCGTCGGCGTCGCGGTGGTGTTCGCGGTCATCCTCGGATTCGGCATCGACCACCTGCTGCGCTGGTGGCATCGCCGCAGGGGAGAGGCGGATCCGGTGCGTCCGGGAGCTGCCGAGGGTGTCTCGCCGGCGAAGGAGGCCGAACCGGATCCGGCGCGGTCCGCCGACGAGCAGTGCCCGGCGGGGAGGGTCGAGGGATCCTGACCGGGCGATGATCCGACGGCGCATCCTGCTGAGCCGGCGGGAGCGGACTTCGCCGCGTCAGGACAGCGCTGCGTCGGGACGGCGCTGCGTCAGGACAGCGCTGCGTCAGGACGGCGCCGCGTCAGAACGGCGCCGCGTCAGGACGGCGCCGTGTCGGGACAGCGCTGCGTCAGGACGGCGCCGCGTCGGGACGGCGCCGTGTCGGGACAGCGCTGCGTCAGGACGGCGCCGCGTCAGGATGCCGAGGCGGCGAGCAGACGCGCGCCGAGCAGTGAGCGCGGCGCGAACACGGCGGCGACGCGGTCCCTGCGGGACACGTGCTCCCGCAGCTGCGCCCGGATCGCATCCAGCGGCGGGCGCAGATCCGTCGCGGCGGCCGGGTCCGCCCCTTCCCGTGCGTAGCTGGCCCGCTCGATCGCCCGCACCAGCGCCTGGATCGCCGCGGCGTCCGCGCCCCGATCCCGCACCAGGCGTGCGCCGCGGGCGCGCGGCGATTCCGCGGCCGGCGCGGGCAGGCCCAGATCCTGCAGGGTCGCACGCAGTTCGGTCCAGGCGGCCACGGCGTCGCCGCGGCCGGCCGCAGCGCGGCGGCGCGCCGTCTGCAGGCGCCGGATCAGCGCGGGGACCAGCAGCACCACGACCACACCCAGGATCGTCCACAGCACCGGCGCGGCGGGGAGCGGCCCGGGCGAGGACGTGCCGGAGGCCGAGGACCCCGGCACGTCGATGTTCTTCGGATCCTGCGCGGCCCCGGAGGAGGTCGGCCGCGGGGTCGCCCCGAGGGACGGCGTCGTGTCGCCACCGCTGCCGGTGCCGGAGTTCTCGGCGAACGCGGTCGGCACGCCCCGGGTGGCGGTCGGCTCGAACGGGACCCAGCCGATGCCGGAGAAGTACACCTCGGGCCAGGAGTGCAGCTGGTCCGTCGACACCTCGTACACCACCCGGCCGTCGTCGGAGCGCCGGTCCGTCGCCGTCCCGGGCAGGTACCCGACGACGATCCGCGCGGGCATGCCCAGCGAGCGCGCCATGAGCGCGAAGGCGCCCGCGAAGTGCACGCAGTAGCCCTCGCGCACGGTGAGGAACCGCGCCACGGCGTCGACGTTGGTGCCGTCGAAGCCGTCGGCGACCGGCGTCTGCAGCGAGTAGCGGAACCCGGCGCGGAACCAGGTCTGCAGGGCGACGAGCCTGTCGTAGTCGTCGCCGGCGCCGCCCACCACCTCGCGGGCGCTCTGCGCGATGATCGCGGGCATGTCCGCGGGCAGGGCGCGCAGCTCCGCGGGTGCATCGGATCCGGACGCGGTGGCCGCGCGGATCTGGTCGAGCGTGGGGATGAGCGTCGTGGTGTCGATCGTGTAGTTCTGATCGGCCGCGTCGGCGTTGGCGGCGATCACGGTGCGGTTGTCGGCGGCGGCGTTCCAGCTGCCGTTCTCGCCGCGCACCGCGGTGGCCTGGTACGGCACCGGCAGCCAGGATCCGGAGATTCCGGCCGTGCGGACGGTGACCTTGGTCTTGTGCGTGCCGACGCCCTCGGGGGCGGTGACGTCGCCGAAGCCCTGGGACAGCGGCACCGTGGCGGGCTGGTCGGGGCGCCAGGTGGAGCCGTCGAACCGGGTCAGAGTGGCGATGCGCAGATACGGAGGAGTGCCGTCCTGCGAGATCAGGGTCAGCGCCGTGACGGGGGTCGGCCGGCGCAGGTCCTGGCCCAGGTTCAGGGTGGCGTTCAGGGTGGTGCTGCCGCCGCCGATGCCGAGCCCCGCGGCGGACAACGGCAGCAGCGGAGAGACGATGAGGGCCGCGAGCACCGACAGGGTGCCGATGACGACCGCCGGCAGTCGGCGCGCGCGCAGCGGGGCGTCGCCGCGGTCTGCAGGCTCGGCGGCGTACGCCGGGTCGCCCGCACGGAGGGCGGCGCCCGCGGTGCGGGCGGATCCGGCCCGCGCGAACCGCACGTGCAGGAACACCAGGTACACGATCGCGAGCGCGATGAACCAGACCGGGTTCGTGCCCTCGTGCACCACCGCCATGGGCGCCACGCCGAGCGCGGTGATCAGGACCGCGGCCACGAGCGGCACGCGCAGCGCGACCAGGACGAGATCGAGCACCACCGCGATGAGCCCCGCGGCGCCGGCCACCGCGACCGCGAGCGCGGGGGAGTCGGCCAGGGGCGCGACCCCGCGGCGGATCTCCTGCACCGCCGTGGAGAGCAGCATGTCGACCGCGTGCCAGACCTCGGGCGTGGGCAGCACCCAGCCGCGGTCGAGCTGCCGCGCGGCGAACATGGTGAGCGCGACCGCTCCGACGGCGAGCTGCACGACCGGCACCGCGGGGATCGCGAGCCAGGCGGGCGAGCGGCGGGTGAACAGCCGCACCGCGAACCCGGCCACCACCACGGTGCCGCCGGTCGCGCCGACCCCCGTGCTCCAGTGGCCGGGCTGGATCACGGCGCCGAGCGGCCACACCGCCACGATCAGGCCGAGGGCGGTGAGCAGCGCCGCCGCCACGGGCCCGCCCTCGCGGTGATGCGGGCGCGACGGGCCGGCGTAGGCGCTGAGGTCAGCGGACATGCGCGGACTCCGGCGAGGTGCCCGCGGGGCCGGATCGGGCGGGGCCGGATGCCACGGGACGGGATCGCGCGGGACCGGATCGGGCGGGGTCGGATCCGGCGTCCGCGGCGCCCGCGTCCGCCGTCGTCGATCCGGGCTCGACGGCGGATGCGGCGTCGTCCCAGGCCTCGGCCGGGTCCTCGCCGAGCCGCGCGGTGCGCCAGCCCTGCGCCCCGGCCGAGGCCAGTGCTTCCGGGGCCGGAGCCGTCGCGAGCAGGATCGGGGTGCCCGCCCCGCCGTGCCGGAGGGATCCGGCGTCGGCGGCATCGATCGCCCCGGTGATCATGACCAGCGGCCCCACCGTGTGCCCCTCGCTCGCGGCGGGAAGGCCGCGGTCGCGCTCGCCGGAGCGCGGCGCGGTGCCGGCGAGCGCGACGAGCAGCCCCTCGCGCTCATCCTCCGCCCCGCGCAGCCGCCCGATCGGCACCCCGGTCGCATCCACCACGTCGACCGCGAAGCCCTGCTCCACCAGATGCACCGCGATCGAGGCGCAGGCGGTCACGGCGCGGTCGAAGCCGTCCAGGTCCGTCATGCCGTCGGATCCCGCCCAGCGCGCGCCGGCCCGATCCAGGATGACGAGGGCATCGGGACTGGACTCCTGCTCCTCCTGACGCACCATGAGGTCGCCGCGATGCGCGGTGGCGCGCCAGTGGATCCGGCGCATCGAGTCGCCGGGCATGTACCGGCGCGGGGAGAGGTTGTCCGCTCCCTGTCCGAGGCGGTGCGACGAGGTCTGCGCGGTGCCTCCCGCGCGTCCGATCCGGTCGGTCGAGCGCGGCAGCGGCAGCACCGCCGGCGCGATCGTGATCGGTGTCACATCCCCCAGCTCCTCCGTGCGCCGGAACAGCCCGAACGGATCCGTGGTGCTCAGCCGCAGCGGGCCCAGGGAGGCGAGGCCGCGGCGCGCCCCCGAGATCGGGTACGCCATCGTCATGGTCGCCCCGCCCGGGATGCTCTCCACATCGTCGGCGGGGAACACCCCGATGGCGGATCCGCGCACGGCCCGGGGCAGGACGTCGCACCAGCGCCCGGCGGGGGCGCGCACCAGGGTGCGCAGATCCACGCGCACCCGCACGGTGGTGTCGTCGCCGACCGTGAGCAGGTCCGCGGCGACCGCGCGGCTCACCCGGGCGCGACGACGCGGTGCGAACACGAACACGGCCGTCAGCACGAGCATCGCGAACAGCAGAAGGGCCGCGTACAGCAGCACCGGGACCGCCAGCACGTTCGCGCCGATCGCCAGCACGATCCCGACCAGCAGCACGCCGGCGCCCCGGCCGGTCATGCGCCGGCCCGGTTCGTCCGCGGCGCGTCGAGGGCTCACCGCGGCAGGCCCACCGGCACCGGGATCCGCCCCACGATGCCCTCCAGCGCCGCCTCGACCGGCCGGGCGCCGGCGCGGTGCAGCCCGCGGGCGGGGATGAGCCGGTGCGCGAACACCTCCGGCAGGAGGCTCGTGAGATCGTCCGGCACGACGTAGTCGCGCCCGTCGAGCGCGGCCTGCACCTTCGCCGCGCGCACGAGCTGCAGCGTGGCCCGGGGGCTCGCCCCGAGGTGCAGGTTCGGATCCGTGCGGGTGGCCTGCGACAGCGCCACGGCGTACTCCTCGAGCGCCGGGGCGACGTGCACGGCCCGCGCCCACGCGATCAGGGCGCGCACGTCAGCCGCGGCGAGCACCGGGCGGATCGCGTCGAGCGGGTTGACGGTGTCGCGCTGGCGCAGCATCAGGGTCTCGGCGGCGGCGTCCGGGTAGCCCATCGAGATGCGCATCATGAACCGGTCGCGCTGTGCCTCGGGGAGCGCATAGGTGCCCTCCATCTCGAGCGGGTTCTGGGTGGCGACGACGAGGAACGGATCCGGCAGCGGCCGGGAGCGCCCGTCCACGGTGACCTGATGCTCCTCCATGGCCTCCAGCAGGGCCGACTGCGTCTTCGGCGAGGAGCGGTTGATCTCGTCGGCGATCACGATGTGCGCGAACACCGCACCGGGCTTGAACTCGAACTCCTGAGCGACCGGGTTGTAGACGCTCACGCCGGTCACGTCCCCGGGGAGCAGGTCGGGGGTGAACTGGATCCGGCGCACCGTCGCGTCGATGCTGGCGGCCAGCGCCCGCGCGAGCATGGTCTTGCCGACGCCCGGCACGTCCTCCACGAGCAGGTGTCCCTCGGCGAGCAGGCAGATCAGGGCGCTGCGGACGGCGTCGTCCTTGCCGTCGATCACCTCGGTGATGGAGTGCAGGATCGCGGCGGTCCGGTCGGCGAACGCGGCGGCGTCGATCCCGGCGCGGTCATCCGCGCCCGTGCTCCGGGTGGTGCTGATGGTGACGTCGGCGGTGTTCGTGGCGTGCATGCGTCCCTCTCGCCGGGCGCCGCGGTGCGCCCGCGTCTTGATCGTAACCCGGGCGGGCGCGCCGGGCTCGGCGCTGCGCGCCCCCGTTCGCGCCGTTCACTTGGCACCTCGGGTCGGAATTCGCCGTGAGAAGCGGCGACAGGTGCCAGATGAGCGCCCGGTGCGACGAAGGGCGCGCTCTGGAGGGGGATCCGGTCGGACCCGCCCGCGACCTCGGGTAGACTTGTCGACGGCTCTCCGCGTGGCGGCACCCAGGCCAACTCCCCCAGGGCGGAAACGCAGCAAGGGTAACCAGGCTCTGTCGGGTGCGCGGAGGGTCTTTTCTTTTGCCCGGAAGCCGGCCGTGGCCGGCTCGGGCATTGCGGCCGCGCGAGATGCAGGAGCGGCCGCGCGAGATGCAGGAGCGGCCGCGCGACATGCAGGACGAAACCCGCGGATCCGCCCCAAAACAGCCGATTCGACGCTTCGGACGGCCAGCGGTCCTGCGGTGGGCGAGCACGCTCCTGCGTTTCGTCGCGTCGAGCGGGACGAGCGGCGCGGATCCGCCCCGTCCACGTCTATCCAGGCGCACCGCCGTCCGACTAGCCTTGACCAGGTGGCACCCAGACGTGCCGGTCCGAAAGTTCCCGCTCTCAGCCACCCGGAGGCTCCGCCGTGCCCGACACCTCTGCAGCGCTTCCCGACCTCCACCGCGCGGCTGCGGTGCTGTTCGATCTCGACGGCGTGCTGACCCCGACCGCCGAGGTGCACATGCGCGCGTGGAAGGCCGTGTTCGACGACGTGTTCCAGCTGTGGGGGATCGAGCCCGCCTACACGGACGAGGACTACTTCGCCCACGTCGACGGCAAGAAGCGCTACGACGGCGTCGCGACCCTGCTGCGCAGCCGCAACGTCGAGATCCCGTGGGGATCCGTCGACGACGACCCCGAGGCCGACACCGTGTGCGGCATCGGCAACCGCAAGAACGTCGCGTTCTCCGAGGCGCTGCGCCGCGACGGCATCGCGCCGTATCCCGGATCCCTCGCGCTGATCGAGCAGTTGAGGACCGCCGGCGTGCCGATGGCCGTCGTGTCCAGCTCCAAGAACGCCGAGGAGGTGCTGGCCACGGCCGGTATCCGCGACTTCTTCGCGGTCGTGGTCGACGGCGTCGTCGCCGAGCGGGAGCACCTCGCCTCCAAGCCCGCGCCCGACGTGTTCCGCGTAGGCGCCGAACGCATCGGGGTCGACCCGGCGAGTGCCGTCGCCGTCGAGGACGCCACCAGCGGCGTCGCCTCGGCCGCCGCGGCCGGCTACGGCACCATCGTCGGCGTCGATCGCGGCGCCGGATCCGAGGCCCTCCTCGCGCATGGCGCGACCGTCGTCGTCGACGACCTCGCCCGTTTCCTGTCCTGATGCGAGAATCCCTCGGAGCGAGGAACTCTCGCATCCTCCTGGTCTGTCATCTGGCAGCAGCCAACTGAACCGATCCCCTCACGGAGAGCACTGCATGATCGATCGCGACCTCTTCCCCGTCGACCCCTGGCGTCTGGTCGAGACGTCCTATCCGCATGCGAACCCCGGCGTCTCCGAGACGCTCCTGGGTCTCGGCAACGGCTACCTCGGTCTGCGCGGCAACCACATCGAGGGCCGCAACGCGCTCGAGCACGGCACCTTCATCAACGGTCTGCACGAGACCTGGAAGATCCGCCATGCCGAGCAGGCCTTCGGCTTCGCCGAGGTGGGGCAGACCATCGTGAACGCCCCCGACGCCAAGGTCATGCGGGTGTACGTCGACGACGAGCCGCTGAGCTTCGACGAGGCCGACGTGCGCGAGTACCGGCGCGAGCTCGACTTCCGCACCGGGATCCTGGAGCGCGAGGTGCTCTGGGAGACGCCCTCGGGCAAGCGGGTGCGGATCCGCGACGAGCGCATCGTGTCGTTCGTGGAGCGTCACCTCGCCGTGCTGCGCCTCGAGGTCACGGTGGAGAACGCCGACGCCCCCGTGACGATCTCGTGCCAGCTGCTGAACCGGCAGGACGGCGAGGACGTGTACGGCGGGGTGCCCTCGATGGCGGTCGGATCCCCCGGGGAGCAGGCCGGGTTCGACCCGCGCAAGGCGGAGCAGATCGGCGAGCGGGTGCTGCAGCCGGCCGAGTACTGGCAGGACGGCGAGCGCTCGGCGCTCGCGTACCGCGTGGCGAACTCCGGCATGACTCTCGCCGTGGTGGCCGACCACCTGGTGGAGACCGAGAACGACTACACCGCTCGGCAGCTCGTGGAACCCGACATCGCGAAGAACGTGTTCCGCGTGCAGGCCAAGGCGGGCGTGCCGACGCGGGTCACCAAGCTCGTCAGCTATCACACCTCCCGCAGCGTCCCCGCGCGCGAGCTCATCGACCGCTGCCGGCGCACCCTGGATCGTGCCGGCGTCGAGGGCGTCGAGGTGCAGTTCGCCAAGCAGGCGGAGTGGCTGACCGGATTCTGGGAGCGCAGCGACGTGCGCATCGCCGGGCACGACGACCTGCAGCAGGCCACGCGCTGGTGCCTGTTCCAGATCGCCCAGGCCTCGGCCCGCGCCGACGGCGCCGGTGTCTCGGCGAAGGGGGTGTCCGGATCCGGATACGGCGGGCACTACTTCTGGGACACCGAGGTGTACGTGCTGCCGTTCCTCACCTACACCTCGCCGCAGTTCGCACGCAACGCGCTGCGCGCGCGAGTGCACATGCTGCCGGCCGCGCGCCGCCGCGCGGAGCAGTTGAACGAGGGCGGGGCGCTGTTCCCCTGGCGCACGATCAACGGCGAGGAGGCCAGCGCCTACTACGCCGCGGGCACCGCGCAGTATCACATCAACGCCGACGTCAGCTATGCGCTCGGCAAGTACGTGCGCGCCACGGGCGACGACGACTTCCTCTACCGCCAGGGCGTGGACATCGCCGTGGAGACCGCGCGGATGTGGGCCACTCTCGGATTCTGGCGCAGCGGGCACGGGATCGAGACGTTCCACATCCACGGCGTCACCGGGCCCGACGAGTACACCACCGTCGTCAACGACAACCTCTTCACGAACGTGATGGCGCGGTACAACCTGCGCTTCGCCGCGCGCGTGGTGCGCGAGATGGCGCATGACGCCCCGGAGGCGTACGACGCGGCCGTGGAGCGGCTCGGCGTCGAGCCCGGCGAGGTCGAGCGATGGGAGCGGGCCGCCGACGCGATGCACATCCCGTTCAGCCCGGCGCTGGGGATCCACCCGCAGGACTCCCTGTTCCTCGAGCGCGAGGTGTGGGATCTGCCCGCCACTCCGCCCGAGCAGCGCCCCCTGCTGCTGCACTTCCACCCGCTGGTGATCTACCGGTTCCAGGTGCTGAAGCAGGCGGATGTGGTGCTGGCGCTGTTCCTGCAGGGCAACCACTTCACCGAGGCCGAGAAGCTCGCCGACTTCGAGTACTACGACCCGCTCACCACGGGGGACTCGACCCTGTCCGCGGTGGTGCAGTCGATTCTCGCCGCGGAGGTCGGCTACCAGGACCTCGCGCACGAGTACTTCGAGCACGCGATCTACGTCGACCTGGGCGACCTGCACCGCAACGCCTCCGACGGCGTGCACGTGGCGTCCGCGGGCGGCGTGTGGACGGCGCTGGTGTGCGGCTTCGGCGGCATGCGCGACCACGACGGCGAGCTCAGCTTCGACCCGCGCCTGCCCACGGACTGGCCCGAGCTGTCGTATCCGCTGCAGTGGCGCGGATCCCCGCTGCAGATCACCCTGACCGCGGATCAGCTGCTGGTCGAGGTCCGGTCGGGGGATCCGGTCGCGTTCTCGGTGCGCGGCGTCGGGTATGCGGCGTCCGTGGCGGCGCCGGCCGCCGTGCCGCTCGCGAATCAGGGCCCGGTCATCCCGGGGAGGCCGGAGTTCGGCTCGCAGGCGCGCCGGGAGGATGGCACCATCCTGTCGCCGACCGTGCCGACGACCTCGGCGATCCCGATCGTCGGCTATGTCGGCGAGTCGGGGGAGTAGCCGGGAGCGCGGAGCTCGGCGCACCGGTCCCTGAGCCTGTCGAAGGGCCCGGAGCGCCGGGCTCCGCCCACGGCGGGCCTGCTCCGGTGCCTGCGCTGCGGGCCTGCTCCGCGTGCCTGCGCTGAGGGCCTGCTCCCCGGGCCTACTCCGCGTGCCTGACCTCGCAGTCGCTGCCCGGCGCGAGCACCGCCTCGTGCCCGTCGTCGTAACGCACGACGAGGAGCTCGCCGCGCACCTCGAGAACCACGCCGGTCCGCTCGGCCTCGCCCACGACCCGGCCGTGGATGCGGATCCGGTCGCCTGCTTCCACCTGCGTCATCGTCCCACCTCCTCTCCCAGGGTACGTCGATTCCCGGCCCGGCAGCAGGGGTGTCCGGGGCGGGATGGATCCGCTCGCGCCGTCGTTTCCTGCGGTCGGATCCGTTCGCGCGGTCCTTCGCTGTTCGCACGCGAACCGGACCGAGGACGCATCCACAGGCCCGATCCGAACGTCCGACGCACGCTCTAGGCTTGTCGGGTGAGCACAGCCCTGTACCGCCGCTACCGGCCCGAGACCTTCGGGGAGATGATCGGGCAGTCGCAGGTGACCGATCCGCTCATGACCGCGCTGCGCGGCGACCGGGTCGGCCACGCCTATCTGTTCTCCGGCCCCCGCGGCTGCGGCAAGACCACCTCGGCGCGCATCCTGGCGCGCTGCCTGAACTGCGCCGAGGGGCCCACCGACACCCCCTGCGGCGTGTGCCCGAGCTGCGTCGAGCTGTCGCGCAACGGCGGCGGATCCCTCGACGTGGTCGAGATCGACGCGGCCAGCCACAACGGCGTCGACGACGCCCGCGATCTGCGCGAGCGGGCCACGTTCGCCCCCAGCCGCGACCGGTTCAAGATCTTCATCCTCGACGAGGCGCACATGGTGACGCCGCAGGGCTTCAACGCGCTGCTGAAGCTCGTGGAGGAGCCGCCGCCGCACGTCAAGTTCATCTTCGCGACCACCGAGCCCGAGAAGGTGCTCGGTACGATCCGCTCGCGCACGCATCACTACCCGTTCCGCCTGGTGCCGCCCGCGGCGATGCTCGAGTACGTCGAGAAGCTGTGCGCCGAGGAGGGCGTGGCCGTCGCCCAGGGCGTGCTGCCGCTCGTGGTGCGCGCCGGTGGCGGATCCCCGCGCGACACGCTCTCGCTGCTCGACCAGCTCATCGCCGGATCCGAGCCCTCGAGCTCCTCGGGGGCGGTCGAGGTGGCCTATGAGCGCGCGGTCGCGCTGCTCGGTTACACGCACTCGGCACTGCTCGACGAGATCGTCGACGCGCTCGCCGCCGGCGACGCTGCCGCGGCCTTCCCCGCGATCGATCGCGTGGTGCAGACCGGGCAGGATCCGCGCCGTTTCGTCGACGACCTGCTGGAGCGGCTGCGGGATCTGATCGTGATCGCCGCGGTCGGCGACGCCGCCTCCGCCGTCCTGCGCGGTGTGCCGGAGGACGAGCTCACCCGCATGCGCGGCCAGGCTGCGGCCTTCGGCGGGGCCCGTCTGTCCCGCGCCGCGGATCTGGTGAGTTCTGCGCTCGACGACATGACCGGGGCGACGTCGCCGCGGCTGCACCTCGAGCTGCTCGTCGCCCGGGTGCTGACCGCACTGGCCGGGGGAGCGGAGGCGGCTCCGGCCGCCGGTGCGGCTCCGGCCGCCGTGCCCGCCGCTGCTGCTGCGACGCCGGTCGCGCCCGCAGCTGCTGCCGCGACGCCGGTCGCGCCCGCCGCCTCGCCGTCTGCCGCATCCGCGACCCCGGTCGTCGAGCGCGCACGGGGCGAAGCCGCGGCCGAGTCGACACGGGGTGCCGTGGCGGAGTCGCCTGCACAGGCCCGGACCGCGACCGACGGAGCTGCGTCTCGAGCGGCCGCGCCGTCCGCGCGCGAGGACTCCGGCATGGGTCGTGCATCCGCGTCCGCCGCGCCGGATCCGACGCCTGCGGCGGATCCCGCGTCCGCGGCGGAGGTCGCGCCCGCGACCGGTCCCGTCGACATCGACCGGGTCAAGGCCGCGTGGCCGGCCGTGCTCACCCGCCTCGAGAAGCTCAGCCGCGGATCCTGGCTCGTGGTCACCGCCGTGCAGCCGCTCGCCTACGACGGCGACACCGAGGTGCTCACCCTCGGTTTCCCCGGCCCGAACGATGTCGCCCGGTTCAAGGGCACCACGCCCGGCAACGGCCCGTCCGATCACCTGCGCACCGCGATCGAGGGTGAGCTCGCCGTCAAGGTCAAGTACCTCCCGGCGCCGCTGCCGGCCGCCCCCGAGCGGAGCTTAGCCGAGAGCGGGAAGGCCCCGCGCCCCTCCGACTCGTCGCCGGCCGCTCACGAGGAGTCCGGATCCGGGGCGCCGTCCGCGCCTGCCGGGCCCGGGTCCGCTCCGTCCGGCGCCGTACCTGCCGTGTCCGGCTCGCCCGCGGCCGCACCCGCTGCGCCAACCGGGCCTGCTGCTGGCGCGCCTGCCGGGTCCGCTGCTGGCGCGCCCGCCGGGCCCGGGTCCGGGTCCGGCCCGTCCGTGGCCGCACCCGCCGCGTCCGCTCCACCCGCGCCCCAGCGCTCCGCCCCGCAGTCCGCCGGTCCGGTCACCGAATGGGCGGTCGCCGCGATCCCGCAGGGGGATCCGGACACCGCAGAGCCGGCGGACGCCGTGTCCGTCCCCGCGACAGCAGCCGCACCGGTCTCGCCGCCCGCCTCGTCGGCACCGGCCCCCACCTCGACCGCACCGGCCCCCACCTCGACCGCACTGGCCGCCGCTGCGACGGCACCGGCCGCCGCAGCGTCAGCGGGGGAACCGCGTGTCGCGCAGTTCCCCGTCGACGAGGAGCCCGCCGACGTCGAGGCCATGCCCGCCTCCGGATGGTACGAGCCGGGGCACGACGGCGACGTCCTCGACGACGAGCCGCCGTTCCCCGATGACGCCGATGATCCCGGCCCCGACGCCGATCCAAGTCCCTACCGCGGGGCGCCCGAACCCGGTCCCTACCGCGGGGCGCCCGAACCCGCGATGGCCGGCGCGCCCGTGTCCGGCCGTGGGGGCGCGCCGGAGACCACCCCATCCGCGTCCGCGGAGCCGGCGTCCTCGCCGACGCCCTCGGCAGCCCGACCGGATCCGGTGCCGCGTGCCGCATCGCCTGCCCCCACGGTCACCGATCGCGCCCCGCGCTCGGGTGTCCCCGGGGTGCAGCGGTACGGCGAGGCGGTGGTGCGGCAGGTGCTCGGTGCGAAGTTCCTGCGTGAAGAGCCGTACGAGCCGCAGACCAGGTTCCAGTGATGACCCGAAGGACACCCACCCGCAATGTATGACGGCATCGTCCAGGAGCTGATCGACGAGTTCGGCCGGCTGCCCGGCATCGGCCCGAAGTCCGCTCAGCGCATCGCGTTCCACATCCTGCAGACGCCCTCCTTCGACGTGAAGCGGCTCGCCGAGCTGCTCACCGAGGTGCGCGAGCGGGTGCGGTTCTGCGAGATCTGCGGCAATGTCGCGGAGCAGGAGCGCTGCGCCATCTGCCGTGACCCGCGTCGCAACGCCGCGCTGATCTGCGTGGTCGAGGACGCGAAGGACGTCGCGGCGATCGAGCGCACCCGCGAGTTCCGCGGGCTCTACCACGTGCTGGGCGGCGCGATCAGCCCCATCGCCGGCGTCGGACCCGACGATCTGCGCATCGCCCAGCTGATGACGCGCCTCGCCGACGGCACCGTGCAGGAGGTCATCCTCGCCACCAACCCGAACCTCGAGGGCGAGGCGACCGCGAGCTATCTCAGCCGCCTGCTCACGAGCATGCAGATCACCGTGTCCCGGCTGGCCTCGGGCCTGCCTGTGGGGGGCGACTTGGAGTACGCCGACGAGGTGACGCTCGGACGCGCCTTCGAAGGGCGGCGCGTTCTGTGAGCGAGGGGGCGTTCGGGCGCCGGGGATGGATCCTCTTCGCCATCATGAGCGTGGTCTGGGGCATCACCTACCTGTTCATCAAGGAGGCCGTCGGATCCTTCTCCCCGCCCGCGGTGGTGGCCGGGCGCACGCTGCTCGGCGGGCTCGTGCTGCTGCCTTTCGCGATCCGCGGCGGAGCGCTGAAGGCCGCGCTCAAGGTCTGGCCGTGGGTGCTCGCGTTCGGCGCCGTCGAGATGGCGGGGCCGTTCCTGCTGCTCAGCCACGCCGAATCCCAGCTGCCGTCGGGGCTCACCGGGCTGCTCGTGGCGACCGTGCCGCTGTTCGCCGTGATCATCGCTCTGCTGCGCGGTGACCGCTCGGCGCTCGCCCCGATGCGGCTGGTCGGCCTGCTGCTCGGGTTCGCGGGGGTGGCGGTCATCGTCGGCGGCCCCGGGCTTTTCGCGCACGGCACCGCGTCGTTCGTGGCGATCGGCGAGATCCTGCTCACCGCGCTGCTGTACGCGATCGCGCCGTTCATCATCGCGCACAAGCTGGCCGGCGTGCCCTCGATCGGCACGATCACCTTCGCGCTGCTCGCCGTCGGCACCGTCTACCTGGTGCCCGCCCTGCTCACCCAGCACCAGGTGCCGACCGTGCGCTCGACGGTCTCGCTGGTGCTGCTGGGAACGATCTGCACCGCGTTCGCGTTCGTCGCGTTCTTCGCCCTGATCCGCCAGGTCGGGCCGGTGCGCGCACCGCTGTTCACGTACGTCAACCCGGTGGTCGCGATCATCCTCGGCACCATCCTGCTCGCGGAGCCGGTCACGCCCGGACTGCTGATCGGCTTCCCTGTCGTGCTCGCCGGCTGCTGGTTCGCTGCGACGGGCGGGCGGCTGCGACCCAAGGCCGCGCCGGCGACCGGCCCCGGCACCGCGTCGATCGCGCTGCCGGAGCCGGTCCCTCCGGTCGACTGACCGCGGGGCTCACGCCGTCCGGCGGATGCCCTTCCACAGGGTGATCAGCAGCAGCACGAACGCCGCTCCGATCAGGATGTGACCGGCCCCGGCGATCCCGGCGATCGCCTTGGACGCCTCGATCTTCTGCACGTCGAGGATCCCGTGCCACATCATCATCGCGCCGGTCAGCAGCACGCCGGCGTTGTAGATCCAGAAGAACCAGCGGAACAGCCGGCTGGCGGACAGCGCGAACAGCTTCTCGAGGGCGAGCACGATCAGCGTGACGAGGGCGCCGAGGGTCAGCAGGTGCGTGTGCACCAGGGCGAGCTGCCCGCTGAAGCCGTTCGGGAAACCCTGCGCCTTGGTGAACTCGCGATAGAAGAGCCCGGCGGCCAGCCCCAGCCCGATCCAGACGACGGCGGCGACGAAGAGCTGGGTGAGCGCACGGCGCTGCGCAGGCGCGGCGGAGGACGAGGCGGTGAGGTCGGAGGAAGTGGTCATGATGCCAGCCTCCTGTGCCGAGGCGCCGTGCGCATCCATCGAAGGATCGAGACCACGCCGTTGGATGCACCGGCATCGACCGGGGAGAATCGGAGCATGAGCACCGGATCCGCTTCCGCGCGCCGGCGGATGCTGCGCGGCGCGCGCTTCGCCCTGCACCTCATCACGGTCGTGCTCGTCGTCGTCACGACCGTGCGGGCGGGGATCGGCGGGGAGCTGCTCCCGGTGCTGCTCGCCGCGGCCGTCTATCTCGCCTGGTACGGCGCCGGGGCCGGCTTCGCGCACAAGCGCGCGGCGCTCTGGTGGATGCTGGGACTGGTGGCGATCTGGATCGGGATGATGGCGCTGTCGCCGGAGTTCGTATGGCTCGTGTTCCCATTGCTGCTGCTCGCCGGGCACGTGCTGCGCCTGCCCTGGTCGCTGGTGTTCGCGATCGCGGTGCTCGTGGTGGCGATCGTCGCGCCCGCGCTCCGGCCGGGCGGGATCCCGTCCGGCACCCTGCTCGCGCACTTCGTGGGACCGATCGTCGGGGGTGGCTTCGCCTTCGCCGTGTCGCTGGGCTACGACGCGATGCTCCGCGACGCGGCCGAGCGGGAGCGGCTGATCGACTCGCTGCTGCGCGCACAGCGCGAGGCCGAGCGGCTGCACGACGAACTCGCCGCGAGCCAGCGCGAAGCCGGCGCCACCCGCGAGCGCAC
>JAFDWK010000015.1:53244-57704 GCA_018268515.1 Actinomycetota bacterium
ACCCACTGCGGCGGGCGCCGCGCCGGACGGGGCCGCGCCGGACGGCGCCACCGTGGGGCGCGGCGCCGTGCGCACCGCCCAGATCGAGCAGCTCGCACAGCACTCTCTCACCGAGTTGCGCCGGATCGTCGCGGCGCTCGCCCCCGCAGACCTCGACGAATCGGCCCTGGCCGCGGCCCTCGATCGCATGCTCGGTGCGCTGCGCGACGAGACGGGGGTCGCCGGTGCGCTGCAGGTGGATCCGGATCTGCCCGCGCTGCCCACGCCCGTCGAGGTCGCCCTGCTGCGCGTCGCGCAGTCCGCGCTTGCGAATGTGCGTCAGCACGCCCAGGCGCAGACGGTCGAGGTCGCGCTGTCCGCCCAGGCCGGATCGGTGCGGCTGCGTCTGGAGGACGACGGGATCGGGTTCGATCAGAGCGTGCGCCCGTCCGATGCGTCCTACGGGCTGGCTGCGATGCGCTCCCGGCTGCGCGAGGGCGGGGGAGAGCTCACCATCCGCTCCGCGCCGGGCGAGGGCACCACGATCGAGGCGACGCTGCCGCTCGACGCCGGCGCGCGCGGAGGGGGCGGGCATGCGCCCGCACGGAGCGACCGAGGGGAGACGGAGTGAGCACCAGGCTGATCATCGTCGACGACCATCCGATCGTGCGGGCCGGGATCCGCGCCGTCGTGGAGGCGCGCGGCTTCGAGGTGCTTGCCGAAGTCGGCACCGGGGAGGAGGCCGTCGAGGCCGCCCGCGCGCTGCGGCCCGACGTGGTGCTGTGCGACTTGCGCCTCGGCGAGGGCATGGACGGGGTCGCTACCACCGCCGCGCTGCGGGCGCTGCCCGCGGCCCCTGCCGTGCTGATCCTCACCACGTTCGACCACGACGCGCAGATCGTGCGCGCGGTCGAGGCGGGCGCCGCCGGCTACCTGCTCAAAGAGGTCGGGATCGATGTCATCTCGCGCGCGATCGTGGATGCCGCGGCCGGATCCGTCGTGCCGACCCCCGGCGGCGACGAGCGGCTCGTCGCCGCGTTGCGCGCGCCGCGGGTGGAGCTGACCGCCCGCGAGCAGGAGGTGCTCGCGCTCGTGGCGGAGGGGCTGAGCAACCGCGAGATCGCGGTGCGGCTGTTCGTCGCGGAGGCCACGGTGAAGACGCACATCGTGCACCTGCTGGACAAGCTCGGCGCCGAGAGCCGCACCGGCGCGGTCTCCGAGGCCCGGCGCCGGGGCCTGCTCTGACCGGGCCCCGGAGCCTGCTCTGACGGGCGACCACCCCACCCCGACCGCGCTCGACCACCCCACCCTGACCGCGAGACTCCAACTGGGCGACGAGAATGCAGGGCGGAGGTGCAGTCTCGTCGCGGAGATGGAGTCTCACGGGTGGAACCGGACTGCGGGCCGCGGCGCCGACACATACCCGTTCCGGCATGGACCGCGCTCGTAGAATATACGGTGGTGCGCCGCTTCCGGCGCCCGTCATCCCCCAGGAGTGATCCGTGGCCCTCATCGTGCAGAAATACGGCGGCTCGTCCGTCGCCGACGCAGAGAGCATCAAGCGCGTCGCGAAGCGCATCGTCGACACGCGCCGCGCCGGCCATGACGTCGTCGTGGCCGTGAGCGCGATGGGCGACACCACCGACGAGCTGCTGGATCTCGCCGACCAGGTCGCGCCGATCCCTGCGCCGCGCGAGCTCGACATGCTGCTCTCCAGCGGAGAGCGCATCTCGATGGCGCTGCTCGCGATGGCGATCCACTCGATGGGCTTCGACGCGCGCTCGTTCACCGGCCCGCAGGCCGGGATGCGCACCGACAGCAGGCACGGATCCGCCCGCATCGTCGAGGTCACCCCGACCCGTCTGCGCGAGGCGCTCGACGAGGGCGCCATCGTCATCGTCGCCGGCTTCCAGGGCATCAACGACGACACGCAGGACATCACGACCCTGGGCCGAGGCGGATCCGACACCACGGCCGTCGCGCTCGCCGCCGCGCTCGACGCCGACGTCTGCGAGATCTACAGCGACGTCGACGGCATCTACTCGGCGGACCCGCGCGTGGTGCCGCTCGCGCACAAGCTCTCGCACGTGTCGAGCGAGGAGATGCTCGAACTCGCCGCGAACGGCGCCAAGGTGCTGTACATCCGCGCCGTCGAGTATGCGCGCCGGCACGGCGTCCTGATCCACGCCCGCTCGACCTTCACGGCGAACGAGGGCACGTACGTTCTGGGCAGGGGCATGAAGAACCCCCGCGAATCCGAGGGAGAAGCCATGGAAGAGCCGATCGTCGCCGGTGTCGCCACCGACCTCAGCCAGGCCAAGGTCACCGTCGCCGGCGTGCCCGACGTCCCCGGCAAGGCTGCGGAGATCTTCAAGATCGTCGCCAAGTCGGGCGCCAACGTCGACATGATCGTGCAGAACGTGTCGGCGGCTTCCACCGGGCGCACCGACATCTCGTTCACGCTGCCGAAGTCCGACGCGTCCGCCGCGCTCAAGGCGCTCGCGGCGGAGCAGCCCGAGGTCGGCTTCGAGAGCCTCCTGCACGACGACCAGATCGGCAAGCTCTCGGTCGTCGGCGCCGGCATGCGCACGCACTCGGGCGTCTCCGCGATCCTCTTCGAGGCGCTGTCGACGGCCGGGGTGAACCTGGAGATGATCTCGACCTCCGAGATCCGGATCTCCGTCGTCGTCCGCGGCGACGAGCTCGCCGAGGCGGCGCGTGTCGTGCACGCCGCGTACGGTCTGGACGGCGAGGTCGAGGCCGTCGTCGCCGCCGGCACCGGCCGCTGATCCGACCGCGGCGACTGATCCGACCGCGGCGACCGACCCGACCGCGGGTGCGTGATCGGATCCGTCCCGCTCCGGCGGGTGCGTGATCGGATCCGTCCCGCTCCGGCGGGTGCGTGATCGGATCCGTCCCTCTCGCCTCCCGTCGCAAGAACTGCTGAAACCTGCGCTCCCGTCGCAAATACTGCCGCTCTTCGGCGTTCATAGCGGCCGCTTTTGCGACGGGAGCGCAGGGCGGTCGCGGGAGTGGGGGGATCCGTGGCCCGTCGACCAGGTAGAATCGCCCAAACCCTGACATCGGCGCCAGGCGTGGACTGATCCGCCACACCCGGCGACCGCGCCTGCGCCTCGTCCGCCGTCCGGCACCCGCCGCGGCACGAAGCTGAGGAAGCACCCCCATGACCCGCATCTCCGACTCAGGCCCCTTCTCGCCGACGGGACTGTCCGTCGCCATCGTCGGCGCCACCGGCCAGGTGGGCACCGTCATGCGCGACATCCTCGCGGAGCGCTCCTTCCCGATCCGCGAGCTGCGCCTGTTCGCATCCGCACGCTCCGCCGGCACCGCGATCGACTTCGGCGGCACGTCGGTCATCGTCGAGGACGTCGAGACCGCGGATCCGGCCGGTGTCGAGATCGCGCTGTTCTCCGCGGGAGCCACCGCGAGCCGCGCCTACGCGCCCCGCTTCGCCGCGGCCGGCGCCGTCGTGGTCGACAACTCCAGCGCCTGGCGGATGGACCCCGAGGTGCCGCTCGTGGTCAGCGAGGTCAACCCCGAGGCGATCGTGAACCCTCCCAAGGGCATCATCGCGAACCCGAACTGCACCACGATGGCCGCGATGCCCGTGCTCAAGGCGCTGCACGCCGAGGCCGGGCTCGAGCGTCTTATCGTCAGCACCTACCAGGCCGTGAGCGGATCCGGTCTCGCCGGCGCGCAGGAGCTGCTCGGACAGGTCGAGGGCGTTCTCGCCCAGGGCGACACCCTGCAGCTCGTGCACGACGGCTCGGCGCTCGATTTCCCGCAGCCCGAGAAGTACGTCGCCCCGATCGCGTTCGACGTCATCCCGCTCGCGGGATCCGTCGTCGACGACGGCCTGAACGAGACCGACGAGGAGAAGAAGCTCCGCAACGAGAGCCGCAAGATCCTCGGCCTGCCGGATCTGCGGGTCGCGGGCACCTGCGTGCGGGTGCCGGTCTTCACCGGGCACTCGCTGTCGATCAACGCCGAGTTCGCCAACGACATCACCCCGGAGCGCGCGTACGAGGTGCTCGCCGCCGCTCCCGGCGTCGTGGTCGAAGAGGTGCCGACCCCGCTGTACGCGGCCGGTAAGGACCCGAGCTACGTGGGCCGGATCCGCGCCGACCAGTCCGCTCCCGAGGGCAAGGGCCTCGTGCTGTTCATCAGCAACGACAACCTGCGCAAGGGCGCCGCGCTGAACGCGGTCCAGGTCGCCGAGCTCGTCGCCACCCGCCTCGGCGCCTGACGTCCGCTCGCCGCCCCGGTCCCTGGGCCCGTCGCAGGGCCGGCCCCCGCCGCCCCGGTCCCTGAGCCCGTCGCAGGGCTCGGGGCCCGTCGCAGGGCCCGGGGCCTGTCGTAGACCGAGCCCTGCGTCCCGGTCCCCGACCCTTGTCGAAGGGCCCGGCCCCGCAGGGTTCGGCGCCTGATGTCCGCCTCGGCGAATGCGCGGCTCCGGATGG
>JAFDWK010000016.1:0-23049 GCA_018268515.1 Actinomycetota bacterium
GAGTGCGCAGATTGCTGTCAATTGTCCACAGGAGGACACAACGTGAAGCGCAACAAGATCGCCCTCGCGGGCATCGGACTGCTTCCGGTGGGCGGACTCGCCCTCGCCGGCTGCTCCAGCAACTCCGGCGGCGGGAACGCTACCGCCTCAGCCGGTGGGGACTCGAAGGCCGTCATCCGGGCGAACGGGAGCGAGCCGGAGAACCCGCTGATCCCGACCAACACCAACGAGGTGGGCGGAGGCCGGATCCTCGACTCTCTGTTCGCCGGTCTGGCGTACTACGACGCCAAGGGCAAGCTCGTCAACGACATGGCCGACTCGATCAAGGTCGACGACTCCAGCGACCTGACGATCAAGCTGAAGCAGGGCAACACGTTCTCCAACGGCGAGAAGGTCACCGCCGACAGCTTCATCAACGCCTGGCAGTACGGTGCCAAGTTCTCGAACAAGCAGCTGAACAGCTCCTGGTTCAGCGACATCGAGGGCTTCAGCGCCGATGCGGACTCCGAGCTGACCGGTCTGAAGAAGATCGACGACTACTCGTTCAGCATCAAGCTGGCGAACCCGGTCGCAGCGGACTTCTCCCAGCGTCTCGGCTACTCGGCGTACTACCCGCTGCCCGCCGCGTCCCTCAAGGACATGACCGCGGCAGGCGAGAACCCGGTCGGCAACGGCCCGTACAAGCTCGCCAAGAAGGGCGCGTGGCAGCACTCGGTCGAGATCGACCTCGTCAAGAACGATGACTACAAGGGCGGCCGCCAGGCCAAGAACGGCGGCGTGACCTTCGTCTTCGAGGCGACGCCCGACGCGGCCTACGCCGACCTGCTGAGCAACAAGATCGACGTGATCGACACGATCCCGTCCTCGGCGCAGCAGACGTTCGAGTCCGACCTGGGCGACCGCGCGGTGAACCAGCCGGCCGCGATCTTCCAGTCGTTCACGATCCCGGGCAACGCCGAGCACTTCACCGGCGAAGAGGGCACGCTGCGCAAGCAGGCCATCTCGATGGCGATCGACCGCGCCGCGATCACCAAGACGATCTTCAACAACACCCGCACCCCGGCCAGCGACTTCACCTCGCCGGTCATCGCGGGCTGGTCGGACTCCCTCAAGGGCGCCGACGTGCTGAAGTTCGACGCCAAGAAGGCGAAGGACCTGTGGGCTCAGGCCGACAAGATCTCGCCGTGGAGCGGCGCCTTCCAGATCGCGTACAACTCCGACGGCGGTCACCAGGCCTGGGTCGACGCCGTGTCGAACCAGCTGAAGAACAACCTCGGCATCGAGGCCTCGGGCAACCCGTACGTCGACTTCGCCTCGCTGCGCAAGGACGTGAACGCGCGCACCATCAAGACCGCGTTCCGCACCGGCTGGCAGGCCGACTACCCGGCGCAGTACAACTTCCTGCAGCCGCTGTACGGCACCAAGGCCTCGTCGAACGACAGCGACTACTCGAACCCGGCGTTCGACAAGCTGCTGGCCCAGGGCGCCTCGGCGTCCGACCAGGCCGCGGCCACCAAGGACTACGCGCAGGCGCAGGAGATCCTCCTCAAGGACCTCCCGGCCATCCCGCTGTGGTACTCCAACGTGAACGGCGGCTTCGCCAAGGGCGTCAAGAACGTCCAGTTCGGGTGGAACTCGGTTCCGCTGTACTACGAGATCACCAAGGGCTGACAAGCCGGAGTGATCACACCCGCGAGGCGGTGACGAACACGTCACCGCCTCGCGCGCTGTCGTGAACAGTGCAACCGAATTTGGTGTCGTGCACGTCGAACACGTGACACGATTCTCAGTGAGGCGTCGCACCCGCACGGATCGTGCCGGGGACCCGAGGCGCCTCCTCATCTGAAAGGAGGGGCGAATGGTCGGTTACATCCTCAAACGCCTCTTGCAGGTGATCCCCGTGTTCCTCGGGGCCACGCTGCTCATCTATTTCCTGGTGTTCGCCATGCCCGGCGACCCCATCGCGGCGCTCTTCGGCGACAAGCAGCCGAGCCCGCAGCTGCACGCCGCGCTCACCGCCCAGTACCACCTGGACCAGCCGTTCATCGTGCAGTACTGGTACTACCTGGTCGGCATCTTCCAGGGCAACATGGGCACCACGTTCTCGGGGCAGTCCGTGAACGAGGTCCTCGCCCGCACGCTGCCGGTCACCGGCCGTCTCGCGGTCATGGCGATCGCGATCGAGTTCATCCTCGCGATCATCATCGGAACGCTCTCCGCGCTGCGCAAGGGCAAGGTCTTCGACAACTCGATGCTCGTGGTGTCGCTGATCTTCATCTCGCTGCCGGTGTTCGTGCTCGCGTTCCTCGCTCAGTACTTCCTCGCGGTCAAACTGCAGTGGTTCAGCCCCACGGTGGGCGCGGAGAACGACTGGGGTGATCTGTGGCTGCCTGCGCTCACGCTGGGCTTCAGCCTCTACGCGGTGAGCATGCGGCTCATGCGCGGATCCGTGATCGACACCCTCAACCAGGACTGGGTGCGCACCGCCTACAGCAAGGGCCTGCCGCGACGGCGCGTCATCCCCGTGCACGTGCTGCGCAACTCGCTGATCCCGGTGATCACGAACTCGGCCACGAACTTCGGTGTGCTGCTGGTCGGTGCGACCGTCACCGAGGGCATCTTCAACGTCCCCGGCGTCGGCAACACGCTGTTCCACGCGACACTGCAGCACGAGGGGCCGACGATCGTCTCCTTCGTGACGGTGTTCGTGATCATCTACGTGCTCGTCAACCTGGTGGTCGACCTGCTCTACGGCCTGCTCGACCCGAGGATCCGCTATGTCTGACACCCGCGCGACGCATTACGTCGCTCCCCTCCCCGAGGGCACGGTCGCCGTCGACGCGATCAAGATCGCCGACAAGCCGTCCAACCTATGGCGCGATGCCTGGGCGGACATGCGCAAGCGCCCGATGTTCTGGATCTCGCTGGTCATCGTCCTGATCGTGCTGGTCATGGCTATCTGGCCGACCCTGTTCACGCAGACGCCGCCGAACAGCAACTGTCACCTGGACAACTCCAACGGCGGTCCGACCGCGGGCCATCCGCTGGGCTTCACCTTCCAGGGCTGCGACATCTACGCCCGGACCGTGTGGGGTGCGCGCACCTCGCTGTCCGTCGGCATCATCGCGACCGTCATCGGCTCCACGATCGGCCTGGTCATGGGCGCGCTGGCCGGTTTCTACGGCGGCTGGCTGGACTCGGTGCTGTCCCGCGTGGGCGACATCTTCTTCTCGATCCCCTACATCCTCGCGGCCGTCGTCGTGATGAGCGTGTTCGCGCAGTTCCGCAACGTGTTCACCCTGGCGCTCGCGATCGGCGGGTTCGCCTGGGCGTCCACGGCGCGCGTGGTGCGCGCCGAAGTGCTGAGAGTGCGCCAGGCCGAATTCGTGATGGCTTCCCGGGCCCTCGGCAAGTCGCGGTTCGGCACCCTCGTGTCGCACGTGATCCCGAACGCGATCGCGCCGCTGCTGGTCGTCACCACGCTGAGCCTCGCGGCCGCGATCGTCGCCGAGGCGACGCTGTCTTTCCTCGGCGTCGGACTGCCCAGCGGCACCATGAGCTGGGGCAACGACATCAGCCAGGCGCAGCAGTCGCTGCGGGTGGCCCCGATGGCCCTGATCTACCCCTCGATCGCGCTGACCGTCACGGTGCTCGCGTTCATCATGCTGGGCGAGCTCGTCAGAGACGCCCTCGACCCGAGAGCGAGGGCCCGCCGATGAGCGCGACCGCAGACACCCCGCTGCTGCGGATCCGCGACCTCAAGGTCGCGTTCGACACCCAGAAGGGCTCTCGGGAGGTGCTGCACGGGGTCAACCTCGAGCTGTACGCCGGCGAGACCCTGGCGATCGTGGGCGAATCCGGATCCGGGAAGTCCACGACCGCGTCGGCGATCGTCAACCTGCTGCCCGGCACCGGGCACGTGACGGCCGGGAGCATCACGCTCGACGGTCAGGATCTGACCGGGCTCACCGAGGGTCAGATGGAGAAGATCCGCGGACGAGAGATCGGCTACGTGCCGCAGGATCCGATGTCCAACCTCAACCCGGTGTGGTCGATCGGCTTCCAGGTCAAAGAGGCGATCCGTGCGAACGGGCTCGCCCAGGGACGCAAGGAGATCGAGGCGCGGGCCATCGAGGTGCTGCAGCAGGCGGGCCTCGCGGACGCCGCCAAGAGGCTGCACCAGTACCCGCATCAGTTCTCCGGCGGCATGCGTCAGCGCGCGCTGATCGGCATCGGTCTCGCGGCCGACCCGAAGCTGCTGATCGCGGACGAGCCCACCTCGGCGCTGGACGTCACCGTGCAGCGCGTGATCCTGGACCATCTGGCCTCGCTCACGCAGGAGAAGGGCACCTCGGTGCTCCTGATCACGCACGACCTCGGGCTCGCGGCCGAGCGGGCCGAGAAGATCATCGTCATGCAGAACGGTGAGATCGTCGAGGCGGGACCGAGCCGGGAGATCCTGGAGAACCCGCTGCACCCGTATACGCAGAAGCTCGTGGCCGCGGCCCCGAGTATCGCGTCGCAGCGCATCCAGGCGGTGGTGGAGACGCGCGGCATCTCCACCAGCGAGGACATCGCCGGCATCCCGCCGACGGTGAGCGTGCGCGAACTGACCAAGGACTACAAGATCCGCCAGGGCCAGTTCCGCAGCGTGCCGTTCCGCGCCGTCGACAACGTGTCGTTCGACATCCCGAAGGGCAAGACGCTGGCGCTGGTCGGTGAGTCGGGCTCCGGCAAGTCGACCGTGGCCAAGATGGTCCTCAAGCTCGAGGACGTGACGAGCGGCTCGATCGCCATCGACGGCAACGACATCTCGGCGCTGACGAATCGTGAGACCCTCGCGCTGCGTCGGCGCATGCAGCCCGTGTTCCAGGATCCGTACGGATCCATGGATCCGCTGCGCAACATCGGCAACACGATCTCGGAGCCGCTCGACATCCACAAGGTGGGCGACCAGGCGTCGCGCCGCGAGCGGGTGCTGGAGCTGCTGGATCAGGTCTCGCTGCCGCGGGAGCTGGCGACCCGGTACCCGAACGAGCTGTCCGGCGGTCAGCGCCAGCGTGTCGCGATCGCGCGCGCACTGGCGCTCAAGCCCGACATCGTGGTGCTCGACGAGGCCGTCTCAGCGCTCGACGTGCTGGTGCAGGATCAGATCCTGAAGCTCCTCGCCGAGCTGCAGAGCGAGCTGGATCTGACGTACCTGTTCATCACCCACGACCTCGCCGTGGTCCGCGTGGCGGCCGACCTGGTCTGCGTGATGGAGAAGGGCAAGCTGGTCGAGCAGGGCACCGTCGACGAGATCTTCGCCAACCCGCAGCAGGAGTACACGGATCGCCTGCTGCAGGCGATCCCGGGCGTCTCGATCGCCCTCGGCGGTCGGAGCGCGTGAGCTCGATGGATCAGATGCCCGTGGGCGCGCGGACCTACCGTGCGCCCACGGGCATCGCCGTGCTCGTGGTGTGCGCGGTGCTCGCCGTCTTCCTGCTCGGCGACGCCGTGGTGCGCGGGAGCTGGGCCCAGATGCTGCTCTACGCGCCCTGGGTGCTGCTCGTGCTGTGGCTGATCTACGTGGTCAGCGTGGTCTCGATGGTGCGCGTGGACGAGGACGGCGCGACCGTGCAGAACTTCCTGCGCCGCACGGCGTTCGGCTGGCGCCGCGTGGCTGAGCTGGATCTGCGCTGGCAGCTGGACTTCACCCTCGACGACGCACGCACACTGTCGTGCTGGGGTGGCCCGGGCCGGATCCAGCCGCCGCGCCTCAGCCGTCGCTCCGGCGACGTGAAAGTGCCGCAGAGCCTGCAGGCGCTCACCGAGGTGCGCACCCGCTGGGAGAGCGCCGTGGAGCGCCCCGTGGGCACCGCGGGGGAGGGCTCCGACGCCCCGATCCGCCGCAGCTGGGACTGGCCCGCGATCGGCGCCCTGGTCGTGATCCTGATCTGGGCCGCCATCGCGATCGCCGCCACCCGCTGACTCCCGCCCCCGTCGGCCTTCCTGAGGCCCATGGACCTTTTTGACCGCGAGACTCCATCTCCGCGACGAGAATGCGTTGTTCAGCCGCAGTCTCGTCGCCCCGTTGGAGTCTCGCGGTCAGCGTCAGTGCAGGGCGTCTCGGAGCGATGCCAGCAGGAACGGGTCTGCGGGAAGCGGACGCGGTATGCGCGCGGTGCGGAGGATGTCGATGAGCGGATCCAGCTCTCGCAATTCGGGCCAGCCCCATCGGATCCGGTTCGAGACGCGGCGCAGGAGCCTGGCTTCGCGGCGCTTCTCCTCGAGGATCGCCTGGGTCGGGTCGCCGAACTCGCCGGCGTATTTGACGTCGCCGTCCGCCTCTCCGATGAGATCCCGCGAACGCCAGAAGAAGTCGACCCGGTCCTCTTCGCCGTCGATGAGGAACGTCACCTGCGTCTCCGGCAGCTCGAATCCGGCGAACTCCATCGCGGCGAGACTGAGGGATTCGAGCACGCTCTCTGGGACGCCGCTCGCCCGTTCGAGGGCCCATCGAGCCTTGCGCGGTTGCGTGAGGAGAGCCGCGTTTCGTTGATCGCGCGAAGCTGGGCGGCCGTGAGCCCCGGTGTGCGGCGGATCAGCGCGTCGGCATAGGCGAGGCCTGCGCCGGGAGATGAGGTGCGGGCGACATCGACGGCGGTGTCGGCGCCCGACGTCAGCCGGATCCCGTCGATCTCGTCGATCGTGCGCCGATCGGCCGAGGTGAGGACGCGGACCACGCCCGAGACGCGGCTGGTGCGATCAGGATCCAGGATGAGGACGGGATCGCTCTGCCGTCCGAGGAACACGCCGCGGAGAGCGGCCGCGGTGGTGCCGCAGAAGACGAATCCGGGGTGGGCGAGGTTCACGGCATGCACGCGAGTCAGATAGCGGTCCCACGGCGCTGAGGCCTCCCACTGCCCGACCGGTGCGTAGACGCCCGGGACGACCCTGACGAGTTCGCCCTGCCGCCACGCTCGATCGAGGACGGTGGTGTTCGCCGCACCGTGCGAGCGCATCAGTTCGATCGGGGTGGGCGCGAGTCCGGGCGCGAGAGTCGAGTTCAGCATCCGCTGATCCTCCACGGTGCGGGCGCGGCTCGGTTCCCGCGTCACGAGATCCGTGTAGAACCTCTGCCGCCAGCCGTCTGTGCGGACCGAAGCGACCCCGGCCTCACCTGACCGCGAGACTCCAACTCCGCGACGAGACTGCGCTGTTTGGGTGCAGTCTCGTCGCCCAGTTGGAGTCTCGCGGACAAGGAGGAGCGTCGCCGCGAGGCGGGTCGCCGGGTGTGAAGCCGGAGCGGTGAAAGCGGGCGAGAGCGGCGAGAGCGCGGGGGTCAATGCGGGGGGAGGCCGAACAGAGCCGGCCACAGGGACGCCGCCCAGGGATAGCCCACGAAGACCGTCGCGTCGATCAGGAAGTGCGCGACGAGGAACGGCAGCAGCCGGCCCGTGCGCAGGAACAGGAAGCCGAACAGCAGCCCCATGCCGAGGTTGCCGACGAACGCGCCCGGCCCCTGGTAGAGGTGATAGCTCGCGCGCAGCACCGACGTCGCCACCAGGATCGTCCACGGGCTCCAGCCGAGCTGGCGCAGCCGCGCGAACAGGTAGCCGAGCACCACGAACTCCTCCTGCACGGCGGCGCGCGCGGCGGACAGCAGCAGCACGGGAAGCGTCCACCAGTAGGCGCTCTGCGCGCCCGGATCCACCGCGACGAACCAGCCCATCAGGCGTCCGGCGATGTACAGCGCCAGCCCGGGGATCCCGATTGCGAGGACCAGCACGATGCCCCAGCCGGAGTCGCGCCCGATCCGGCGACCGTCCAGCCCCAGCGCGCCGAGGCGCGGACGCGCCGGCCGCCAGAGCAGGAAGCACACCAGCAGCACGGGCGCCACGGAGAACGCGATGCCGAGCAGCTGGTACAGGAGGTCGAAGACCTGCCGGTCCGAGAGCGCAGGGTTCAGCGTCGCGGTCTGGCCGGCCAGCGGCGTCGATCGCGAGAGGCGGTCCAGCAGCTGGACGATGGCGTACACGGCCGACTGCCCGAGCCCGAGTGCGAGCACGATCGCGATCTCCCACCCGATCCGCGCGCGAGACGGGGCGTCCGGCGGGGGCGGTGGCAGGGCGATCCTCATGCGTCGAGCGTAGGGCCGAGTCGTGTGGATCCGCCGCGCAGAGGACGTCCAGATGCCGTGATGTATCCTGAAGAGTCCGGAATCCCGGGCGAAACCCCATCTGCTTAGGACACCTTCATGGCGCACGCCCTCCGTTCCGATCTCCGCAACGTCGCCATCGTCGCGCACGTCGACCACGGCAAGACCACGCTGGTCGACGCCATGCTGCGTCAGACCGGCTCCTTCGGCGAGCACGCGCACATCGAGGAGCGCGCGATGGACTCGAACGACCTGGAGCGTGAGAAGGGCATCACGATCCTCGCCAAGAACACGGCGATCACGTACAACGGCGCCCACACGGACACCCCGATCACCATCAACGTGATTGACACCCCCGGCCACGCCGACTTCGGCGGCGAGGTCGAGCGCGGCCTGTCCATGGTCGACGGCGTGGTGCTGCTCGTCGACTCCAGCGAGGGCCCGCTGCCGCAGACCCGATTCGTGCTGCGCAAGGCGCTCGAGGCGAAGCTGCCCGTCATCCTGCTCGTGAACAAGACCGACCGCCCCGACGCGCGCATCGCCGAGGTCGAGGAGGAGGCGCACGACCTGCTGCTGGGCCTCGCGTCCGACCTGGTCGACGACGTGCCCGACCTCGACGTCGACGCGCTGCTCGACGTGCCCGTCGTGTACGCCTCCGGTCGTGCCGGCGCCGCGTCGCGCACCCGTCCGGAGAACGGCTCGCTGCCCGACAACGACGACCTCGAGCCGCTGTTCGAGGCGATCCTCGAGCACGTCCCCGCGCCCGCCTACGACGACGAGGCGCCGCTGCAGGCCTGGGTCACCAACCTCGACTCCTCGCCGTTCCTCGGCCGCCTCGCACTGCTGCGCGTGTTCAACGGCACGCTGAAGAAGGGCCAGACCGTGGCCTGGGTGCGCCACGACGGCTCCTACACCAGCGCGCGGATCACCGAGCTGCTCAAGACCAAGGCGCTCGAGCGCTTCCCGGCCGAGTCGGCCGGCCCCGGCGACATCGTCGCGATCGCCGGCATCGAGAACATCACGATCGGCGAGACGATCGCGGATCCCGAGGACGTGCGTCCGCTTCCGGCGATCCACGTCGACGACCCGGCGATCTCGATGACGATCGGCACCAACACCTCCCCGCTCATGGGCAAGGTCAAGGGGCACAAGCTCACCGCGCGCATGGTGAAGGACCGGCTGGACCGCGAGCTCATCGGCAACGTCTCGCTCAAGGTCGAGGACATCGGCCGCCCGGATGCGTGGGAGGTGCAGGGCCGCGGCGAGCTCGCGCTCGCGATCCTCGTCGAGAACATGCGCCGTGAGGGCTTCGAGCTCACCGTCGGCAAGCCGCAGGTGGTCACCAAGAAGATCGACGGCAAGACCTACGAGCCGTTCGAGCACCTCACGATCGACACCCCCGAGGAGCACCTCGGCGCGATCACCCAGCTTCTCGCGAACCGCAAGGGCCGCATGGAGAACATGACCAACCACGGCACCGGCTGGGTGCGCATGGAGTTCGTCGTCCCGTCGCGCGGCCTCATCGGCTTCCGCAGCGAGTTCCTCACCACGACCCGCGGCACCGGCATCGCGAACGCGATCTCGCACGGCTACGAGCCGTGGGCCGGGCAGATCACGACCCGCCAGAACGGCTCGATCGTCGCCGACCGCACCGGTGTCGTCACGCCGTTCGCGATGATCGCGCTGCAGGAGCGCATGTCGTTCTTCGTGCAGCCGACCGAAGAGGTCTACGAGGGCATGGTCATCGGCGAGAACTCGCGCGCCGACGACATGGACGTGAACATCACCAAGGAGAAGAAGCTCACCAACATGCGCTCCTCCACGGCCGACAACTTCGAGTCCATGACGCCGCCGCGCCTGCTGACGCTCGAGGAGAGCCTCGAGTTCGCCCGCGACGACGAATGCGTCGAGGTCACGCCCGAGAAGGTCCGCATCCGCAAGGTGATCCTGGATGCGACCGTCCGCGGTCGTGAGGCCTCGCGCCAGAAGCGCCAGGACGCGGGCGCGTAACCCGCGTTCGGATCCGACGGCCCCGTTCCTGCTCCGGCAGGCGGGGCCGTCGGCGTTTCAGCGCAGTCCGGACAGCAGCGCCCTCAGCGCAGCTCGGACAGCAGCACCGCCGACGTGCCGGGCTCGAGCGCCTCGAACAGGTGCGACGCGTCGCCGGGGTAGGAGAGGTAGTCGCCGGGGCGCAGCTCGACGGCGGACTCGGGGGGACCGATCAGGGCGCGCCCCGTGATCAGCACCACGTGCTCGGTGGTGCCGACATGGTGCGGCTGCGATCGCCGGGGCTCGCCCGGCTCGGCCTGGATGATGTACACATCGCGGCGCGCACCCGGCGGGCACGCGGAGATCAGGGTCGCGACATACGGGGCCGCGGCCGAGGGGACGCCGGCGTGCTCGCCCGCGCGGATCAGCGTCGGCGCGTTCGTGCGTTCCTCGACGAACGCCGCGAACGGCACCCCGAGCGCGTCGGCGATCGCCCACAGCGTCTCCACGCTCGGGCCCGAGGAACCGCTCTCCAGCTGCGAGACCGTCGCCTTGGACACGCCCGCACGGCGGGCCAGCTCGGAGACCGAGATCCCGGCGGCCTCGCGCTCGCGGCGCAGGGAGCGGGAGATGCGTTCGCGGAGATCGTCCATGCGGTCAGTATTTCAAACGATCGTTCGCCTTGACAAACATTCCGCGCGTGTTCAGAATGATGGTCATGCGTTCAGAGGAGCGAACGGTCGCGCATGGCGCGGACGAGGAGGCGGAGGCCCGCATCGCGCGCCGGGAGGCGCTGGGCGTGGCCCTCGCGACGAGCGCCTACGGGATCTCATTCGGCGCGCTCGCGGTCGCGAGCGGCTTCGACGTGTGGCAGACCTGCGTGCTGAGCCTGCTGATGTTCACCGGCGGCTCGCAGTTCGCGTTCGTCGGCGTGATCGGGGCGGGCGGGCTCGCCGCGGCACCCGCGGCGATCGCCTCCGCGCTGCTGCTCGGCGTGCGCAACGCGGCCTACGGGATGCGGATGTCGCCCGTGATCGGTCGCGGGGCGTTCCGGCGAGCGCTGGCCGCGCCGTTCACGATCGACGAATCGACCGCGGTCTCCCTGGCGCAGAGCTCCCCGCGGGCGCGCACCCTGGGCTTCTGGATCACCGGCGTGGGGATCTACCTCGGCTGGAACCTGACGACCCTGCTCGGGGCCCTGCTGGGCGACGTGCTGGGGGATCCGAAGGCCTACGGCCTGGATGCCGCCGCCGCTGCCGCCTTCCTCGCGCTGCTCTGGCCGCGGCTGCGCAAGCGCCAGGCCATCGCCGTCGGGATCGCCGCCGCAGCCGTCGCCACCGCGCTCACGCCCGTGCTGATCCCGGGCCTTCCCGTGCTCGTGGCGGCGCTCGTGGCGATCGTCGTCGGCTGGTTCAACTGGTTCGCGCCGCGGGCGGCCGAGGCGGATCCCGCGAGGGCGGAGGGCTCGGCATGACCATGTGGAACGCGGTGCTGCTGGCGGCGATCGGCTGCCTGGCGCTCAAGGGCGCCGGCTACCTGGTGCCGGCGTCCGTGCTCGAGGCGCCGCGGCCGGCGCGGATCACGGACCTGCTGACGGTCGCGCTGCTGGCCGCGCTCGTCGCCGTGCAGGCGCTCGCCGCGGGACCTCATATCGTCGTGGACGCACGCGTGCCCGCGGTGGTGGTCGCGGCGGGCCTGCTCTGGCTCCGGCAGTCGTTCCTCGTCGTCGTGATCGCGGCCGCCGTGGTCGCGGCTCTCCTGCGGCTGCTGGGCTGGGCCGCGTAAGCTCGAGGCGTGCGTGGATCCTGGCTCGGCAGAGCGCTGTCGTGGGTGGCTTTGTTCGTCGTGGGCGCGGTGTTCGGGCTGGCGACCACGGTGACGCACGCCTCGTCGTTCGTGACCACCGGGTGGCCGGCCAGCATCCCGGTGCTCGGTGCGTTCCTCGGATCCGGCTGGGTCGGCCTGGTCCTCGGGGTGATCGCCTGCGGCGGGCTGCTGCTGGCGGTGCGGCTGCTGCTGCACGACCGCTGGGGCGCGCTGGTCACCGGTCTCGGGATGCTGGCGGGCATGGTCGTGATCTCGGGCATGGGTCCCGGCGGGTCGGTGATCGTGCCGAACGACCTGGCCGGGGTGGTCTGGACCTGGACCGTCGCCGGCATGGTGCTGCTGGTCGCCGCATGGCCGGACTTCTCCCGGCTGCGTCGTCTGCAGCACGAGCAGCGGGTGCGCGCCGGGGTCGGAGAACGGCCCGCCGACACGCTCTAGACTGGTGCGGTGACATATGTGATCGCTCTTCCGTGCGTCGACGTGAAGGATCGTGCCTGCGTCGACGAGTGCCCTGTGGACTGCATCTACGAGGGCGAGCGATCGTTGTACATCCACCCGGACGAATGCGTCGACTGCGGGGCGTGCGAGCCGGTCTGCCCGGTCGAGGCGATCTACTACGAGGACGACCTCCCCGAGGAGTGGGCCGACTACTACAAGGCCAACGTCGAGTTCTTCGACGAGATCGGATCTCCGGGCGGCGCCGCCAAGGTCGGCGTGATCCACTACGACCACCCGATCATCGCCGCACTGCCGCCGCAGGGCGAGTGACGACGTGAGCGTCCGCGACCTCGCCGACTACCCCTGGGATGCCGTCGCCCCATTCCGCGAGCGCGCAGCCGCGCATCCCGGCGGACTGGTGGATCTCGCCATCGGATCCCCGGTGGATCCGACTCCCGAGATCATCCGTCGTGCTCTCGCCGAGGCGACGGACGCCCACTCCTACCCGCAGACGGTCGGCACCCCTGCCCTGCGCGAGGCGATCGTCGAGTGGTATGCGCGGCGCCGCGGCGTGCCCGATCTGCGGGTGGACAATGTGATGCCCACGATCGGCTCCAAGGAGCTGGTGGCGCTGCTGCCGACGCTGCTGGGCCTCGGCGCGGGCGACATCGTGGTGCAGCCGCGCGTCGCCTACCCGACCTATGCGGTCGGCGCCCAGGTCGCCGGCGCGACCGTGGTCAGCGAGGACGACCCCGCGCTCTGGCCCGAGGGCGCGAAGCTCATCTGGATCAACACCCCGGGCAACCCGGACGGGCGCACCTGGACCGTCGAGGAGCTCGCTGCGGCCGTGCGCCGCGCGCGGGAGCTGGGGGCGGTGCTCGCGAGCGACGAGTGCTACGCGGAGCTCGGCTGGGACGGTCCCTGGGCCACCGAGCGGGTGCCCTCGGTGCTGGATCCGCGCGTCACCGGCGGCACCCGTGCCGGCCTGCTCGGCGTCTACTCGCTGAGCAAGCAGTCCAACCTCGCCGGATACCGTGCCGCGTTCGTCGCGGGCTGCGCGCGCGTGGTGGGGGACATCCTCACCGCCCGCAAGCACCTCGGTCTCATGCCGCCCGCGCCCGTGCAGCACGCGATGGCCGTCGCACTGCGCGACGACGAGCACGTGGCGGCGCAGAAGGAGCGCTACCGGGCACGTCGCGATGTGCTGCGCCCCGCGCTCGTCGATGCCGGTTTCCGCATCGACGGCTCCGAGGCCGGCCTGTACCTGTGGGCGACCGAGGGGCGCGACGCCTGGGCCTCGATGGGCAGGCTCGCGGATCTGGGCATCCTGGCGGGGCCCGGGCCGTTCTACGGTGAGCACTCCTCGCAGCATGTGCGGCTCTCGCTCACCGCCCCGCTCGAGCGCATCGAGGCCGCCGCCGCCCGGCTGCGCGGTGCGTCTTCGTAGCCTTCCACAGCATGATGACGGCTACTCTTGGCCGTTTTCACAGTAGGTGTGCGCGCGGGCTAGGCTGTATGAGCGACGCGATCGAGGGGCCTTCCGCCCATCGCCCACCGGCACCGATCGCGCATCCCCCACACGAGACAGACGCATGAGGAGGTCTGCGTGAGCGCAGCGGGCGAGCGGCCTACGAAGGCGACGCTGACAGTAGGCGACAAGACCGCGGAGTTCCCGATCCTGCAGGGCACCGACGGGCACGCCAGCATCGATTTCTCCACGCTGACGAGGCAGACCGGCCACACCGGCCTCGACTACGGCTTCGTGAACACGGCCTCCACCAAGTCGGAGATCACGTTCATCGACGGAGACCAGGGGATCCTGCGCTATCGCGGGTATCCGATCGAGCAGATCGCCAACACCTGCTCCTATCTCGAGGTGGCGTGGCTGCTCATCTACGGCGAGCTCCCCAGCGCCACCGAACTCGCCGAGTTCGACGAGAAGATCCGCCGGCACACGCTGCTGCACGAGGATCTCAAGCACTTCTTCCAGGCGCTCCCCGACAACGCGCACCCGATGGCCGTGCTGTCCTCGGCCGTCGCGGCCCTCTCGACCTATTACGAGAAGGAATCAGATCCGCACAACGCGGAGCACGTGGAGCTGAACACGATCCGGATGCTCGCGAAGCTGCCGGTCATCGCCGCCTACGCGCACAAGAAGAGCGTCGGCCAGGCCTTCCTGTACCCGGACAACTCGCTGAGCTTCGTGGACAACTTCCTCAAGCTCAACTTCGGCGTGCACAGCGAGCCGTACCAGGTCAACCCGGTCATGTCCAAGGCGCTCGAGCTGCTGCTCGTGCTGCACGAGGACCACGAGCAGAACGCCTCGACCTCCACGGTGCGACTGGTCGGATCCACCGGAGCGAACCAGTTCGCGTCGATCTCCGCCGGCATCCAGGCGCTGTCCGGTCCGCTGCACGGCGGCGCGAACGAGGCCGTGCTGACCATGCTCGGCCAGATCCGCGACTCGGGCCAGAGCGTGCAGCGCTTCGTGGAGCGGGTGAAGAACAAGGAAGACGGCGTGAAGCTCATGGGCTTCGGGCACCGCGTCTACAAGAACTACGACCCGCGCGCGAAGCTGGTCAAGGCCGCGGCCGACGAGGTCCTCACCGAGCTCGGCGTCACGGATCCGCTCCTCGACCTCGCCAAGGAGCTCGAGGAGATCGCGCTCGCCGACGACTACTTCCAGGAGCGTCGCCTGTACCCGAACGTCGACTTCTACACCGGCGTGATCTACAAGGCGATGGGCTTCCCGACCCGGATGTTCACCGTGCTGTTCGCGATCGGGCGTCTGCCGGGCTGGCTGGCGCAGTGGCGCGAGCTCAACCTCGACCCGCAGACCAAGATCGGCCGGCCGCAGCAGCTGTACACGGGGTCCCCGGAACGCGAGTTCCGCCGCGGCTGAGCGTGCTCAGCCGACCGGCGCGGCGGGCACACCCGAACGACGCCGCGGGTGACGCAGCTTCACCGCGTAGTGGTGCACGGCCGTCCACACGCCGCTGACCGCGAGCAGCACCAGCATCAGGAGCGCGACAAGTCCCAGCGGGCTCGTCGTGGTGTCGACCCCGAACGCGCCGGGCACGATCAGCGCCGCCGCCACGACCACGAACAGCATCGAGATCCAACGATGCAGGATCCTGACCCACGCGGTCAGGGAGCGCTTGCGTGACATGGTTCCTCCTTCGGGGACGAGGAGCGGATGCCGCTCCGATGCTCCGACGGTAGGCGAGGCGTGCCGGATCCGGCATCGGCCCCAGCACCGACCCGGGGAGCCGCGGGGCCGGATCGTCAGGCCGCGTCGGCGAGCCAGGTGAGCGCCGCCTGCACGCGACGGTTCGCGTCCGCGCTCTCCGGCAGGCCCAGCTTCACGAAGATCGAGCGCAGGTGCGCGTCGACGGTTCGCTCGGAGACGAACAGCGCATGCGCGATCGCCGCATTCGAGCGTCCCTTCGCCAGCTCGGCGAGCACCTCGCGCTCGCGCGGGCTGAGATGCCGCAGCGGCGCCTCGCGGCGCGCGAGCCCCCGTTCCACGACCTCCGGATCCACCACTGTGCCGCCGCGGGCCACCTCGCGCACAGACGCGATGAAGCCGTCCAGATCCATCACCCGGTCCTTCAGCAGATAGCCGAAGCCCGCGGGACGCTCGGCGGCGAGCAGCAGGGCGAGGTCGGGATCCACCGTGTGCGAAAGCACGAGCACGGCGAGGTGCGGGAAGCGCGTGCGCAGCAGCCGCGTGGCTCGCGCGCCCTCGTCGGAGAAGTCCGGCGGCATGCGCACATCCACGACGATGAGGTCGGGGCGCTGGATCGTCACGGCGTCGATCAGCGCACCGGCGTCGCCGACCTCGGCGACCACCTCGACGCCGTGCGCGCCGAGAGCCCGCGCGATGCCGTCGCGCAGCAGCACCAGATCCTCGGCGATCACGACCCGCATGGCAGCACCGCCTCGACCAGTGTTCCCCTCGGCACGGCCTCGCTCACCAGCAGCCGCCCGCCCACGGCATGCACCCGTTCCTGCAGGCCACGAAGACCTGATCCCGCGCGCAGGTCGGCCCCGCCCGATCCGTTGTCGGCGATGCGCACCACGATCTCGGCATCACCGTCCACGCGCACCAGCACCTGGGAGGGGGCGCCGTGCTTGATCGCATTCGTGACGGCCTCTGGAGGCTGTTGCGTGAAGGCGTGGCCGGGGCCACGGGCGTCGGGGCCGGACGGTGATGGGCTTTGTCGCGAGTCTGGCCGTGGACGTGGCCGGGCCTGCGTGGGTCTATCCGAGCGCGGTCGCGGTGCTCCCGGTGGCGGCTTCCCGGGCGTTGCGGAGTGTGCGTCGAAATAGTTTGAGGATGTTATGGCTGGCTGCGATGAGCTTCCACTCGGCTGCCGCTGCGTGTTTGCCGCGCCGGGGTATCGCGGTGATGCCTTGTCCGTGTTTGATCTGCCCGAAGACGGGCTCGATCATCGCCTGCCGGCGACGGTAGACCTGTTTTCCAGCCTTGGTCGATACCTTCCGGTCCATCCGCTGCACGAGCGTCGCGCCCTGCGGGACCGGGCCGCGCCGGCCGAGCCGGGGTTCGGGGTTGCGGTAGGTGTTGCGGGTCGCGATGTAACAGTCCGGGTCGTCATCGGTGAGCTTTTCGAGGTTCGCTTCGCTGGCGTATCCCGCGTCGGCCAGCAGCACCCCGATCGGATCCCCGATCCTGGCGGCGTTCAGTTCGGCGCGGACAGCGGCGATCATGGGGTGCAGCTGGCCGGCGTCGCCGGTATCGGTGGTGATCTCGGCGGCAAGGATGACCTGCTGGTCGTTGACGACCGCTTGCGCGTTCCAGCCCTGCACGAAACCGCCCCGCCGTTGCGGCATCATCCGCGATTCCGGGTCGGTCGTGTTCACCCGGGCCGGCTTCGCGTCCTTGCGCTGCCGCGGGTGCACCGGCTTCCGCCCGCGCAGCTTCACACCCGCTCCCTTTTCCGCCGCGGCACGTTCGGCCAGACGCTGCTCATGCTCGGCGTCTTCACGGGCCTTCTGCTCGTCCAGGATCTTCTTCGCTTCGGCGAACCTGCGGCGCCGATCCGCCCGGCCGCGCAACGCCGCCGGAGGCTCATCCCCGCGGCGGTCTGTGCCGTGCTCGGCGTCCTCGGCCGCATCGACCTCCTCAGCCTGCGCGATCAGTGCCGCCACGACCGGGTCGATCTGCTCCCCGGTCCGGTTCGCCGACAGCGCCGCCGGGGCCGACAGCTTCGTCCCGTCCACGGCGACCATCCCCACCCCGGTCATCCCCGCCGTCTTGCACAGGGCGAGGACCTCGGTGAACACGTGACCGAACCGCTCCGCGTGGGCCTGCCGGAACCGGGCGATCGCGGTGTGATCGGGGACCTGGTTCCCGGTGATCACCCGGAACGCGATATCCGTCTGGCAGGCCTGCTCGATCTTCCGCGACGACAACTGGCCGCACGCGTACGCGTAGACCAGCAGGGCCAGCATCACCTTCGGGTGGTACGCGGCGCCCCCGCGCCCATCCGCCCGGTACGCGGACAGGAACGGGCCCATGTCGATCTGGTCGACCGCGTCGATCACGAACCATGCGAGATGGTCCTCGGCGAGCCAGTCCGTGATCGATGGAGGCAGCAGGAACGACTGGTCACGATCCGCGCCACGGAAGTTCTGAGTCACCATATGATTCTACCGAAAATGCCTGATCAACCATTGTAAACACGCCCTGCCGCCGCGCCCACGCAGAGCGACGAGATCAGCAGACAGACCGATTCACGCAATAGCCTCTCTGCGACCACGAAATACGCCACCGCCTCCACGTCGCGGGACAAGCGCACCGGAGCGATCTGCACCTGCACGGCGACCGGCATCCGACGCACCAGCTCGCCCACCGCCGCCGCGAGCCCGATCTCGGTCAATCGCGTGGAGAGGTCGCCGCTGGACAGTTCGCGCAGCTCGGCGACCGCGTCGCGCAGCTGCCCGACGGTCTCGTCGATGAGCACGCGGGAGACCGGATCCGTCATGCCGTCACGGGCGAGGCTGAGGCCGAGTCCGAGCGACACGAGCCGGCCCTGCACGCCGTCGTGCAGGTCGCGCTCGATGCGCCGGTGCGCCTCGGCGGAGGCGCTGTCGGCGCGCAGGCGCTCCGCGGCGGCCCGCTCCGATTGCGCGCGGACCTCGGCCTCCAGTGCGGCGCGCTCGATGAGGGGTCGCACCGCGTTCAGCAACGGGCCGGCATCGATGAACCGGGTCGCGGTCACGAGCACGGCAGCCGGCTCCGGACGTCCGTCGTCCAGGGTCGCTGTGTCCGGATCCCGGACCGGGGGATCGGCGGGGCTGCCGTCCGCGCTCACCCATCCGATGCCTGCCGAATCCCAGATCCGCACGATCAGCCTGGCCTGCGGGTCGCCGAGAGCCTCCTGCAGCGCGCGCTGCGCGACGACGCCGGGACGGCCGCCCCGATCGGCCGCGATGGTCGCGGCGGCGACCGCAGCGCGCGGATCGGCCTTGCGGGCGCACCAGTTCACGAGCAGGCGCCAGGGCACGAACGTGGTCGCGATCACGACGACTGCGAGGCCGGCACCGGCCTGAGCGGAGCCGTTCAGCAGCCCTGCGAGCGGGACCAGCGCGCGCAGCAGCGCGAACACATAGAGCGACCACAGCAGCACCCGCACGACCGAGCCGATCGCGGTCAGTCGCGCGCTCGCGGTGCCGGCGTCGCGGACGGTGGCGGCGAGCCAGCCGAACGTCACGCTGAGGGCGGCGGCGAAGGTGAGCGCGAGCGGCGTCACCTCCGAGCCGGATCCGCCCATCGACAGCACGCCGTACAGCCCGCACAGGCCGAACACCATCCCCGGCATCATCGCGCCGATCGCGATGCGCACCAGGATCCGCCGGTCGACGCCCTGCGCGCACGGCGGCGATCCATAGCCCGACCGGGGCGATCAGCAACGTGGTGATCCAGGACGTGAAGAAGACCGTGCTGACCGTCGCGATCGCAGGGCTCCGCAGCACGGCGCGCGAGAGCGCGGTGGGGGCGTCGGGGTACGCCTCGACGAACGCCGGATCGGCGACCAGCAGTCCGAACGCCGCCATCACGATGATCACGACGGCCAGCGCGATCGCGGCAGGGCGGGCGACCCGGCGACCGAGAGGTTCCCATGCCGCAACGATGGCGGTGAGCCCGAGCAGGTTCAGCACGGTCGTCCAGCCGAAGCCGCTGTACGCGGCGATCACCGAGAACGCGACGGTTCCGGTCGCGCCCGCGTCGATCAGGGTCGTGCAGAGCGCGGGGGTGAGCCAGTACGCGGCCGCCGCCGCGCAGGTGAGGAACATCATGGCGGCGAGGCGGGCGTGCCCGCGTCCCGCGCTCCAGAGCGCGATACCGAGCGCGACCGGCAGGCTCACCGCCATGCCGACCGTCCACGCGAGGTGCTGTGTGAGCGAGGCCGGGATGAACTCCGGATGGGGATGGAGGGATCCCAGCACGATGGCCGTCACGACGGACATGCCGATGACGGCCGCCGCGACCCACCAGCCCGCGGAAGCCGTGCGGCGCGACGCCCCAGCGGCCTCCATCGCCATGCGATCATCGTGGCCCGGTACCGCTTTCCGCGCAATCATGACCGGACCATAGGCGTCAGGTCGAGGCGTGCGCATCGGTGCCGGCACCGATCGTCGCGGATGCGGCCGTCGAGGTCGCGGTGAGCCTGGTCATGGGGAGCCTCCTCGCGGGGGATCCCGCATGCCCCGAACGTAGGTCCGGGGGAGCCTCAGCCGAATCGGCGCTGACACCGAATCGGCGCCGGCGGATACGATCACGTATATACTCTGGATATATCCAAGGAGCGGACATGACACGGACGAGTCTCTTCTACAACAACCGCACGCAGGCGGTGCGCCTGCCGAAGGCTGCGGCGTTCCCCGAGGGCGTGACTGCGGTCGAGGTGACTGTCGTCGGTAACGCTCGTGTGATCACGCCGGTCGCGGAGGCGTTCGACTATTGGTGGGAGCACGGCGCTCGGGTCTCCGACGACTTCATGATCGAGCGCGATCAGCCGCCCATGCAGGAGCGCGACTGGTGAGCGCGCGGTTCCTGCTCGACACGAACATCGTGGTGTTCGCGTTACGGCGTGGGCCCGGCCCCCTTCGCGAGCGGCTCCGTGCTGAGTCCGACCGCCTCGCTGTCTCGACGATCACGGTGTCAGAACTGGCGTACGGCGCGGAGAAGTCCCAGGATCCGCCCGCCGGCAGGCGCTCAGTGGACGAGTTCCTGTCATTTCTCCAAGTCCTGTCGTTCGACGGCGCTGCTGCGCGGCATGCGGGAGAGATCCGCGCAGTGCTCGCGCGAGCCGGCACGCCGATCGGCGGACTCGATGTCCTCATCGCCGGGCACGCGCGGTCGGCGGGGTTGACCGTGGTCACCAACAACGTTCGAGAGTTCGCCCGGGTGCCAGGTCTGGAAGTCGTGGACTGGTCGCAGTGACCGGGCTCAGCGTGCGGCGTCGCGCAGCCGCCGGGCGGCCAGCGCCGCCTGACCGCGGTCCTCGACGCCGAGTTTGGCGTACAGCGTCGAGAGGTAGTTGCGCACGGTCTTGCCGGAGATCCCGAGCCGGTCGGCGATCTGCATCGTGGTAGCGCCCTCGGCGAGCAGGTCGAGCACCTGCCTCTCCCGGTCGGTGTACGCTTCCCGCGGGTCGCGGCGCGGCAGCGGGGCACGGGCCCGGTCGGTACCGGCACCCAGCACGAACTGGCCGACGGATACGGAGATCACGGCACGGGCGATGTCGTCCAGGCCGCTCGTCTTGACGAGGTAGCCCGAGGCTCCGGCGTCGATCGCGGCGCGCACGGTGGCGACGTCGTCATGCATGGTCAGCACGAGGATCCGCAGTTCCGGACGCTCCCGCGCGAGTCGTGCGGCGGCCTGCAGCCCGCTCTCTCCAGGGAGATGCAGGTCGAGGAGCAGCACGTCCACGTCGAGCGCATCGAGTCTTGAGTACAGCGCCTCCGCGTCGTCGAAGTCGGCGGTGACCGTGATCCCGTCCCGCCCCTCGAGGAGGGCGGCGAGTCCTTCCCGGAACACGCGGTGATCGTCCACGATCGCGACGCGCACCGGACTCATGGCTCCTCCTCGGACGGGGCGGGGATCCGCACGGCGACGCGGGTGCCGCCGAGCGGGGACGGCGTGAAGGCGACCGATCCGCCGAGCTCCGCGGCGCGCTCGCGCATCGACGTCATGCCGACCCCAGGCACGGTCGAGGCGAGCAGACCGGCGCCGTCGTCGTCGATGCGGATCCCCCAGTCGTCCGCGTGCCGCTGCACCGCGACTGCCGCCCGCGATCCGGGGGCGTGCCTGGCAGTGTTCAGCAGAGCCTCGACGACGATGCGGTACGCGGCGACCTCGATCGCCCCCGGCCGGATCCGCTCCGGCGCGTCGATCGTGAGGGGCAGGGAGAGCCCCTCCGCGAAGGCCACGACCGCCGCACGCAGTCCGAGGTCGTCGAGCGCCGGCGGGCGCAGCCCCCGGGACACCGCGCGCACCTGGTCGATCGCGTCCGCCACCAGCTGCGCGGCGCCGTCGAGCTGGGCCGGATCCGTGCGCGCCGCCTCGAGACGGTGTCCCGCGAGCGCGAGCGTCGGGCCGACCTCGTCATGCAGCCGTCGACGCAGCGCGCGTCGTTCGTCGTCGCGGCCGATGAGCACGTCCAGCCGGGAGCGGCGCACCTCGGCGGTCAGTCGGCGAGCGGTGAGCGCCGTGGCGAGGGGGCCAGCCGAGGCCCCGAGTGCCGCGCGATCCCGCGTGGTGAGTCGTCTCTGCCGTGGACGCAGGGAGACTTCGACCCCGCCGACCGGGCGCCCGTCGAGCAACAGCGGGATCCGTGCTGTTCGGGGAGACCAGGATCCGGTCTCCGCGTCCGAGCCGTCGGCATCCGCGACCCGGACGGCGGGGAAGCGCAGGCGCGTGGCGAGCTCTTCGGCGATCGCGGGCAGCAGTTCCGCGGGATCCTCGACGGCGGCCACCCGGGCGTCGAGCGCCGCCGCCACGGTCGTCGGGTCATCGGCGTCGCCATACACGAGCCGCCCCACCGCACGGGCGATCCGGGCGTAGGTGCTCGCGAGCGCCACCGCCGTGACAACGGCGGCGAGCGCCCCGGGGAGCCAGCCCGACAGCACCGCAGAGGCGACCGCCACCGTGGCGGCGTACACGAGCCCGGCGCCGAGCAGTGCGACCGCGGCGACCAGTGCCCGGTCCACCACGATCCGGGCGCCGTATGCACCGTCGCGCACCATCGCCACTGCGACGCAGCCCATCAGCAGCACCGTGAAGAGGTTGCTCAGCTCGTACATGAACCCGCCGCGCAGGGTGCCGTAGCCGGTGTCGGCAGGGCTCCGCAGCAGGAGGTCCATGGCGGCGTTGAGGATCCCGAAGCCGGCGAACAGCGCGAGAGAGGCTAGGAGCAGGCCGATCTGACGGCGGATCTGGAGATCTCCGCGACGGAACTGCACGACCTGTGCGGCGACGACGACGGCGACGCAGACGATGTATCCGGCGGCTTCGAGGGTCCACCAGAGCGGATCACCGGCCGCCTCCCGCTCCGCCGCCTCCGGTAGCAGCAGCACGACCGTCCACAGGACGGCCCCGATCGGGGCGATCGCGACCCAGCGCGGAC